>NZ_CAUQUN010000001.1:0-130361 GCF_963521425.1 uncultured Granulicatella sp.
GTTGCTGGTTTACCAGAACCTGTAACAGTAGCACCTTTAATAGATGGTTGAGTTTCAGTTACTTGTAATACAACTGTTGAAGGTAATGAAACCCCAATTACTTCTGTTCCGTAGAATTGGATTTTAACTTCCATGTTTTCCAAAATGTATTTCAATTCGTTTTCGATTGTTTCTTCTGGAATTTCATATTGTTCATAGCTTTCTAAGTCCATGAATACACCAACGTTATCTTGGCTGTATAAGTATTGAACGTCTTTTGTATCGATGTGAGCACGTTCTACTTTTTCATCAGGTCTCATTGTAGTATCAACTGTTGATCCGTTACGAACGTCACGGATTTTCATACGCATGACAGTATTTCCTTTACCTGGTTTGTGGTGGCTGATTTCCAACACTTTAATTAATTTTCCATCAAGAATGAAAGTCATTCCTGCTTTTAAATCACTTACGTTAATCATGTTAACTCTCCTTCATATTTTGTTTACTATACGTTTATACCATATTTTTTAGAAAAATGCACTAATCAAGTCCAACTCTGTGGAAAATTTCATCAACTTGTCGAATATGATAGTGATAATCAAAGGCATCATTCAATTCTTCTACACTTAAATGTGACATAATTTCTTCGTGTTTTTCAATAATTTCTCTAAATGAACGTTGTTCATCCCAAGCTAGTGCTGTACATGGTTGTACTAAGTCATAAGCTTTTTCACGGCTTAATCCTTTATCAATTAATTTCAACAGAACACGTTGGCTATAAATTAATCCAAATGTTGCATCCATATTTTTAAGCATACGGTCAGGGAATACCGTTAAGTTTTTAACAATATTACCAAAACGATTTAACATATAATTTAGTAAAATCGTGCTATCTGGAATAATAATACGTTCTGCTGAAGAATGCGAAATATCTCTTTCATGCCATAAATTGACATTTTCATACGCTGTTACCATATGTCCACGAATCACTCTAGATAAGCCAGCCATATTTTCTGAACCAATCGGGTTTCTCTTATGTGGCATTGCAGAAGAACCTTTTTGACCTTTTGCAAAAAATTCTTCGACTTCACGTGTTTCTGATTTTTGCAAGCCACGAATTTCAGTGGCAAATTTTTCAATACTAGTCGCAATTAAAGCAATCGTTGAAATATAATCCGCATGTAAATCTCTCGATAAGATTTGTGTTGAAATTTCTTGAGGACGAATTTGTAACTGACCACATACATAGGCTTCTACAGAAGTTGGAATATTGGCAAAAGTTCCAACGGCTCCACTAATTTTTCCAGCTTCGACACCTTGGGCAGCACGTTCAAATCGTTCGATATTCCGTTTCATTTCTGAATACCATAATGCAAGCTTCAACCCAAAAGTCGTTGGCTCTGCATGTACACCATGCGTTCTTCCCATACAAACAGTATATTTATGTTCAAGCGCTTTTTGCCTTATAATCTCTAAGAAACGTCTTAAATCTTTGCGTAAAATATCATTCGCTTGTTTTAATTGATAAGCATAGGCAGTATCCACAACGTCTGTACTAGTTAGACCATAATGAACCCATTTTCGTTCTTCTCCTAATGTTTCACTCACTGCACGAGTAAAAGCTACAACGTCGTGTCTTGTTTCTTCTTCAATTTCTAAAATTCTTTCCACTGAAAAACTAGCATTGTCACGAATTTTTTGGACATCTTCTTTTGGAATGTCTCCCAACTCTGCCCAAGCTTCGCAAGCTAAAATCTCAACTTCTAACCAACAACGATAACGATTTTCATCTGACCAAATCTTGGCCATTTCCGGTCTTGTGTAACGAGTAATCATACAAATGCCTCCTATTTTAAAATCATATCTATATGTTCAATTCCAACTAGCTGATAAGGTTGTGACCAAACTTCGAAGCCTAATGATTCATAGAACTGCTGTAAATACGTTTGTGCATGAATCATAATCGGCTGATCGACATACCATTCTTGACAAATTTCTATCGCTCTTTCCATTAGAGCTCTTCCTTTTCCTTGTCTACGATAATCTTCATCCACAATGACACGTCCGATATGAGCTCCATCAACTTCTTGGAAAATTCGTAAATACGCAATCACTTTACCAGCTTCATCTGTTTCGAATAAATGCCACGCTCTTTTGTCAATTTCATCAATTTCTTGATAATTTAACTGTTGTTCAACAATAAAGGTTTGAATTCTTGCTTTGTAAATTTCAATGACTTCTTTTTTAGATAATTCGTCAAAATTTTTCAAGTACCACATATTTTCACCATTATTTTTCAAAATATTTTTTAGTATTTACTTCATCTTCTTTTAATTGAGCGATTAGTGCTTCTACTCCATCAAATTTTAATTCGTCTCGTAAATAATGCAACCATTTGACTCTTACTGGGAATTCATAAATATCTCTTTGGAAATCTAAAATATAGACTTCAATCGTAATTTTCGTTACATCATTAAACGTTGGATTCACTCCAATCGAAGCCATCGCAGGATACCATTTATCTTCTACTTGAATTTCTACAATGTAAACTCCTTTTTTCAATAAATAAGTGTCTGCAGAAACATCAATATTTGCTGTTGGAAATCCTAATAAGGAACTTCCACGTCCAAAACCATGAACAACTTTTCCAATCATCGTATATTCATAGCCTAATAATGCATTTGCTTCTTCGATTTGACCCGTTTCTAAATAGTTTCGAATTGCTGTGGAACCAATTTTTTGTTTTTCTGTCTGTTGTTCTGAAATCGTAACAATTGAAAATCTTTCTTTTGCATAAGTGGGTAATAAATCCATATTAGCAATCTCTATTTTCCCATAAGTATAATCAAATCCAGCAACAACTGTTACAGCATTTAGCCCAACCATATACTGGTCAACAAACTCTTGAGGACTTAATGAAGCAAATTCTTTTGTAAAATCAATAACGTAAAAAATATCTACACCAAACTCTTCTAATAACTCAACCTTTCTTTCAAAGGGTGATAGATATTGTAATTCGTCTGGATCTGCTCCTTGGAAAATAATGGAAGGATGATGATCAAATGACATTAACGCTAATTTCACGCCTAATTCTTGAGCTTTTTCCTTTGCTTGTTGAATCACTTCCTGATGCCCTAAATGAATCCCATCAAAAAATCCAAGTGCCAACACAATAGGCTCTTGAACAATTTGAGAAGACTCATAAGGATGGGTGATTTTTATAATTTGCATGTTATCTCTCTTTCCTTAAAACATTTTAATCGGTTTTAATAGTCCTTTTTTCTCAGGATGAGGTCCGTATAAGGCTATTAATTCACCTTCAATATAAAAAGTTGAAGGTTCTACCACTTGAGGTAATTCTTCTGTAGTTAACAGTGCTCCATTTTTTACTTTTGTAATAAAGTTTTCTGGAACATCCACTCTAGGGTATGTTTCAAACACTTCTTCTAAAGGTCGAAGGATGGATGAAGCTTGATCTTGTTCCACTAAAGCTTCTAATTGTGATAATGTCACACATTGTTCTGAAATAAATGGTCCACTTTTAATACGAGTTAATTGTGACATATGAGAAGGAACTCCTAGTTTTTCTCCTAGATCAACGGCTAATGTACGAACATAAGTCCCTTTACTACAACTCACTTCAAATGTCCATTTTTGTGTTTTCGTCACTTCATCATATTTAGGAGTCGAAGTTCGTTTAAACTCATAAATAGTAACTTTTCTTTCTGGACGTTCTACAGCTTCTCCTTTTCGAGCATATTCGTATAGTCTTTTACCATTGACTTTCACAGCAGAATACATTGGAGGAATTTGAGTAATTTCTCCTTGAAAAGTTTCCATCATGGTATCAATTTCATCAATTGTAAATGGAGTCATTATCTCTTCTTGTTTCACGATTTCTCCATGAGCATCTTCTGTTTCAGTAGCAATCCCTAAACAAATCTCTCCTTGATAAACTTTATTGGATTCTAATAAATACTCTACCACTTTTGTTGCTTTTCCAACGCAAATTGGTAAAACACCGTCTACTTCTGGATCTAATGTACCTGAATGCCCTACTTTTTTCGTTTGTAATAAGCGTCTCACTTTAAAGACACAGTCGAATGAAGTCATTCCTTTTTCTTTCCATAATGGTAAAATTCCGTCCATTGATTTCTTCCTTTTTCAACAAATTTAACTTAATAACTTATCATATTTTATCACAGATTTTCTTAAAAAAAAACAAATCCAATGCTAGAACAATTCTCTATCCTTAGTTAAAAATATTAATGCTAGGTGTTTTGTAAAAAAATATGATATGATAGAAATACATTAAGTTAAAAGGAGTGACGACATGTCTCGTATAATCATAGTGACAGATTCAACTGCTGATTTAACCGAACAAGAAATCCAAGATTTCAATATTCATGTAGTTCCATTAAATATTACGATTCAAGAGGAACATTATTTAGACGGTGAAACTATTACAAAAGAAGAATTTAAAAATAAAATGATTGCAAGTTCTGAATTACCAATGACTGCTCAACCTTCTATTGGGCGTTTTGTAGAACTGTATGATGAATTAGGAAAAGATGGGTCAGAAATTATTTCAATCCACTTAATGAATTCAATTAGTGGAACTGTGAATGCTGCAAGACAAGCAGCAGATATTACGGAATCAACTGTAACAGTTGTTGATTCAGACTTCACTTCTCGTTCAATGGGAATTATTGTTCGTGAAGCAGCGAATGCTGCCAAAGAAGGCAAAAGTGCTGAAGAAGTTTTAGAAGTAATTGAAAGTACTCGTCAACGTACGAAATTATATTTAACTGTTTTAAATTTAGATAATTTAATTAAGGGTGGCCGTATTAGTCGTGTCATGGGAGCTTTCTCGAATTTATTAAACATTAAACTATTTTTAGAAGTTATTAATGGTAAAATTGAGATTGTTCAAAAAGGGAGAGGTTTAAAATCTCTTCAGAAGAAATATGATGAAGTTTTTGAGGAAATGAAAGCTTGCCCTAATGGGATTCAAGAAATTGGGATTATGCATGCTGGATTGAATGAGTTTAATCAATCTCAAATCGATACTTTACGTGAGTTATTCCCAGATGCTAAACTAACAATTGTAATGACTTCACCAATTATTATGAGCCATACAGGTGTTGATGCGATGGCGGTTACTTACCTAACAAAATAATATATCTATTAAAAGACTTCTTATTATAGTAGTATTAGGACGGCAGTAGCTTCGCTTAGCGAATCTCTTGCCTAAATTTTGAGCCTAGGTCTCAAAATTTCCTAACAAATAAGCTAACAGCTTATTTGTTCCATACTACTTTAGGAAGTCTTTTTTCAAATAAATAAGACAAACATCTTCTTAGTTTTTTCTTCTAAGTTGATGTTTGTCTTTTCTGTTACATGAGGAAGTTTCCTACTAATATTCCGATATAGGTTCCTAATATATATCCTAATGTTCCTACTAACATGGTTGGTGCTACGAAGCGGTGCCAGCCTTTTGATACTGCCATAGCTGCTGCCGTTGTTGGACCTCCAATGTTTGCATTAGATGCTAAAATAGCTTCTTCAATTGTAAAGCCAAATACTTTTGCCCCTAAGAAGGTTACGAACATATTTACAAAAACCATAATAGCACAGAACACTAAAAGTAATGGAGATTTTGCAATAATCGCCTCAATGGAAGCAGGAATTCCAATTACAACAAAGAATAAGTAAATTAAGAAAGTTCCAATTTCATTTGCTCCATGAATTTTTTTGAAAAATGAAGAAAATAAAGTTGAAGCTGCAACTGTTAAAGTTGTTAGAATCAAATATTTATTAGAGATAAATTGAATCACAGTATTTTGTCCAAGAGTGGCAATTCCTTTTGATAAAGTAAAACTTACCGTTACAATCACTACAGCAATCGCAAATACAAAAGCAATATCTTGTAAAGTCACTACTGTTTTAGATTGATATTCTTTAGAATCTTCTAATTCTTCATTTGAATATGCAGATTTAAAATGTTTTTTGAAAAATGCCATAGATGGAATCATTAATAAAATTAAGAAATAAAATACCATTAATAAATTATCCGCTACAGTAGCTGCAGAAATTAATTCTTTTGGAATATCAAATGCAGAAGCAACTGCTACAAAGTTAACTCCACCACCGATATAACTTCCCACCATCATTCCTGCAATATGATTCAATACAGGAATCATTTTGCCTAAGAAAGCATAACCTACTAAAGCACCTAATATAGTTCCGACAGAACTAATTAAGAAAATCATTAATAGACGTCCACTTTCTTTCCAAATTTGTTTTAAATCACATGTGAATAACAACATAGGAATCGCTAGTGGCACTACAACATCCCATACTTGATCATAAACAGGAGATTCAACTGGAATGATGCCAACATTACTTAATGTAGCTGCCGCTAATAAACCAATAATCGGACCACTAATTTTTGAAGCCCACTCATAATGATTTTCTAAATAAATACTTACTGTTGCAATGACGATAATAATGGACCAAAGAATCCAAGTCTCATTTGCAGAAATCATAATACACCTCTTTTATTCATAGTGTTTTTATTATACCACAGTTAGAAAATTTTTCACGAAGTAATTATAATAAATCAAATAATATACTCTCTGTAGTAGCTAGGGACACAAGCAGCCTCGCTTTTGCGAGTCTCATTGCTAAAAATTGAGCCTAAGGTCTCAATTTTTCCCGTAATGAAATCCTTAGTCAGGATTCCATTACTTTAGCTACTACGGAGAATATTTTCATTTGTTATAACAATTTTACGTTGCATACTAAGAAGTATTAGTTTTTAAGATAAATAGAAACAAAAAAATCTATAGTAATATGCGTAAAAGTAGCCAGATGGCTACTTTTACTAGGAAAATTTGAGACCATGGCTCAAATTTTAGCCAAGAGACCCCATAGGGGGCTACTGGCGTCCTATATTACTATAGAAAAACTTTTTTGTTTATATTTAACGTTCCTCGTCCTCTTGTTGGATACTCTTCAACAATTCTTCGATATGGTTTCCATAATCAACAGACTCATCACGTTTAAAAATTAATTCAGGCGTTTTATAGAGAGATAAACGTTTCCCTAATTCACGACGAATTAAACCTTTAGATTTTTCCAATCCACGTTCAGTTGCTTGGCGCTCACTCGCTAAAGTTTGCAAAGTTGTATAATAAACCGTCGCAATTTGCAAATCGCCTGTTACATCTACCTCAGTAATCGTAATTTCTTGCACACGAGGATCACGAACTTTTTTTGACAAAATATCATTCACTTCTCTCAAAATCTCTTGAGAAACACGACCAACACGGAAATTCGCCATTTAATACTCTCCTCTCTTTATTCCATCATCTAACAACTATTTTCTTTTAATTTCAACCATTTCAAATGCTTCGATAATATCGTCTACTTTAATATCATTGTAGCCTTCAATCATAATTCCACATTCAAATCCTAATTTCACTTCTTTAGCATCATCTTTGAAACGTTTCAAGCTTGCTAATTCACCTTCGTAAATAACGATGTTATCACGAATTAAACGAACTTGACTAGAACGTTTTACAACCCCTTCAGTGACATATGAACCAGCAATTGTACCTAATTTAGACACTGTATAAGTTTCACGAACGATTGCAGAACCAGTAATTTTCTCTTCAAATTCAGGATCTAACATACCTTTCATCGCTGTTTCAATTTCATCAATAACATTATAAATAATACGGTGTAAACGAATATCTACTTGGTCAGATTCAGCTTGAATCTTCGCTTGAGGTGTAGGTCTTACGTTGAAACCAATAATAATCGCATTACTTGCTGTTGCTAAAGTAATATCACTTTCATTGATTGCCCCAACAGCTGTATGGATAATTTTCACACGTACGTCTTCAACTTCAATTTTTTGTAAACTTGAAGCTAATGCTTCTACAGAACCTTGTACGTCTGCTTTAATAATGACGTTAACTTCTTTCATTTCTCCATCTTTTAATGTTGAGAATAAGTTATCTAAAGTAATACGGCTTGATGCATTACGTTGTTCAATTAAAGCACGTTTTGCACGTTCTTCACCGGCTGCACGAGCTGATTTTTCATCTTCAAATACTACGAAGCGGTCACCAGCTTGTGGAGAGGCATTTAATCCTGTAATTTCTACTGGAGTTGCTGGAACAGCTGTTTTCACACGACGTCCTTGGTCATTCACCATTACACGGACACGTCCGAATGTATTCCCAACAACGATTGGGTCTCCAACTTTAAGAGTTCCTTCTTGAACTAATAACGTTGCGATAGGTCCTTTTGTTTTATCTAAACGAGCTTCAATAACTGTACCTAATGCTAAACGATTAGCATTTGCACTTAATTCTTGCATCTCAGCTACTAATAAAATCATTTCTAATAATTCTTCGATATTTTGATTGAATTTAGCAGAAATTTCAACGAAGATTGTATCTCCACCCCATGCTTCAGGAACTAAACCTAAATCAGATAATTCTTGCATTACACGACCTGGGTTAGCAGCTGGTTTATCAATTTTGTTTACAGCAACAATAATTGGAACATCTGCAGCTTTAGCATGGTTAATCGCTTCGATTGTTTGTGGCATTACACCGTCATCAGCAGCAACTACAATAATTGTAATATCTGTGATATCCGCACCACGAGCACGCATTGTTGTAAATGCCGCGTGACCTGGTGTATCTAAGAATGTAATTGGTTTGCCATCAATTTTAATTTGGTAAGCTCCAATATGTTGTGTAATTCCTCCAGCTTCTCCAGCAACTACAGAAGAATTTCTTAATTGGTCAAGTAAAGTTGTTTTACCATGGTCAACGTGTCCCATGATTGTAACAACTGGAGGACGAACTGCGTGTGAGTCGCTCTCAGCAGCTGCTTCTTCAAAGTATACATCTAAATCAGAAATATCTTTTTCGATTTTTTCTTCAGCATCCATACCATAGTCTGCTGCTAATAATTCAATCGCATCTTTCGATAATCCTTGGTTTAATGTTGCCATTACTCCTAATAAGAATAATTTTTTAATAATTTCTGCTGGTTCACGTTTAATCTTTTTAGCTAACTCAGCAACTGTCATTCCATCTGTATACACTAATACATCTGGTAATTCATGGAATTTACGTGCTGGAACTGCTGGTTTTTGTTCAGCATTCTTTTGTTGTTTACGGTTATTTTTTTGATGACGATTTTTCTTATTAAAGTTTTCTTGTTGATTACGTTCGCCACCACGTTTTTGATTTCCACGTTTGAAATCATTATTTTTTTTAGATTCACGATGATTTGAATATGATTCTTCATCACGAGATTGATGTTTTGGTCCTTTATTTGCTACTTTTTCTTGTTTTTGCATAGATTCCTTCTTATGTCCGTGTTTATTTTGATTTGGTTGATGATTTTTATCCTGTTGTTTTGGTGAATGTGCTGGTTTGTGTTCAGCTTTTTTCACTTCTTCTTTTTTTGCAGTTTCCTTTTTAGGTTGCGCTGCTTCTTTCTTTGCCTCTACTTTTTTAGGCGCAGGAGTTTCTTTCTTTTCAACAACTTTTTTTGGAGCTTCTTTCTTTGTTGAAATTGAAGCTTTAATTGTTGCAATTTCTCCATCTTCCATTGTTGACATATGGCTGTTATAACTAATGCCTAATTGTTTTGCTTTTTCGATAATGTCCTTACTAGGTAGTTTTAACTCTTTTGCAAGTTCATATACACGTGTTTTTGACATACGTTCACCTTCCTATTCGTTCATATCGTTAAATCCTTTCATCTTCATCAGACTTTTTGTAAAACCTTGATCAGCAATCGCGATAATCGAGCGTTGTTTTCCAATCGCCTGCGAAACTTCTTCCGTTGTAAATTGCTGAATAAAAGGGATTTCATAATATTCACATTTATTTTTGATTTTCTTTACGGTATTCTCACTACTATTTATTGTACAAATAACGAGATTTACTTTTTCTTTTTGAATACTTTGCAGTACTTGCTCTTCTCCAGATATTAGTTTACGGGCACGAGTCGCCATCCCTAATAAATTGAGAGCTTTCTTTTTATCAATGCTTTCCATCACTAAATAACTCTTTTCTAGCTTTTTGGTGATCCACATATTGCAATAGTTCTTCATAGAAACTATCTGGGATTTCGATTTCTAATTGACGTTCAAATAAATGATTCTTCCACGCTTTTTCAACAAGAGTCGGTTCTAATGTAATATAAGCTCCTCTTCCATTGACTTTTCCAGTAGGATCAATTTGAGCGACACCTTCACTGTTACGAACAATCCGTACCAATTCTTTCTTAGGCATCATTTCTCCAGAAGCTATACAACGACGCATTGGAACTTTTCTTTTTTTCATAAGATGCCTCCTTAATGATTATTCTTCAGTTTGAACTTCTTCACTTGAATTTTCTTCAACTGTAGGTAATTCTGAATCTAATTGGTCTAAATATTCTTGATAAGCTGATTCTGATTTAATATCAATACGGAAACCAGTTAATTTAGCTGCTAAACGAGCATTTTGTCCACGTTTACCAATCGCTAATGATAATTGATGATCTGGAACTACAACGATGCAACTATTACGATCTGAATCAAAGTCTACTTTCACAACTTGTGCAGGATTTAATGCATTCGCAATGTATACAGATGGATCTTCGTTCCATTCAACGATATCCATATTTTCTCCATTTAATTCATTTACGATATTTTGTACACGTTGTCCACGAGGTCCTACGCAAGTTCCAACTGGATCTAAGTTTGTATCTCTAGAACGTACTGCAACTTTCGCACGATCTCCTGCTTCGCGAGCAATAGAAACGATTTCTACAACTCCTTCGTAAATTTCAGGAACTTCTTGTTCAAATAAACGTTTTAATAAATCTGGATGTGTACGACTTACGAAAATTAATGGACCTTTAGTCGTGTTGTCAACTTTAGATACTAAAACTTTAATACGTTGATCTGGTAAATATTCTTCAGTAGGAATTTGATCTTGTTTTGTCATTCCTGCCACAATTTTACCTAAATTTACATAGACATAACGGAAATCTTGACGGTCAACAACACCTGTCATAATTTCATTTTCATATTCGATAAATTCATTATAAATATTTGTACGTTCAGCATCTCTTAAACGTTGCATAATGACTTGTTTAGCAGTTTGTGCAGCAATACGTCCAAAATCTTTTGGAGTTACTTCAAAACGAATTTTGTCTCCAACTTCATAAGCTTTATGTAATTCATGAGCTTCTTCAATACTCACTTCAAGTGTTGAATCAAATACATACTCCACAACTTCTTTCACTGCGTATACATGCATTTTTCCTTTTTTAGCATCAAATTCAACTTCAACATTTTGTGCTTGTCCATAGTTTTTCTTATAAGCAGAAACAAGAGCAGCTTCTAAAGCTGTAATTACAACTTCTTTAGAAATCCCTTTTTCTTCTTCAAGAATATTTAATGCTTTAATCATTTCTTTACTCATAATGTGACTCCTTTGTCAAAAATGTTTCTAATTGATTCCTAGAATTGAATCGCTAATCGAGCTTTTGCAATATTTTCACGCATAATCGTAACTGATTTTTTTCGCGTTTTAATTTTCACTTCTAAAGTCACTGACTCATCAGTTACTTCTGTTAAAAATCCTTCTAAAAACTTCTCACCTTCGACTTGTTGATAGAAAGATAAATGAACATATTGTCCAATCGCTTCTCTCAAATCTTTCTCAGTTTTCAGAGGACGTTCAGCACCAGGAGAAGATACTTCAAGGAAATACGCTTGAGGAATCGGATCTGGATCTTGTGCATCTAATAATTCACTAAATTTTTCACTCATAAATGCACAATCATCTAAATCAATTCCACCTGGTTTGTCAAGGTAAAAACGTAAAAACCAATTTTTCCCTTCTTTTACAAACTCTAAATCGACTAATTCAAACCCTTCTGCTTCAATAACTGGCAAAGCGAGTGTTGAAACTAATTCTGCTACTTTACTCATAGATAACCTCCTTTACATAACTGCGTAAAAAGAGTGAGCATTCCTGCTCACTCTCCTTTCCACGTCATTTTAATTCATAAATAGTATAGCACAGATAAAAATATCAATCAAACAAAACGCTCATAACTAATAAGAGCCACTACACTAAGACTAACAACTAACCCAAAATAGCCCCCCTTCAAGCAAACAGCATAGCGCATTTGCTAAACGAAAGAACGTTAATGAGATTTCCGTACACCACATCCTAAACGTACTCTCGTATTATGACCGAAACACCTGGGATTGGGCGCTGTTGTGAAATAAAAGCTTCCTGTTTCCAGGAAGCTTTTAAGGCAATTTTTGAGACCCTAGGCTCAAAAATTAGCCATGAGACTTGCAACGCAAGGCTGCTGGCGGCCTCACAACATCAGCCCAATCCCTATAAACTATAATCTAGTTTGGTACATAAGTACCCCACTCGCAATCGCTACATTCAACGATTCCGCTTGACCAAACATTGGAATCTGAATCACATGATCCGCAGATTCAATCAATTCTTGTCGAACGCCATTTCCTTCATTTCCAACCACAATTGCAACAGATTCTCTACCAGTTAACCATTTGAAATCTTTAGCCTCACGATGAAGTGCTGTTACAGCAACCGGAATATCATTTTCTTTTAATTTGGCATATACATCCGTTAAATTTTCATGATAAATCGCTACGTGAAATTGGCTTCCTTGCATCGAACGAACCACTTTATCATTATATAAATCCACACAGCCTTCTCCTAAAACAACAGCATCAAATCCTGCAGCATCGGCAGTACGAATAATTGTTCCTAAATTACCTGGGTCTTGAACTGCATCCGCTAAAAGATAACGCCCCTGAGGAACTTCGACCAATAGTTTCTTTTCTAATGGTACAATCGCTAAAATACCTTGAGTCGTTTGAGTCATCGATAACTTTTCAAACACCTCTTTTGAAACAAACATTGTTGGATAGCTTTTTGTCCATTTTTCATAAAGATGAATCGCATCCTCACTGACAACTAAACGTTGAATCGGAACAGTCGATTGAATGGCTTCTTCAACTAAATGTTCCCCTTCTATCATATACGCTTCCGATTTTTTTCTACCTTTGGAAGTTTGTAATTTCTGATAATTTTTAACCATTGCATTTTGGTGCGAACGAATAATTTCCATGTCCGTCTCCTTTATTGTTCCATCAAGTGACGGAACAGTTTTAATTGTTCTTTTTGATTCGAAAAATATTTAGACCGATGAGGGATTTCAAATTGAAACTTTTCTCCCTCTACTTCAAAACTTAATTCATCATTTGATAAAAATTTCTTTTGATACTGTACTTTCTCTACTCGTTCAATCGGAAATAGTAGAGGTCTTATATCAGAAAATGTGGCATCATCTTTTAACCACAAAAATACACAGCCCATTGAAGACCAATAACAAATCGCATAATCTTCGTGGATTAATCTTTTGACTTGAATCAACACCGCTTTGTCTTCAAAGGGTAAATGATATTCTTCTAAATGATTTTTCAAAAACTCCAATGTAAGCATCTAAGAAACTCCTTTTTACTTTTTCTTCCCTGATGATTTTTTATTTTTAAAGGATCTTTTATCTTTTGATGGATAAGCTTTTTTAGCTGTTCCTTTTTTGTCTTTTGGTTTGTAAGGTTTCTTTTCCACCACTTTTTTCTTCTGAGCAACTTGTAATTGGCTCGAATGAACTTGGAACGCTTCTAGTTTTGCATCAGCTGGAATGAGTTTTTTCAAGTCTCTTACTTCTTTTTCTGTCACAAAACTAATGACTAAACCATCTTTCCCCATTCTTCCAGTTCTCCCTGAACGATGAGTGTATACCTCTTTGTTTTCAGGTAAGTCATAATGAATCACGACTGGTAAATCTTCAATATCTAATCCACGTGCCGCAACATCTGTCGTTAATAAAATAGGAACTTCTCCTTTTTTAAAAGCTTGAATCGCTGCTTTTCGATTGATTTGATTTTCTTGGCTCGTTAATAAGGCACAAGGAATATTGTGATATTGTAATTTTTCTGCTAAAATTCCCGCATTTGCAAGTGAATTGACAAATACTAACGCTTGATATTCCTTCATATTTGCAAATTTTCTTAACAATTCATCTTTTTTACGAACAGGAGATTCAATATACACATGTTTTACATTCCTATTTCCTGCCATTTTCTGTTCGTTTTCAACCCATTTTGGTGTCATATTAATCCATTGGTGAATAGATTCTAATATTTCATTTTTAGTGGCTGAAAAACAAATCATTTGTCGTTGTGATGGACATTTTTTAATAAAGGAACGAGTTTGTTCTAAATGTTCTTGAGCCAATAAATAATCTGCTTCGTCTAAAACAAGTGTTTGAACTTGATGAAGTTTTAATTTTCTTTGATTCGCTAATTCTGTTAATCTTCCTGGTGTTCCAACGACTAATTCTGGTTTTTTCTTTAAGTTTTCAATTTGACGCTTTACATTAGCTCCTCCTGCTAAAACTAACATGGTTAATTCTGGCAATTTCCATTCACGAATGACTTCACCAATTTGTTGTGCTAATTCTTGACTAGGTACTAAAATGACCGCTTGTAATTCATGATTGATTTCAATTTTCTCCAATAAGGGTAATAAGTAAGCTAATGTTTTTCCTGTTCCAGTTGGAGAGACTGCTACTAGATCTTCCCCATTTTGAATCAATTCCTCTGTTGCTTCTTGAATCGGAGTTAAGTTTTTAAAACCTTTTTCATTCCATTTATTTTGAATATATTCTTTCATGATTTCTCCTTAATTAAATGTAATTCCTGCTGAATTTCTTAATGCTTCAATCACTTCTAAAACATTACGACTTATTTTTTTACTTTGTTCATATTGTTTTAGAGATTCTGGTGTACGTTCTAATAGTTTTGCTAAACCAATGGCTTCCCATTCTAATGGATTTTTACGAAGTTCATATTCCTTTATTTCCACAACTTCACTCATATATAGTGTTTTGACTTCTTTAATTTCTTGGCAGTCATTGATTTGCAACGTTTCTTTTCCAAAGTAAATTTCTTGAGGAAGACATACGTTTAACACTTTCCCAACAAAAATCGTTACGTCAAACGTTGGATATTCCAATAATACAATTCCATGTCCGTCTGCTTGATTTTGTAATTTACGTGCTTGATAATGAGCTTTTTCTGGCATTCCAAACCAGCTAATCGCATTGTAAATAGGATAAACTCCTAAATCCATTAAAGCACCCCCACCAGAAGCTAATGAAAATGAATTCGCAATCTCGCCTCTTAAAAATGCATCATATTTTGAAGAATATTTTGCATACGATAACACAGCTCCTTTTATTTCATCCAATCTAGGAGCAATCATTTTACCAATTTTTTGGAAGGCTGGTTCATAATAATGACGAATAGCTTCAATCACGAATAAATTTTTTTCCACCGCTAATTGATGAACTTCATCCCACTCTTCTATCGATAAAAAGGATGGTTTTTCAACAATAATATTTTTTTGATTCTCTAATAATTGTTTTGAATAGTCACCATGTGTATGGTTTGGTGATCCGATATAGGCAACATCCCAATTATTTTCTAATAAGAATTCACTCCATTGATTTGTCCAAGAAGGAATCTGGTGTTTTGTAGCAAATTCTTCTGCTTTTTCTATTGTTCTACTGTAAACAGATACGACTTCAAAACTATTCGTTTGTTGCACCGCTTCTACAAAAGAAGAAGATATCCATCCTGTGCCTATAATTGCTAATTTTTTCATGATCACCACTCCTTTTCTTCCTGGATAGTCTATCATATTTTCATTAAAATCTCTAGCAATCCCCGTTACATACAAAAAAGAGGCTGGAATTCCAACCTCTTCATTTTTAATATAAAGATAATCTTTTTTCTAAAATTTTCTGACCTTGTTCAAACACTAAACAGATACTCCAGTAGATTAACGCTACTAAAATATACATCGTCATATAATCGAATTCTCGACCTCCAACAATTTTAGCATTTTGAAAAATATCAGGTACCGTAATCATTGCTGCCAATGACGTTCCTTTTATCATATCTAATAAAACATTACTTAAAGGTGGTACTGAAATTCTAAATGCTTGAGGAACAATCACTCTTCTTAATGTTTGAAAATAATTCAATCCTAAGGAAGTAGAAGCTTCCCATTGTCCATAGTCCACTGCATCAATTGAAGAACGTAACACTTCACAAATATATGCACTACTTGCAATACTAAAACATAAGATTGCACAGACTAGAGCTGGAAGTTGAATTTTTAAATAAGGTAATCCGAAATATAATAAGAATAAAAATACTAATGTAGGAGTTCCTCTCATAAAAGAAACATGGAAATTAGCTATCATTCTTAAAACTCTTATGTTCGAACGTTTCATTAAAACAAACATGAAACCTAAGATCGTTCCAAAAATAAAACTTACTCCAGCAATTCCTAATGTATATTTTAAACCACTTAATACAAAGGAAAGACTATGAATCGCTAACTTAAGATTAAACAATCGTCATCGCCTCTTATTCTACATCAGAAAAATCAATTTTTTCTAATTTCAAGTCTTTTGGTTGAGTTACATCTTCACCAGCAAAGAAAGTTTTAGAAATTTCAGTTAAAGTTCCATCTTCTTTCATTGATTTTAATGCTTCATTGAATTTTTGTTGGATAACTTCATTTCCTAATTTAATAGAGAAGCTTGCGCTATATGGGTTTGCGTAAACACCTTCGTTAATTTTAATTGGGAAAGTATCTTTACCGAATGCTACAGCAATTTTTTGTAAGTAGTAGTCATTGATAATCACATCTGTACGACCATTTACTAAATCAGACATATAAACATCATTTGTAACATTGTCATAGATAACTAATTCTGCACCTAATTTTTTAGCAATTTTCATGTAGTTTGTACTTGCAGCACCTGCAGCTTTTTTACCTTTTACATCAGCCCAAGAATAAATTCCTGAATTGTCGCTTTCACGAACTACCATTGATGTAAATGAATATTTATGAGGTTCAGTACGTAAATATTTGTCTACATATTTTGAACCTTCTTCAATTGAATAGTTAGCAATATCTACTTGACCGCTATCTAAAGCTGTTAACATACCGTCAACACCCATTTCAGTGAAGTCAACTTCTAAGTTTAAGCGTTTAGCAACTTCTTTTACAATCTCAACATCATAACCAGTTAAAGAGTTGTCTTTATCTGTATGGAATGATTGTGGATATAAAGTACCTGCTGTTGCAACTTTAATTTTTCCTGCTTTTTCAATTGCATCCCAATTTTTTTGTGCTTGTGATACAGTATCTTTGCTTGTAGTAGTACTTGTTGAAGTCGAACAAGCTCCTAAAAATAATGTTGCAGCAACTGCACCTAGTTTAAACCATTTGTTCATGATTTTACCTACCTTTTTTCATAAATTTTTGACTAACATAAAATAGCATACTCTGAGAAAGAAATCAATTATTTTTTACTGTTTTTAGCAAAAAATATAACAGATTTAAAAACCTGTTATACAAACACTTAAACAATATTGAAACTTTTTATAACAATTAAAGGTACAGAAGTAAGCCTGAAATAAACACAATTCTTCCAAAACACATCCTCACACTCCAAAGAGAAATCACCACCCATGTACACCAATAGGCAAACAGCGCAACGCGCGCCTTTGCCACACGATAGAACATAGGTGTGAAATAAAAGCTTCCTGACCACAGGAAGCTTTTAAGGCAACATTTGAGACCCTAGGCTCAAATGTTAGCCATGAGACTCGCTTTGCGAGGCTGCTGGCGGCCTCACACCCTAAAGAGAAATCCCAATGATATTATCTCACTGATTCTTTGATACGCTTCGCCACTTTTTCAGAAATTCCCAGTTTTTGAATCTCTTCAACTGTTGCTTCTTGGATTCCCTTCATTGTTTTAAAATGCTGCAATAGTTTTGTTCGAGTCTTCGGTCCAACTCCTTCAATCTCATCAAGAATAGAAGAAAAAGCATTTTTACTTCTTACTTGACGATGGAATGTAATCGCATATCGATGGACTTCCTCTTGAATTCGTTGTAATAAATGGAATGCTTGGCTCGTTGGATCTAATTCAATTTGTTCATAATCTTCACCATACAGTAAATGAGCAGTCTTATGTTTCTCATCCTTTACCATTCCAGCAATCGGAATGTATAATCCAAGTTCATCTTCTAAAACTTCCATAGCAGCTCTCATCTGAACTTTTCCACCATCCATCAAAATTAAATCCGGTAAAGGTTTCTGTTCTTTTAATAATCTAGAATATCGTCTTCTCACGACTTCTTGTGTTGTTAAAAATTCATGACTCCCTTGTACGGTTTTAATATTGAATTTTCGATAACTCTTCTTTTCCGGTTTTCCATCTCGATAAACGACCATTGCTGATACAGGATTTGTCCCTTGAATATTCGAGTGGTCGAATGATTCAATCACGCTTAAACGACTTAAATCAAGTGCTTGTCGTAATTGTTCAACCGCACCTAATGTTTTTTGCTGACTATTTTCATCAATCTTGAATTTTTCAAGTAAAGCTACTTCACTATTTTGTGTCGCCAAATCAAGCATTCGTTTCTTCGGACCTCTTTGAGGAGTTAAAACTTTGACTTCTAATACTTCAGCTAGTAACTCCTTATCAATTTCAGCTGGTACTAAAATTTCTTTTGGCAATATATGATTTTGTTCTTGATAAAATTGTACGATAAAGGATGTTAATTCCTCTTCTACTGAATTATAAATAGGGAATAAAGCTGCTTCTCTCTTAATAATTGTAGATTGTCTTAGTAAGAAAACTTGAATAGAAATCCAACCTCTATCCATATAGAATGAGAATACATCACGATTTGTAAAATCTTGAGACATAATATGCTGTTTCTCTACTGTTGTTTCAATATATTGAATTTGATTTCGATAATCAATTGCTCGTTCAAATTCTAATTGTTCTGAAGCTTCATCCATTTTCTTTTGCAAATCTTGCTTAATTTCTTTTACATCACCTTCAAGAAACCGTTGAATTTTTTTCTTTTGTTGTTGGTAAATTTCTGGTGAAACTTGATGGTCGCAACAGCCAATACATTGCCCTAAATGGTAATAGAAACAAGCACGTGTTTCATTCTTTCCACATTTTCTCAATGGATAAATCTTTTGAATCAATTGTTGCGTTTCTGTTGCAGCATAAACATTCGGATAAGGTCCAAAATACATGCCTCCATCTTTTTCAACGCTACTTGTAATCACTAGTTGAGGATCTCGTTCATTTGTAATTTTTAAATAAGGATACATCGTTCCTTGTTTTAATTTAATATTGTAATAAGGTTGGTATTTCTTAATTAAATTAATTTCCAACAATAATGATTCTTTATTCGTTTTCGTCACAATAAATTCAAAATGATGAATTTCACTCACTAATTTTTCAGTTTTAGTATTATGTGCTCCACGGAAATAGGAGCGAACTCGATTTTTTAAGTTTTTTGCTTTACCAATATAAATAATTTCATCCTCTTGATTTTTCATCAAGTAACATCCTGGTAAATCAGGCAATTGTTTTAACTTTTCTTCAATTAATTCACTTGCCATCTTTTCGCTCCTTTCCCCTACTATAATGCAGTTTGATAAATAATTCTTGCATCTTCTAATTCTAGATTATGATGCTCTGATAAATGAATTTTCTCATGACGTCCTAATCCTTCCACTAATGCTTCAATCACTGATTCATCTAATGAAACATCTTTGAATCGAATCGGTGCCCCTAATGATGCGAAGAATTCTTCTGTTTTTTCAATGGCTCCATTGACGATTTCCTCGGGTGTTCCTGATAAATCCCAAACTCGTTTTCCATATTGAATCAATTTGTCCCATTTTTGTTCTTTACGAACTTTCATCATCGCAGGTAATACAATTGATAATGTACGTCCATGGTCGATTCCATGATTTAATGTAATTTCATGCCCTAATGCATGAGTTGCCCAGTCTGTCGGTACTCCTGCAGAAATGGTTCCATTTAATGCATTTGTGGCACACCACATAAAGTTCGCTCTTGCAGCAAAGTCATGATTCTCTTCATCAATAACTGTTGGTGCTATTTCAATTAATGTTTGTAAAATCCCTTCTGCATATCTGTCTTGTAATTTTGCATCTACAGGGTATGTTAAATAATTTTCCATCGTATGAATAAAGGTATCTAATACACCATTCACTAATTGACGTTTTGGTAATGTATAGGTTAATTCAGGTTCTAATACTGAAAATTGAGGGAATGTTACATCTGGTCTAAAACTTACTTTCGCTTTTAATTCTACAAAAGTAATTACCGCTCCACTATTCATTTCTGAAGCAGTTGCAGGTAATGTTAAAATTGTTCCAAACGGAACAGCTTTTGTAACAGGAAGACCTTTTCCAAAGCCTCCTCTAAACATATCTAATGGATTGCCATCAAAAACACTTGCTGCAGCTACAAACTTTGTTCCATCAATGACAGAACCACCACCAATCGCTAGTAAATAAGTAAAACCTTCTTCTTTTACACGTGCAACAGCTTTAATTAATGTTTCGTATGTTGGGTTTGCTTCGATTCCTCCAAACTCATCCCATTCACGATTTCCTAATGCTTGTACAGCACGATCAAAGGCTCCATTCCGTTTAACAGAACCTCCTCCATATAAAATTAATACTTTCGCATCTTTTGGAATTTCTCCATCAATATCCTTAATACGATCTTTTCCAAATAAAATTTTTGTTGGGTTTCTAAATGTGAAATTACGAATTCCTAATTCCATAGTATCTCCTACCTTTCTATTTGATGATATCAAGCTCTAGGTATTGAGGCAAATCACACGACTTAAAAAGAAAAAAACTCCTGTAGGAATTTCCAACAGGAGTTGTTACAGATTAAACTTCATCCATTATTTAAAATATCTTATTTAAAATAAATTTCTAAATATTTATCCAATCTCTCGGCTGAAATTTCTTTTTCTAATTTTGATATTTCAGTTGGACTTAAACTAATCTCACCATGACATACACCAGCTTCATCATAAGCAACAATTACTTCGCCAATGTCTTCCCGTTGTTCTCGTTGAACTTTTGCAAAGTGCTGTAATAAAGTTTGTTCTACTTCTGTCGCACAATGCTCACGTAATAGGCAAAAATGTTCTGCAATTGCTGTTGGAATGTAATAACAATCCACTAATGTCATTGCTTCTTTTGAATTTTTAGATGCTTTACCTTTAGGTTTATTTTTTTGACGCTTCATGAATAACCTCTCTTGATTTCTCTGAATCTAGTATACAAAAAAATTACCCATAAGGCAAAAAGTTATCTTTAAATTTTATTAAGGTTTTCTTTTTTTGCATATTCTGATAATTTTAAGGCATTCTCTAACTGCATTTTATAAATACTTGTTTCACCTTTTTTCCAATCATTAACTGTAGTATAGCTAATCCCAGTATCTTTACTTATTTTATAAGCAGTATATTTTTCTAATAACACTTCAATTAATTCAATATCTACTATCATTTTTTAGTTCTCCTTGAAATTCCATATTTTTCTATATATTTTTTGTCCCGGGAGTAATTCTATTTTGAATTGTCTCTTTAATATTTACCGATGTATTTGGTGTTGTCATTCTTTTTTGTAACTCTTCAAACTCTTTTTTGTTCGTTATTTTTACACTCGCATTCATCAAAATCCCTACCATTTTACCCCCTCCTTATTCTATTTCTATTAAACAATTTTCTTTAACTGTAGTATACATGAAAAGTGTCACCAATAAAATAATTATCATATTTAAATACTATTTTTCGATTATTTTTTTAAAATCTTTTAAGATTTTATTAGCTATTTTCCAAATGGTTCATTTCATGGTAGAATAGTAAACGAAATTGTTTCTTAAAGGAGTCAATATGTTAACGATCAATATGCTTACACGAGCAGATAGTGTAAAAGGACAAGGTGTTCTATCTGCTACAGAAGAACAAATTAATCTCGTAACAGAAGGTTTAAAAGACTATCAAGTCGTTGTGAATCAATTAAAAACATACAATATTACTCATATTCATACGATTAATCCAGATTTTTTAATTAAATCTGTTATCACAAGACAAAACCGTCCAATGATTGCTTCTGTTCACTTTTTACCGGAAACTTTAGAAAAAAGTATTTCCCTACCTCGTCCGATTAAAGAATTATTTTATAAATATGTTCTTCAATTTTATAAACAAGCAGATTATTTAGTAACCGTTAATCCACGTTTTATTGAAGATTTAGAACATTATGGAATTCCAAAAGAAAGAATCACTTATATTCCAAACTTTGTATCACGTGATACTTTTTATAAAATTACGGATCGTTCAAAAGCAACTCTTCGGGAATCTTTTGGATTAGATCCAGATAAATTTACCGTTGTATCTGCAGGACAATTACAAATGAGAAAAGGTGTTTTAGAATTTATTGATTTAGCGAAAAAAATGCCTGATATCCAATTTGTATGGGCAGGTGATTTTGCTTTTAAAGGGATTTCTGAAGGTCGTAAAGAAATTATGGAACATATGGATGAATTACCAAGTAATGTTCATTTCCTAGGACTTGTAGAAAGAGAACGGATGAATGAATTCTTCAATATGGGAGATGTAATGTTACAACTTTCATTTGAAGAGCTGTTCCCTATGACGATTTTGGAATCCATGAATGCAAATATTCCATTATTATTAAGAGACTTAAGAGAATATCGCCCTATTTTGTTTGATTATTACTTAAAAGGAAATTCTCAAGTACAATTCCAAGAAATTTTACGTGAATTGCAACAAGATGAAGCTTTCTATCAAGAAGCTTGTGAAAAATCTAAAAAAGGAGAACAATTCTACTCTAAAGAAAATGTACTCCAACAATGGCAAGCTTTTTATGATAAAGTAGCTGTAGAAAACCATTTAAAATAAAGGAGTAACTATGACTGAAACACAAATTAAACAAGGTAAGCCTTTATCTCCCTTTGCACAAAGAATGATGCATGCTTCTTCTGTTGCTGGAGCAATTGCTACAGTTATCTTTTGTATTTGGGCTTATCAAAAAGGTTTATTTACTTCCCAAGAAGCACTTAGCGAGTATATGCAACGTGCAGGCATTTGGGGACCACCTATTTTTATCTTATTACAAATTTTACAAACAGTTATTCCTATTATTCCAGGTGCTTTAACTAGTATTGCTGGTGTATATATTTATGGAATGTTTATTGGAAATGTCTACAACTATATCGGTATTATTATCGGTTCTATTATTGCTTTCCATTTAGCACGAATTTATGGACAACTATTTGTAAAATCAATGGTGAATGATAGCACCTATCATCGTTATATCGGATGGCTAAATCGTGGAAATAAATTTGATTACTTCTTTACTTTCATGATGGCTTTTCCTGTTTCACCTGATGATTTCCTATGTATGCTTGCTGGTTTAACAAAAATGAGTTATAAAAAGTTCATCATCATTATTTTAATTTGTAAACCTATTACTTTGGCAGCATATACTTATGGATTAACAGCGATTATTGATTATATTTGGGCTTTTTTCAAATAAATATTAATTTTTCAAACTATTTTTAGTTTTTTGCTAAAAATAGTTTGTTTTTTTATACTTTCATTTTATAATAGGCTTATATAAAAGCCGTTACATTTTTATGGGAAAAGAAATGATAACGATTGCATTTTTTATATAAAATAACGAAATGGGTTAGGAGAAAACGGAATATGTATCATAGTATTACAAATTTTATTGAAAAAGCTAAACTGGAGAAATTATTAGATCCAGTTGACGAAATTTATACAACGAATCAATTACTGCATCTATTAAAATTAGATGATTATAAATCAACTGATATTTCACAAGAGCAATTGCCATCTTTAGAAGATTCGGTAGATGAAATTATTGAATTAGCAATTGAATTAGGAGTCATTGAAGATATTTTACCTGAAAAAGAAGCGTTTGAAGCAGCTGTTATGAATTTATTAACGCCTCTTCCATCCATAGTAAATGAAAATTTTTGGAAAAATTATAAAGAAAATCCAGAAAAAGCAACTGATTATTTTTATGAATTAAGCCAAAAAAATCACTACATTCAAACAAGAGCGATTGCTAAAAATATTCAATTCCCATATTCTGGAAAATATGGCAATTTAGAAATTACGATTAATTTATCAAAACCTGAAAAAGATCCAAAAGCTATTGCACAAGCAAAATTGGTAAAACAATCGAGTTATCCTGCTTCTCAATTAACAATGACAAACGAAGGATACTATGGACGTTTTAACCACCCTGCTCGAAGTAATCATAGAATTATTCGTTTAGAAATTAATCATGAAGACTGGGGATTCCAGTATTCTCCATATTCTTATTTTAACGAACATTCTATTTTCTTAACACAAGTACCTCGTCCGATGCAAATTACAGAGCGTTCATTTGAAAATTTAATGGATATTTTACGTCAGTTCCCACACTATTTTGTTGGTTCAAATGCTGATTTACCAATTGTTGGTGGCTCTATTTTAGTTCATGATCATTATCAATCTGGTCGTCATATCTTTCCTATGGATGTTGCTCCAATTTTAGAAAATTACACATTTAAAGGATTTGGTGGAACAGTTTCTCGTTTACATTGGCCTTTATCTGTTATTCGACTTGCAAGTAAAGATACAAAACAAATCGTTCAATTAGCTACTCATATTTTAGAGAGATGGAGAAATTATTCAGACGAGAGCGAAAATATTTTAGCATTTACGGGTGAAACGCCTCATAATACGATTACACCAATTGCACGTGTTCGTGATGGTATTTATGAATTAGATCTAGTGCTTAGAAATAATCGTACGACTGAAGAATATCCAGATGGTATTTTCCATCCTCATGTGGATGTGCATCCAATTAAGAAAGAAAATATTGGATTAATTGAAGTGATGGGGTTAGCAATTCTTCCTCCTCGTTTAAAAACTGAACTGAAAGAAGTTGAAAACTACTTACTTGGAAAATCTCATCAAATGCCTGCAATGCATGAAAAATGGGCTAATGAAATTAAGGATAGCGAAGAAATTACAACAGACAATGTTGAAAGTTTGATTCGTCAAAAAGTTGGTGAAATTTTTGAACGTGGTTTAGAAGATGCTGGTGTCTTCAAACAAACAACTGAAGGACAAGAAGCATTTGGAAGGTTTATTTCTTCCTTACAATAAACTTTTAAAATATATTTATTTCTGTAGCAAGGACGCCAGCAACCCCTTCGGGTTTCATGGCTAAAAATTGAGCCTTGGTCTCAATTTTTCCTATATCAGAAGCCATATTGACTTCTGATATTTCTGCTACTGCAAAAAGTATTTTGGTTTCTTGTCATATACTCTTTTATGTATTTTACGTAAAATAGCAGCCAGTTACGCTGTCTCATGTTACTATGAAAAGGCATATTTTAGTTACATAACATAATACGTTTTTGTACTTAAAAAGCTTAAAATCATTCTTTAGCAATGATTTTAAGCTTTTTAATTTATCTCTTTAAAATAAACACAATAAATACAATAATTGCACTTATAATACAAGCCAATCCTATAATAATAACTCCTAATAACACAGGTCTTTCAGAAAGACTTAATAAAAATTCTTCAAAATTTATATTTGATTCTGCGTTATCTGTAATTGTTGTGATTTCTTTTTGTTCTTCAACTTCTTCAGGAATAATTGTTACAGGATAAGCTAATGGTTCAATTTTTGAAGTAATACGAGGAAGATCTGTTTCAATGACAATTTTATCCTCTTTTAAACTATATTTAGGTGTTTCACCAATTCGAACTAATGTCTTAATATCTTTATCTAGTTGAACCTTCTCTCCATCAATAGTATGTTCTCCAGCTTTAAGAACTGTTTGAGTCTCATATTCTGAAAAAGCTTTTTTCAATAGTCCATTTCCAATTTGATTCTTAAAGTAAGAACTATTATCTTTATCTTCCCAAGCTCCAACGCCTAAAATAACTTGAATAAAACGAGTATCTTCTTGCTTGGCAGTCAATAAATGGTTAAATGCCGCGCTAGGACTTGAACCTGTCTTGAACCCATCTACTCCTGGAAATCCTTGGTACATTCCTGGTATTGAACTGTTATAAGTATAAAATGATTCTTCATAAGGAGTTCCTTCCATAACCGTAATGAATGGATTTTTTGTGAAATTTGTAATTTCAGGAAAATCTTTTAGAAAATGATAAGCTAAAATCGCTAAATCTCTTGCTGTTGTTTGATTATAACGATTATGATCATAACCCTCAGGAGAATAATATCCAGCAAATGCAGAAGCAACAGCTCCACTAGCATTATAAAATCTTGTGTTTTCCATTCCCCATTCTTTAAACTTAGCATTCATTTTATTTAAGAATTCTGTATCTGATAAACCAGTAGCCCTAGCTACCATTAATGTTGCAACATTTGAAGACGGATAAAACATCATATAGAGCAGCTCTTCAATTGGATAATCTACACCCGCAACGATAATATTATTACTAATTTCCCAAATAGTAGAAATCGCTCGATATTCTTCAGTGGCTGTTACAACTGTATTTAAAGATAACTTTCCTTCTTTCATTGCTTCAAAAGCCATATAAGCTGTCATCATTTTAGAAATACTTGCCGGATCCCAGGGTTGATCAATATTACTTCCAAATACAATTTCTCCCGTATCTGCATCGACCATAATGGTACTTTCTGGTCTATAATTTTCTTCAACACCATACCCATATTCCGCAATTGCTTCCATTACATCTTGTCTAAATGGAATAGCTACTGTTGTTTGTTCAGTTTTTACTTCTTGTTTGGTTTGTTCTGATTCAACTGTTGTTTCTTGCACAGCCTCTTTTGTACTTGAATCATTTTCTTCCGCTAGAATAGCACTTGTACATAATAGTGAAGCCATAAGGAAACTTAATCCCAAAATATTTTTTATTTTCACGAATTATCCTCCTCTATCAACTTTTACATTCTACCCTTTTTTGAAAGAATTAGCAAAAAATCTTACTAAAAAATAAAGAAAAAACGATTCAACTTAACTCATTGAATCGTTCTTAGAATTCAGATTATTAAATACCGTTTTAAATAGAATCTCCATTAAAAATTGAATTTTTAACAATTACATAATCCACTTTACGAATAGATTCTAAGTCTGAACCACCTGCATATGAAATAGATGATTGTAAGTCTTGTTGCATTTCTACTAATGTATCTTTTAACGATCCTTTATAAGGAACAATAATTTTTTTCCCTTCAACATTTTTACGTTCACCTTTTTGGAATTCAGATGCACTACCAAAATATTCTTTGAATTGTTCTCCATTAATTTCAACTGTTTTACCTGGTGATTCTTCATGACCAGCAAATAATGATCCAATCATTACCATTGTAGCACCAAAGCGAATTGATTTTGCAATATCACCGTGAGTACGAATTCCGCCATCCGCAATAATTGGTTTACGGGCAGCTTTTGAACACCAACGAAGGGCTGCTAATTGCCAACCACCTGTACCGAATCCTGTTTTAATTTTTGTAATACATACTTTACCAGGTCCAATACCAACTTTTGTGGCATCAGCTCCAGCATTTTCTAATTCACGAACGGCTTCTGGAGTACCAACATTCCCAGCAATTACGAATGTTTCTGGTAAATGTTCTTTTATGTGTCCAATCATGTCAATAACTGAATTCGCATGTCCATGGGCAATATCAATAGTAATATAATCCGGAATTAAATTTTTCTCTTTTAGTTCTTTAATAAATTCATATTCATGAGGTTTTACACCCACACTGATTGAAGCAATAAGATTTTTTTCATGCATTTTTTTAATAAATGGGATTCTTCCTTCTTCATCAAAACGGTGCATAATATAAAAATATCCATTTTCTGCTAAAAATTCTGCTACTGATTCATCAATAATCGTTTGCATATTCGCAGGTACTACAGGGATTTTAAACGTATGTTTCCCTAATTGAACAGTTGTATCGCATTCTGAACGACTATTTACAATACATTTATTCGGTACTAATTGAATATCTTCATAATCAAAAACTTTCATTTCAAACATGAGGTAACCTCCTTAAATAAGCATTTGTTTCATATCTGTTACCACGAAATATTTTAACTTATTTTGACTAAAATGTAAACAAAAAAACTGTGTTTTATGAACATTAATTACTTCAACATTTACATTATGTAGTAAAACACGAACAAAATAGTTGAGTTGAGTAAAAAAATGACTTTCTAAAGTAGTTTTAGCCATGAGATCCAATAACGAACCTGCTAACGTACTTGCTACATTTAGAAAGTCAATTAAAAATAAATGATTTTATTTCAACGAATCTTTCACTAATCCGAAGATAAACTGCGTTGAGTCAAATGGTTGTAAATCATCCATTTTTTCTCCTAATCCAATAAATTTCACAGGAATATTCATTTCATGACGAATCGATAAAATTACGCCACCTTTTGCAGTACCATCTAATTTTGTTAAAATTAAACCTGTCACATCAATCGTTTCTTTAAATTGTTTTGCTTGAACTAAAGCATTTTGTCCAGTAGTTGCATCTAACACTAATAAAGTTTCATCTGCTCCAGTTTCAATTTCTCTAGAAATAATACGGTTCATTTTTTCTAATTCTTTCATTAGATTCACTTTATTTTGCAAGCGACCTGCTGTATCAATTAATAAATAATCAATATTTTCTGCTTTCGCTTTTTTAATAGCATCATACACAACAGAAGAAGGATCTCCACCTTCTTTACCACTAACAACTGGAACTCCTACACGTTCGCCCCAAATTTCTAATTGTTGGATGGCTCCAGCACGGAATGTATCTCCCGCTGCTAATAATACAGAATGCCCTTCTTGTTTCAATCTCCAAGCAATTTTACCAATCGTAGTTGTTTTACCAACACCATTTACTCCGACAAATAGTAATACAGTTGGTCTACCTTCCGCTTTTGCTAAAGTTGCTAAATTGTCTTCCCCTTTTTCATAAATGTCTACCATTTTTTCAATAATAACTTGTTTGACATCATGAGCATTTTTAGCATTTTTCAAACGAACTTCATCTCTTAAAGCATCCGTAATCGCTAAAGTCATTTCAAAACCTACATCTGAAGAAATAAATGTTTCTTCTAAATCATCGAAGAAATCTTCATCTATCGTTCTAAAATCTGCTAAAAATTCGTTTAAATGATCTGAAAAACTTTTACGAGTTTTTTGCATTCCTTGGTCATATTTATCAATAACAATCGAAGTTTCTTGTTCTTGCTGTTTAATGACAGCATCTTCACCGGTAAAGGCACGTTTAATACGATCAAATAATCCCATTATTTCACTCCTTCTCTTTCACGTTTATTTTGTTCCAAAATGTGGTAAATGGCATGAGCTACCCCAGATTCTTCATTTGTCTTTGTAATGAATTTGGCAACTTCTTTTACTTCTGGAGAACCATTTCCCATTGCTACTGGAAAACCAACAGTTGTTAACATCGATAAGTCATTTTCTTCGTCTCCACAAGCTGCAATTTCATCTACTGTAATTCCTAAAATTTCAGCTAGATTCGTTAACCCTGTTCCTTTAGAAACTCCTTTTGGAACTACTTCTAATAAGAAAGTACGTGACTTCATACAATTGAATTTTTCAAAGAAAGCTTCTGGTAATTGACGAATTCCTTCATCTAATAGTGATTCTTCAATACATAGCACTGCCTTATAAAAAACGTGGCTTTCTTCAAATTCCGATGGATTTTTTGTAATGAACTCAATTGGATGAGGTAATCCTGGATAAATAGAAGGTCTTCCTTCAGGATAAGTTGTTTCATAAGCTCTTTCTAAATCAATCATTACAAGCGGTAATCCTACTTTATACGCTTCTTCATAGCAGTATTGCATATCATCTCTCGAATGACCTTGTTTAAATAAAATTTCTTGGGATTTTGTTTTTTGAATAATTCCACCATTGTAGTTAATAGAAAAATCATCATCACCTAATAAATCTAATTCTTCTAATAAATGGTAAATACTCATTAATGGACGACCTGTACAAAGAACAATTTTTACTCCTTGTTCTTTAGCCAGTTGAATGGCTTTTTTATTTTCAGGTGTTACTTTTTTATCATCGGTTAGTAATGTTCCATCTAAGTCTAGTGCAATGACTTTTATCATACAATCTCTCCTTTTTTTACTCTAGGGGGGTGCAAACGGTGTTTAGGGGGTGCATTTTGCATCAGGGGGGTGCATTTCCTAGAGCTCGTCATTCCTTTGATTCCATTCTTGTATTATACCAAATTTTTAGGTTTGTGACTATTCCTAAAGAAAAAGCCATATCACATTGATATAGCTTCTCCGTTTTTTAGGGTTATAGTGACTGATTTGTCTTGATGTATTTCAATTTTTTCTACAAACGTATTGAATAATTGTTCATCAAATGTAGTTAAAAGTTCTTCTTGCTGTTTGAGTTCATTTATGAATCCTTTCAACTCTTTCACTCGATTATTTTTCAGTAATCTTGAACTTATTTTTTGCTGCTGTTGCTTTTCGCACTGTTCATATTGTTCGACTAATTTCTGGTAAGTTTCATGGTAGTCTTTCTGACTTTGAGTAACTTTGGCATTTTGGCCTACTAAATCAACTACTTGTTGATGGATATTTTCAAGTTGTTTTGTCAAAGTTTCGATTTCAAATTCTAATTCTGATTGATTCATCAGTTGGTTTAAAAGAACCGTTAAATTATCAATAATCTCATCTTTATTTTGAAGAACATGGTTAATAGCTTTAACACTCCAATCATGTATCTGTTCATCTGTAATATGTGGAGTAGTACATTTTTCTTCACTTTTATATTTATGATTACAACGGTAAATAATCTGCCTATATTTACTGGAAGAATGCCATACGTGTCTTCCATATGAATGACCACAACATCCACAAATGAGCTTACCATAATAATTTTTACTTGTCCCCCATTTCGTACTTGTTTGAAGTAATTGTTGAACCGAATCAAAGGTTTCTTTATCAATGATGGCTTGATGGTTATTTTCTACATAGTACTGTGGTAATTCACCCGCATTATTTTTTCTTTGTTTTGTTAAAAAATCCGTGGTAAAGGATTTTTGTAATAAAGCATCTCCTTTATACTTTTCATTTTGCAAAATACTTTTAATAGTTGTATAACTCCATTTTGTTTTACCTGCGGGAGTAGGTATTCCTTGTTTAGTTAATGTTTTAGCAATACTACTTGGACTAACACCGAGTAATGCTTGTCCAAAGATATATTTTACAATCTTTGCTTGTTCTTGATCTACTTCAAAACCACCATCTGCTTTTGCTTTAAATCCTAATACAGTTTGATAACTAAAAGTAACTTTCCCTTCTGCAGCAAGTTTTCGTTTACTCCATGTTACATTTTCAGAAATACTTCTACTTTCTTCTTGAGCTAAAGAACTCATAATCGTAATTAACAATTCACCTTTTGAATCAAACGTCCATATATTTTCTTTCTCAAAATAGATTTCTACACCGGCATCTTTTAGCTGACGCACCGTTGATAGTGAATCGACTGTATTTCTTGCAAATCGACTAACGGATTTAGTAAGGATTAAATCAATTTTTCCATCCAATGCATCTTCAACCATTTCTTTAAACCCAAGTCTATGTTTTGTATTTGTCCCACTGATTCCTTCGTCAGAATACATCTTTACGAATTCCCAATCTTCTCTTCCGGCAATATACTGTGTATAGTATGCAATCTGAGTTTCATACGAATTTTGTTGTTCATCTTGATCTGTTGATACACGAGCGTATCCTGCAACTTTTCTTTTCTTTACGCTTGGTAATTTTGACTGCTGACTGATAAAAGTTGCTGGTTTAACGGTAATCACTTTTTTACTCATCTCGTTCTCCCTTCTGACGTAAGTTTCTTTTAGCTTTTTCCTTTTGTACGTTATCAAACAATTCCTTGGAAATAATTGGTTCATGTGCTTCTTCTACAATAAATTGTGTTCTCTTTCCTGTATTAGGAACACTTCTTCCTTTTTGAGAATCGACATACGTTTTTTGTAAAAGAAGGATTCCTGTATAGGCTTCTTGATTTAAAATTTTATGAACTACACTTCTACTAAAGTTATTTCCTTTACGAGTTTTTAAATTTCTATCATTCAAACTTTCTACGATTGTTTTAGTAGTGTTTCCTTCTATGTACTGTTGAAAAATATCTTGAATAATACTTGCTTCATTTCTTTCAATTTCATAATGGTCAATTTCCCACCGATAACCAAACATATCTTGTGGAATATACGGTAAGCCTTGTTCAAATTTCTGTTTTACTTTCCATCGAACATTATCAGAAGTTGACTTTGCTTCTTCTTCAGCTTTTGTTGCTAATAAAGTAAGTAATAATTCCCCATCAGTTGTGAGCGTATCAATATTTTCATTTTCAAAACGAACACTTACATTCAAGCTCTTTAATTCTCGAATCGTTTTAAGTAAATCAACTATATTACGTCCAAATCTAGAAATAGACTTTGTTAAAATCACATCGATTTTTCCTTCTCGACAATCCTTAATCAAACGTTTAAACTCATTTCTCTTTTTTAAGGATTGTCCACTTACTGCTTCATCTACATAAACTCCAACATATTCCCAATTTGGATTACTTTGTATCAACTCGTTATAATAACTAACTTGATTAGAGAGTGACTGTAATAAGTAGGTATGAGAAACTCGTGCATAAGCTGCAACTCTCAATTGATGATTCGAGAGTTTTGAATATGACGGTATTTTAATCACATTTTTCATGTTGTTTCCTCCTTTTGTATTACTATATATCACTCTAAATCTGTTATTTATCAACTGATAAATCAATGTATTGGCTGATAATTGGCTCATATTTTTTAAGCATCTTTTGTTTAAAATGTAGATATTCTTCTTCAGTTAATATTCCTTTTTGTAATAATTCCTTCGCATATTTCATAGTAATCTGATAATGGCATTCTTTTTGTAAGGCTTCATTAGTCATGGTTACCTCCAAATCGTGATGCAATATAACAACTATGGCAACAATACTTCCGTTCAGAATTGGCATAAGACTGAAACATTTTTTGACAATTCAAGCATTGATGGCTTGTATATGATTGTCGATTTACCTTATCAAGATGACTATTCCACCATTTCATCCGACAGGCATCACTACAATATTTCTTTTGTCTTTTCCCTTTGGTTTGCTTTAAAATCTCCCCACAAACAGGACACACATTAGTGGCAGCTGTTAATCCTTTATCGATTTCTCCTCTTTGACAAATAGACTTCACAGTATTGGGTGAGATATCTAGAATCATCGCAATACGTTTATATCCTAATCCATTTCTTCTTAGTTTTATGATTTCTTCTTTTTTGTTCATAAATCATTCCTCCTAATAGATAAAGGACAGATACTAAATTTTTAAGTACCATTTTTTCCTTCTATATCTCAGGCAAGAAAAAATATAAAAAAATTAACCCAAAAAGAAAAAGCCTACCAAGGAATTTCTTCCTCAGTAGGCTAGCAAGTGCACTTAGTCTTAATTCTTCTTCAAAAGAATCGCTGACTTGATTTCTTTCTCTCCTGCTTGCAAATTTCTCTTGTCAATGTCAATCTGAATTAAATCAACGGGTGTAAACCCCATATTCTTTAAGGCTGTGAGAATTTCCATCAAGGCAGTCGATGTTTCGCTAATCGTCACTTCTATGAAGCCAAACCGTTCTAAGTTTTCTTCAATTGTATCCGTCTGAAAATCCTAAGTATTCAATGTCAAGTCTGTCCAATTTTACTTCTTGTGTATATTCGTAAACCCATAAGATATGCCTGTAAATGACATTTAATGCCGTTTTCTGTTTCTTATCTTACAAATGTGAAGATGTATAATAAAGTGATATTTTTCATGAGTTTTAGTTCCTTTCCTTGGTGTGCACCATATTCCCACACATCAAGCGAATAGTCAAGAGAATCATTGGCAAGCAATCCTTTACCTCATTAATAACTCCGGTCAATACCAGCTTTCTTACTAGAAAGGTATATTTTCTTAAATAGCACATAGCCAATCACTAAAAAAAAGCCTGACTGAGCTAACAATAGCACGTATTCGATCAAAGCAATATTTATCCCTTGAATCAAGTTTTGCGTCATTTCAATTCCAAGTGAAATTGGAAGAAATCTACCAATCATAATTGCCCATTCTGGCATCATCTCATGTGGTAAGATGGCACCTGTGAAGAACAAGAGTGCATAGGAGATAATTGAATCAAATGAAGCTGTCTTTGTATATTTCAACGTCAGAGCCACTAATACCAACGTAAAACCAAAAACGCCAACAGTGGTTATCAAGAAGATGAGAACATACCAGATATTAAACGATATCTGAATCGAAAGAATAACACTCAAGACAAGCGATACAATAGCAACCTTTATCAGATTGACAATTAACCACACTAATGTCCTTACTATAATCAACTGTTCAAAAGGAAATGGCTTAATGATGAGTTGATCTAAGATTCCCATTTGTTTTTCTGAAGAAACAGAGACCGCAGCCTCACTAATCACCGAACTTAATAAATACCAATATACAAATCCTACATAACTCTGATCAATTTGTTGGTGTTGAATTAATAAAAACATGTAAAACACAATTGTTGTGACGACAACACTTACAATGTGATCCGGATAATAGGTTCTAACTTCATGTAAATATTTCCATAATTCCGCCTTAAATAACTTCATGATGAGTTCCTCCTCTTTGACTATAGAAATAGTCCAGTGTTTCTTCAACCGTAGGACTTAATTTCTCAATCTTGATTAAATGAGACATTAAATTATGCTCTACTAAAAGTGCCGTTAACTCATCAATAGAATTTCGTTTCACGTATGATTTTCCTTTTTCAATGCGACATTGTAGCTCTTGATGAATCACTTCTCCCTCAATAACCGCTTCAAATTCTTCTACATGTGGAACTTGTTGCAAGAAGTCCTGATAATCTCCCTTATAGACAACCTCTCCTTCATCAATCACAATCACATAGTCTGCTAGTAACTCTATAATCTCTGCTTGGTGTGAGGTAAGAATTATTGTTTTATTCTGTTCTGTTGAAAGTTGTTTAATTTTTTGACAAAGTTGCTTTGAACTTTGAAAATCTAATCCTAAAGTTGGCTCATCTAAAAATAGCACTTCTGCATTTGTCATTAATGAAATAATTAATGAGAGCTTCTGTAACATTCCTCGAGAATAGCCACCAACTGGTTCATCAATAGCATCTCTGAGGTCGAACTCATCAATTAACGCTTGAATACTATCATTCATATAGCTTATGTTTTGTTTTGATAATCCAAGAAAGTATTCAATATTTTGTTTACCTGTTAAAAATGGGTAAACATTATCGACAGATTCTAATACGGCACTTACATTTTGGTAGTAAGAATGTCCAATATCTGAGAGATTCTCTCCCTTAAATAAAATGTCTCCCTTATCTGCACTGATCATTCCTAACATCAATTTAATTAATGTTGTTTTTCCAGCACCATTTTTACCAAGAATCACCGTAATTTTATTTTCTGGAATTTCAAAGGAGACATTCTTTAAAACAGTTTTACAGTTATATCTTTTTTCAATATTCTTTACTTCAAATACCATGTGCTACTTCTCCTTAAAATAGTAATCAAATACCATTTCTACATCATTTTGTTCAAATTCTTTTTTAGGACATACAAAATCCCCATTATTTTTTCTATATAAACACCCACCATCGCAAACAGGTAAAAATTTACACTGTCTGCAAGCAATAGACACATTATTTAACTCACTAAATTTAGCTTGTTGAAATTGATAGTAAATCGTATTATACAAATTAACATGGCATTGCCTATACTTTTCTGTACCTACAGCTTCAATACAAGCATATAAATATCCATCAGCTCCAATTGTAAAGTTATTTTTTTGAAACAACGAACAAGTAAGATATGTATCTCTATAAAAGGGAGAAAAACGATATCCATATCTATTTGATAGTTGATGAATATTCTTCCAAATCAAGTCTGTTTCTTTTATAGTTGATCTAAATTTCTTGCTTTGAGTATCAATAACAAAACTATATACAACTGGATAAACAATCTGTTTATACTCTAAATCCATTAGCAGCTCTTCTATATGCTCTATATTTTGTAAATTCAAATTACAATTAATATTCACTGAAACTTCAGGAAAATATTCCTGCATCATTTTTAAATTTTTCGTAATTTTATCGTAACTGCCTCTCCCACTTTCTGAAACTCTTAAAGAATCGTGTATTTCTTTTGGACCATCTAGAGTAATGAGAAAATCTTTTAGTCCATATTGAATCATCTTCTTTAAGATATTTTTATTTCCAAATGTTCCATTTGTAACTATGCTATAAATTTTAGGTGTTTGAATATCTCGATTTAGTGCTTCCATAATATCGATGATTCTTTTAGAATGCAATGTTGGTTCTCCACCAATAAAACAGATATCGATTAGCTCAGGACTTGTCTTCGTAACTACATTAGATATAAATTGTATAATTTGAAACATAGTCAAGTCATTCATTATAATTTTATTTTCGATGACATTTTGATAGCAATAACCACACCTTAAATTACAATCGTAATTTAAATGAATAACAAATCGATTAACATAATCCGAATATTTATAAACCTCTTTGGATATTAAATATTTTTCGTATTCATCAGCTGTATTATCAATAATAAAATCTGAATCTGTGAGTAACTTTCTCGTATCTTCATCTAATAAAGGCAAGATATGATTAATTGGTTTATTTAAAAGAGAAAAGTCACAAGAAATACTTAGGGCGGTTCTATTTATCAAATGATATAATTCGATTTTGTTTTCGTTATATTGAACCAATGCGTACTTACTTAATCTCATAATATCCCTCATTTACATTTTTCAAAAAAATAATAGCATGATTTTGAAGTATTAAAAGATTTTCTTCAATACCTCTATAATTCTTAGTATAAAAATCCTCTTGTTGCATTTTAGCAAATTCACTTATATTACCATTGTGATTTAAAAATTTTTCGATATTTATTACATTGATAAAAGACTCATAATAGTATAATTTCAATAAATCCTTTAACAATCCGTTATGAGTTTCACTAACTTTATCTATTATCCTGTATATTTTTTTCTCCTGATAAAAAAATCGAAAATCCTCTGTAATAATATGAGTTAATTGGAATTTATTAACACATATTCCAAATAACTCATTGTCTACATGAAGATAAACATGATAAATATCCGATAATGAATTAATAATATCAGATACCATATTAAATTTATTGATGCATCCCTTCGTTAACTTTAAATCAATTCTCTTCCCACTAAAATAAAGTCCTTTTAATATGTACATTAAACATTTAACTTCATCAAAATCTTCTTCTTTGAAATATCCTTGTTCAGCAAGTTCCCTCTCCAACTTATTGACTATATTATTTATACTTTTTTTACTAAGCAAACTTTTAAGTGTATTTTTTTCTATTTCCACATATTTTCCTGATAGCACTGAATACAAAATAAATTTATCACATTTGTCGATTTTAATAGTAAACTTACTCAGTTCCACTCCATCCCCTCCCAGTTAATATCATCTATATGTTGAATATATGTTCCTTCCATTCCTTCAAAAAAATTATCTATAGGAGCTAAAAATTTATTAAACATATTTTCATGTAAATACAATTCATACTTTTGTGAGATGCCACCGACTTCAATCACTCTACCATGTAAGTCCAACTCACCAGTAATCAGTGCGGTATATTTATTTAGTGAATTCAAAAATACTAGCTTAACATAAATTGCTAATCCAGCTGAGGGACCATTTTTAAAAATTTCTGAATTAGAAAAATGAATATGAAACTTTTGGTTCCAATCATTTTTTCGTATTCTATATAGTGTCAAAGCTAACAATGTAGAATCTACAAGTGATTCTCCGATATATCCCGTTATTAAATCTTTTTCTCCAAAAATAGGAACAATCTGAATTTCAAAATAAGCGATTTCTCCGTCTTCAGAAACTCCCGCAGCAAAAACTTTCATTCAATTCACCTCATTCAATATAGAGTTGGGACCAAATATTATTCTTTATTGACTATCCTCTAGTTATGGTTTTATCTGTTCTTTGCGTTTTTTTACAACAAGAGTATTTTTTTGCTAAATCGACAACCTTTTCACTTTTATTTACTAGGGTTACTACAACGTTTTTTGTATTGTGATATTCATTCACTTGATTTTTATTCATCGTTTTTTCCTCCTTAGTCCCTAACTCTATATTGTTATAATAACACAGATTTTTGATGAATTCTATAGGAAAACTTTCGTAAATAGCGAAAAATATCACAAAAAACCATTCACACGATTTTGGACAGCTTGATAGTCATAACCAGCACTTTCTAATCGAGCTTTACGGTCAGAGCCATTGCCCCAGTCACCTTGAATGACTTGCCAAGCAATCTCGTCCAAGTTCACTGACGGAGTGTCGCCACTCAACAAGCGGTTGACAATTCCTTGGATGGTATCAGCGTTGTAGCCCGCATTCGACAAGCGGGAAACACGGTCACTTCCATTGCCCCACAAATCTTGAATAACTTCTCGTGCAATGTCCTCATTAGACTTGCTATTTGATGGCGTTTTATCTGGTTCACTTGTACTTGGTGCTACAGGCGAATCGCCTAACATCTCATCTACCGTACTACCCAGACTCGCAAAATAATTCATTCGTTCCACAAAATAATTTTTCACACTTTCGGTTGTTCCACCATGTAAGGCTAGACTTCTATGTGGGCAACTAGTCGGTACAAATTCATGATGAAGTCTCACCGTATCGGTATTGATTGGTAAGCCATAGAATAACAAGTCTTCGGTTGCTTGCATGAGAGTCATATCTTCGTTTTGAAGGAATTCTTCATCACTTACCTTCATACTTTCACAGACCTCATATCCAATTGAATGGATATTACTCCACCATTCACCTGTATGATACCCAATGTTATAAGTATCAATCACTCGTGCAATACAATTACGATTACAGTAATAATGGGCAATACCAAGTGATTTCTCTCTATAACGTAACCATTCAATATATTGGTATGGTGTCATGCTTCCAGCATCATTATGAATGACTACAAAATCAATACTAGATAATCTACCCGCATCCATTAATGTTTCATTGATTTTCTCAACCATTTTATTCTCCCTCTTTCTTCGTAAGTTGATTTAAGATGTTTTTTAACTTTTCAGGAACTGGTAAGCCCAATTCTGTCGCATTTTCCAAAATAGAAATTCCTTCGTTCGATAAATAAAAAAAGATTACAACTGCTCGTAATACTCCAGATTGTCCTAATATATAAGAGTCTAAAATATTAGCGATACCCACCAAAATAAAAATGGTGACTTTACGTGCAATCCCCTCATATCCAACGGCACTTGATAATTTTTTCTCTTCCACGGCATAAAGTACCCCAGTCACATAATCTAATATGACAAAAATCACTAAGGCATACAAAATCCCATCCATGTTCCCTAAAAATTCTCCTAGAATTCCTCCTATTGTAGAAACTATAATATTAAAACTGTCAACTGTTGCTTTCATTTTCATTTCCTCCTGAAATTGTATAAATAATTTTCATTGTTTTATCTGCTGTTTTTTCAACTTCCTTAGACAAATTATTAATTGTAGCTGCATATGGCGATACCAAATATAAATGTCGATAATATTGAGGGTCAGAATAACCTCTTTTTACTTTTTGGTATAGAATGACAAATGGTCCATATGAAATTGGTTTAGACCCAAAAGGAAAATATTTTTCAGCTGTTTTATATACTTTGTCATTCTCATCTATTACAAAATTCAGTCCGCCAATCATGTTCCCTATCTGATAAAGTGTACAATTATAAGAGCTATCGTAACCTTGATATAGACTAAAATCAGACTCTAGTATAGAAACATCTACTGGATTATTAATATTAAATTTAACTATTTTAGCTGTATCTGAATCATACGCATATACATATTCTCCTCTTAATAAAGAATGGGTTTTATGATCATCATAATACGATCCTAGTTTTGATAGCTTAATATTTTCTAACGTTAAAATCGTTTCTTCATAACTTGCATCCTCCTTGTTAATAGTCATTTTATAAATATTAGTATTTTGTCCATTAACTTTTGAAATTAAAAAATAATAATTCTTTGCGTCATAATAAACACATCCAGTTTCAGGATCAAAACTTCCAATTTTTTTAAATATTACAGAAAACTCTTTTAATGGCTTCTCCAAAAAGAAATCAAAATTATCTGAAAATTTATATTTTAAAAATGGCTCTCGAAATTTTTTAAAGACTAACTTTTTATTTTCTATCCAACAGGATGTCAATGTGTTATTTACAAAATCCCCATCAAAAGAATAAGTATATTTTGCCCATATCTCATCAGGGACAGAGCTATACTCTTCTGAACTTAGTAGAACCATACTTTCAGTTCTTCTTTTCTTTGTACCATAATAACTTTCTCCTGCTTTAGCATTCGTCAAACATAAACTCGAGATTTTACCATTGGCTTTGGATGTACCAAAATCCCATACAAACTTATACCCATTTCCAGTTTCTTTTGATTCTTGTTTATTTAGACTTCCTTGAAGCACATTCTCCAAATCTCCTGCTGTTTGTCCGGCATACCCTATACAATTATTCGTTGTAGGCACAAATACAATATTCTTATCTTCTTCAATTATGTTTTCATATAGTAAAATTCCTCCTAATAATTTATTAATAATAGGAAAAAATTCTTTCTTTTTTGAATTACAAATCATTCCGCATGGATTTAATGTAAGAATTTGTTCAAGTACATCCGTTACCATATTCGTATCTTCAATTTTTTCTACTTCTTTTGTTTGTTGATTTGTCAACTCAATTACAGTTTTACCTTTCAGCATTAATCTCCACCTCTTTTTCCTCGTAATCAAAGTTCATCATAGTTAGTTTTAATGAGTTAAGTCGTAAAACGTCCGTTACTTTATATTCAGGAAAATCGTCAACCTTCAATTCAGCAGAGTTATCTTTAAAACTAATCATGCTTTTTAAAGCTAAATTCCTTAATGGAATTGTTTCATTAACCTTAATTTTTCCATCCCACGGAACACTACCTCCAAGACCACTACCAACTACAATCGCTTGAATTCCTTCTATCGGAATTTCTATTTCTCCATCATCTACACTCATCTCCACAACAAAATGATTAATGACTTTTTCAGGAAGGTGCTTCAAAGGATACATGACAGTTATTAAATCATTTCCTTCTCCACATTCAGTTGAAGGTTGAACTTGTTCAATTGGAAATTCATTTAAATAATATTTTAAATGTAACCTTTGTTTCTTTACGGTTGTTCGAAAGATTGTAATTTCTTTTCTTTCTTCTCCATCCAACATTTCTAGTTTTTCCTCAACTTTAATCATTTTTCTTTTTTGACTGAACAGAATTGTAGCCATAAAAAAAGCATCCGTTTCTTTATTGGATGCAAATTCAAAATCAATAATGGTTTGATTTTTTTGTTTAATCTTTATGGCAGATAAGTTCGTATAAGTATTCACTGCAAGTTTATCGGATTCAATCGATTGTAAAATACCTTGAATATTTTTATCTTGCTTACTTTTATTAGCAGACTTTAAAGTATTTTTCCCGACACTTTTAATTCGATATTTTCCGTGAATGGTATATTCAATACTCGTTATTATGGATAAGTATTGTTGGTTCAAAACATAAAAACTTATTAAATCCCCCACTTCTAGTGCAGGATTACTAACGATTAAACTGTCTAAAGGAGTATATTTTATTTTTGTGACTTCTTGTAGAATTGCTTGGCACATTCTGGTTCTTTTATCTGGCAATCCTAATTGCATTAACGGGTTAACTCCCACATTCATCGTCAATCCTGTATCGACCTCAAGAGCATAATACTCTGAAATTTTTGTTTTTAAATTTGTACTTTGTATTGCCGTATAATCAACCTTAAAATCTGAAATACTTAATTCATATCGATTTTCTTCTCTTACATCCCAAACAGAGTCTTGTAAATATCTTTTTAAATATAGTTTCCCATCACGTCCTATTGTCGCAAATGTTGCAGTCGTCATCCCAATATAATGCAACAAATCTCGAAAACTTTCGATATCGTGTTCCGAGTAAACTCCAACTTGTTCCTTACCATTTGGTAATATTTCAACCATCTCTTTAGACATTCCCAATTCTACATGGCATTTCTTACAACAAAATTCTAATAATTCAAAAATTGAGCCATAGGTATCGCTAAAATTTAGTGTTTTATCAAAACGAACCATATAATCATATCCCTTTAATTGAACAAAGTGTTTAGTTCGGTTAGCTTCTGCTATCTCAAAAATTCCCATCGGTATAGTTTCAATACTGTCATTATTTAACTTAATATTGAAAAATAAATGCACAATTCCATTTTCAAGACTAGCAGTTGTTAGCTTATCTAATTTTAGAGTAATTCCCATTTCAGAAGCATAAACAGTACCAAATTCTAATTCATTAGTCCCTGAACAAGAATGCGTAATAGAGCCACTATCTAATAATATGTGCTTATCATCGAATTCAACCACCGTTTCATCCTTTAAAAGAATTTTTCCTGTCCAAAAAATTTGTCGACTTTTCTGTTTAATAGCTGTATTAAATTTTTCAGTTACAGGTATCATTCTAATATTCCTCCAATGTAAATGAAACTTGCCATAAACCATAATGGTTTGTATTTTTTAATAACTGTACTTGAAAGTCGGTACAATAACCCTGAATTTCTTTTTCTTCTAACGTGTAAGGATCCATATAAATAATGGTTAATAATGCGTCTTTCACTAATTTTGATACCTCAACTAAGCGTTGACTAGACAAAGTAAATTTTAATGCAATAGAAACAACACCTTGTCTAATAATATCTCGATGAGTAATTCCCGCCTCTGTCATACCACTACTAGCCCCTTCAATATCTTTCGTTTTTAAATCAAAATCATCAGGCGTCGGTAATAGTTGATTATTAATTTTTAAATACACATGTTTCATCATTCCTTCCCCCTTTGTATTCAAAATAACTAATAAAGACAGTAATAATCATCAGAATTATCATCTTCCTCCTGATTTTATTAACTGTCTATGTTGAGCATCTAAAATAAATTCATCTAATAAATTTCCTCCTAGATAAATAGGAATCACAATTTCTTCCTTATTATTTTTAGAATTCGTCATATCGTTAACAATTCTTATTAAATCCTGATACTGGTTTCTGAACCCTTTAGCATCACTTGAAGTTTTCATTTCAGGAATGTTAGGATTAATAACTAACTCATTCGATAATTTTGAAATAGATTTTTTTATAACTCCTTTACTTTTTTCTAGACTGTCTGATAACCCTTTTACAAAGTCAGGCATCCATTTTTGATAATCTGTTAACGGTCCAACTTCAGGGACACTAAAGTGTAAATAGCTCCAAATTGTACTAGCAACATTTGAAACTGCATTAATGACTGCTGATATTTTGCTTGTAATCCCTGCAACGATACCACTAATTAAATCACTTCCCCATGAATAGGCAGAACTAATAAGTCCAGAAATATATGAAACGGCATTATCAAATCCACTTGAAACCGTTGAATAAATGTTATCAATTGTTCCTGAAATAGCAGAATACATACTGTCAAATACTGATGAAACAGTACTTAAAATGGAATTAACTAAATTACTAATCGTTGAATAAATATTATTCCATACTGATTGCATAGTATTTCGAATCGTTTCTAAAACGTTACTAATAATTTGTTGAATTGTTTGCCAACTTTTTTGAATAAATTCTTGAATAGTTGTTAAAATCGAAACAACGACATCATGAATAGAAGTAAAAATCGTATGAACAGTTTCCTTAATCGTTTGCCATACCGTACTTGTTATTTGGGCAACCGTATTCCATACTGAATTAATAATAGTTTGTATTGCATTTAACACTGCTTCTATTCCTTGTCGAATCCCAGTCCAAACGGAAGAAATAGTTTCTTTAATTTGATTCCATATATTGCTAAATATTTCTTGGATAGTTGTTAATATGTTACTAATATAAGTTTTTATATTTTCCCAAATAGAAGTGACTGTTGTTTGTATCGACTGACAAATAGTAGAAAAAGTATTTTGGATAGCTTGCCAGGCAGTGATACAAAAGGCTTTAACTTCATCCCAATTTTTTATTAAAGCGATACCTATTGCTATTACTGCAGCAACAGCTGCAACAATAGCAAGTACGGGAGCAGATATTGCACCTACAACAGTACCAATAACTCCACCTATCGCAGAAAATACCCCTGATAGTGTTCCTATTGCGGTAATAATACTTCCAATGGAACTAATAATTGTTCCTAACACTACTAATAATGGACCAACAGCAGCTACTACCAAACCAATCACAACGATAGCTTGTTTAATAGATGGATCTAAATGATCAAACCAAGTGGCAAGATTTCCAATAATGACTGCTACTTGTTGCAAAATAGGACCTAAAACATCTGATATACTTTCTCCTAAACTTCCTAAAGCCAATTTAGCATTGTTCATAGCTACTTGAAACTGGTCAATACCATCTTCTGTTCCTTCAAAAGTGGCATTAACCACTTCCCCATATTCACTCATACTACCTGATAATTCATCAAAAGATATACGTCCCTCACGAATTGCTTTTGTCATCTCAGTAGCACCTTTAGCTCCAAAAATTGAAGTAGCAATCGATAAGGCTTCAGTTTCACTGCTAGCATTTTTAATGGAATCAATGGTTTTCTTCAGTGCTTCATCCATTGATAATCCATCTTTAACATAAGCTGCAACAGCTTTTTTCAATCCCATTAATGCTTGATCCGCATTAACCCCATTTGCTTCAAACTGTGCTAAAAGATTGATGCCTTGTCCTAGTGATAATCCCATCTCCTTCATGACGGATCCATATTGTTGGACACCATTCATCAAAGTATCAACGCTAATTCCCGTATCTTGTGCTTTCTGAGTAATTAAGCCTAATACATTCGCAGTTTCTTTAGTATCAATTCCCCATTGCACCATGATTTTATTTGTTAATCCAATAGCGTTATTCAAATCTGTTTCATTTATTTCGGCAAATTTTATGAATAACGTTGATAGTTCTTGAAGTTCTTCTCCAGTTACATGAAAACGAGTATTTACTTCTCCAACTGCTACACCAACATCACTCATATTTACAGGAAGCGATTTGAATATATTATCTGCAACTTCTTTTAGTCCAACAAACGCATCACCTGTAGCACCTGTTTTTTTGACAATTGTGTCATAACCTTCATCGATTTCATTAAAAGCAAGTGTAGCTGCAGCACCTACAGCTATGATTGGAGCAGTAACATTTTTACTTAAAGTAGTCCCCACAGAAGTAATCTTTTCTCCTACTGCAGAAACCTTTTCTCCAACTTTTTTTGTAGTTGCCTGAAAACCACTATCCGTATTTTTTAACTGTTCATTTAATTTATCTAATTCCTCTTTAGTTGCAATGATTTCTCTTTGAAGTCCTCTAAACTGTTCTTCCGTTATTTCTCCATTTTGAAACGCTTTTTTTGATTGTTCTTCAGCTTGTTTTAATGCTTCAAGTTTTTTTGTAGTTTCATCGATTGAAGTACTTAGCAATTTCTGTTTTTGTGCTAAAAGCTCTGTATTATGAGGATCCAATTTTAACAATCTCTCTACATCTTTTAATTCACTTTGCGTCTGTCTAATGTTTGAATTTACTTGTTGTAAAGATTGTTGAAGTTTGAGAGTGTCTCCGCCAATTTCTACAGTAATTCCTTTAATTCTATTAGCCACTCTCATCACCTCCTAAAACTGATCCATATCTTCTTGAGTCGCAATAACAGCAAATTCAAATTGGTCGTTATTCTTTTCAATATACATATCATTTACTAAACCAATAGTTACTGATGATAAATCATTCATGGATAGACCTAATTCAACTGCCCTTAACAAAAAAAGAGCGGTTGTCATCTTCCGCTCCGTTGATTTTGCTTTTTTAAAGGGACACTCATTGTCCTTGTATTTTTTGTCCATAACTGTATTAATTCAGGTAAAACTTGATAAATTGAAAATGTAGAAAACTGTTCTAACCATTCCGTAACATTTCCTGAAATTTTATTATTAGCGTGAAAAGCCATGATATAAGCAATATTCTCAAATATTTCTAAACTTTCTACATCAACTTCACCTTTTGATTTAGAGATTTTTTCTAAAACTAATAAGTCCATATAAATATCTCTTGAAAACTTATTACGATATAATCTTGGAATTGCTGCAGATGCTTTAAATTTTACTTTTTTATCATCTATAGTAATTTCTTTAAAAATAGCCATTATCCTTCCATCCCTTCTGCTACAGGCATATAAACTTCTTGATACCAATTATTATAAGTTGCTTCTGTTGTTTCCTTTCCAGTTTTAGCTTTTACTGGTCCTTCCTTTAAAGGTCTTGCTTTGATGGATAAGGTTTCAGATTGAACCTCACGTGTTTCCTCATTCGATTGCCCTTCAATTTTAGGTCTTCCTGCAGAGCAGTTATATAAAACGTGTCTAATCTTCTTTTTATCTCCATCAAATTCAAAGAGTAATGCAAAATTTTCTGTTTCACTATTAGCATCTTCGATTAAAACTTTGTTTTTGTCTGCAGTTTCGTGCAAAATATCTCTTCTAAAACTTTCAGGAATTAAAGCAAGTTCTAATTCACCATCGTATCCCATATTATTATTAATGGTGTAGTATTGAATTCCATCAGCATAAAAGCTGTCTGGTTCACCATTTGGATCCAAACTTAATTTCACAGCACCTGGAATGGGTACTGGTTTTTCAAAAGTTGTTTTTTCACCTTGATTTAACTTGGCATAATAAACATGTGACAAATTAAATTTAACTTTGTTTTCCATTATTCTTCCTCCATTTCAAATTCATAAATTGTTTCGTAAAGAGATTCACTCTCAATCCACAAAGAAGATTTTTGATAATAAATATCATTTCTTTCAAGAACATTTTCCATCGTTGATTCATTTTCTATGTCCTTTTTATCACTATACAGTTCCAATCTAACTAACATAGTTTTATGATAAATTTTCCCATCTGCTGAAAAATGATGGTTCTTTGGAATAAGATAAATCAAAAATGGAGGTTCAGGACTTTCGCCTTCTGCAAAATGATGATAGGCATAAGGAAAATTAAATTCCCGTAATAGTGATAACAATCTATCCATCTAATCCCTCCATGACTCTCTTTTCAAAATTCTCAATTCCACGTTGTTCTGCTGGAGCAATATGAGGAATGGCTTTTGAACGTCCACCATTTCTCAATGCGTGTCCAAATTCTAATAAATGTGTCAGTTGGTAATGCTTCTCAGAATGAACTACAACATTTATACTATTACTATTTTCTTTTACCTTTTTTACTCTCCAGCTTTTTGCATATTTTCCTTTTCTGATTGGAGCAGTAGCTTGAATATCCTTTTTCACATCATCTGCAACATCTAGCACAATTTTCTTAATATCTTCAGAGATATGATTTGCATATTCAATTAATTGTTCTCCTATAGCATCTCCCAATTTATCTACTTGGACCATTTTTCCACCCTCTTTGTATGGATTTTAATCAGTTTATTTTGATAGTGCATATAATCTATACCAATAACTTCATACTTCCTATTTTGGAAAATAACACGAAGTTTTGTACTCTCTAAGTAAGAAACTTCCTTAGAATATCGAATGGTAAAACTCAATTGCGTATCATCATAAACAACAGCACGACCTTCTTTTTCATTTGGCTTAATTTCACTAACTGAAGCATAACATTCGTAAAATTTATCCCACTTATTTCTACGATTTCCAATATCGTCCACCTCGATTTTAGGAGTAAGTAAAGTAATTCTGACATTAAAATCACTAACAGACATTAAAATCCTCCCTTTCGAATTCCAAATAATAACGACCTTAAGGTTACTGTTAAATCATTCATATTAGCGTCTTCTCGGTGTTCGTATAAATAAGCAACTGAGAATAAAATAGCTACACGAGCAATCTCTTCATATTCTTGAAGTTCAACTTCATCCTTTAATCTTGCTACTTGCCAACAAAGAGTAGTACTTGTTTGAATGAGAGTTGACAAAAGATGGTCGTCATCAGAGCTGTCAACTCGCAAGTATTTTTTCACTTCTTCTAAACTAACCATCTTTTTCCCTCTCTTTCATTAACCTTTAACAGGTAAAATCTGAACAGCTTCAGGTAAAATTAGTTTTCCATCCACTCGTTCTTTTGCAACAAAACCAATCATTCCATTACCAGCAAATAACTCAGTTAATTGTTTAAATGAACGTGTTCCTCTATCACCAATGTTGTAATAGCTGAAATCTCCAAAGGCAATCTTTCCTTCAGGAGCAAAAGCTGAAGTATAAACAGAATAACCAAGTAAGGTGTCTGGCTCACCTACTTGGTAAGATGGTTGCCACATATAAGCCCCATTTCCATCTTTTAATTTACGAATAGTTGCAATCAATTTATCGTTCATAATAAAAGCAGCATTTTTTCGATAAGGACGCTTCAAGGCATGAATCAGGTTGATAATGTCATCAGACTTAAATGCGGTTACTTCGGTTAAATGAGTACCCCCATTTGTTTCGTGGAAAATACCAGTTGGTTTTCCCGTTCCATCACCATTTAAGAAAGCATCTTCTTCTGCATTCGCTAATGCTTTACCAAATTGTTCTAAAATATAATCCTCTAAATTAAAAGCACTATCGTAAAGTAGTTCTTCAGTAACTTTGATGGCCACATGAAGTTTATGTGCGTCTAATAACACTTGTTTAAAAGTAGCTTCCCCAAATGTTAACTGACCACCTTCTTCAATCCATGCTGCAGCTGGGTTCGTTGCTGCAATATTAATTTTGTGGTCTCCACTAGTTGTAATAATATTCGCTAAACTTCGCATAATATTTTCGCCATTTAAAGTTTGAATTAAACGATTGTCATACTCTTCAGGTACAAGATATCCACCATCTGCATCCACTTTTTCCTGTAATACATTATCGATTTGTCTGAAGTTAGAACGTAATGCTTTTAGCATAGCTTCTTTATAAACAGAGGAAGGTTTTACTTCACTTTCCTTCATATCTCCCATTGGCTTAGCTGTTAATGGAGTATTAACTGGTTTCGATAATTCACGCTCCATTGCATCCATTCTAGTAGTACGATCAATTTCATCTGTAAATTGTTGAATCTTACTCTCCATCTCATGATAAGTTTTCACATCTTCATCACTTAATAGACCGTCTTTGTCCTTCTTACTTTCCACGAAAGCTTTAGCACCTTCCCATGCTTTTGCACGTTTTTCAATTAATTCTTGTAATTTTGTCATTGTTTTTCCCCCCTATTTTTCCAATAAAAATAGCCGTTCCATTAAGGAGTCGGCTGAGACTTTATTTTTTGTTATTTGTGGCGGTTGCCATGTATTTTTTAATTTATCCATTAATGAATTAGTAAGCAGTGTTTCTGAATACATCATAGATACAGATGGAGGTTCAAGATTTTTTGTATTTCGTTCCATCATCTCATCTGCAAATCCTAACTCAACAGCTTTTCTTGCATCCATCCAAGTTTCGTTGTCCATTAACTTAGAAAGTTTATTACGTGACAATCCTGTTTTCAGTTCGTAAGCATTAATAATGGATTCCTTAACTTCTTGTAACATCTCTATTGCTTTTTCCATTTCTGATGTATTTCCATAAGCAATCGTCATTGGATTATGAATCATCAGCATGGCAACTGGACTCATCTTCACCGTTGTTCCTGCCATTGCAATCACACTTGCAGCACTCGCTGCAATTCCATCAATTTTAACAGTTACATTTCCTTTATGTTCTATCAAAAGATTATAAATTTGTGCTGCTGCAATACAATCTCCCCCCGGTGAATTTATCCAAACGGTTATATCTCCTTGATGGTTTTCTAATTCTTCTTTAAAAATTTTAGGTGTCACATCATCATCAAACCATGATTCTTCTGCAATCGTACCATTTAAATAAAGTACAGCTTCATTCGGTTCATTTTTATTATTTTGAATGATTTTCCAATTCCAAAATTTCTTCATTTATTCCTTCCTCCGTTTCTTTCAATTTTGCAAATGCCCCAGCATTTTTCAATGGAAGCATATTGCCATTAATAAGATAAAGATTCCCTCCTTCTTCATCAGAAATTAAATCAAGATTTTCTAAAGTTCGAATATCATTTGCACTCATCCAACCATTTTGTCTTGCAGTTGCATATCCATTCATTCGACTTTGATAATCGCCTCGAAGCAGTCCATCCACATTAAATTTGATGTAAAATTTTTTCTTTTCATCTGTAGTTAATAATCTTCTAGTCATGGCTTGTTCAAAACGAGTTACCCATGGATCTAAAGTATATTTAACAAACTCAAGTGACTGTTGCTCGATATTAGAAAAACTAGATTTCTCTAAATCACCAACCATATGAGGTGGCACTCGAAATATTCGTGCTATTTCATTTAATTGAAACTTCCTTGTTTCAAGAAACTGAGCTTCATTTGGTGCAATAGAAATTGGAGTGTATTTCATTCCTTCTTCTAAAATAGCAACTTTATGACTATTACTTCCTGAGAAACCTTTCGCCCAACTCTCACGCATTGCTTCCGGATTCTTCACTACACCGGGATGTTCTAGTATTCCACTTGGTGTTGCACCATTCGCAAAGAAAGCTGCACCATATTCTTCAGTTGCAATTGCCATTCCAATTGCATTTTTTGCCATTGCAATTGGACTATACCCAACTAAACCATCAAAGCCTAATCCTGGAATGTGGAGTATATCTAATGGTTCAAGACGAACAATTCCTCTTTCTTTTGTATTCGCATCACTATCACTCACTAAATATTCATAATACAACTGCCCCCGTTCATCACGATCAACTTTCATTCGATCAGGCATAAGTGGGTAAAGACCTAACACTTCTCCCTTTCCATTACGAATTATCTGAGCATATGCATTCCCCCATAATAATAAATGCGTCATCAGCGTTTCTCTAAAAATGAAACTTGTCATCTCAGTATTTGGTTCATCATGCAATAAGTTATACAATGGATGGCTAATAGCTTTTTTAGAATTACTTTCTGTAACTTCATAAATATGCAGTGGTAAACTTGCCAAAGTTTCTGATAGGATACGTACACAACTATAAACTGCTGTCATCTGCATAGCTGTTCTTTCCGTTACTCGTTTGCCACTTGAACTTCCTCCCATTAGAAAACTATAGGTACTTCCATTAATTCGGTTTTGTGGTTTATCTCTACTTTTGAATAATTTAGTTATTATATTCACTAGCTTTACCTCCTAAATTTGTGTATAAAAAAAGCACCTCATTTGAGATGCTATTAAATATTTTATCATTTATTTTTTTATTTCTTCAACTATTTCTTCACCCATATTAAGTTTCAAAATATGATTTAGTTTAAAACTTGGATTAAAGGGATTACTACATTTATACGCCTTATTATAAAATTTAATTTCAGGTATAACTTCTATCCATTTAGTAGCTGCTCTAGAAAGAAGAATTATTACATTTTTATTTTCTATTCTTTCCCTAATAATATTAAATACAAATTGTTGACTAGGTAAATATTCCTTCATTTCCTTAACAGTAGAATTAAATATATCTTTCATTCCAAAAAATTTCTTTGAATGATACGGAAAAAATTCAACTAATGCAATATTTTTTGTAAAAAATATATCCAAATCTTTTGTATCTTTACTAATCTTATTTTTAGAAATTTTTTCAGAATATTTATCAGAAAATAAAGGAGATAATCTACTCCAATAACCTTCGTTATTTTCTGTATAATAATCAAATTCAAAGAATTTAGGGTCTTTAAATGTTAAATTATTAATTATCTTTTCCTGATACTCTTTATTCTCATTGTAAAAAGATAAATACTTTTCACCAATTCCAGGGTTAAGATTTAGAACTAAAACTTTAGCATTACGAATATCACCAACAAAATGAAGGGGAATAACACTCAAATCTAATTTAAAATCATCGTCTAACATTTTATATTTTTTGTTTTTTTGTATTTTATTCAGAAAAATTTTATCACTAGATGCAAAAAAATTACCATTTTCTTCTGTAATAGATTCCCAAACATTTTGTTCCATTTTATCACCTCATAACAAATTATTTACAATTATCACATAAACAACAATCCACGTCCATCATAAACACTTTCAGTATTAACATTTCCGCATCTTATTGCACGGTCAAGTGCCATTATCGTTGCTATTGCACCGTCAATTTTCTCAGTAGACTTTTCTTTATCAGCTTTAATATTCCCCGCTGGGTCTCTCCTGATATAAATATTATCCATATTCCATCTCAAAACTGGATGTCCACCATGTGCTAATTTTTCTTCTAAAGTTAATTTCATTAATTCCTTTGTTGGTGGACTCATATCTTTAAAGCCTTGTCCAAATGGCACAACTGTAAACCCCATATTTTCAAGATTTTGGACCATTTGAACAGCACCCCATCGGTCAAATGCAATTTCTCTAATATTATAAATTTCTCCTAAATGTTCAATAAATTGTTCGATAAATCCATAATGGACAACATTCCCTTCTGTTGTTTGCACGTATCCTTGTTTCTCCCATAAATCATAAGGGACATGATCTCGTCTTACACGAAGGTCGAGTGTGTCCTCAGGTATCCAAAAATACGGTAGTATCATAAATTTGTCGTCTTCATCTTGAGGTGGGAATACCAAAACAAAAGAGGTCATATCGGTAGTGGATGATAAATCTAATCCACCATAACAAACACGACCTTTTAAGGTTTCCTCATTCACTTTAAAAGCACATTTATCCCATTTTTCCATCGGCATCCATCGAACAGATTGTTTCACCCATTGATTTAAACGTAATTGTCTAAAGGCATTTTCCTCTGCAGGATTTTGTTTTGCCGAATCACAGGCAGCTTTCACTTTATCCATTCCAACTGTTACTCCTAAAGATGGATTAGCTTTCTTCCAAACTTTCGGATCAGTCCAATCATCATTTTCATTTGCCCCGTAAATTACTGGATAAAACGTTTGGTCTATTTTACGTCCAGCAATAATATCTTTAGCTTTTTGATGCGTTTCATAACAAATTGAATTCGTATCTGTTCCTGCTGTTGTAATTAAGAAATAGAGAGGTTGCATTCTTGCATCGCCACTCCCTTTTGTCATAACATCAAATAACTTACGATTTGGTTGAGTATGCAATTCGTCAAACACTACTCCGTGAATATTGAACCCATGCTTTGAGTAAGCCTCAGCTGATAACACTTGATAAAAACTATTAGTAGGTGTGTAAATAATTCTTTTCTGTGACGCAAGAATTTTAACTCTTCGATTGAGAGCGGGGCACATTCGAACCATATCCGCAGCTACATCAAAAACAATAGTTGCTTGTTGACGATCAGCTGCACAACCATATACCTCAGCTCTTTCCTCACCATCCCCACAACAAAGAAGCAAAGCCACTGCAGCAGCAAGTTCGCTCTTTCCCATCTTTTTAGGGATTTCTACATAAGCAGTATTAAACTGTCGATACCCATTCGGCTTTAATATTCCAAATAAATCACGTATAATTTCTTCTTGCCATGGCAATAGTTCAAAAGGTTTTCCTGCCCATGTTCCTTTAGTATGACTTAAACATTGAATAAAATTTACGGCATAATCAGCATGAGATTCACTATAAATTGAATCTTTAGCTTTAAATTTGGTAGGCTTATATTTTTTATTCACCGTACTCTCACCTCCTAATTTTTTGTACTAAAAAAGACCACTTTCGTGATCTTATCCACTCTTTAAATCAAGTCATCTAACACTCGATATTCATTTTGTAATCTTTCAATTTCTTGTTGCATACATGTCCATCTAAATTTATTTTTACAAGCTCTTTGTTCTTTTTTTAGTTTTTCAATCGTTTCTTTGCGTCCTATTAAAATGTCTTTTGCTTCTGTTACGTCTTGAATAATGGCTTTATAATCTTTTTCGAATGTTGTTATGGTAATAAACTCCTTCTCTTTTGGTAGTCTATATATCACTCTAAACCACTATAATAGCAAGTTATTTTCCCAATAAATCGAAATATTCTTTTCGATAATTTTTAATAAACTCAACTAATTCAAAATATCCTAACATCATAGCTATTCTTTGAACTCCAGTATAGTCCAACATATTCACTAAACCTGTAGTTCTTACTTCTTCAAATTGAAATTGAATCGTTTTATTATAGTGAACAATTCTAACTTTATCCTCACCATAAATAACATTTAAATGACTGCCATTATCCCACTCAACCATTAATGAACCAATATCATCCACACCAAGAATTGTACCTAAAGTTCCAACAGGAGGAGCTTGAGAATCGTCCATAAAGACTAGTGCCACTCTACTTCCTTTTGGATATCTTTTCCTAATTTCTTCAACAATCTCTCTACTTAGAAATTTCATCTTTAAGACCTCCATTTCTAAAAGCAGATGATCCAGATAATTTTTCAAGAAGTATCTTTCTATCCATTTTAAATTCATCACCTATAAAACCAAGTCTTAAAAGAAAACATCTAAAAGTATACTTTTCATTTATAACTTCTTTGGAAAATTCATTTATGCGTTTAGCTTTGACACTCATCTTGCAAAGTGCTGTAATAAATTTTGTATATGTCATTAGATGTTCATTATCGATATTTTCAAACCAAGGAAAACTTACTTTTTCTTCATCTTCCTCTGTTCCAAGACTTATAACTCCAAGTGCCTTTTTAATTAAATCCCCTTTGTTTTCCAATATTTTTTCTAGGTTTGATAAATTTACCTTCTCTATTGGAATTGCTACTGTAAGCCCCTGAGTGACCACAGTTTCGCTTTTCGGAATTTCTATTGCATAATCATTTGCTAGAATTTTCTCAAGATTTTCTAGGTCTTTATCAGTTGTTGATTTAACCGTACCTTCTTTACTCACAATAAATGTTCCTACCTCATAAGCTGCACTTGGCATACCTAAGTATTTGGCTTTATAGCCAGTTAACGATTCAATTGCCTTAACTAACTTTTTTCTTTCTGCACCTTTCAGTTCATACTTTAATTCCATACTTCTTACCTCCTTTAATTTGGTATGTACATATATCACTCTAAAGGCTGTAAATAGCAAGTTATTTTTAAGATTTATTCAAAATAAAAATGAGCAATTCCTGCTAGTACAAAACAGACATTCGGAAGGGCTACACCATTCCCCCACATCTTATATTCTGCAGAATCTGTATGAGGATTTTTAAGCCACTTTCTTATCTTTTTTTCACTTCTAGGTTTAGTAGCTTTTGTTACAACTCTTCTATATGTTTCAAAGACTTCAAACCAAAATTCTAGTTCATCTTGTGTCGGATTTTCTGTTTCAAGTCCATCGCACCAACCGTCTGGGAATCCTTGAAGTCTTCCACATTCCTTTGGTGTAAGTCTTCGTACAATATATTTTTTACCATCAATGTCATTAACAACTGGAGGGTCTTTATAGTCGCTTGCTACTAAAGTATTCGCTAAATTTTCTACTGCTTCAGTATGATGCGAATTTTTACTTATTGAATAAACAATAGCAAGGCCTCCTTGATTACCATCTGGTGAATTTAATCCAGTATTTATAGTCCTTGCAACATCCGTTTCATAGATATTGGCTCTATGATTCTTAGTGTTTTCTGAAGTGATTCTGACATCAAATATATCTACTTTATCTTCAACTACAAAAGGTTGATTATTTCCACCAGTTCCAAGACTTGCTCCTAGTGTATTACTAATATCAATTGGACCTTTGATTCTAGAGTCCTGTCCATGATTTTCAAATACTAAGGGTGGATGATTACCTACGCTTGCTGTAATTGTTCCACTTTTATTTTCATAAATATCCATCCTCTGACCACCTTGGTCATTTAAGCACAGATTTTCGCACCCATTTCTAATGCCAGTCTTAGAATCTTTGGCAGTTCTTTCCCACGGGCATTTGCTCTTTTCAAGATGCCAAGACATGCCTTCGGACTCAAATAATATTTTTCTGGCACTTTCTCCATTAAAATCGCAGACAAGATAGATTCGTCTTCTTCTTTGGGGGACTCCCCAGTGCTGAGCATCAAATACCCTCCATGCGAGGCTGAAATCATCTGCCATGATAAGTCCTGCATTTTGCCACTTGTTAGGTCTAGGTGCATCAATTTGATATCCTTTGATTTCACAGATTTCTTTAAGCACTTTTTTAAAGTCTTCTCCCTTGTTTGAGGAGAATGCACCAGGGACATTTTCCCAAACGATGTATCTTGGTTTTGTTCCATTCGTCTTCTCCCTCATTTCTTTAATAATTCTTATTGCTTCAAAAAACAAATTAGAACGAGAACCATTCAGTCCCGCTCTTTTCCCTGCTATGGACATGTCCTGACAGGGACTTCCAAAAGTAATAATATCCACTGGCTCTATTTCATAGCCTTTAATATCTGACACATTCCCTAGATGCTTTACTTCCGGCATTCTTTTTGTAGTAACCCTGATGGGAAATGGTTCAATTTCTGATGCCCATATAGGTTTAATTCCCAATAACTTTGCTCCAAGCAGAAAACCCCCACTTCCATCAAAAAGACTGCCAAGAGTTAATTCCTTACTCATCAGCAGTCACCTCACTATATAAATATTCTTTTCCATCTCTTAATACTAATACATCTTTATCAGTTCCAACCTGCTCAATATATCTTTTGACGATTACATCACAGAACTTTTCATCAAGTTCAATAGTATAACAAGAACGGTCTGTTTGCTCACAAGCAATTAACGTGCTGCCACTTCCACCAAATGGATCAAGTATTAGGGTGTTACTCATACTTGAATTGGTAATTGGATAAGCAAGTAGTGGAATAGGTTTCATAGTAGGATGATCTGCATTTTTCTTAGGCTTTTCAAATTCCCATATGGTGGTTTCTTTTCTTCCTGAATACCACTGATGTTTCCCTTTCTTCTTCCAACCATATAAACATGGTTCATGTTGCCATTGATATGGACTTCTACCAAGAACAAGGGATGGTTTCTTCCAAATACAGCATCCGGATAGATAAAATCCTGCATCGTTGAATGCTTTTCTAAAATTCAATCCTTCCGTGTCTGCATGAAAAACATAGATAGATGCATCATCCGCCATCACCTTTTTCATATTAGAAAAGGCATCAAGTAGAAAGTTATAGAATTTATCGTTATCCATATTGTCATTTTTTATCTTTCCTGCACTGCCCTCATAGTTAACATTGTAAGGCGGATCGGTTACTACAAGATTTGCTTTCTTTCCATCCATTAGACTTTGATAGGTTTCTTCTTTTGTTGAATCACCACAGATAAGTCTATGTCTTCCTAATGTCCAGATATCACCTACTTTAGAAAAACATGGTTTATTAAGTTCTTCAGTAACATCAAAATCATCATCTTCTACTTCTTTACCGTCTTGAAAAATACTGGCAAGTTCACTTTCATCAAACCCTAAAAGGTCTAAATCAAAATCCACACCTTGAAGTTCAGAAAGTTCAATCGCAAGCATCTCATCATCCCATCCTGCATTAAGAGATAATCTATTGTCTGCAATAATATAAGCTCGCCTTTGTGTTTCAGTTAGGTGTTTTTCCTTAACACACGGTACTTGCTTCAACCCTAGTTTTTGTGCTGCAGCAAGTCTGCCATGTCCGGCTAAAATTGTATTATCTTCAGCAATCAGTATCGGAGATAAAAATCCAAATTCTTTTATGCTTGCAGCTATCTGAGCTATCTGACTCTCGGAATGAGTACGAGCGTTTCTAATATATGGAATGAGGTCATTTACATCTGCTAGAAAATACTGCATTTCTTTTTCCATATTATCACCCCACTAAAAAAGACCCCACTCAGCGAATTTTTCAAATCCACCAATGGAATCTATATAATGTTTTGCTAATGTTACAATGTCTTCATAAGGTATTCCGTCTACAAATTCATCTCCAATAGCACAGCTTAGTTCAACCGGTTGTTGGAGATTCTGTGCCTTTAGATGTGCATAAATATTTAATGAAACATCAGCTTTGGATAAATCTTTCCCATGTAACCCTCCACCTGTCACTCCATCAGCCATATCGCTTCCAAGTTTACGATTAGTAGCTCCAGTATCAACGTCAGTTCCTCCTGCCCATTCACCTAATGGATTAATGGTTGCGTTAGGATATTGTTTTTTAATATCTTCTGTTCTAGCATAACTCTGACAAATAATCAGACGCTTATCTGTCAAGATATACTTCCCATCAGTTGGAAATTGCTCATATAACTCTCTTGCAATCCTCGACAGCAACTGTTGTTCCTTTTTGAGTGGTGCTCCTTTAAAAATACCATTGTCACCACATCTCAAAAATCCACGTTGGTTATCTGATAGTTGTTTATCTTGTGGCACAATAACAATATCAGCTAACACTTCTCCAGCAATTCTATGAATGATGTTTTCAATATTCTTTTTATCAAATTTAACTGTAGTTTCAATTATTACATGACACTTGCCATGTCCGATAAGAACTTCTACTGCTACTTTAGGTTCTTCTTCCAGTTCATAAGCCAAATCAACAATCGCACCAGCAATTCTGTCTGCGACTTTATCCGGATGACTAGGATTTACTTTCTCAATCATAACATTCTCCTTATAAATTTTTTCTTGAGTGAAGTAGTTTTTCCATTAAATCTTCACTCGTATCAACATATACATCCGTACAGTTTTGTTTAACAATGTCATAAATTTCGTACCACAATAAGCTAGCTCGTTTTTGAAACTGACTAGACATCTGTACAAATGGCGAGGTAATCACTCCACCAGTTGTAGGATGTTTCCCAAGTAACCCATACGTTGAGATTGCTTCTTCACACTGAATGTATCGAGCAAAGGCTTGTGCATACGATTCAATTAAACGACTATTAACGAACTTTTCACACTTACGTTCCTTCAACCATAAATAGGTTTCTTTATAAATTTCATCCGCACCTAATGTTCGTCCATCTTTTTGTTTTGCAGATAAATATTCACTTGGTTTTGGAATATCTTCACCATAAAGAATTACTCCTTCTGGTAAATCAACAGCAGCTAAATCATGGACTTCTAAGTTTGGAATATCCATTACTTTAACTTCTTTTCCCTTTTGAATTTTTTCAACTGCACTTTGAGGTTTTGGTCCTGTTCTAGGTCTTCTTCCACCTCGATTTGTTCCATCTCTTGCCATTTTTAACATTTCCTTTCTCTAGATAACCTTTAATACCCTGTTTGAATAGCAATTTTTACGCACAAAAGCCCACAGTCGTTGGGTTTTCATAGACTTTCAGAGATTATCCTCCCCATAGCCCTTTCTTTTCTTCCATTTTGTTCCATCAGTTGCATGGATTCGTGAGTGACAGGATTTACAAAGAGAAACCAAGTTCTCAAAGTTATGTGTTCCTCCTTGCGATAAAGGTTTCTTGTGGTGAACCTCTTCGACTTCTTTCATCACTCCGTTTTGGTAACACAACTCGCAGTATGGATGAGCCTTGACGTAACTTGCACGCACTCTCTTCCAGACACTTCCGTAGCGTTTGAGAACTGCTGGGTCTCGTTCATATTTCTCGTAGCGTTTGTTTTCTAATCGTTGGTGTTCTTCACAGAACCGTCCATCGGTCAGCTTAGGGCAATTTGGATACGAACATGGTCGCTTTGGTTTCATCGGCATTCTCATCACCTCCAAATGGGTATAAAAATAGCCCTGCGGATTTATCCCTCAAGGCTTGTTAATGATTTATTTAGTTATTTTTAGGCTCTTGTTTCAAAGCATCGTTAGCTTTTTTCAATCCTTCCTCAATTAAACTAATTACATCTTCAAAAATCACACTATTTTTATTTTTTATAATAATTTTCAAAAAAGATGGCGCTTCATTCATTTGTAAATCTTGTTTTTCCCAATTCAACCAATGAAATTCTATATTATCCTTTTCCAGTGCACTATCAGTCTGTATGCGTATAATATTTGGTTCATCTAACTCACCGTCTGAATTAACATAAACAATGACATTTTTATTTTTTTGATATACTTCCACATAGCTAAATTCTTTTATTTCTTTAACTATTAAAGGGTATTCTTTCGATATATTAGCTATCTCATCATTCTGTTTGGTTTCATGCAACAATTTTGTAGAACACCCACCACTAAATAATATAAATAAAGTTAAAATATAAAATGCTACATATTTTTTCAATTAAATCACCTCTGCTTATGATTTATTATACCATAAACAGAGGTTAGATTTATTTTAATGAGCAAACAAAGAAACTCCTGCCGATACTAAAGTTGACAAAGCAGTGATGACCTCTCCAACTCCAGTTGAAAAAGCTAGGGCTACCAAAGCTATAACAGCTACAGTACCTACACCTATTAGGATCGATTCAGTAGAAATATTGAATTCTGGATTTATTCTGCGATTCTTAAATGTGAACTCATATTCAAGCTCACATGAAACACTCTCGTTTACTTTGGGATTTTCAGGTAATAAATCATCAGATGTAGTTGTTACGGTAATCACAATTTTATTTGGTGGTAATGGAGTAATTTTAAAAGTCATAGTTCCACTTTTGACGGATAACGCAATACTTTCGAGTTTTTCCTTGAAATCACCAAGTTTTTCAAGATTTATTCCAGTCGTTATTGTACTCAACTGATTCTCAGTCTCTGCTGAAAGTTTTCCTTCATTATCAACGGATATATTTATCTTATACTCTGAATCTGACTCTGTTGAAGCTTGACCGCCTACTGTCATTGACACTTCCACATCTGCAACTGGATTTGAATAATTCGCTAATTTTACTTTTTTATTGTAAGAGATGCCAGTTGTTACAATTCCGTTCAAATACCCTAATGGATTTAAGATATCATGAATAAACTGCATACGTGCATAGTCTAGAATACGCTGTGCGTTTTCCTGTTCTAATTGTTTTGCCGACTTTTGTGGGACAACATCAAATGTTGAAGCTCCTTTATCACGTCCCGAATAAGCATCTTTATCAATAGGAAATGTAGGGTTCGAAGTAAAGTCTTGTTCATAAAATTGGTCAAAAGCCCAATTCTTAGGAATCGAATATCCTAAGTTTCCACTGAACCCTGTTGACATATCTCCTACAAATGAGTAAGAAGCTAAGCCTCGATCTGATACTTTCGTACAAATTAAACGAGCTCCATATACTCCGACTTTATAACGCTTTTTATTTAGTTGTGTTTTAAAGATGAAATCGATCATTCTAAAATATGGAATAATAAAATTATCAATCTGATACTCATAAGCATCAAAATCCACCGCAAAATAAATCGTCGTTCCGCTTGGGATTCCTAAATTTTCTGCGGCTTCAATTGCTAACTTACCATCAGTTAAACCTTGATGTGAATTTTGAAAATACTCTAAATAGTATCCACCATCTTGATAAATTGGAAATAATGACAATCCAGCATTTTTAATATGATTAATCTCATCATGAGTGATTGCCTTTGATGTAGAACGCCCAACAAATCCTGTCAAGTACCTTCCAACATGTGTATAACCCGCAGCCTTTAAATCAAGGGCTTGTTGACGATTCAAGACTGTCGCACAGTCACAAGCCTTCGCACTACGTTCAGTATCACCTTTACTTGTAAGTAACGATTTCATTGTCGACACATTGACTTCTCCTGCGGTCACTCTTCCTGTTCCTAACAACGCATAAAACTCTTGGAATGCACGCACTTGGTTCTCTGTTTGACCATCAAATACACCGTCAAATCGTCCTGGATTGTAGCCATTGAAATAAAGACCGTATTGAACTAATTTATTGAACTTAGTATAGTTTCCTCCATTTTGTCCATTACGAAGTACTCCAGGGAAGTTTCGTGTTGTTGAAGGTCCAAAGTTCAATTCATTCAGGTCGTCAATCAATTCATAAGTGACACCTTCAGCTGCCTGTAATGCACCAACAAGAGATAGAATCGTTTGACGTGATGCGACACCGTCACATGGTCCTACACCAATAATATCTGACCATTCACTATTTAATTGTCGTTGAATCAATCGAACTGTTTCATCACCACTAGAAACTTTCTTGAACCAGTTCATTGAGAATAATCCAGCCCATACTTTCCAATTCACTCTGCCTGTCACAAACAAACCTGCATCAGATTGCAATTCACGAACAGCACGTACACCCGCATTATAGAAAATTCCCGTAATGCCCCCAGCATTATAACCTTTAGCAAACAACGCAGCTTGAACGAGTGCTGCATTCACAGATGTATCTCCATCTGGATCCATTCGTTCCATAATCGGTAATACCTTCATCTTAGCAATCGTACGTGGTCCAACAAAACCTGTTGCTGGTGAAATACCATTGTTAATCTGGAATGCTCGAATTAAGCCTTCCATCATCAGAGAACCTGTATTCCCATTTTCTTCTAATTCCACCCATTCCGAGTGTCCGCCAAACATCGCATTCAAATAGCGTTGTGCATTTTTTACATTTTGATCCATAATTGTACTAACTCCTTTAGAATTTAATTATTTCGTCAAAAAAAGGTACTCGTTTGACCTAGGATACGAGTAGCAAAAAAGCCCTGTGAAAATTTCTTCCTCAAGGCTTCATTCTTCATCTGTTTTTCGACAGTTTAATCTTATCAGATTGTCGACCTATCATTCCATAACATTTCCTATCATCTTTTTGAAAATCAGGATATTATTCAGGTGAATCATTTTTTCTTTTTTTGACAGCTTAATCTTATCAGATTGTCGACCTATCATTCTATAACATTTCCTATCATCTTTTTATGCTACTAAGATTTTTTCGACTTCTTTTTGAGCTTTATCACGTAGACGATAGATTTGTTGAATGCTATATTTCATTTCAACAGCGATTTTCTCCCATGACATGAAACTTAAGTAACGATTTTCTAAAATTGTTTGATACTCAACATTCTCCACTTTTTTGATGACTTCCATAATTTCTCGCTTCAAATCTACGAGATTGTCAATATCTCGATTAATCTCCTCTTGCAAACCAATAATCTTAATAATGGTGTCTTCCATACTGGATGTTCCTTTGTTTGGATTGCGTGGCATATCTGAAAGTGTTACGGTACACTTTGTTGCCAAGTCATTTAATGTTGAGAGCTGTTCCACTTTTGAATTGATACGCATATCCAAATATTTGGCTTGTTCTAGATAATCTTTTACATTCATTTCTCTTCACCTATTCTCGCTTTTACAGCACTCATCAATGCCTCTTGTGTGCGTTCCTTTCTCTTGATTGCTTTCATAACATCTTCGTCAATGGTTCCTTTTGTCATCAAATGATGAATCACCACTGTTTGTTTTTGTCCCTGACGGTACAATCGTGCATTGGTTTGTTGGTATAGTTCTAGTGACCATGTTAAGCTAAACCATATTAACACTGCTCCTCCAGTTTGTAAATTCAATCCATGTCCTGCACTAGCTGGGTGAATCAGAGCAACGGGTATCTTCCCGTTATTCCAATCTTCAATATCTTGTGATGATTTGATTTCTCTCACCTTCATCCGTTTTTTAATCCGTTCTAAATCTGATTGAAACCAATAAGCTACTAAGACTGGTTTTCCATTTGCTTCTTCAATCAATTCATCTAATGCATCCAGTTTTTTATCGTGAATGGTATGTGACGCTTTGTTTTCGTCATAGACACTTCCATTCGCCATCTGAAGGAGTTTGTTAGAGAGGCTTGCTGCATTAATAGCATCAATCTCTTTTTCGTCAAGCGTCAGCACCATTTCTTTCTTAAACTTCTGATAACGTTGTGCATCTGTCTGATCCAGCTCAACTGCTACTTCATTCATGATGAGTTCTGGCATTTGTAAGTGGTCGCATGACTTCATCGAAATGGTAATGTCTCCTATTGCTTGATAGATTCGTTCCTCTGCATCATCTTGTGGTTTATACGAATAAATCACCATACCATTTCGCTTATCTGGCACAAAGTATGTGTTGCGATAATGGGTAATATACCTTCCCAACCGTTCTCCTAAATCCAATATTCGGAACTCTGCCCATAAATCCATCAACCCATTAGAACTCGGTGTTCCAGTTAAACCAACCACTCTTTTAAAATTGGGTCGTATTTTTAAAAGGCTCTTAAAGCGTTTTGCACTATAAGATTTAAAGGAACTCAACTCATCAATCACAAGCATATCAAACTCCAAATAAAAGCCACTCTTGTTCACGAGCCAATCAATATTTTCACGATTGATAATATAAATATCAGCTTTCTTCCTCAGTGCCTGTCTGCGTTCTTTCTCATTACCGACTACCACTGAGTAGCTTAATCTATTTAGATGATTCCACTTTTCAATTTCACTTGGCCATGTAGAAACGGCAACTCTAAGTGGTGCGATAATCAACACTCGACTAATCTCGAAATGGTCATACATCAATTTATCAATCGCTGTAAGTGTTGTAACACTTTTTCCTAATCCCATCTCCAAAAATAATGCAGAGATAGCATTCTTCACGATAAACTCTGTTGCAAAGGACTGATACTCATGAGGTACATATTGCATCCAATACATCTCCAATCTGCTCTCTTTCGTCCATGATATAGCATGGAAATCCTAACTGCTGTAATTGTTTCATTCTTCTCACTTGCAGAGACCTCGGCTTTTTCCCTCTCTGCTTCAATTCCACAAATCCGATATTGCCACCATGCATCAATACCATCCTGTCAGGTAAGCCACTCATACTTGGACTTACTAATTTGATGCACATTCCTCCTCGAACTTTAACTTCTTTCATCAACTCATGTTCAATTTGCTTTTCTAGCATAAAATCCACTCCTATCAAGGAAATGACAGGGTATGACAGGTATTTACCTATATTATATATATAACTATTTTTTTGATATCTCTATAGTATTAATAGTAAATAAGTATCATACACCATCATTTTGTTGTTAAATCAATATTTCTAGCACTTTTTTATGATGATCTAATGACAGTCTTGTGACAGTCCATTACAGTATTTTTCAATTTCTAAATACTTTAGTTTTTAAACCAGCCTCTGAATTTGACTATCATTGACTATCATTCAAACTCACTTAAAAGTCTTACACCATATATAAAAGATCCTTTACTAGTTTTCTTCCTACTCATACCTTCCGCTTCTAACGCATTATAGAAATCTGCCGTACTACGAGTAAAGGCACCTGTACGAGCACAATATGCACGATAACTATCGTACAACTCTCCACTTTTTTGAATGAAAGTAGGATCTAACTCACAACATTCATCAAAAAATTGCCCTAGCCAGTCATTATCTTCCTTGTATTTTTGAATGGCATCTTGCACTACTTTTGGTTGGACTAATTTGAAATTGGATGCAATCACAGCTTTTGCACCGTCAATAATCCACTGTAAAATGGCTTCACTAGAATGTTCAAATAAATAATCAGCATAGTTTTTAATATCTGATTTCCCTTTTATCTTGGCATTAAAAGGAACGACAATTAAGCGTCTCCACGTTCCTTTGTCAATCGCTCCCACTCTTGGAAGATGATTGGTGTACAAAACTAATGTATGTGACGGTACATAACTAAAAGGCGATTTGAATTTTTTCTCTGCAAAAATCTCATCAGTAGAACACAGCTGTTTCACATTTGAAGTGTTCATTCTCACTCCTTCTTCTAGTTCAGCTGCAATCAGCAATCTCTTTCCTTTTGCTTCTGCTAGTTCAGGTTTTACATTTCTTCTACATCCTACTGTCAACATATCTGCAGATATATTTCCACTATATGTACCAAGAACCCGTGCAATGACATTCCAAAAGGTCGATTTCCCATTGCTTCCTTCACCGTAAGCAATAACCAGTGCTTCTACATAAACTTTCCCGACTACTGCTAGTCCTACAATTCTTTGGACATAATCAATTAAACTTTGATCATCTACAAAGAACGTATTTAAAGCTGCTAGCCAAATATCCATCCCTTTTCTAGAAGCATCCGTATTTGTTTGTTTCGTGATGAAATTCTCATAATGATGCTCTCGACTTTCTCCAGTTCTAAGGTCATAGGTTAGGCTTGGAGTATTTAATAACCATTCATTTTTATCGAGTTCAGTGGGACTAATTTGTACCATTGGTTGTAGCTCTTTTAATGCATCCCAAATTTTTTTACTTTCTCGTCTTTTTAAAACATACTTTTGATATTCACTAGCAATTTCAAACTTTTCATAGGAACGTTTCTGATTATCATTGAATTCTAACTTTGCTTTCTTTACTCCAAGAGACATAACCAGTTGCATTCCTCCATTTTTCCACAGTTCACCCATACACTTCTCTAGTTCTTCATCTGCTTCTTTCAGTTGATATTCAGTTAATTCTTGAGATAATCCTTGTGCTAACGCTTTAGATTCTTCCCAAAATCTACCGTTGTAAACTAAAAACTCAGTAGCAGGAGAATGACGAATTCTGTCTTTAAATAATGATGATAAAATCGTAGCCTGACCAACATCTGTATAATCAATTGGTCGATACTTCCACTGTTGGTTATATTCATCTGGTGGAATGTAATCAGACTGACTAGTTATCATTGCTCCAAACTTCTGAGCACTTCGCCAAATTGAATTCAGTTCTTCTTTTTCAAGTGGAGGATTACATAAATCAGCTTTTTCTAAAAACAGTTGATAACACTCTTCTGTATCACCAAATCGCTTCAAAAGTTTTCCAGCAATATGGCTCATAGTACTATTTCGACTGCCTTCACTAATACCAGATAGTTGTTTATCAAATTCTTCAAACGATAAATTTTGTATTAAATCATCAATCGTTTTATCTCCTTCGTAAACTTCACTATTAGGTGCATTTGTTCCATAAAGAAATCGTGCTGCACCCAGTGCTCCGTCATCAAAATAAGAAAATTGTTGTTGAATTTCTTTTTTTAATGATGCGTAATTTGCACCATCTGTAACTTTATGAATCGGGAAATAAACATGGAATCGTGGTCTTGCAGATTTTCCATTTTTAACTTTTAAATGATTACGACTATAACTCACCATAAATGCACAATTAGGGAACACCATCGCTACATCTAATGGATAAACCCAATCTTTTGCATCATCTGAATGATCATTATCACAATCCATTGGTACAACATCAGACCATATAAAATTACTATTACTTCGATAATGATTTTTATACTCACCACAAACATGGTCAAACTGAATCGCTTCTTTAAATTCAACTTCATTTGTAACTGCTACTTTAATAGGATATTGGCAATTGGTACTGTCTCCTACTGTATTTGAAATATATAGCGTAAATGGTTTCACAGTTCTTCCTCCTTAAACCAACGTATCATTTTATGTTGTTTTTCTGCGACTAATAATTCTTTTTCCATTCCAGCAGTTACCTTATCTCCTAATACCCATACCTCTTGGCACTTACTCAAGAGGATAAGGTCAAATCTTAGAGCATCTTTACGATGTTTTTTATAATTGTCATTCATAAATGGATATTGAACATGAGGAATAATTGGCATTTTCCCTTTTTCGTAAGCTATCTTTCCAAGCCTTATAGCACGATGAATGTTAAATTCCATGTCACCACTAAATGGCGCACAAATATAAACTATTGGCGTAAAAGAATCACCTTTTTCTCTTTTTACTCGATTAATCGTTTTTGCCATTACTTTCACCTCTTTTCTTCGTGAAGTAGTATTCTTGATGTACAAAAATACTCACTAAAATTTTTCTTAGAATCAATTCTTTCATAAGAAATGACCTCCTATTTCATAAAGATAGAGGTTGCTCCTCTTCAATAAAGAAAGGACACTTATTGAATGTTTAAGTACCTAACTTAAAAAAGTTTCCTCTTCTTATCTCAGGCAAAGAAAAAGAGTGAGAAATTAACCTCACTCTTAATCTTTTTTATAAAAATCACAGACATATCCATCTGCATTGAGAATCAATCCATTAGCCCAACTTGGTATTAGACTCATTTCTTGGCAAATCTCCTCTAGTAATGTATTCATTGGTGCTTCGATAATTACCTCATCATGAACGTGTGCGACAATTTCGTATTTCTTACTCAACCGTTGCATTGCCACTACCAACAAGTCTCGGGCAATAGCTTGGACAATATTTTCTACAAATTTTGGTCCATAACTCTCAATTCGTTCCCATTTCTTTGTAGCTCCAACACCTTCATACGTGACAGACTCTCCACCAAATTGATTCATGCCAATTTTAGGTTTTACGTAAGTTAGTTGGCGACCACTTGGTAATGTAATACGAAGCATACCGCTTTGATAAATAAATTGGATTCCGTGACTTTTTGTTAAAATACGTTTTTTAATACACTCTTTAACAGCTTTATCTACCTCCCACCATAATGCTACAATATTAGGATTCGCTTCTCTCCATGCACTCACTAACGGTTGGAGTTCATCTTCTTCTAATCCCATTGACAAAGCACCCATAGCTTTTAATGCTCCAACTGACCCTCCATAACCACAAGCTAATTCTGCAATTTTACCTTTTTGTCTTAACTCACCATTAACTCCATGCTTTACAACCGGTACACCAAACATCTGACTGGCTGACATACAGTAAATATCTCCACCATTTTGGAATAGTTCTTTTCTCCAACGTTCACCCGCAAGCCAAGCAATTACTCTAGCTTCAATAGCTGAAAAATCCGCAACAAAAAATTTGTTTCCTTCTTTTGGAATAAAAGCTGTTCGAATCAGCTGTGATAAAACATCTGGTACATCGTCATATAACATTGTCATGATATCAGTATCACCAATTCTTATGATGGCACGAACGCTATCCAATTCACTCAAATAGTTCCGTGGTAAGTTTTGTAGTTGGATATTTCGTCCACTGAATCGTCCTGTTCGGTTAGCACCCATAAACTGAAACATTCCTCGACAACGTTTGTCAAAACAGGCAACATCAACCATTGCTTGATATTTCTTAATAGATGATTTGGCTAATTTCAAACGAATACTTAAAGCCGAAGCTACTTCACCATTCGTATTTTTTACTAATTCTTTAACATATTCTTTTCCTAAACTTTCAGTATTAACTCCTTGATTTTCCAACCAACCTTTTAACTGTTGAACGGAGTTTGGATTCTCTAGATTTGTAATTTGTTGCATTTCTATCATCAACTGATTACGAATGACATTATCAAATTCAATCGCTTGTACTACAAAATCCATATCAACTTTTATTCCTCTATCGTTTATAGCTTGATCAAGTTGATACTCCTCCCATACAAATTCTGGCACTGGAAACTTCGATAATTTCTGTTGAATTTCCATTTCTGTTTCTACATCTCGAATGTTATAGTTTTTAAATAATTCCCATTTATCTTTTGCCTGGTAGGGAAAATTACGAACTCTACCACCATTTATTTTGGTAGGTAAACATGGAATACAAAAATACTTAATAAGATCTTTTCCCTCACTAAGTTTTTGTTTATCTAATCCAAGTATTTTTCCTACTCCTTCTAAAGATAAGGGCAACCCAAGATAGGCTGACCATATCATCGTACATTTCCAACTAACTGGATTAAGGTATTTCTCGCCTAAATAACGAGATAAGCAAATACGTTCAAAATTTGCATTAAATGCCCATTTAATAATCGTATTATCTTTTAGTGCTTCTATAATTTCTTTTGGAATTTCTTCTCCCTTTGCCAAATCAACGATTTTAGTCTTTGTATCATCTACAGAATATGAAAAGAGGAGGATTTCAAAATCCTCACTCTCTACATACTTGTAAACTCCAGACTTCACGAGATTGACACTTGAAAAAGTTTCAATATCAATGTTTAGTCTTTTCATTTTCAATTTTTCCTTTTATTTCAAAATACAAATCTACTGATGATCGAATCGCAATTTGTCCTAGCGTTATTGCTAAATATAAAGTGAAAATCGAATTCAAAATATTTAAAATATTTGACATCTATTCTTCCTCCTACGCTAAAAACTCATCATTATTTTCTGTTGCAAAATCATCTTTTGCACTACTACGTCCACCAAGCGGTTCTCCATCTCGGAGTTTTTGAACATTTCCAAGTCCACAAGCAATTCCTTTATTTCCATTTGAATTAAACGCATAGAAGTTTAAAGATACTCGCCCATAACAACCGCTATACACTTCATTACGGTCAAGTATTGGATTTAAATTTGCATCGACAATTTGTGGGGCATTTATTGAATTGGCATTAATAAAGTAATGCCCTTTATAAGCATCGTTATCACGTTCTAAATCACCATCACGTAAAGGTAATTTCAAGGTTGCTTTATTTGGTTTTTTCCCGCCAAAACGTGCAATACCTTCTTCAATTGCAATATCGATTGCTTCATTAATTTTATTGATGGTAACTGTATCAGTCTTTGGAATTAAAACTGAAATACTATATTTGGGTTTACTACCATTAATGGATACTGGTTCCCAACCATTAAAATATGAAAATCTTGTGTTAATACCTGTTACTACTTTAGTTTTATTTGACATTATTCTTTTCCTCCAAATTCTTGTTTAACATTGTGTAAGACTAATTCTTTACGTTTGTCACTGCGTGGTACTAAGGTTGGTTTACCTTCTGGCTTGTATACGAGATTGCCTAGTAAGGTATTGAATTCTTCTTTTCCCATTAACTTTTCCATATCTGTTAGTGTGATAAGTGAATTACGATAAATATCAGTGTATCCATTTGCTTTACAGACTTCTTCAACTTTTTTATCATCACTAAACTTTCTAACAGAACGTCCTTCTACTAATTTAAATTTTGACCATTCTTTATCCGTTTCAATTGTTACTTTTGTAGCATATTCTTTTACTTCAGTTGCCCATTTAACTAAATCATCAACATGTTCAAGTACTTCTTCTAACTCTGAGTCCGTTAATAGGTGTGGTGAGCATAACTGAAAACGTGTTAATTTATCATGATAGTCCTTACGAGCACGAAGGATAGTATTACAATTTGAAAATTGACACCATGGGCCATACTTCACAACACCTTCACCTTTAAAAGCAAGTTCTGCCTTTTCCTTTAACTCAGAATCTGCCCATTCTTTTAATTCGTTAACAGTTTTCACTGAAGTAGAAATGTTATACTTTCTAGGTTGAAAAATTGTCATCTCTACTTCCTCAATATCATACAAAGCATCAAAGATGTTCAAAGCACCTAAAGCATATAGCATCATCTGCGGATTATCTTCAGCATCCACTAATACTCCTCTACCGTATTTCAAATCAATAATGTACAAGGTTTTATCAGCGATGATTAAACAGTCACCAGTACCGAATCCATCAGGGACATAGTTTGAAAAATCTAATCGTTGTTCAATCAAAATAATAGGATCTGGTGTTCTCATCTTAATGGTCTGAAGTAGTTCATTAATATAGAAAGCATAATCATCGGTGTGTTGTTCCATATCATCATCAATGGATTTTGACTTTGGCTTTCGAGTTTTCTCTCCAATCAACTTACGAACTTTATATTCTGCAAGAGAATGAGCTACCGTTCCTTCATGAGCGACTTCAGTTGTTTTGTTTTCAAAGAACCTTTCTAATTGCGGTAATGGTGGACAAGTTAACCAACGATGTGCACTTGAAGCACTAAGTATTGCGTGTTCTACCATCTAAATCTCCTCCGCTTCTTTTAATAAAGCTTTAAAATGTTCCGGATTAATATCCGACAATTTCATTGCACCATATTTTGTAATGAGTGCTCTAACTTCAACTTGATGTCCTTCTTGAGCTAATTTTGCTAAGACAGTACGAACTTGTTCGAGGGATAATTTTGGTTCTTCAGTATTGTTTTTGTCCATTCCCCCTAGCATGGAAACTATTTCTTTTTGAATCATATCCATACCCTTTAAATGTTCTACAATTTTTTTATAGTGTTCATTCCACTCTTGAATCTGTTGAGATAGATTGTTCATATTCGACATTTTTGTCTACTCCTTTCGATTTAATACCACTTGCAAATAGTGCTGCTAAACGATTTGCTACTTTGCTGATAGATAGCAGCACATCTGCGATTTCTTTGTCTATTGTCTTATTCTGTTCCATCGTATGTGCCCTCCTTTCTAAGGGATATCGTTTTATCCCTTCGGTAGTAAAAGGACACATATTTTTATTTTAAGTACCTTTATTTAAGATAATTTTTGATTTTTTCAAATATCTTAAATTTTCGCTTGTTTACACCTTTTTGGCTCATGCCAACTTCTACACCAATGGCTGATTCTGAATAACCGTTCAAATATAGTTCAACAATTTGTTGGTCTAACTCCTCCATCGTTTGTAGCAATTCCTTCAATTCCATAAGCAGTAGTTCTTTATCTTGGTCAACACTGGTATCTTCAATTTCTAATCCATAATCGTTTGACAGTCTTTCGATGGAAGTTTCAGTAATTTCGTTTACCTCAAAATATTTCTTTTTTCTTTCTTCTGCTTTCATGTCTTTCCAGATAGGACGCATATACGCTCTATACTCCTCCTCGGTACATGGAATTAAAATAGCAAGTGTTGAACGATTACCAATCTTCCACCATTTGAAGTCTTCTTCTGTAAATCCATGAGCTTTTACAAATCTTTTGTCTGTTTGAGTACTAATTTCCATTGGAATAAAATATTGTTTTTCTTTTGTTCTTGTTGCTCTTAAATTTTTATTGCCACAATAAATCTCACTATCATTCATTGAATGTAACAATTTATTTTCTAATTCTGTTTCATCATCTTTTCCTTGTTTAACAACAATATTTTGCTTAACGAGTTCTTCGTCATTTTCCTTTGCCTTTATGAAGTACTTGTAAACTTTACGTTTATTTTGTTTTGTTTTGTGAATTTTCATAAAAATCCCTTTCCTTTCTGCTGATAGCAGTCTGGGCAAGGGATACAAAAAGAGCCGATACCATATGAAGTACCGACTCTCAGGTTCCAAATTTAGCCATAGGAAAACAGAGGTACTTCATATAGCACCTCACAGTTAAATCTGTGAGTGCTTTATGATGTATCCCATTGCCCTATAGCTAATCAGGCTCTGTGATATATTTTTGTTTGTAGGACTATTCTTCAAACCAGTCGCTACTTTGTTATATAAGGTTATTTTTTAGAGCTTACCTTATGCTCACTATTTTAGTTCTAGTAAAAAACTCTAACTTGTTATTTGTATAAATTTACTAATAATTTTCCATATAATTCAACTCACTTTCTATTTTTAGTTTGATGTAAGCGGTAATACAACTCCTATTCACAGTCGAATATTTGTGATATAATTTCGTTAAAAAGATAACTTTATAGTATTTTTTACCTACAAACTAATTTTAAAATAATAAATAAAAAATGTATTTCCCTCAAAATTGGTGTGAAATTACCCTAAATTTTCAAATTTACAGAAAGGGGCTATTTCTTTGTCAGAATTTACAATTTCGGCTTATATAAAAATTCTCAAAGATGGAATGCAAGATACACAAGAAAATGTAACTCGTATACTTTTTGATGCAATTTGCTTATTTATGAGCAATACTGTGGATTTTAGTCCAAAATTTATCACAAATTTAATTAAACGAAAGGTTGAAGTACAAAATGAAATAAAAAAAGCCTCAGCTGATCCTAAGATTATTGCTAAAGCTGAAGATTATTTTGATGAGACAGTATTTCCAAAAATAAACAATTTTTTAATTGATGATGTATGTCATAAATTGACTCTTTTGTATTCTAATGATCAATCTGTACCTAAAACTAAGAAAGATGATTTAGATAATCTACTAGCATCTAATGACATTGGAAAATTCCTTTGTCAGTGTTTTATGTACGCATTAAATAGAGACAATAAGTTTCTTGACCAAGAGTTAAGAATTGATGATATTCCTCTCTTATCTGAGGTGGATTATCAATGCCCACTTTGCAACTCTCCCCTTATTAAAAAGATAAGAAACATGAGTGTGAAAAAATATGAAATAACTAAAATTTTCCCAGATGATTTATCTTCGGATGAACAGGATTTATTTATTGCGAATAGAACGCCAGTCGTGCATTTAGATTCTTCTGATAACATGATTGCATTATGCACAGATTGCTCTGAAACATATTTATTAAATCCTGAATTAGATGAATATACAAAATTATTTGATTTAAAGGAGTATTCTAAAAAGAACTACCAGATGCAGATGCAAGTATCTAATTTGAATCTTGAGGATGAGATTCAATATATAATTAATAGCCTATATGATATTAATTCCACTACTGGAATACAAGATTTTAGAATGGATCCCTTATTGATAAGAGATAAAATTGATTCATCATGTTTTATCTTAAAGCATACCGTCACTTCTTATGTTTTGCAGTATTACAAATTTATTCGCAAATTGTTTTCTGAATTAGATAGTTTCTCAGAAAATAGATTTAACATCATTGCTTCTGAAGTAAAGCTAGCCTACGAGACTATCCATCCTACTTGTAGCTCTCAAGAAGAAACCTTTACAAAAATCTCAGAATGGATTATGCAACAACTAAACATACCTAATTCAAAAAAATACCATATTGCAAGTGACATTGTAGTTGCATTTTTTATTCAGAACTGTGAGGTGTTTAATGAAATTACCTAGTAAAGTTACTCCATTTAAAGAAAGTATAATTGCTAAGTTTATACCTGTTTTAGATACATTGAAAACTGAATCTTTATCTCCATCCGAACTATATAAAGAAGTAAAAACAAAAGTTAATGGAATATCTGAATTTATGGAAATTTTAGACTGCCTGTTTATACTTGAAAAAATTAAACTAGATGAATATGAGGAGGTGATACATTATGTTAAAAATGATAAAGAGTGACTCCTTTATAGAAAAAGGTGAAAAACGAAAGCCGATTTATTTTCATAAAGGGTTAAATGTTGTAATGGGTAATGATACTGGAGCAAACTCTATTGGTAAATCTACTTTTCTAATGATTATAGATTTCATCTTTGGCGGTGAAGACTACATTAATAAGTCGGTAGATACTCAAGAAGAAGTAGGAACTCACTCATTTGAATTTGTCTTTGAGTTTGATAATGTCAATTACTATTTTTCAAGGTCAACTGGAGATTTTACAAAAATTACTAAATGCGATTCTAATTTCACCCCTTTAAAAGATATAAGCATTGACGATTATAATAAGTTCCTTGCTAAAAAATATCATTTAGACATAGAGGGGCTAACATTCAGAGGAGCTGTAAGTAAATTTTTTAGAATTTATGGCAGAGATACTTATGATGAAAATCATCCTATAAAATCTGCTCTTAGAGAACCTGACTCCGTTGCTATTGATGGTATGATTAAATTGTTTAACAAATATTCAAAAATTGCTGAAAAGAAAAAAAGCTTTGAAAATGCTAAAGATGAGGAAAGCGTATTTAAAAAGGCTAGAAAATATGAATTCATTCTATCTGTAAATAACAAAAAAAGCTTTGATGAAAATAAAAAAAGAATAGAGATATTACAGAATGAATTAAAGGAACTTGCAAGTGATAGCTCTGACGGGTTACTCGAAATAGATTCGTTAAAAGCTAAAGAGATTGCTGAATTAAGGCTTAAATTATCACACTATAAAAGGCAAAAAGCACTCATCAGTTCTCAACTAAAAAATGCTGAACTGGATAAAAATTTTAGTAAATCATCATACCAAAATGACTATGAACAACTTTTAGAATTCTTTCCGGAAATAAATCAAGAACGTTTAGAAGAAATTGAAAGCTTTCACAGGAAAATTTCAAGAATACTTAATAAGGAATTTAAGGAAAACGAAGATAAACTATTAAGTCTACTGGAAATAACAAATTCAAAAATTGTAGAATTTGAATCACAACTTAAAAATCAAAAATCTCTTCCAAACGTTACACAAGCCATACTAGAAAAATACTCAAACATCCAAAATGAGCTTACAAATCTACAAAAAGCAAATGCTAATTTTATAAAGTTAGATGAATTAAAGGCAAAAAAAGACATTTTAAAGTCTGCGCTTGATAATCTAATCGTAGAAGTAATTACTCAGTTTCAAGCAGAACTCAATGACCGAATGCATCAATTAAATGACGAGATATACAACGGAAGAAAAACCTCCCCTACTCTGAATATTTCTGATGCAAATCATTATAAATTTTTTACACCTAAAGATGGAGGTACAGGTTCAAAATATAAAGGCCTTGTACTCTTTGACTTGGCAGTTATGGAGCTAACAAGATTACCAGCAATCATACATGACTCTATTTTACTAAAGCAGATTGAAGACTACGCATTAGAGAAAATATTACAACTTTATACTAAGACATGTAAACAGGTTTTTATCGCTCTTGATAAAGGAGCATCCTATACCAAGGAGGCACAGAAAATATTAGCTGAAAACATAGTATTAACTTTAGAACCCGGAGGTTCTGAATTATTTGGTAGGGCATGGAATGAAATTTCAACCATCCCTGATAGTAATAACAAAATAAAGAATTAACTATAGCAAAGCTTGGTAAATGCACAAATATTACTACGGATATTTTGCTAAAAATCTTGAAAAATATGGATTATAAATTTAGAAAATATTATTGAAACTCTAGAAAAATAGGAGGAATAATATGGCAAGAAGATCACCCTATAGTAAAGTTAATAAAGAAAATCAAATACGCGCGGAACATGTAAAAGGACAAGGTGATGTGGTATATCGTGGTTTTAATTGTTTGAATCCTGATTGTAAAGAATTCATCTTTGTTAAGGAAGACTCTATCACAGAAGATTTCTCTATTGTTTGTCCTAAATGCGGATATATTCACGAGGTAGCTGGAGAAACAAAGTTCTATGATTATTCAATGGATGTAAATGATGAAAATGGTAATCCCATTTCTGTCGCAAAAGGAGCTTTTACAATCTATCATGATGAATATATCGTAGAATCTAAACAATTCAAATATTGCATCGTATGTAACACAATGAAACCAATAGAATTTTTTGATCATCATTCTTCACGAAAATCTGGAAGACAGGGAGAATGTCGTCTTTGTAAAAAAGCCTATAATGAAATCAAAAATGGAACACGTTTAACTGATCAACATAGAGAAGCTGCTCAAAAAAGACGTCTCCTTCTTGATATTGCTGGCAGCCCCAAAATTAACAGTCGTAAAATAGAAAACAGGTATGGCAATAATTGTTTTTGCTGTGGTAAAGACCTAAGTACTGTTACTAATAATAAGGAGAAGCCATTAGACCATACACTTCCGGTTTACTATTTGTGGCCACTATCAACAGAAAATGCGACTTTACTGTGCAGAGACTGTAATGGGAGAAAATCAGGTTCATGGCCTTCTACTTTTTACAATGATTCACAGCTTAGAAAATTATCACTTCTAACTGGATTTGACTACAAACTTTTATCGGGTGATCCTCAATATAACCCAGAAGCTATAGAAGCTTTACACAACCCTCAAAAAGTTGATGAGTTATTAATAAAATTTGCAGCTTATATGGACGAGGTTATTAAACTTAGAAATAGGATTTTACGTGATACCGGTTTTGACTTTTTCAAAGTTTCTACAACTATTTCATCAGCTTATGTTCGCAAAGCAGATGAAGAATTCAGTAAGAACAAGATTTGATTAATTGATTACAAAAAAAGTAGATGAGAAATAATTTTCGCATCTACTTTTTTTATTAATCTTATTTTTTGATTAGAAAAATGAACTGGTGTGCCTTTGTTGAACCAATATCAACAATACCATGATTTTCACCTTGTATAGTTTCCTCTCCAGCGCTTATGACTTCAAACCATTGTCCACATCTAGAAATCAGTTCCTTAGACATATCAAATTTATCCGATTTTCCAACGTGTAAGATCATCTTACCATTTTCTTTTAGCATTTCACTACATGCTTGAAAATATGAGTAATAAATATCCATATTTTTATTTTGTTTATTATCAAAAAAAATGTTGTTTGCCTCTTTAAAATCTACTTCAGACCATCCAGAAAACCACAAACGTAACCAATTTTGAGTATAAAACTTAAAAGAAGATGCAAAAGGTGGTGAGGTAATAATTATATCTGCTTTACAACTTAGTTTATTCGGAAGATCTTTAATATCATAATTATAAGAAATTCCCTTAATCCATGTTCCAGTATCCTTAGAATTATAACTCCTATTAATTTTTGCGATTAAATGATCAATTAGATTTTTATAAACAAAATCACCTGTAGGGGCATATGGTGTTAAAGGATGAGATTTCCTTGATAATGCATATGGCCTATTACCATGCAGAATATGTAAAATACAAGCCATGATTAGACAATCAACAGCTGAGTAATCCTTATCTTTAAAAAATTCTCTAGCTGCTAAAATCTCTTTCATGGTTTCTTCATGATAGTATTCAACAATTTTTTTATTTAAACCAAATCTTCTAACTTCTTCATTATCTTCAAATCTAGCTTTATTTAATTCAATATACTGTCTAAGTACTTCTACTTCCTTTAATACTTGATTATAATCCGGTTTTTCCAGTTTTGCATTTGCTACTATGAATGCAAATACACTTAAATCATTTGATATACCAAGTCGATCTTGTAAGCATGCTTCAAATGGAATTGTACCTACTCCCCCCATTGGATCCAAGATAACATCTCCAGGTTTAGTAAATTGTTCTACCAATTCATAGGCTATTGCTGGTTTTAATTTTCCCCTATATGAGCACAAAGAATGCCAAGAGTGTCCCCAGTTTCGACCTTTATCTTGGTATGTCATGTTTTTAAGAAATTTTTTTGCCTTCTTTTCATACTCAGTACTATTCATTTTTTCTTTACTAAGTCTAAATCTTAGTATTCTTTGAGTAAGTTCATAACCATTTTTTGATTTTCTAGCTCTAATTATCTCATTCTCATATAGATTAAATCCGTGCTTACTTGCAATCTCGATTAAGATTTCATGTGTTGGAATATGAATACCAGCAAATTGAGAGTCTCCTATATCCATAATTAAATAGCCTTGATCTTTTAACGCTACACTTAAAGTTGAAAAAACATCATCCATATCATTAAAATATGCTATAATCATCTTCTGTATTCTCGAATCATAGCTGACTTCATCTAATTCCTTTATAATGCTTTTCACAGCGTCCACAGGGACGTACATTCTCCCATCAACTGATACATTATTTATTCCCGCTACGATACCTTTTTTATGAAGTTTTGCTAGATCTCTTTCTTGATCTACGAAATCAAGTAACTTTAACTCTAATTTAGTGTTTCGTATGTAATTAGTACCATTTAGGTATGGAGGAGATGTTATAACCACATCTGCAATATTTGCTTCTCCTATACTTCTTGCATCATAAGCCAAACATTCAGATTTTCCAATTTTATTCAGACTAATGTCATTTAAATCTGCATATATTCTAAGTAGTTTTCGTTCTATTTCTCCCAAAAAGTCTAAATTGGTTTTATTAACTTCTTTTCCTTTTGCATATCTCAAATCCCCCCTTCTAACCATCTTAGATACATTAACAGCAATTCCAGCCAAAGCTATTTTAAACATTGCTAAAATTAAATGATCATTAACATTTTTAGAAATGAAATTTTTGTACTCTTTAATATAAATCAAATTAGAAGGTTCAAAATATTTTTCAAAGCCACCAAAATCAATATTATTCTCATCTTCTATTTTTATAAGTTTTAAATATTCTATAATTTGAGAAATCATTTTTTTGAATAGCTCAAGTTTCTTTTTATCTGAAGCAAGCTCAAAAGAGTACTCCGTCTTAGTTTTAATAATAAAACTCATCACCGGGTTTGTCTCGCAATAATAACAATCCATTCCCTTTAAAACACCAACCAATGGGGTTGTACCTGATCCGCCAAACGGGTCCAATAATGAAGAAACATTTTCTAGTTTAGATAGTTCATTTTCTACCAGTGTTTTAGAATATCCTTCAAGATAAGAAAACCAATTATGTATATCTTCTTTTTTATTAGGACTAAATGTACCTAGCGTATCATCGCTTTTGTATGGTGTATAAACATGTTCAAGTATATCCCCTATATCACATTCTAAAAATTCACATAATCTATTTAAAACATCCATACTTACATTTTCATTTCTATTCAATTTTGCAAGTGTTGTCGGCGTTATCCCTATCTCTCTTTTGAGATCAACTTTTTTTAATTTTCTATCTTTCAGTAGTTTCCATAGCTTTTCATAATCAAACATTATATTGCCCACTTTCAGGTATATATTTATGTACTTTAATTTTATCATTTCTCATCATATTTCTCAACTACCATAAACACAATCTTGTTTTTTATTTGATAATACTTTAATCCATCTCACCTCTTATTATTTGTTTCACTTCTCTCATTACAATCCCCTTTGCTTTGATGCACCACTCTAAAATCTTCAAAAGTAAACTATCTGATTTACTCCTGTACTATAAAATGGTGATGTATCTTAAAGTACGTATTTTAAAGAGATTTGTACTTCATTAGATTTAAGCGATGTTATTCATTAGATTAAATTTACATCTTCCTCATATGATACCGTACATTTCCTTATGCATAAAATACACAAATCGAGATGGGAGCAAGTAAGTATATTTTTCTTGTCATCCATTCCCTAGTATAAACTTTCTTCATGCATATGTTCCACTCAATCTTATTATCTCTCAAACAATAAGACTTACTCCAAACTAATAATACCCTTTACTTTTTCACCCTCCCTTTCTTCTTCCTCCCAAAAATAAACTCTATCTCACAATCACCATTGCTATCAATTTTAATTTCCTTAACTATATCAGCAACATCAACCGTTAAAGATTGGTAATCAACTTTGTAAAACTTAAACTTTCTTTTTCCAATCAGCTTTGTTTTTATAGCTTTCAAATAAGGATTCTTCAAATACTTTTCAATGCATAAATCAACCAATACTTCTCTTATTTTTTTATCATAAATATAGGAACTATTACATTTATTCAATTGTTTATTCCTACAACACCAAGTGCTCTTTCCTCCATTTAATTCTGGATGCATTAGATAAAAAATATAATCTGATTGACATTCAGTATAAATTAACTTTCCTTTTAATGTATGATGATTAGACCTATTCTTTTTAAAATTTACGTTTTCAAAAAGTTCGTTTGTAATAATCGCTTCATGACTATTTTCAATATAGTATTGTTCAACTTCACCATCATTCTTTTTACGTTTTTTAGATTTAAAATCAGTTGTAAAACTTTTCTGTAATAAGGCATCACCTTTATACTTTTCGTTTTGTAGTATACTTTTTATCGTAGAGACATTCCAATGATTATTTCCAAGGACAGTCTTAATTCTTCTTTCTTCAAGAAAATACTTAATTTGAGAAGGAGAATAACCTATTACAGATAAACTAAATATACATTCAATAATTTTAGCTTCTCGAACATTCTTCTTCAAATTATGATTGTTTCCTTTGTCATACCCAAGAAATCTAGAATATGCTAATGAAAATTCACCTCTTAAATTTCTCTTTCTTAATGCCCATTTTATGTTTTCTGATAAAGAACGTGATTCTTCTTGTGCGAAACTAGCTAATAAAGTTAGTATGAATTCACCTTCGTCATCAAGTGTATTAATATTTTCTTTTTCAAAATATACACCGATATTCAATCCTTTTAATTCTCTAATGGTATTAATAGTATCCACCGTATTACGAGCAAATCTACTAATGGATTTAGTCACAATATAATCAAATTTTCCTTTTCTTGTGTCATCTAACATTCTGTTAAAACCTGACCGATTTGTCATTCTAACTCCAGAAATTCCTTCATCAAAATAAATATCCACTAATTCCCAATCTTTTTTACTTCTAATATATTGGATGAAATATTCTTGTTGTAGCTGTAAACTTCCAGCTTGATTTTCTTTAAGTGTCGATACTCTAGCATAAATAGAAGCCCTAATTTTTTTACTCTCAATTGCCGCTTTCTTAGGTATTCTAACAATCTTCTTATCCATTATAATCCTCCAACATTCTTGTAGGAGGATTAAGTAATTTAATTAATTCTTCTGTTGCATTCTGCCATTCTTCTTTAGTGATACTTTCTTGCTGAAGATGCATATCTAATATAATTTGTAAAATTGTATAATCCATTTCATCCTTTAATAAATTTCGTAATGTTCTCATATAAAATCCCTCCGATTGTATATATCACTCTAAAAACAAAATAAATCAAGAATCAAATACTATTTAACGTTATCTTACTTTTTAACGATTACTATACTAATTAACGTTTTAAATTTAAAAGAATAACCTACCAACTACATCCTACTTCTTTTGAACTAAAATTTTATACTTATAAATCAAAAAAGCCCCTAAACAAGGGCTGTCAGTTCTTAATATTGTATGACTTTAGAAATAGCACCATCTAGTGCAATGACTTTTATCATACAATCTCTCCTTTTTTACTCTAGCAGCTTTGTATCCTAGAGCCATCATTCAACACTTTACTATATTTGTGTTGCTTTGATTTCATTCTTGTATTATACCAAATTTTTAGGTTTGTGACTATTCCTAAAGAAAAAGCCATATCACAGGGATATAGCTTCTTTGTTTTTATTGTTCGATAACTCCTAATTGTAATCAATTAGCTTTGTCGAATACCCTATATAAAATTCAATAATAAGCTTATCTTCTACGCAAAAAATTCATCTCGTAGAATTCCATATTTTATAGAATCATAATAAATTCCTTGATAATAACGAACTTTTCTAATTCTAGCTTCTTGAGTCATCCCTAATTTTTCTGACAGTCTCATCATGCCAGGATTACCACTCCAAGTTGTTAGTCCCACTCGTTCAATTTCTGGGAAATCTTTAAAACAAATCCCAATCCATTCTTGTAAGGCAGATGTTCCAATACCGTGAGACCATAATGAATCATCATAGATAACAATCCCTATTTCTAACCAACGAGTTCTAATATCTTCCCAATATCGTGTAACAACTCCAATAATTCTTTCTTCATGAACAATTGCTAAAACATTTTCACTCAGAAAAAAAAGATGATTTTCTGATTCTAAAAATGTTTCAAAATCTAATTGTTTATATTCATCAAAATAAGGGGCATTATAAAGTGTCCATCGAGGTTTTTCAGATGAATATATTAGTGTATGAAGTATTGGTAAGTCTGATTCTCTTAATTTTTTAAGCAAATTAACTTTCTCCTTATATAATGTGTTTAGGTTATTAAAGGCGACCTATTCGCCTAAATCATTGCATAAGATAGTTATTAGATAGAGGACATCGTTCTCTCCTTGAGTTCTAAAACTCGTACTCGAAAGAGTGATGCCTCTGGAATTTTTTCTTAGTGGTTTTTGATTTTTTGAAGAATTTTTCTATTCGTTATTGACTTTTCATAGTTAGTCTTTTTTCTCTAAGGAGGTGCATTTCCTAGAGCTCATCATTCCTTTGATTTCATTCTTGAATTATACCAAATTTTTAGGTTTGTGACTATGGCTAAAGAAAAAGCCATATCACAGGGATATAGCTTCTTTGTTTTTATTGAATGAATCATTTAATTAATCACTAATTAGATTTATACAAAATTATTAACACTTTTATTTTACCTATAATCGATATGATAGAATCCTACAAATTATATTCACCAACAAGATTTGTCGAACAACCAGTAAACAAAACAATCCTGTTTTGTTTCACTTCGATCTTGCCTGTATTATCAGTAACACGTTTACTTGCTCTAATAACTTGTAATTAAATATTACATCGAAAAAATTTAATTGTCAACGCTTTTATAAAACGGTTTCAAAAACCGTACTATATATGTGTAAAACGTCAACACTCTATTTAGTCAAATGTAATTTGATTTGATACACTTCTAATTTTGTCATAGTGTTCCTGTTCTCTAGCTTCTTCCCTTTCTTTTATCAGCTTATTCCTCTCTAAAATCTCACGTAATTCGCTATTAGCTTTATCCACACATAATATTAAAGTTTTTCTGTGATAATCTTGTACTTCCTCTATTGTAGTTCCATCTAAAATTATCTTATCACCGATTACTTCTGCTATACCAGGTCTGTGCATAGTCGTAAATTCTGGGGGAGAACTCCAGGCTCTAAGAAATAGTTGGTTCCATATTTCACTAGGTTTTCGATTTAATCTAAATGGAATTTTATATAATGCAGATCCTGCTGTACCATCCATTCTAGGAACAGTAACTTCATTTGTAATTATTCCTTCAATTTTTATATTGTGTATATTCATATCATCTTCACGTGAAGTTCTATCTTTATATCTTTGAGGCATTTCTCCAAGTTTAGGTTTTGATTTAATTTTTTTATTAAATAAAGTTGCTAGTAAATCTTGAAAAGCATTGTCATCAACACTAAAATCATCCTTCAGCCGAACTCCTAATTTACCGGCTAAGAAAATTGGCATAATACTAGAAATATCATCACTTCGAAGAATTGGTATAAATTTTCTTTCGTTTGCTGTTGAAAGTAATGCACCTGAAATAATATGACCTTCGTAACCTACTCCACTTTTTCTACTATCTGCTTTCTTCTTATAATTTTCGGTACAAATAATCAAAACAAAATCTGAGTTTGTAATTTTATTCTCCATAAATTCCGGAAGTCTGTCTCCCAATTCTAAGTCATATTGATCTAAATCAGCATCTACCCCATTTTCTATTAAACTATCCGTTAATTTTTTAACCCATTTTTTATGAAATTCACTATCCCATGAATACGAAATAAATACCTTTATTTGTTTCATTGTCATTATTTTCCTTTCCCTTTATTAAAATTTCAAACACCTACTTTTTCATTATAGTTCTAAGCAACTTCACACGCAATAGTCATTTCTTAAAAAAAATAGGGCGCTAACCCTGTTTTCTTAATTCTATTCTGTTGTTTTTAATTTTCCTGTTTCGGAAGAAGAGATTTCGTTGTAGTGTTTAACTTTGTCACGGCGATTATCAGGTCCTGAGATAACGATTGGTACGGACTCACGTAAGTCCAGTTTTTTTGCTTTACTTCATCCCATTATAAATCTCATCGGCAATCTCAAAGCCAATTTGTAGCGTCAAGGCGTGGCCTATATCCTTCAATGTGGTGAGACGTGCGTTTTGCATGATTTTGAGCACTTTTTTCGAAGCAGTTAGTGGCTCGATAATGTCGTCTTTGCCGTGATATATTCGCACAGGGATTGTTAGCTTATCTAGGTTCGCGTAGTCGTCCATATCGTAGATGTCCGTAATGTATTTCTTGTCGATTTTCATACCTAGAATGTAAATTTTATAATAAAGGAGTTGTTTTACCTGGCGAATGGCTTTGATTTTGGCGTGTAGAGTGGCATATTATTCCTTTTCGCGTAAGTTATGTCCACGCCCAATAATTTCACCATTCAAGACCACGACAGCACCGATTGGTCATTGGCTTTCTGAGCTTCCTTCAACGCTTCCCTCATAAAGAATTCTTTTTCCTGAAGTTCCATGTTCTTACTGATAGACGCGCTTTGTCACGACTAGACTATGCGGTCTCTCAAACTCTTTATCTAAGTAATCTTGGTACGTCCCTGGGGAAATAAATCCACGGGCGCTTAAAATATCCGTTCCTGCTTTTCCAACTATCGTATCTGCTAGCAATGCGCAGTTTGTACTCATCACAAAATACGTCTTGAATTTTGAAGAGGTGAATTTATACAAGAGTGCGTCTGCTTCTTGTTTTAGCTTGTAGGCATACATTGGTTCTTCTTTGTCGATTCCAGGACGTGCTGGTTTCACCATTTGCGGTGGATCCCAAGGCAATGTCAGCGACATCAGTTTTGCGATTTCCTTATCGATGGCTGCAAGTTGTTCGTCCGACAAGGCAAGGCCATAGCCAAGTAAGGTCTTATGGTTTTCGCGTTTACAAAACTCAATATATTTTTCTCGGTCGGCACTAAAAAGTACCCCGTCCCCCATCGATCCAAAGAGGCGCTCTGAATTCGTATCGTAGTTCCCGAATGAAATAATGCGTCCTTTATAACACAGGTCGACATGTCCCATGGCTCCAAAACCATCTTTTGTGACGTGAATAAACATCTCTAAGTTTGGTTCGGTATTTTCTTTGGCACGGTCGTAAATTTCTGAAGCCGTTTCACCTTCTCCAAGTTCCAATGCATCATTGATTTTTTGTAAGGTTGCTCGAGGAATCAGTGCAGCAAACACGAGCGGCATCCCACAACGCAAGCGCCTGCGAAGGACTTTCTTTCCAACTTCGGCCTCGAAGAACCAGCCGTCCCGAATATTGCTAATTCCAAGCCCGATGAAATAGAGCGAAAGGAAGAACATTTGCAAGTTGCCGTCGCCCCCAAGCGCAATTAAAGTGGCTACCCCTACAACTGAAAGCCAAATCGTATCAAAGAGCAAGCGAAATCGCGGACGAATGCTATCTTTACGGTAAATATAGTAGGTCACACCGCTAATACCAGCATTCATAACCTGGTTAAGTCCCATCACCATACTTACAATCGCAATCGGTAATGACAGGAAGAATTGGTTTCCTGCTAAAAATCCGTAAAGGAAAAATTTAGTAATATTCAGCCATAACGGGTCTTTAGCCTCCGCCTTACTAAACCAACGGAACAAGAAATTCCATAGTTCACGAATCCATAAGAATGTTAAAAACAGACGTAACATCAAATCTGGGAAGTTTGGTCCGAATATAAGGAGCAACATCCCAACAACAAGGAACCCAATTCCTTCAAAGAGGAGCTTTTTCCCCGTAATTCCTAAGTCACTAATTTTCTTCATCAATAATACCTCCTACAGCTACCACTGAAGCAGCTTGTTCATGTTTCTCCACCCATTCTTTCACGAGACGTTAAATCAATGACAGACGATATACGCTTATTAGTTTTCTATAACCTCGTTTATTTCCATCAACATACCTGTGCTTTCAAATTATTTTTTATTAATTATCCTCATTTTAGCAAATATTCTCAAATTTTTAAATTTATACCATCTCTTTTATCCTTTCATTTTATATTCATAACGTTTCAAAGTAACTTCTAGTTAAATATCAAAACTAGAAGTTAGTATGAGGCTACATTTTAAGGTAGAGTTTAAGTATGGGTCAAATGATTTAATAGAACAATGAAAAACCCATATCTCAAGGATATAGCTTCTTTATTTTTATTAAATGAATCATTTAATTAATCACTAGTGAACTTTATACAAATTTATTGACACTATTTAACTTATTAATTACTCTACTCACATCTTATTTATAACTAGATGATTGTCCTTGATAGTAATAATCTTATCATATCCAACCATCATTTCCTCTGAAATGTGATGTTCTATATCAATAACTGCTCCAGAATAAGTTTTGATCAAATCATTCAAAATTTTTGAACTTTCATCATCCAGCCCTGATAAAGCTTCATCAACAAGTAAGCATGGTTTTTCAAATAATAATGCTCTTGCTAACTCTAACCGTTTTAATTCTCCACCAGACAGAGAATGTAATTGTTTATCCATTTTAGTATGAAGCATCTCTTTTGTTGCTAAGTGTTCCATTCCTACTCTTCTTAAAATTTCAATAACTCTACTTTCATCTATTGGACTATCAAACGTCAGATTAAACAGCAATGTTTCGTCAAAGATAAATGGGTTTTGAGAAACAACAGAGAAAAGTTCAATTCCTTGTTCTTGCCCATAATTGATAGTACCAGATAATACCTGCGTTTCCCCTAAAATAGTTTTTAAAAAAGTACTCTTTCCTGAACCTGAAGGTGCTTTGAATAATATCTTATCATGACTTCCAAGTGAAAAATCAATATTTTTAATCAATTCATTATTTTGATATCCTACTGTAGTTTGTTTAAATTCTAAGATAACTTCTCTACTTGTTGGTAACTCTAGCAGTTGCTCATATTCTTCGGCTTTACTATTAAGAGTTAGCACTTTATTCAATATTGGATCAATTGATTGAATCACATTATATGTAGAAGCAGCAGTAATTAATGGAGTTACAACCCTATCAGCTGCCATATAAATAGTAAGTAAACTTCCTACTGTCATATATCCATTTTGAACAGAACTTATTCCCAGCATTAATGCTATCAATAATGAGCACACATATAGTAAACTAATAATGGTATTGGCGGTATTTTGATTTAAATCCATCTTAAAATAATTTTTTTCAGATACTCCTAACTTCTCAGTCAACTTTTTTAGTACATTATTTACCACACCAAATCTTTTCATCAACGGGCGTGCCTCTAAAAAATCTGTTAAAAATCCTATATATTGATCATTGGATTCTTGCCAACGTATAGTTCCTTTCTTTAACCATTTTTTAGTTAACTGAGGAATTAGAGCAGGTATAGCTCCCAAACCAACAAAAAGTAAGCCTACTAACACATTGATATTCATCAAAAATATAAATGTAACAACACCTTGAAGTGTACACAAAATCATAGTAAATACATTATTGATAAATTTATTTTCAATTTGCTGAACTTCACTAGTAATACTAGTTATGTAAGAACTTGGTGATTGCTGTAAATTCTCTTTTCTAACAGAATTTACTGCATGTATATTTTTTAACTGATAATTTACATTTTGAATAAACTTTCCTTTAAAGAAACTAAATAGAAATTTTGATAAAACAATTAACAGTAAAAAAATCAGCCATAAAAATACTGTATGCATACTGCTATCAAAATCACTATTGTTCATATAATCTGTAAATTTCCCTAAAAAATACGGTGCACCAATTCCATCAAGAGATAGTAAAGCTAAAAATAACAAAGCACATATAAATATTCGTTTATTACCTACTAGTATAAATCTTAAGAATCGAAACATTCTGATTCCCTCCTCTTTAATTTAGAAAATTTATATTCAACAATGCAAATTACATTATTCACAATAAAACTAATCAAATTTTAATTTAATTCTAATCCACTCCAATAATTTTGTCAAAATATATTTTTACAAAATGAGATAATTAAAATACACAATTAGTCTACAATCATTAGTAATTTCCATAAATACTATGATTAAAATACCCTGTAACGATTACCAACCTTTTATATGAATAACTTATATTTTCCTCATTCCTATTATTATATTGTAATTACTTCATTAAATTTACTATTCCAATATTCTAAATTATGATGCAGTACCATTATGATTAGATAATCATCCAAACTTAATAATAAGTCCATAACCATATCTGCAGTGGCCTTATCGAGATGCGCTGTTGGTTCATCGAGCAATAATATCTTTTTATCACTAGCTAATGCTCTTAACACCCCTAATAAATTTCTCTCACCACCACTCAATTCAGACATGGGATTCATAGACTGTAACGCTTGTTGAGTTGATGGGCTTAAACGACTCCATAATTCTTGCGAATGGTGGTTATTGTCTTGATAGAGACCAAATAACGTAATATTATCTTTTAACTTTGCTTTCATAAAATGCTCGTGTTGCGTCAAGTAAAAAATCTGATCAACAGCTGCACGTATTTCTCCAGATTGTAATGGAAGTTGTTGCATGATTAACTTCAACAAGGTTGACTTACCGACACCACTTTTTCCTACTATTGCATACTTATGAGGGACAGTAAATTCTAAGTTCAGATGTTCTAAGTTCACATTATCCTGATGATAGCTCACATTGGTAATAATGATCTGAGAACTATTAATATCTGTCGATACGGCTAATTTCTGACTCTTTTCTCCTAAATTCACGATAATTGACAATGTTTCTTTGGAAGCATTTATTAAGTTTAAATCAATTAAGATGTTCTTTATTGGATAAATGAAATTTTCTACATAACTAAAAGTCGCAACAGCTGCTCCGATTGTAAGTTCGTTTTTTATTAACAGATAACCGACTACTATAAATGAGGCAAGCTGTATTATGAACATGACTAGACCGTTAGCAATATTAGATAACGTTTTGATTTTTCCATAATGGAGACGATTTTCCTCTGTTTCATCCAATTGTTGTTGATGTAGTTTTCTAAAAGTTTTTATGGTTTCACTGTTAATACGAGATTTCATCGAAAAAATATCCGCTAATCGTTGCGAGTATACTTCTAATCCTTCTAAAAATCTTCGTTGTTTTATGGTGATATAAGGTGCCAAATACTTGGAAACAAAGGGTGAGCACAGCGATAAGGCAATCATCACAATAGCGACTCTCCAATCCACAAAAACAATCAGTGACACAGCATAAATAACAAGACTCATACACGACTTGATAATATCTAATAAAGGATCTAAGTACTCCTCGCTTAAAACTTCTACATCATTATTGAAGAGCGATAAATATTCTGCGATTGTCTTGGAGTTAAATGTTGAGACTGATGATGATAAAAGAAAATCACATAACTGACCTTTGACAACACGATTAAATTCAACTGAAGTTTTCCATTCATATACTTGTGATATATATTGAAATAATGAGTTACATACAATCGCTAAGAGATAACAAACGATTAGTTTTATGAGTAGTTCATTTCCCTCAATTAATACTCTATCAAACAAAACTTTATTTAAATACGGTATAACAACATTGGTTGAAGTATAAAGTACGTGAAAGAGTAGTTGAATTAAAATAACATTTTTTATTTTTTTAATATAATAAACCATTATTTCCCCCTAAAAAAAACTAAAGAATGAAGTGAATCGAAATGTTAGATTTTTTTAGTCTAATTTTTGGAATGCTGTACACAATTTAATGTACTAAACACTTCTCTTATCCTTCAATCTTTTCTTATTGCTATTTTATATGAATTCCCAATATTTCAAACTAAAAAACTCAATCGTTGCATTAATAACTTCTATCAATCCCTGCTTTCTTACTAGATTGGTAAATTTTCTTAAATAAGACATACCCAATTACCAAAAAGAAAGCTGACTGACCTGCTAATAATAAATACTCCATCAAAGCAACTCTTCCTCCTTGAATCAGCGTTTGCGTCATTTCAATTCCTAGAGAGATTGGAAGAAATCGTCCAATAAAAATTGCCCATTCAGGCATCATCTCATGAGGTAAAATAGCTCCAGTGAAAAATAATAGTGCATAAGAAATAATCGAATCAAATGATGCTGTCTTAGTATATTTTAACGTTAACGCCACTAATACTAAGGTAAATCCAAACACTCCAACTGTGGTTAATAAGAAAATGACAATATACCACCCACTGAATGAAATTTGAATCGAAAGAATCGCACTTAATACAATGGATACAACAGCCACTTTGATGAGATTGACAATTAACCACACTAATGTCCTAACTATAATCAACTGTTCAAAAGGAAATGGTTTAATAATCAGTTGATCTAAGATTCCCATTTGCTTCTCTGAAGACACAGAGACTGCTGCTTCACTAATAACCGAACTCAATAAATACCAGTACACAAATCCTACATAACCTTGATTCATTTGTTGATGTTGAACTAATAAAAACATATAGAACACAATCGTCGTAACCACAACACTCACAATATGATCCGGATAATAGGTACGTACTTCATGTAAATATTTCCACAATTCTGCCTTAAATAACTTCATGATGAACTCCTCCTCTTTGACTATAGAAGTAGTCCAGTGTTTCTTCAACCGTAGGACTTAACTTCTCAATCTTGATTAAATGAGACATCAAATTATGTTTTACTAAAAGTGCAGTTAATTCTTCAATAGAGTTTCGTTTCACGTATGATTTTCCTTTTTCAATGCGGCATTGAAGCTCTTGATGAATCACTTCTCCTTCAATAACAGCTTCAAATTCTTGTGAATGTGGGACTTGTTTCAAGAAGTTCTGATAATCTCCCTTATAAACAACCGCTCCGTCATCAATCACAATCACATAGTCTGCTAGTAATTCTATAATCTCTGCTTGGTGTGAGGTAAGAATAATCGTTTTATGCTGTTCGGTAGATAGTTGTTTAATTTTTTGACAAAGTTGCTTTGAACTTTGAAAATCTAAGCCTAAAGTTGGCTCATCTAAAAATAGCACCTTTGCATTTGTCATTAATGCAATGATTAATGAGAGCTTCTGTAGCATTCCTCTAGAGTACCCACCAACTGGTTCATCCATAGCATCTCTGAGTTCAAACTCATCAATTAACGCTTGAATACTACCATTCATATAGTTTATGGATTGTTTTGATAATCCAAGAAAGTATTCAATATTTTGTTTTCCTGTTAAAAATGGATAAACATTATCAACTGACTCTAATACGGCACTTACATTTTGGTAGTAAGAATGTCCAATATCTGAGAGATTCTCTCCCTTAAATAAAATATCTCCCTTATCTGCACTGATCATTCCTAACATCAGTTTAATTAATGTCGTTTTTCCAGCACCATTTTTACCAAGAATTACTGTAATGTTACTTTCTGGTATTTCAAAGGAAATATTATGTAAAATTGTCTTATTATTGTATCGTTTTTCGATACCCTTCACTTCAAACACCATCTTCTACCTCTCCTTAAAATAGTAATTAAAACTATCTCTATAAACTTTTATTCAAATTTTTTTAGAGTCTATAAATATCTATTATTTTCCCATAAAAATAAGTTTTTTGTTTTTTCTTGTATTATACCATTTTTTTAGAATTGTAACTATTTCTAAAAGAATAATTTCACATGAGGATACAAAATTTTTTGTAAACTTAAAAAAGCACGAAACTAGAATTTCCAGTTCCATGCTTTCTATTAGTCTTTCATTCCAACAATCTCACGCTGTCTACAATTCGCTTCTTGAGCGATGTAACTCATTACAAATTTGAATTCTTTAGCAGTAGCTTTATCAGAGAGTTCTGCGATACTTTGATTATATTTATCAATAATTTGTTGTACTTTTTCCTCATCAGTCATCTAACATTTCCTCCAATTGTTGCTTATTGTATTTCTGAGGAAGTACTAACTAAATATTATCAGCATCAAAATGTACTTCGGATGTATGATTTACTATTTTAATATCCTTATTCAAAAACTTCACTGACATATTCTGTAATAGGTTTAAAGTCATCAGTATTCATCATTGGATCTTCTAAAGTATCTCCCTTACGTAATCCTATAATTTCTATTTTACTCTTAGAATGGTTTTTCTCTATTAATTCTTCAGCTAAAGCTTTAATACTCAATACTTTTCCAATTGATAATGTATAAACTCCTGGAATTAGAACATGGTTATAAAAATCATCCCATCCACGAATAAAGTCTTCTTTTCTTGTTGCGAGTTTTGTAATTCTCTCATCTGTCAAAGGAAGAGGTTTATTTTCTTTCGAGAGTTTATTAAATACATGATAGACCGAACCATTACTTTCAATTACAAATGGAAATCGTAACGATTGAATCAAACAATCTTCTTTCTTCTCACTTAAATTCTTCAAATATTGTTCTACTTCTAGCTTTTGTTTACCAAACTGATTATGAGGTTTATATGCTTCATCACTTGAGATAAATATAACTCTTTCCTTTACAAAAGGTAATACTGACTCTAAAAACACTTTTGTTTGCAAAACATTCTTTGAATAATAATAGTCAGCAAAGTCTTCACAAAAATTTGTCATCTTCAATGATGCTCCATGAATTAAAATATCTGGTTGAATTGCTTCAATATATTTCAAACAATCTTGCGAAGTAAAATCCATTGGTACTGGATAAAATACTGATGAATCTATCCTTTTACTCATAATTGCTAACTGTGTTTCTTGATAATCAACACCATAAACTATTGCATCATTTTCTATAAAATAATTTACTAATGCTTCCCCAATGGTTCCACAAACACCCGTAATTAACACTTTTTTCTTCATGATTCACTCTCCTATCTTGTGAGTAATTTACCATATTTGTCTAATTCTGTAAATGAAAGAATTATTTCTTACCAAAACAATAACTATACAAAAAGAAAAAGCCCATATTGGGCTTTTTCTATTATAATGTATCAATATCAATCTACAGTGACTTCAAAAATACTTTCTACTCCAGACCATCAAAGTCTTCGAATTTTACTGAAGCTAGTTTTGAAACTCCAGATTCTTGCATTGTTACTCCATATAATACATCTGCTTCTTCCATTGTTCCTCTTCTGTGAGTAATAACAATGAACTGCGTATTTTTAGTAAATTCTTTTAGATATCGACCATATCTTGCAACATTTGCCTCATCCAAAGCTGCTTCTACTTCGTCTAGTAAGCAGAATGGCACTGGCTTCACTTCTAAAATGGCAAATAATAATGCAATGGCTGTAAAGGCACGTTCTCCCCCTGATAATAGACTTAAGGACTGAAGTTTCTTACCAGGTGGTTGAGCAATAATCTCAATTCCAGTTTCTAATAAATTCGTAGGATCTGTTAATTCTAAAGAAGCACGTCCTCCTCCAAACAATCGAGGGAATGTTTGTTGGAATTGACTTGAAATAGCATCGAAAGTTTGTTTGAATCGACTCGTCACTTCCGTATCCATTTCTGTAATCGTGTCTTCTAGATTTTTCTTCGCATCTAATAAATCTTGTTGTTGAATTGTTAAAAATTCAAATCTTTCTTGAACTTTATCGTATTCTTCAATCGCCATTAAATTAACTGCACCCATTTGTTCGATTTGTTGTTTTAAGCTACGAACAGCTTTCGAAGCATCTTCAATTGACATGGTTAATTCTGTTTTCTCAATTGCTGCTTCAAATGTTAATTCATATTCTTCACTTAAATATTGCAGTTTTTGGTCAATTGCTAATTCAAATCGATTAGCTTTTGTTTCAACTTTTGATTGTTGTTTCAAATACTCTTGTAATTGATGTTGCGCTTGATTACGACTGACTTCCGTTTGCTTATTCAATACTTCTAATTGAATTCTCTCTTCTTTCAGTGCATCTAAAGCTTCTTCTAAAGCAGTAACAGTTTCTTTAATTGCTTCGTAATCTTTTACGGTTTGGTTGTAATCTGCTTCATTTTTCTCTTTCAAGTCATTCTGTTCATCTTTTTTCGATTCTAGTAAATGAACTTGTTCTTCTAAACGTTTTAAGGACAGCTTCTCTTGTTTGAATTCTTTCTTTTGATGTTGAACTTGCTCTTGCATACGAGCTTTTCGTGTTCCCACTTCTTGTAATTCTTGTTGTTTTTCTTGAAGCTGTTGCGTACGGTCTTCCTGAGATAATTGTAAATAATCCAATTCTTTTTTAACCGCTTGATTCTCTTTCGTAATCGTTCTTAATGCTTCATGCGTTTCAACGTATTGCTGTTCTAATTGTTCATATTGTTCAATAGATTCATCTAATTCATATTGTTGACTTAATGTTTGACGATTTATTTTATTAAATTCATCTTTTGAGTATTGTAATTCTAAACGAACTTCTTGTAATTGTTGTTTTAAAAGGGTCTCTTCTTCTTGAATCGCTGTTCCTTTTTGAACAATTTCGTTCCACTTCGTTTCTAACTGATTCCATTTTTCTGAAACTTGCTTCTCATATTCTTTCAACTTATTCAATTGTTGTTCTAACGCTTCTAATTGACTATTTCGTTTTACAAGAGATTGTTGTTGATGATTTTTGGAAGCTCCACCGGTCATAGATCCACCAGCATTGACAACATCGCCTTCTAAAGAAACAATACGATAACGATATTGCAATACTTTAGCAATTTTCATCGCATCATCCAATGTTTTAGCAACTACTGTTGTTCCTAAAATGTTACGAACAATGGATTGATACGTTTGATCTACTTGTACAAGATCACTAGCAATTCCAATATATCCTTGTAAAGAGAATAATTGCTGTTGAACTGAATCTGGCATTCTTTTCTCTTTAATAATCGTTAACGGTAAAAATGTTGCACGTCCTAAACGGTTCTGTTTTAAATAGTCAATCGCTTTTGCCGCAGCTTGTTCATGCTCTACCACAACATGTTGGCTACTTGCCCCTAAAGCAATATCGATTGCTAAGGTGTACGCATCTTCTACTCGAATTAATTCAGCAACTGAACCAATGACACCAGCGATTTGTTTCTTCTGTTTTAAGATTTCACGAACTCCTTGATAGTAGCCGGCATAATCTTCAGAAACTTGTTTCAAACTATGATAATTTGCTTGAGTTTGTTGTAATTGTCGTTCAATTTTTTGTTTTTGTTCTTGCAGTGTTTGACGTTCTTGACGTAAACTGTCTGCTTGTTCACGATAAGCATTTAAGTCTTCTTGTTTAGAATTTGTTCGTTGAGCTAAGTTTTCTTCTTTTTCCACTAATTGAGAAATCTTTTGTTCTAATTGTTTCGATTGCTCTTCAAATAATTCTTGCTTTTCAACTAACTTATCATGTTGATTTTGATTTTGTTCCATCGAACGTTCTAAGTGTTTTTCTTGGTTCGTTAATTTTGAAATTTCTTGTAATTGTTCGATATATTGACTTTGTAATTGCTTTTGTCGCTCTTCATTACCTTGGCTTAATTGTTCTAATTCTTCTACTAATTTAGACCATAATGATTCAATTTCATTTAATTCAACTTCTTTAATGGCAACTGATTTTTCTAATTCAGCTACTGTCTTTTCTGTTGATTCTAACTGACGAATGACTTCTACTAAGGCTAATTGATTTTCTTCATTTGTACGATTCGCAAACTCTTGTTTTTGTTGATAAACTTTACGTTCACCATCTAATTGTTCCATTTTTTGAATCGCATCAACGTATAAGACTTGTTTTTCGTCTAATGCAGTATTTTTTTCAGCAAGTAATTCTTGTTGTTCTAACACTTTATGCTCTAGTTCTACTAATTTTTGTTCTGTCTTCGTCACAGTTTCTTGTAATTGAGCTACTTCTTTTTTAGCGACTGTCCATTGAGTGTTCAGTGTTTCAATTTCAACGGCTAATAATGCTGTTTCAATGCCTTGTAATTCTTCTTTCTTCGATAAATAAACAATCGCTTTTTCCTTTTGTTCTAATAAAGGCGTTAATTGGCTTTTAATTTCATGTAAAATATCTTCAACACGATTTAAATGTTCTTGTGTTTGGTCTAACTTTCTTTGCGCTTGAGTTTTACGGTCTTTATATTTTAATACCCCTGCAGCTTCTTCAATAATCATTCGTCGATCTTCAGGTTTATCATTAAAAATTTGTTCAACTTTCCCTTGAGAAATTAAAGCAAATGAATCCTTCCCTAGACCAGAATCCATCATCAAACTAGTAATATCTTTTAATCGACAAGCTTTCTTATTAATAAAGAAGTCACTATCCCCATTACGGTTCAATCGACGAGTTAATACAACTTGAGAATGCTCAATTGCTAATTTTCCATCTTCATTGTTAATATGCAAATTTACTTCAGCAATATTCACAGGTTTACGAGTTTGAGAACCTGCAAAAATGACATCATCCATTTTTTTACCACGTAAACTTTTAGCAGATTGTTCTCCTAAAACCCATTTAATTGCTTCTGACAAATTAGATTTTCCACTACCGTTTGGACCTACGACTGCGGTTACGCCTTTATCAAATTCGATAACAGTTTTATCCGCAAATGACTTAAATCCAGACATTTCAATTTTCTCTAACTGCATCCTTGACTCCTTTTTTAAGAAATAACGTTTAATTTTTCTAATGTTCTTTTAGCAGATAATTGTTCTGCTGCTTTCTTCGTCTTACCTTCACCGATTTCATAGCCTTTTTCATTCACATGAACTTGTACGGTATAAAAACGTGCATGAGAAGGGCCTTCTTCTTTTAGTAATTCATAACGAATATTCACATTCCCATTTCTTTGGAAGTATTCTTGTAATTCTGTTTTAAAATCCCCGACTAATGTAAATCGTCCATCTTTCATTTTCGAGATAATAACTTGTGTTAGAAATTGACTGGCTCCTTCAAACCCTTGGTCTAAATAAATAGCCCCTACAAATGCTTCAAAAACGTCACAGAGAACTGCTGGATTTTCATGTCCTTTGGAAGCACGTTCTCCCTTTCCTAATAAGAGATATTTATCTAACTCACACTCTTTAGCAAGTGTCGACAAGCTTTCTTCGCAAACGATTTGCGCTCTTAACTTTGTTAACTCGCCTTCTTTTTTTGTTGGCATTTGACGGTATAACCAGTTTGAGATAAATAATTCTAAAACGGCATCGCCTAAAAACTCAATACGCTCATTATAAATTCCTTTGCACTCTTTATGTTCGTTTGCATAGGATGAATGAGTTAATGCTTCTTTTAGATAGTTTTCATTTTTAAATTGTATTTGATATTCTTTTTTTATTTTTTCTTTAAATTGTTCGATTGAATACATGCCCTTCGGCTCCTTATCATTTCTCTATCTTCCTATTATAAAAGGTTTGATAAAACATTACAAACGATTTTATAATAGGGACGTATTCTGACACGTAAAGCAATAGAAAAGACTTTTACAGATTGTAGCAAGGTCGACAGCAGCCTCGCTTTGCGAGTCTCATGTCTAAACTTTGAGCCTTGGTCTCAAAGCTTCCCTGTAATATTAGCCAAAATGGCTAATATTACTATTGCCACAATAACAAGTCTTTTCTATTGCTTTACTTTTTATCTTCAAAAATCAAATATTCGAACCTTATATTATGATTTCTGCCGAATACTAAAAAATTCTGCCCAATAAGGATTTTCAGAATTAAAAATTTCCACTTCATCATCTGTCATATTATGAGGATAATCTTGAAAGAGATTATATATGTGCTTCTTATCAAATGAAAAAAGATGTTCACCACAAGTTTCTAAATTGTCTATCCACCAAATTGTATCAGTTTTATTATTCTTATAAAAATCACTTAACATCTCATAATTTTCCTTTCAGTTGATTATTAGTTTTATATTGATTTAGCCGAGTATAATTTAAACACTATAATTATTCGTAACAAATTTAAAGAAAAAAGAACTTTTCTCCGTAGCCGAAGTAAAATTAGCTTTTCAAGCTAATTTTACAGGAAATTTTGAGACCTTGGCTCAAAATTTAGGCATGAGACCTCAGGGCTGCTGCCGCCCTGGCTACTTTTAGAAAAGTTCTTTTTACTTTAAATGCCCTTATAGAAGTTAAATCCTACATTCCTTTTTTACGATAGCCTTTTACATAGTATTGGTTTTTCTCTTCATTAAACTCCAAAATTTCTACTAATGTGTTTTGTTGGAGTTGTGAAAGTTTTTGTGCTTCGTAAACTTCTACCCATTCTTCATAATGGTCCATTTCTGCTTTCATTTGAGCTCCAAGAAATTCTCTCAATCGCTCAATATCTGTTGGATTCTCAGCAGAAATCACTAACGAAGGATAAGCATTCGGCTGAAATTCTCCAACAATTAAATCAGATTTATTATAAATCGTCACCATCGGAATAGTTTCCATTTCTAAATCCTCAACTAATTCGTGAACCGTTTTTTCATGCATTAAGAAATTCGGAGACGAAGCATCTACTACATGCACTAGTAAATCAACATCGGCACTCTCTTCTAAAGTTGACTCAAATGCGTGAATTAAAGTCGTTGGTAAATCTTGAATAAATCCAACTGTATCCGTTAATGTCACATCATATTGATCAGCTAAATCAACTTTTCTTGTTAATGGATCTAATGTTGCGAACAATTGGTCCATCTGATACGTTCCAGCATCTGTTAATTGATTTAGAATTGTGGATTTTCCAGCATTTGTATAGCCAATTAATCCCATTCTAAAACCATTCGAACGATTTCTCTTCATTCTTGAACGTTGACGATGTAACTTCGTTTGTTCTAATTGCGCTTCAATATCTGAAATTTGTTTACGAATATGACGTTTATCCGTTTCTAATTGAGTTTCCCCTGGTCCTCTTGTTCCAATTCCCCCACCTTGTCTAGATAAGGCTGTACCTTGTCCTGACAAACGTGGTAATAAATAATTTAATTGAGCCAGTTGTACTTGAAGTTTTCCTTCTTTTGAACGAGCACGCATCGCAAAAATATCTAAAATTAATTGAACACGGTCAATAATTCGTGTATTAATCGTTTCATTTAGATTTTTCGTTTGAGAACCTGTTAGAGATTGGTAGAAAACAATTAAATCAATTTCTAGTTCATCGACTAAATGACTAATTTCTTCTACTTTCCCTTTTCCAATCATTGTACGACCACTATAAGTTTCTCTTTTTTGAGTAACTGTTACGACAACTTCTCCTTGAGCGGTATCCACTAATTGCTTCATTTCTTCTAAAGCATATTGAAATTGCTCGTCTGACTGTGTTGTTTGAACAGCAACAATCATGACTCTTTCTTTTGTGTTTTCCATTTATTCACTTCCCGATAAAAACTGCTGACAATCTAAAACAACTTGAGAAATTGTATTAGGATTTTCTACTAAATCATACCAATGTACAGCTTCGAATCGGTTTCTAAACCATGTTAATTGTCGTTTGGCATATCGTCTAGAGTTTTGTTGAATTTTTTGAATGGTAGCTTCTTTTGATAATTGACCCTCAAAATAATCCACCCATTCTTTATACCCAATTCCTCGAATCGATTGAACATCTAATCCTTTTACAGCATCATATAATTGTCTAGCTTCTTCTTCTAAACCATTTTGCATCATCATGTATACTCTTGTATCAATTCTTTCATAAAGGACTGCTCTATCCGTTGATAATCCGATAATATAGGCATCAAAAATAGCTTCTTTTTGTTGTTGATCATTAGCTGAAAATGGTTTCCCACTAGCATGAGTGACCTCTAATGCTCGAATGACTCTTCTTGTATTATTTGGATGAATAATTTCAGCACTAATAGGATCAACTGCTTTTAATTGCTCCCACATAGCCTGAGGTCCAATTTCTTCCAACTCTTTTTCCTTTTCTAGTCGATAAATGGGATCGTTAGAATCTTCACCACTAAAATGAAAATCAAATAATAAGCCTTCAATATATAGTCCAGTTCCTCCAACAATAATTGGAATTTTTCCTCGGCTAGCAATCTCATGAATCGCTTCTCTTGCCATTTGTTTGAAATCACTAGCAGTATATTCTTCTTTCACATCACAGATATCTAATAAGTAGTGAGGAATTCCTCGTGCTTCTTCAGAAGTCACTTTAGCTGTTCCTATATCCAATGTTTTATAAACTTGCATCGAGTCCCCATTAATGATTTCTCCATTTAATTGTTGTGCTAATTCGATACTAAGAGCTGTTTTCCCAACACCAGTCGGACCAACAATAACAATGATCTTTTGTTTGTCTACCATATTACTCCTTTATTTCACCTCGAAGCTCTAGTGCTTTTTGTGGATAATCTGTAAAAATTGCTTCTACATGAAGCTCAAAACAATGGTTCATCTCTTCTTCTTGATTGACTGTCCATACACGTTTTGGATATTGTGAATGAATCTCAAAAGCTTCTTTTAATAAGCGATAGTCCGGATGAACAGCTTCAAAATTCACTTCTTCAAATACAAAATTTGCCATTTCTACCGTTTCATATAAAAAGGCAATTTCTTGATTCGGTCGTAATTGTTTCATTTGAATAATACTTCTCGGATTAAAACTAGAATAAATAATCGCAAAATTTGGTTGTATTTTTTCTTGTAATGCCACACATTTTTCAACAATTCCTGCATATTCAATTTGATCCGTTTTTAATTCAATATTTAATTCACCTTTGAAATTCAATTCCTTTAACAACTGGAAAACTTCTTCTAATGTCGGAATTTTTTCTCCAGTAAATGATGCATGAAACCAACTTCCTGCATCTAATGCTTGAATATCTTCTACTGTTAAATCTTGAATTAAACCACTACCATTCGTCGTACGATCCACTGTTTCATCATGAATCACGACTAATTCTCCATCTTTTGAAACATGAACATCTAATTCAATCCCATCACTATGAACACGTACTGCCTCTTGAAAAGCAGCTAATGTATTTTCTGGATGAGTTCCTCTACTTCCTCTATGTGCAAAAATTTTAGTCATTTGCAATCACCTGTTTCTTTTGAACTTTATTTTGTTGACGAATCTTCCCAGACAATGCAATCAATTCTGCTGCATGTTGTTTGGTTAATGCTGTCATTTCTTCTCCTGACAACATACGACCAATTTCTTCGATACGTTTGTCTTCTTCTAATGTTGTAAGAGTCGTACGAGTACGATCATCCTTTTCCATTTTTTCAATAAAAATATGAACTCCCGCAATACTTGCCACCTGTGGTAAATGAGTGATACATAATACTTGGGCAAATTCCGAAATATAATGCATTTTATTCGCAATTGCTTGAGCTACTCGTCCACTCACTCCTGTATCTACCTCATCAAATACAATCGTTCCCACTCCATGTTTACGTACAAAAATAGTTTTCATAGCAAGGGTAATTCTAGATAATTCCCCACCAGATACAATTTTTTGTAATGGTTTAACTGGTTCACCTTTATTCGTTGAAATATAGAAGTAGACTTCATCCATCCCCGTTTCAAGTAATTGTTCACTTGGTTGGACACGAATTTCAAAAATGGCTTGTTCCATATATAATTCATGTAACTGTGTTTCTATTTTTTTCGCTAATTCAAGGGCAATTTCTTGTCTTTGCTGCGTTAATTCATGTGCCACTTGTTTTGCTTTTTGTTCGATTTGTGCTTTTTCTTGAATTAAAGTTTCAATAATACTTTCTTTATTTTCAATTTGATTTAATTGAGCTTGTGCTTGTGCTTGGAATTCTAATATTTCCTCTGCATTATCTCCATATTTACGTTTTAACTGATAATAAACATCTAAACGTTCTTCAATATAGGCTAATCTTTCTTCATCATATTCTGCATGATCTAATTCTTGACTCATATGAGAAACGGCATCTTGTAATTGATAATAAGATTCTTGTAATTGCTGATACAATTGTTGGTAATTTTCTCCAATACCTTGTAAAAATCCTATTTCTTGAGAAGCTTGACTAATGGCATCTACTGCAGAATATTCTTCCGTTTGTAACATAGATAAAGCGGACATTAAGTGCTCTTGAATTTTTTGGAAATGAGTAAAATATTCTTTTTCTTGAACTAATTCTTCCTCTTCTCCTATATAAATATTTGATAATTCAATTTCTTCTACTTGGAATTTTAATAAATCAATTTTTTGAGCATCTTCTTTTTCAGCAGTTTGTAACTTTCTTAATTGCTCTTGAATACTACAAAAATGTTCATAATACTGAGTATAATCGTCTTTTAAAGGTTGTAATTTTTGTCCTGCATATGCATCTAAAAGACTTAAATGATGCTCTTCATTTAATAATAAGAAATGTTCATTTTGCCCATGAATATCAATCAAATAAGGTCCAACTTGTTTTAATAATGAAACAGTAACCATTTGTCCATTAATACGACAAGTAGATTTACCTGTTTGATATAATTCACGTTGAATCATCATTTCATCATTTTCGATTTCAATGCCTAATGCTTCAATTTTTCTTCTTGTTTCTTCTGAGTCAATAGTAAAAACTGCTTGAATTGTCGCTTTTTCACTGCCATATCGAATCATTTCTAAACTAGCACGTTCTCCAGCGAGTAATCCTACTGCATCAATAATAATTGATTTACCTGCACCTGTTTCCCCAGTTAATACCGTCATGCCTTTTTCAAATTGGCAGCGAACTTCTTCAATAATTGCAAAATTTTTAATAAACAATTCTTGAATCATCGTTCCACCTCTATTTTAGATTTTTTAATTGTTGATGAGCTTCTTTCACAACTGTTTGAATACCAGTCTTCCAATCATAAGAGGAAGTAACGGTTTCATGTAATTGTAGATGTGCTAAAAACTCGATATTACCACTTCCACCCGTAATTGGAGAGAAAGTAAGCTGATTTACAGAAAAACCAATTTGTTCGCAATACTCTAAAATTTCTTCTAATACATCTTGATGAACTTTTGGATCACTAACAATCCCTTTTTTCCCAATACGTTCTCTTCCAGCTTCAAACTGTGGTTTAATGAGTACAAGAACGTCACCATCTATCTCTAAAATATCTTTTAATGGTGGTAAAATTAATTTTAAAGAAATAAATGAAACATCAATCGATGCTACTTGAGGTTTTCCTTTTGTAAAATCTTCTGGTTTACTAAAGCGGAAATTCACTCTTTCCATAACTTCTACTCGTTCGTCCTGTCTTAGTTTATAATCTAATTGATTATATCCAACATCTAATGCATAGCTTAATACAGCTCCATGTTGCAGAGCTGCATCTGTAAAGCCACCTGTTGAAGCACCAATATCTAATAAGATTTTACCTTCTACACTTACATCAAAAGTTGCGAGTGCTTTTTCTAATTTCAATCCACCTCTTGAAACGTAGCGAAGTGTTTCTCCTTTAATATAAAGTTCAGTTGTAATCGGAATTTTTTCGCCAGGTTTATCATAGCGAATATGTTTCACAGCATCGACAATTTGTCCTGCCATGACAAGTCTTTTCGCTTTTTCCCTAGAATCTGTCAATCCTTGTTGTACGACTAGAAGGTCTACTCGTTCTTTTTCCATTCTTTCTCCTTTAAATCTCTACATATGAGAGAATTTTTATAAATATTTCTTGTACTTGTCTTTGAACCGTTGTTTCATTTGAAATAGATAGAATTGCTTGTTTTGCCTGGTTGATTTCTTGTTCTAAGGCAAGTTTTGCTCCATCAATTCCTAAAATGCTAGGATACGTATTTTTTTCTAATGCTGCATCTTGTCCAGTAATTTTACCTGTTTTTTCAGAATCCCAGCAAACATCTTGTAAGTCATTTTGAATTTGAAAAGCTAAGCCAAAATGCACGCCAAATTTTAAAAGAGCTTCTTCATAAGGTGTCGCATCCTCTAAAACGAGTAAGCCTAAACGAATCGCAGCTAATAATAATTGTCCTGTTTTATCTGCATGAATTTGTTTGAGTTGCTCTAATGTAATTTCTTGATGTTCACTTGCAATATCTCTCATTTGACCTGTAATCATACCACTAGCTCCAGAAGCTGACCCTAAAACTTGGATAGCTCGAACTTTTTTTACATCAGATAATTGACATTGAGCTAATTCTTCGAATGCTAGTGTTAATAAAGCATCACCTGCTAAAATGGCAGTTGCTTCATCAAATTGCTTATGAACCGTTAACTTACCACGACGATAATCATCATTATCCATCCCTGGTAAGTCATCATGAATTAATGAATACGTATGAATCATTTCAATAGAAGCTGCAACTGGTAACACTTTTTGAAGTTCTACTTCTTCTAAATGACTGATTAAAAGTACTAATAATGGACGAATTCTCTTTCCACCACTACTACAAGCATACAGCATCGCTTCTCTCAAACTTGTTGAAATATTAGGAATCTCCTCTATTCGAGTTAATAAATAGTTTTCTATTTCTTGTTGCCAATATGAAATCATTTCACTCATGAGTTACTCCATTAATCTTCTTTTACAACAATCATTTTGCTGACTGTTTCTTCTGCTTTTGTTAATGTTTCATTACAATATTGACTTAGAGCCATTCCTTCTTGAAACTTTGCAATGGCTTCGTCTAAAGGAACATCTCCTCTTTCTAATTGCTGTACAATTTGTTCTAATTCACTCATTGCTTCTTCAAATTTTTTCTCTTTCTTTACCATAATTGATTTCCTTTCTCTACAGAAGTCACTTTAGAACGAACTGTTCCATCGACTAATTGAATTGTTAATTCTTGATTTACTTCTAACTGGTCAACACTTTTAATAATTGTTTCCTCTTGTTGTAAAATCCCATACCCACGATTCATAATTTTTAATGGACTTAATAAGTCTAATTGCTGAATCGCTCTTTGGAATTGTTGTTTTTTATCCTTCATCAATTGACCTTGTGCTTGTTCTAATCGTTTTGCTAAATATTGAAGTGCTTGTTTTTCCGTTTGTACTCTTCTACTTGGTGAACCTAATTCTAAACGATGTTGATTTTTTACTAATTGCTGACGTTTATGCTGAACACTTTGTTGCATCATTTGCTGCAATCGCATTTCTAATTGATCCACTCGCTGTTGATAGACTTGATAAATCCTTTCTGGATTTTGAAAAATACTTGCATTCGCTAATGCTTGCATTCTTTCTCGTTTGATTTGTAATTGTCGAGATAATGCTTGTTCCAGACGTGTTTGCAAATTTCTCAATTGTTGATGAATTTCCATTAAAACAGGCGTTGCAATTTCTGCAGCAGCCGTTGGAGTGGCAGCTCTCATATCAGATACAAAGTCAATTAAAGTAGTATCTGTTTCATGCCCTACACTTGAAATAACTGGAATCGACAACTCAGCGACTCTTCTTACAACAGGCTCCTCATTAAACGCCCACAAGTCCTCAATCGATCCACCACCACGTCCAATAATGACAACATCATAATCTTCTTGTTCTACTAAGTCTAAATTTTTCAAAATACTATTGACTGCATGAACTCCTTGTACAACTGTTGGATATAAGACTAATTGAACAATAGGAAATCTTCGAGCCACTGTTGTTTGAATATCTTGAATAACCGCACCTGATTCACTCGTTAAAATCGCAATTTTTTTAGGGAATTGAGGGATTGGCTTTTTAGGAAGAGAAAATAAACCTTCAGCTTCTAATTTCTTTTTCAATTGTTCATAGGCTAAATAAAGAGCCCCAACTCCATCCGGTTCCATATGCTCAATATTAATTTGGTACTGTCCTGATTTTTCAAAAACAGAAACTTTACCAATCACTAATACTTTCATCCCTTCTTCAGGACGGAATTGAATTTTTTTAAAGGCAGATTGGAACATTGTGGCAGAAATAATGGCATTTTCATCTTTTAAACTAAAATACTGGTGAGTCGGACGTAAACGAAAATTTGAAATTTCCCCAGTTAGATATACTCTTCCAAGATGAGGATCTTTATCAAATTTATATTTTATATATTTTGTTAATGCCGAGACTGTTACATATTCTTCACTCATAAATGTTTTCCCTCTTACATGCATTAAGATATGTCTGCTCTAATAACATCGCAATGGTCATTGGACCAACTCCCCCTGGTACTGGAGTAATGGCACTAGCTAAATCTTTAACCCCATCAAAATCGACATCTCCAACGAGTTTGCCAGATTCTAATCGGTTAATGCCCACATCAATGATGACAGCATCTTTTTTCACATGCTCTCTCAAAACTAAATTTGGTTTTCCAACCGCACTAATAATAATATCTGCACGAGCAATTTGTTTCTCTAAATCTTTTGTTCGACTATGACAAACGGTTACTGTTGCCCCACGATTTAAGCCCAATAAAGCCATTGGACGACCAACAATGGTACTTTGCCCAATTACAACCATTTCTTTTCCAGTAAGGTCAATTTCATACTCTTCTAATAATCGAATGATTCCTTTTGGCGTACATGGGACAATACTTTCATCTTTTTGAAGTAATTTTCCTAAATTTACAGGATGGAAGCCATCTACATCTTTTTCGGGAATAATGGCTTCTAATACTGTCTGGCTATCAATCTGTTTTGGTAATGGTAATTGAACTAAAATTCCATGAATAGCATCATCTTCATTTAGTGTTTTAATTTTTTCTAATAACTCTTCTTGATTAGTAGTCTCAGGTAATCTTTCAACAACCGAATGAAAGCCCGCTTCATTTGCAGCACGTTCTTTATTGCGTACATAAATTTGACTAGCAGGATCTTCTCCTACTAATAATACGACTAAACCGGGTTTTACTGCCTGTTCTTCTACTTTTTGTTTCAATTCTTGACGAATTTTTAAGGCTAAACTTTTACCATCTAATACAATCGCCATTTACTCACTCCTTTAAATAAAAAATTGAGCAAAAAGTGTTCCTGGAAGCAAATCATTGCTTCGGAGCGCCTTCTTGCTCAACCTCCTATACTGACTTACCCTTCAACAAAGTTTGATAAGACACCATTAATAAATTTCGCTGATTTTTCATCACTATATAATTTTGCAATTTCAATTGCTTCATTCAATGCAACTGTTTGAGGAACTTCCAATTCAGGCGAACGCATTTCGCAAACTGCTACACGCATAATCATTAAATCTAAGCGAACGATTCTATTTAATTCCCATCCTTTTAAATGTGAGGAAATTAAAGCATCAATCTCTTCTAATTGGTTTTGAACCCCTTGTATTAAATCTAATGAATAATGAATTTCTGGGAACTCATCTAATAACGCTTCATTAGAATATACTTCTTCATCAAATGATTGTTCATCATGCAATACGTCTAATGCTAAGCGAACAGCATCAAATTCTGATAAATCTTTACAAATATCCATTTGATACAAAGCTTGAATAGCAATAATACGTAGTGCACGTCTTTTTAATGGGTTACGACTCACTCTTCATCCCCCAATTCAAAAATTTTAGAATCTACATTTTTTGCTGGAATAATTGTTTGAACATGAATATTTACTTGAGAAATTTCTAGTTCACAACTAAATAATAATTGTTCTTTAATTTTATTTTGTAATAATAATGCTAATTTTGGAATAGATACTCCATAATCCACATTACCGTACACATCAAGAATAAATTCACCTTGTTCTTGGGTTAAATAAGCACCTTTTGCTAATTCTTCACGTCCAAAAAGTGTATTCACACTTGTTTTAATAATTCCTGATAAAGGATGGAATCCTTCGACTTTAGAAGCAACAATTCCTGCAATGCTCTCAATCACTTCAGGGGCAATTTCAATAGCACCTAAAACGGCTGTTTGATTTGAATATTTTTCCATAATGAACCTCCTTTTACAAAGATTCTGAATCGCTATCTGTCTCAATGAGCATCACGAATCATGATCTTCACTCTCTTCTACAGTTTACCATGATTTTTGTTCTATCACAACTCACAAGGTAGTATCTTATAAAATAATCAATTCACGTGGAACTTGTTGAATCACTTCTCCACCAGTTGGTGTAATAATAATATCATCTTCAATACGAACGCCACCAACGCCTGGAATATAAATACCTGGTTCATTTGTAATCACATTTCCAGGAACAAACGCTTGAGTCGCTAAACGACTTACATTTGGAGCTTCATGAATTTCTAAACCAATACCATGTCCAGTTGAGTGCGTGAAGTATTCGCCATATCCTTTACTTGCGATATAGTCACGAGCAATTTTATCTAATTCTACTCCAGTTTTACCTGGTCCTGCTGCTGCACTTACTAATAATTGAGCTTGTAATACAACATCATGAATTTCTTTTAATTGATCTGTTGGTTCTCCTACAGCAATTGTACGAGTCATATCAGAAACATAACCTTGATAGTAACATCCAAAGTCTAATGTTACTAAATCACCAGTTTCGATTAATTTTTCACTAGCAACACCATGAGGCATTGAAGAACGAACACCACTAGCAATAATTGTATCAAATGAAACACCAGATGCGCCTTGTTTTCTCATGAAGAAATCTAATTCATTTGCTACTTCAATTTCACTCATTCCTGCTTTTAGCACATTTAAAATATGTAAAAAGGCTGCATCAGAAATCGAACAAGCTTTACGAATCGTTTGAATTTCAGCTTCATCTTTAATTTCACGAATTTTTTCTACTAATCCTTGAGTTGGAACTAAATCTGTATCAAATTCATCTTCAAAAACTTCTAACATTGAAACAGATAAGTGGTCTGCTTCAAACCCAACATGTTTTAGTCCATGTTTTTCAATTAATTCACGGAATACACCTAACCAACCTGTTTTATGTTCAATCACTGTAAATCCTTGTGCTTGTTTTTGAGCTTGTTGAGTATATCGAGCATCTGTTACAAAATATGCTTCATTTAATGTAATTAATGAAAAACCTGTTGTACCTGTAAAATTCGCTAAGTAACGTAAATTATATGGACTATAAACAATTAATCCATCAATTTCTAAATCCTTCATTGCATTTCTTACTTTTTCAACTCTAATCATATAATCACCTTCCAAAATCTTTTGTGTAACCTAGTATAACAAAAAAACTCAATAATATACATGATTTTTAAGAAAAAAATAAACTTTTAGGTTAACCTAAATTTGATTCACTTAAATAAAAAACAACTATAACAAAATGTCATAGTTGTCGTTCGTCATTTTAAAATTTTCTAAATTTTTCTAAGCGTTGACTTACTAGTTCTTCCTTTGATTTGGTACGCCATTCTTTTAAAGATGCCAATAATGAAGTTTGAAGTTCAGTCGCTATTTTTTTAAACGAACGGTTTTTCTCTAAAATAATTTTATCAACAATTCCTTCTTCGAATAATTCCTTACTTGTAAACTTCATTAATTCACTTGCTTGTTCTGCTTTTGAACTATCTTTCCACAAAATTGAAGCAAATCCTTCTGGAGATAAAATTGAATAGATGGCATATTCCATCATCCAAACTTCATTAGCTACAGCTAATGCAATAGCTCCTCCACTTCCACCTTCACCCATTAAAATGGCAATAACCGGAACAGTTAAATGACTCATCTCTTGAAGATTTTTAGCAATGGCTTCCCCAATCCCTCTATCTTCAGCGCTTTTACCACAAAAAGCGCCAGCTGTATTAATCATGGTAATAATTGGACGATTAAATTTTTCAGCTTGTTTCATTAATCTTAAACTTTTTCGATAACCTTCTGGATGAACTTGTCCAAAGTTACGCTCAATATTTTCTTTTAAAGTATGTCCTTTTTGCATTCCAATGACTGTAACTGGAATCTCTTTTAAACGAGCAATTCCTCCAATAATGGCAGCATCATCTGCAAAAAAACGATCTCCTTTTAATTCGATAAAGTCATCGAAAATTTCGTCAATCCATTCTTTAGTGGTTGCACGATTAATATCACGTGCTTTTTGGACGATTTTCATTGGTTTCATCTGAATTCCTCCTCTAAAGAATGTAGACTTAAAAGAGTTTTTAATGTTTCTTTTAACTGAGTACGATGAATGATAGCATCAATAAATCCATTTGCCTGTACAGTTTCGGCTTGTTGGAAATCATCCGGTAACTTTTCTTTCATCGTTTGCTCTATAACACGTTTACCCGCAAATCCTACAATCGCTTTTGGTTCACTAATAATAATATCCCCTTGCATCGCAAAACTTGCTGTTACACCACCTGTTGTAGGATCTGTTAATACCGTGATGTACAATAATCCTGCTAAGTGATGCGCTTGTACTGCTGCACTAATTTTTGCCATTTGCATTAATGAATAAATTCCTTCTTGCATTCTAGCACCCCCAGAAGCTGTGCAAACTATAATTGGAAGTTTTCTCTTCGTTGCTTCTTCAAAGGCTAAAGTAAGTTTCTCACCAACTACTTGTCCCATTGAACCCATCATAAAATAAGGATTCATAATCGCTAAAACAAATGGTAAGTGATTAATTTTTGCAAGCCCAACAGTTACAGCTTCTTCTTCTCCTGTAGTCTGTCGTGCTTTTTTCTGTTTTAAGTCATAACCTGGGAAATCGACTGCTACTTTCATTTGTTCGTCAACAAACCACTCTTCAAATTCATCTGTCATAATAGAAATTCTTTGTTTTGGTGTTAATCTAAAATGATAATCACAATTTGGACAAATTTGAAATTCCCCAATATCATCCAAATAAACCGTTTTTTGACATTGAGGGCATTGAATCCATTTCCCGTCTGGAATCATTGGAGCTTTTTCAGATTCTACTACATCAACAGGAGTCTGTTTTAATGAAATATAAGGACGTTTTTTAAATAAACCCATTTAATCACTCCTTTATGGACGAGACTTATTAAACCATTCTGGTAAGAATTTTTCTTCTACAACATTTGTCGTATAATCTCCTCTTTCAAAAAAAGTTGATTGCAATAAATCTTGTAAAAATTCCTTATTCGTCTCAACGCCTTCAACTACTAATTCTTGTAGTACTCGTTCCATTTTTAAAATAGCTTGAGTTCTACTTGGTGCATGGACAATTAATTTTGATAACATAGAATCATAAAATGGTGGAATTTTATACCCAGCATATAAGGCTGACTCTATTCTGACACCTAGACCACCATTTGGTTGATGTAAGACTTCAATCGTTCCTGGTGCAGGTCTAAAGTTTTCTCTTGGACATTCTGCATTTAAACGACATTCGATAGAGTGTCCATTAATTTTAATCTCATCTTGATTAAAGTTTAATCTTTCGCCATATGCTACTTTTAATTGCCATTCTACTAAATCAATGCCTGTTATCATTTCTGTAATTGGATGTTCTACTTGAATACGAGTATTCATCTCCATAAAATAGAAATTTTTATCCTGATCCACTAAAAATTCAATCGTTCCAGCATTTTCATAGCTTACTGATTTTGCTGCTAACACAGCTGCTTTCCCCATTTTTTCACGTAATTCCTCATCTAAATAAGGACTTGGTGCTTCTTCTATAATTTTTTGATTTTTTCTTTGTAAAGAACAATCACGTTCCCCTAAATGAATAACATTGCCATGAGAATCTGCTAAAATTTGAAACTCAATATGTTTAGCAGGATAAATAATTCGCTCTATATACACTTCTTCATTTCCAAATGCTTGAAGCGCTTCTTGTTGAGCTGCTAAAAATTGTTTTTCAAACTCTTCTAGACTTTGAACTTTACGAATTCCTTTTCCGCCACCACCTGCGACAGCTTTAATTAAAAGAGGAAATCCAATTTTTTCTGCAATTTTTAATCCTTCTTCAACCGTTGGAACTACCCCATCACTACCTGGTATAACGGGAACTCCTGCTTTCATCATTTGTTTACGAGCTTGTGCTTTATCCCCCATCATTTGAATGACATGTGCGCTAGGTCCAATGAATTTCACCTGACATTCTTCACACATTTTTGCAAATTTAGGATTTTCCGATAAAAAACCAAAACCTGGATGAATCGCTTGTGATCCAGTTAATACAGCTGCACTTAAAATATTTTCAACATTCAAATAAGATTCTTTACTAATATTTTTACCTATGCAAACCGCATAATCTGCTAATTGTACATGTAGTGCTTCAGAATCAGCCTGAGAATACACAGCTACCGTTTCAATATTAAGTTCTCTACATGCACGAATCAATCGACAAGCAATTTCTCCTCGATTCGCAATTAAAATTCTTTTAAACATATCTTACCTACCAATAATAAAGGTTAACTCCGCTTCACACACAACTTTACCATCTACAAAGGCTTTTGCTTTACCAATTCCTGCATATTCTTTTAATTTAAGGATATCCACTTGAAGGGTTAAAACATCTCCTGGTGTTACTTTTTTTCTAAATTTCACATGATTTAAACCACCTAAATATGCGGTTTTTCCTTTAAAACTTTCTAATGATAATAATGGAATTGACCCAGCTTGTGCTAAAGCTTCCACAATTAAAACTCCTGGTAATACAGGTTCTCCAGGAAAATGTCCTTGGAAAACATGCTCATTATACGTTACATTTTTAGTAGCCACTACGTGCTCACCTGGAATTAATTCTTCTACTCGGTCAATATATAAAATTGGAAAACGATTTGGAATTAATTTCATTACATCTGTTACTGTCATTACACTCATAATAACCCTCCTAATTTTTCTTAATAGCAAATAATTCTTGCCCGTAATCTACCATTTGTCCATTTTCTACAAGTATTTCTACAACTTCACCAGAAATTTCTGCAGTAATTTCATTCATAATTTTCATGGCTTCAATAATACATACTGGTTGTCCAACTTGAACTTTATCTTGTACTTGAACAAAAGTAGAATCATCTGGAGATGGTGCTAAATACACAATCCCCACAATTGGACTTTTAATATATTGTAAATCTTCTTTTACAACTGCTTCTTGAACTTCAGGAGCTGTAGTGACTACCGTTTCAGAAATAATTTCTTTTGTAGGTACCACTACTACTGGCTTCTCTTCAATCGTTTCAACAACTTGTTTAGAACCACTTACTGGATAGTTTTCTCGTTTTGAAAGTTGAAGATCTACTCCTTCTTGTTGTAAATGTAATTCCATTAAACTTGAATGATCGAATAACGAAACAATAGCTTTTAAATCCTCTATATTCATACATTATCCTTTCCACTTCTTGAAGCATAAAACTGCATTATGTCCACCGAATCCTAATGAATTACTAATGGCAACATTTACTTCTTTTGCAACACCTGTTAGTGCTGTTACATTTACAGAACATGCTTCATCTTGTTCTTTCACATTAATTGTCGGCGGAATAAAGTCCTCTCCAACCGCTTTAATACATGCAATGGCTTCAATAGCTCCTGCAGCACCTAATAAATGTCCTGTCATCGATTTAGTACTTGAAACATGTACATGATCTGCAGCATCTTTTAAAGCATAACGAATTGCTGTTACTTCAGAAGAATCATTTGCAGGAGTACTTGTTCCATGAGCATTAATATAATCTACATCACTTGGAGATAATTGCGCTTCATTCAAAGCCTGTAAAATTGCTTTTCCTGCACCACTACCATCTGGTGTAGGAGCAGTCATATGATAAGCATCAGCTGTTGCTCCATAACCAACGATTTCAGCATAAATCGTTGCTCCTCTTTTTTGAGCATGTTCTAAACTTTCTAAAACAACAACTCCTGCACCTTCCCCCATCACAAAACCATTACGATTTTTATCAAACGGAATGGAAGCTGCATTTGGATCTTGGCTATTACTTAATGCTGTTAAAGCAGCAAATCCTGCAATTCCAATTTCACAAATCGTTGCTTCTGAACCACCAGCTAAAATGACATCAGAATAACCGTGCTTAATATTTCTGAAAGCTTCACCAATCGCATGAGTCCCACTTGCACAAGCTGTTACAATCGAAGTACAAATTCCTCTAGCTCCTGTTTTCATTGAAATATTTCCAGCAATCATATTCCCAATTGTCATCGGAACAAATAATGGAGCAACTCTTGTTGGACCTTTGTCATGCATTTTGATGATCTGTTGTTCCATCGTTGGTAAACCACCGATACCAGAACTTACAATGACACCAAAACGGTCAAAATCCGTATTTTCATGAGTAATTCCACTATGTTCAACTGCTTGTAACGCTGCCGCAATTCCATATTGGCAAAATAAATCCATTCGCTTTGCTTCTTTTCGGTCCATATATAAAGTAGGATCAAATCCTTTTACTTCTGCAGCTACATGAACATCAATATCTTTCGTATCAAATTTTGTTATGAAATCTATTCCATTTTTACCATTTTTCAATCCATCCCAAAAACTGGCAATATCATTTCCTAATGGTGTAATAGCACCCATTCCTGTAATGACTACTCGATTCATGTTTTTCCTCCTTTACATATATAAACCACCGTTAATTTGTAATACTTGTCCTGTCATATATTTTTGTTCGGCTAAATATAAACAAGCTTCAGCAATATCTTCAACTGTTCCAAATTTACGCATTGGAATTTGTTTTTCCCATTCTTTGCGAATTTTTTCTGGAAGTGCTTGTGTCATTTCAGTATCAATATATCCAGGTGCGATAGCATTAACTGTAATTCCTCTTGAACCAATTTCTTTTGCTACTGATTTCGTTAAACCAATAATTCCTGCTTTACTTGCAGCATAATTGACTTGACCAGCATTACCAGATATACCAACAATACTTGTCATATTAATAATACTTCCCGATTTTTGACGTACCATGTATGGACTAGCAAAACGAATTAAGTTGAAACAACCTTTTAAATTAACATCAATGACATCATCAAAATCTCTTTCTTTCATTTTTAACACTAATCCATCACGAGTAATTCCAGCATTATTAATTAATACATCTATTTTTGAATACTTCTCAATCGTTTGTTCCACTAAACTTTCAGCAACCTCAAATTTTGAAATATCACCAACAACACTTAGAACTTCTCCTGGATATGGAGTAAATAGCTCTAATACTTCTTGATCAATTTCTGAAGTCGCATTTAGGACAATATTAGCCCCTTCTTTTGCAAAAGCTAATGCAATGCCTAATCCAATTCCTCTTCTACTTCCCGTTACAACGACTGTCTTATCGATAAATTTCATATATTCTCCTCTTTCATTCTACGTAATTCTTGTACTGTTTGATCCAATTGTTTGATTGATTCCGTTTGAAGTACAGTTACTTCGATTGAATGACTTTTGGCAATTTGTTTAATCATTTGAGATAAACTTTTTCCAGGTCCAATTTCTACAAACACTCGTACACCTTGTTCTAACATCCATTCAACATTTTGTTTCCATTTAACAGAATGAGTGATTTGTTGTGTCAATATGTCTGCTTTAATCGGAATAGAATGTTGTACTCCAGTCACATTACTTAATACTGGAATACTTGGTATTTGAAACGAAATTGTTTTTATAAAGTCATTAAATTTTTCTGCTGCTGGATTCATTAATTCTGTATGAAAAGCTCCACTTACGGGAAGAACAATCGCACGTTTTGCTCCTTGCTCTTTCAATTTTTCTACTGCTATTTCAACAGCATCCTTTTTTCCACCGATTACTAGTTGTCCTGGTGTATTATAATTGGCAGGCGATACTAATAATCCATGTTCTTGTAATTCTTTACATACCTTTTCAATGACTTCATCTTCTAATCCCAAAATAGCAGCCATTGTACCAGCATTTTGATTAGCTGCCTCTTGCATCCATTCTCCTCGTTTTGAAACAAGCGTCAATGCTGATTCATAACTTAATGCACCACTTGCCATTAATGCACTATATTCCCCAAGAGATAGACCGGCAACGATATCTGGATGAAATCCTTCTTCCTCAAGAAACCGTAAAATAAGTTTAGAAACAAATAATAATAAAGGCTGTGTATATTTTGTTTCATGAAGCTTCGTAGAATGTTCATCTTCTAATAATTCTAATACTGAAAAATCTAATACTTTTTGTGTTTGTTCTAATAAATTTTGACCCTTAGGATTATCTAGAAACTCTAACCCCATTTGAGTTTTTTGACTTCCTTGTCCTGGGAAAATAAAAGCCGTTTTCATAAGCACTCCTTATACTTTGAAGTTCAAAATAAATTTTGTGTAAAAAAAATTAATCTTCAAAACGTTTCATTTGTTCTTGAATCGTTTTTATTGAATCTCTCATTAATTCTTCAATAATTTCTTTACAAGTTTCTTCTTTTTGAATTAAACCAGCAATTTGTCCTGCCATCATCGATCCCATTTGAGTATCTCCTTCAACAACTATTCGTCTAAGAGCTCCTTTTCCAATAGCCTCTAATCGTTCGAAATCAGGATTTTCTTTACTTGTTTCTTCTTTTTCTGCTTGTAAATAAATTTTTGTTAATTTGTTTCTTAATACACGAACTGGATGTCCTGTAATTTGACCAGTAATTACTGTATCAATATCTTTTGCTTTAATCACTGCTTGCTTAAAGTTATCATGAGCAGTAGATTCTTTTGCAACTAAAAATCTAGTTCCTAATTGAACAGCTTCAGCACCTAACATCAATGCAGCTGCCATCCCACGGCCATCACCAATACCACCAGCTGCGATAACAGGGATATTTACAGCATCGACTACTTGAGGTAATAAAGCAATGGTAGTTGTTTTACCAATATGTCCCCCTGCTTCCATTCCTTCAATGACGACAGCGTCAGCACCAGCTTTTTCCATACGTTTTGCTAAAGCTACAGAAGCTACTACTGGGATGACAATAATACCAGCAGCTTTAAATTTATCCATATATTTTCCTGGATTTCCAGCACCAGTACAAACAACTTTTACGCCCGCTTGGCAAACCACATCTACTACTTCATCTACGAAAGGACTTAATAGCATGATATTAACTCCAAAAGGTTTATCCGTTAATTGCTTCATTTCATCAATAAATCCTTGTACAACTGGACCAGGAGCATGACCACAGGCAATAATTCCTAGCCCACCTGCATTGGATACTGCACTTGCTAAAGATGGATTTGCAACCCAAGCCATTCCACCTTGAATAATAGGATACTGGATACCAAGTAATTGACTAATTTTTGATTCCATATAACTCATCCCTTATTATTTTTCTGCTAATTGATTATCAACATATTTTACTAAATCTTCTACAGTTTCTAATCCATCTTCTGTATCGATTTTTACATCAAATTCATCTTCAATATCATTAATGATTTGGAATAAATCTAAGCTATCTGCTTCTAACTCATCTTTTAAGCTAGTTGATAATTGTACTTCTTCTTTTTCTTTTCCTAATTGATCTGTAATAATTTCTTGAATTTTTTCGAATGTCATGTTTGTTTCCTCCAAATAATTAAATTGTTATTATCATACTTCCCCAAGATAATCCGCCACCAAAGCCACTTAGTAATAATGTTTGACCACTACCAATCGTGACCAATTGATTTCGAACTAATTCATCTAGAAGAATTGGAATACTTGCTGCCGAAGTATTTCCTACACTAGCTAGATTTGTTGGGAATTTTTCGATTGGTTGTTTTAATTTTTTTGCAACTTGTTCAATTAATCGAACATTTGCTTGATGAAGTACATATAAATCTACATCATCAGCACTCATTTGAGCTTTTTCTAGAGTTTCTGAAATATTTTTTGGAACTTCCCTTGAAACGAGTTCAAAAACTCCTCTACCATCCATTCTCATTGTGGAAATTGTATGTTGTTCCAATCTTTCTCCACAAACTAACGCATCTCCTTTTTGGCCATCAGAACGTAAAGTTTCAACAAATAAGGTTGTATCATCTGTTTTTTCTAATAAAACAGCACCTGCTCCATCGCCAAATAAAATAGCTGTAGAACGATCTTTCCAATCTAAAACAGATAACATAGTTTCAGCACCAATGATTAAACCGTATTTAGAACGACTTGCTGAGAGCATCTTAATGCCAGTAGAAAGAGCAAAAACAAATCCTGCACAAGCTGCACTAATGTCAAATGCAAATGCATTAGTGGCGCCAATTGCTCCTTGAACTTTTGCTGCACAAGAAGGGCTCATAGAATCAGGAGTCATTGTTGCTACGATGACAAATTCAATTTCTTCTGGATGTATTGCAGACTCTTCTAAAAGCTTTTGAGCAGCTTTTATCGCTAAATCACTTGTTGTTAACTCTCTAGCATAACGTCTTGATTGAATTCCAGTTCTTTTTTGAATCCATTCATCTGTAGTATCTAATTGAAGCTCCCAATCTGCATTTTTTATTTCATGAATTGGTAGGTAAGAACTTGTATGAATCACTTTTACAGTGGACATCAAATCTCTCCTTTTTGAACTTCAGCTTTGGCTTCGTGTAAAAAGTTATATAAATTATGAAGACCTTTTACCAAAATAGCCATTTCTTCCTCGTTCATTCCTTCAATCGTACGTTTCACTAATTTTTCATGAAACTTACGATGTAATCGATACAAGAGGCGACCTTTACTTGTTAAACCTAATCTAACAATTCGTCGATCTTTTGCATCTTTTAAGCGTTCAACATAACCTTTCTTCACTAAAGCATTAACTGCTACCGTTAGCGTCCCAACTGTCACATTTAATGTATTGGCAACTTCTGTTGTCGTGAATTCATGGTACATGCCAATTGCTTCAATTGCATGCATTTCTTTAATGGATAAATCTTTAAATTGGCTTTGTGCCAATGAAGATTCTTCAATGTCTAGCATTTGGTTAAAGACGTCTACCAAATACTCATTAATTTTCTCTAGAGTTGTTTCCATTTCTTTCTCCTAATTAGTTTGAATATCAAATCATTTGATATTCAAACTATACTAAATAATACTTTGAATGTCAAACATTTTTTTGCAAAAAAAATTTCTCTTTCATTTCTATGAATTTGAAAGAGAAATTTTCATGATTATTCAATTGGTGCAACTATTAACCTTAATGCATGTAATAGCACTACTACAGTACTTCCTTCATGAAGAATAACTCCAAGAGTTAAATCACTCCAACCAAGGAAGTTTAATAACACTAATACGATTACAATCAATAAAGAAAAAATTAAATTCTGCTTTGTAACAGTCATCATTAATTTTGAAACTTTGTGTAATGTTTTTAAAGAATCTAATTGACTATTCATTAATACAATATCACTAGATTCCATTGCAACATCCGTTCCTTTTCCCATTGCAATCCCAACTTCTGCATTCACTAATGCTGGTGCATCATTAATACCGTCTCCTACCATTGCAATTGTTGGATATTTTGTTGACCATTCTTTTAAAGTATTTGCTTTTTCTTCTGGTAATACATTGGCTCTTACTTCATCCACTTCTAATTCATTAGCAATTGCCTCAGCGGTTTGAATAGAATCTCCCGTTAAAAGCATCGTTTGAATATTTTCTTCTTTAAAATAATCAATTACTTGTTTTGCCTCTTCTTTCGGAGTATCTAAAAGGGCTACTGCTCCAACTACTAAATAATCCTCACTTAAAACTACAACTGTTTTTCCTTCATTCATCCACTGCTCAACAATTGCTGTATATTTTCCTAATGTAGCAAAACTAGAAGGTTTTCCAACTCGATACGTATGATTTCTGTAAGTTGCTTCTAATCCAATTCCTACTTTTGGTGTAACAGATAATGAGTAAGTACGATAAGCTAATCCAGATTCTACGATTGCAAAGGCTAATGGATGATTTACTTTTTTCTCCATCGATACAAGAATGGAATATAATTCAAATTCACGATTTTTATCCATCGCTTTGGCCACAACTTTCGGTGTTCCGTTTGTTAGTGTACCAGTTTTGTCAAAAGCAATCGCTTCAACTTCAGACATTTTTTCTAAAGAAGCTCCAGATTTAATAAAGATTCCTTTTCTAGATAAAGTAGAAATAGCAGCTACTGTTACGGGTGTAGCACTAGCCGCTAGTGCACATGGAGATACAGCAATTAAATAAACCATTCCACGATAAAAAGCTGTTAAGAAATCCCAGTTTAAAAATAGAATTCCGATTGCTAACACAACTGGGAATAAAGCTAATACAATTGTGACATAGACTGGTTCCCATTTTTTTAAGAAACTACCTGTACGAGTTAATGATTGACCGGCTTCTTGCACTAAAGTAATAATCTTTCCAAGTACACTATCTTGTTGTTTTTTTGTAACCTTAACGAGCAGTGTTTGGGTTAAATTTAAAGTTCCAGCAAACACTTCACTTCCTACTTCTTTTTCAATTGGAATTGATTCTCCAGTTACAGAAGCTTGATTAATAGAGGACATTCCTTCAATAATTATTCCATCTGCTGAAATTTGACTTCCATTCAATACTTGAATAATATCTCCAATTTCTAAAGAAGAAGCATCTACTTCTTCAAAGTGTCCATGATTCATTTTTTTCAACGCTAATTTTGGTTGTAATTGTAATAATTGAGTCATATCTTTACGACTTTTCTTTTCTACATATTCTTCAAGTGAATGGGCGATCGTAAAGATAACAATTAGCATTGCTGCTTCTTCAAATTTCCCAATAAAAATCGCACCAAGTGCAGCAAGAGTCATTAGTAAATGAACATTTGGTCGAAACTTTTTAAATTGCTTTGTTTCCTCAATAGTATCCATAATTCCTTCAGTAATGACTTCTTTCCCAATACAAGCAATTGTTAAAAGGAATAAGGTATTTGATATCCAAGCTACACTACTTTCTAAAAACAATGCTAATACAAACATACCAATTGCAAGAGCCCAACGCTGCCAAGAAATTTCATGATGATGATGACCGGAACAATGACCACAATGACCATGAGAATGATGGTGAAAATCATGATCGTGACTATGATGTTCACACTGCTCATGAGAATGATGGTGAAAATCATGATCGTGACTATGATGTCCACTGTGTTCATGAGAATGATGATGAGAATCATGATCGTAACTATGATGTTCACCGTGTTCATGAGAATGATGATGAGAATCATGATCATGACTATGATGTTCACCGTATTCATGAGAATGATGATGAGAATCATGATTGTAACTATGATGTCCACAAAGATCATGAGAATGTTCTTCATGATGATGTATTTCTTCATTTGTTTTTTGATTCAATAATTGTTTCCATTTTAGTTTAAAAACTTCCATAAATTCTTCTAAAGCTTTAAATCGATGTTTCATACTCCACAACCTTTCTTACTGAATCTATTATACATGAAGATTCAAGTTTCAACAAAAAAAGAAATGACTTTTTCTAGCATCCTTTACTACTTAAAAAAGTCACATTTTAAACGTTTATACATATCCATGGGAATAAAAAATGACTTATCATAATAGCAATAGTAATAGAAGCCAATCTGGCTTCTATTACTGGAAAATTTGAGACCTTAGGCTCAAATTTTAGCCATGAGATTCGCATAGCGAAACTGCTGGCGTCCGTTTGCTATTATATTTATAAGTCAAATAAAAATATAAATATTAATCTAACAAAGCACTCAAATCAATGGTATCTAATGTCATTTCCGTTGAAGTTTGAGCCATAATCGACTCATAATCAAAATAATCATTAATCGTTAATTGATTCAACTGATAAATTTGCTCAAATAAATTTTCAGGCTTCTGCTTCTTCCAACGATAAGTCACAAAATATGTGGCAATATCATAACTAGAAATCGATTCATATCCCTGAGTAATAAATTCAATAATTTTATAACTTAACCAAGGACGAAACTTTTCCATTAATTCTTCTTGCTTATTCATGGTCGCTATTAGTAGCTGCCACTACTGAACCTTCTTCTACTTCTCCAGCTGTTGGAACAACATGATGAATCGCACGACGTTCAAATGTTAAATAAACACCATCACAATCAATTTCAACTGTTTGATCTACTGTATCAATATAATGGACAACTCCATGTAAGCCCCCAATGGTAACAACATGATCCCCAGCTTTCAAAGCATTCATTTGCTCTTGTAATTTTTTAGTACGCTCACGATTTTTACGACCAAAGAACCACCAAGCTCCTCCTAGTGCAACAATATAAAGTAACATTAATGCTAATTGACTCATTTTCAACACTCCTTCATTTAATGTATTACTACTGTATCAAATTTTTCCTAAGAATACTAGAAATTACGAGCATTTTCTTTATTAAATCCATATTCTTCGAAAAATGCTTCTCTAAATTCTAGTAAATTATCATCCATAATAGCTTGACGTACTTGTTTCATTAAGTTTAATAAGAAGTATAAATTATGATAACTTGTTAAACGTAAGCCAAATGTTTCATCTGCTTTAAATAAATGACGAATATACGCACGAGAATAATTACGACATGTGTAGCAATTACATTTTTCATCGATTGGACGGAAATCACGTTCATATTTCGCATTTTTAACAACAAGACGTCCTGCACTCGTCATACAAGTACCATTTCTTGCAATACGTGTTGGAAGTACACAGTCAAACATATCAACTCCACGAATCACTCCATCAATTAATGAGTCAGGTGAACCTACTCCCATTAAATAACGTGGTTTATGAGACGGAATCAATGGTGTCACATAGTCTAATACTTCATTCATTTCTTGTTTCGTTTCCCCTACAGATAGTCCACCAATCGAATATCCTGGGAAATCTAGAGAAATCATATCTTTAGCGTGATCCAAACGTAAATCTTTGTATCCTGCCCCTTGTAAAATTCCAAATAAAGCTTGAGTTTCTGGAGATTTATGAGCTTTCAATCCACGTTCTGCCCATCTAGTTGTACGAGCAATGGAATTTTTCACATAATCATGTGTGTGATGGAAATCAGGACACTCATCAAAACTCATAATAATATCTGCTCCAAGTTTATTTTGAACATCAATTGAAATTTCTGGAGATAAAAATAATTTTGATCCATTTAAATGGTTTCTAAAATGTACGCCCTCTTCTTCAATTCTTCTCATATCACTTAAAGAAAATACTTGGAAACCTCCTGAATCTGTTAAGATTCCTTTTTTCCAATTCATAAAATTGTGTAATTTTCCTGCTTCATCTACAATATCCGCACCTGGACGTAACCATAAGTGATAAGTATTACTTAAAATAATATTGGCTCCCATTTCATCTAATTCTTCTGGTGACATTGATTTTACAGTTGCTAATGTACCTACAGGCATAAACATTGGAGTTGGAAAAGTACCATGTGGTGTAATAATTTCTCCAAGACGAGCACCTGTATGTTTTTCTGTTTTAATTAAACGATATGTTACAGCTGGTTGTGTCATTTTTACTTTCCTTTCTTTTAATAGTTAACTCTATAACTGTATCTTACTATGTTCTATTTGTCCAATATTTTCTCTACATTCAAATTAAAAAGACATAACAATTCCTTAATATGGAATCGCTATGTCTAAAAAATTATGATTATCAAATCTTTTTCTTTTTAAAGTATTTTAACTTTATTTCTTTATTCCTAATAAATGTTACTTTCTATCATGAGGAGGCATTCCTTGCTGATGATTAAATCCTCTAGCATCATTTGGAGGTCCCATCATCATTGAATTTTTGATTTCTGATTGTTTTTCCCCATTTATTGTAATATCACCACCTGTATAAACGGCAGTTCCATCAAAATCAAATCCTGATTGACCAACTAATTGAATAGTCCCTCCTGTTACTGTAATATTACCGTTTGAATCAATACAATCCGTATCTCCTTCTCCTACTTCTACAAATAAGTTTCCACCATTCATTGTAAAAGATATCTCATCTTGACTCACATTTGCATTTGCTGCATTGACACCATCATCACTTGCATAAACTTTAATATCTCCACCTTGAATCGTAATAGTTCTTCCTTCAATTCCTTCTGTTGAATTTTCAATGACATAAGTTCCACTTTCGATTACTAAATTACCAGAAGCATGAATGCCGTCATCTCCAGCGTTAATGGTCATCGTATTATCTGATAAAAACATATTTCCAACTGAAAGGTCTTCATCATTATCCACTTTCACAGCATCATTTTTTGCATCGATACTCATTTTTGTATGTGTAATATTGAATTCATCATTTACATTAAATGCACTACCAATTGCAGTTATATGATATGTCCCTCCAGTAATATGAAGTGTATCATTTGCTTTAATTCCATTATTTTTTTTAGCATCAATATTTAATATCCCATTTCCATTAATGATTAAATCAACTTTAGAAAATAAAACTGCATTCGCTTTTTCATCACTATTTTCACTAGAATCTACTAAAGTATTAGTCGTTCCATCTACTAAAGTAATGGTTACCGAATTTGCTTTTTGAACATTAATAGGTGCATTGGTATTATTCATCGTTACACCTTTTAAAATAATATGAATATCTGCTTCTTTATCTGCATCTACTTTCAATTGAAGTCCATTTGATTCTCCAGAAATAATATAAGTTCCAGCTTTTGAAATAGTTACAATAGAATCTGTTGTTGAAACTCCATCTCCTGAAACCGATACCGTATCTCCTAATAAATTAATCTTTGTAGCTGTCGTTTCATCGTATTGAGTATTGAAATCTTTATCGGAAAAATAAGTTGTATTAGTTGTTGTACTGATACTAGAATCAGTCGTTTTAGTTCTATTAGCAGTTTTTGCACCAGCTTGAGAACAAGCTGTCATCAATAATGTTGTTGATAATCCTATTAAAACGAATTGATATTTTTTTAAAGTCATATAAATCCCTCTCTTTCTTTATGAGATGAACTTATATTAATGTATCTTTTTGAATATAAAATATATACTTTATGAATTATTTATAGCATTTTTGTTAAATAAATTTTCAAAAGAAAAAACTTTTCTCTAATTAAGAGTATAACCACAATTTTGGTTAACCACACTCTTGTTATTAGAGAAAAGCTTTTACAATTATTTTTTATGCAGTTTGAATGGCACGATAACTATAGGATGGTTCTTTTAGTTTTTCATCAAATACGACATCTAAATCGTGACCTTGGAAAAACCATTCATCACCTGTTTCAACAAAATAGGTAATTCCATTTTTTTCTACGCTAACAAATGGATTATTGGGTGTATCAACTTCTACGGCTAAAGAAAAGCCTTCATGAATTGGACTACATCCATAAACTTTCCCTAAAAAACGAACACCACGTTCTTTAGAAACTCCCATTTCTTCTTCAAACCATGCTTGTGATTTTTCATCAATTGTTAATTTCATATGTCCCATCCTTTGACTCATCATTTCTTAATTCAAGTTTACCATAGTTTTAAAAATCATGCTTTTACTTTGCTTATAGGATCGGATTAGCCATAAAAGAAGTACATCCATATTTAGACAAAGCTGTAAATCCATTTGCTTCATAAAATGCAATTGTTTTTAATTCACTATCCGTTGTTAAAATAATTTGATAAACCTCATTAAAATACTCCAGTGTTTGACGAAGTAATTCTGTACCAATTCCCTGTCTTTGATACTCGGGAAGCACAATAATATCTTGAATATAGAGAATAGAATAACCATCTCCTACTGCTCTTAGAAATCCAATTAAATTCCCTTCTTCATCTCTTGCTGTAAGAATAAACAAACTATGTTCTAATGCATTTTTTAGCATTGTTGAATTACTTGTATAATTTGTCCATCCTACTGCTTCATATAATGGAAATATTTCTTCAAAAGAAACTGCATCTTTTTTCTTATACCCAATCATCCTATTCACTCCTTATCTAATACGATTGATTCAATCCATTCCCAAGCTTTTTCAACTCCTTCTCCTGTTTCAGAAGAAAATGTTAAAAATAATTCTTCCGGCGGTTTCCCAAAAGCTTTTCGAATTTGACTCACATGTTTATTCCATTTACCACGAGGAATTTTATCACATTTCGTCATAATAATTCGATAAGGAATTTCATAATACTCTAAAAACTCACGCATTTGAACATCTTCAGTACTTGGTTCATGACGGAAATCAACGAGGATTAAAACTAGTTCAAGATTTTCACGAGTTGTAATGTACTCTTCAATCATTTTTCCCCATTTTTCACGTTCTTTTTTTGAAACTTTTGCGTATCCATAACCAGGAACATCGACAAAATAAAATAAATCATTAATATGATAAAAATTTAATGTCTGAGTTTTACCCGGTTTACTAGATGTTCTAGCTAAACTTTTTCGTTGAATTAAACGATTAATAAAAGATGATTTCCCTACATTCGAGCGACCAGATAAAGCAATTTCAACTTTTTGATCCGTTGGATATTGATTTGGACCAACTGCACTAATCGTAAATTCAGCATTTGTTACTTTCATCATTATGCTCCTTCCTCTGTTGTTTGAGGATTGATTTTAACAAAGAATAGTAATCCTCCTCCAATTAAGAATAGAAGAATAAGAGAAAAAACTCCATGTAATGAATTACCCGTCATTTGCGCAGTAATTCCTAATAATGTTGTTCCTAAAATGGATGAGAATTTTCCAAAAATATTATAAAATCCAAAAAATTCATTCGCACGATTTGCAGGAATAATTTGCCCAAAAATAGAACGACTAATCGATTGTACCCCACCTTGAGCTGTACCAATACAAATCGCTAATAATAAGAAATCTGTATAAGTTTTTAATCCTGTTGCTAAAATACAAATAATAATATAAGTAGCAATTCCTAAAAACACAGTATTTTTTGAACCAATTTTCTTTGCAAGATATCCATAAATAATGCTAAATGGAAATGCTACAATTTGAACGATTAACAAAATAACAATTAAACTATTTCCATCTAATCCAACATCGGTACCTACAGCAGTAGCCATTTTAATAATTGTCCCAATTCCATCAATATAGAAGAAATAAGCAATTAAAAATAGAAACACATGCTTATGTTCACGAATATGTTTAACCGTTTCAAATAAGCGAGCAAAACTATCATATACAGGATGTTTATCATGTTCCATAAAGTGTTTTTGTTTTACATGTCTCCAAAATGGAATGGTAAAGACAAACCACCAAACCGCAGTAATAAAGAAACCAATTTTTACAATGACATCTCCAGATAATTGAGAAAATTGCATAATCACCATAAATAACACAAAAGGAATAACACTTCCAATATAACCGTATCCATAACCTGCTGCTGAAATACGGTCCATACGATCATACGTTGTTACATCCATAATCGAACTATCATAAAAAATATTCGATGCAGAAAATCCAATGGCAGAAATCGTATATAAAATTAATAAAAACATCCATTGATCACTACCAGCAAACATCATCCCTAATACAGAAAATACCCCTACCATCGTTGAAATAGTAAACATAGGATTTCGATATCCTCGATAATCTGCTAGCGCTCCTAATACTGGTGCCATTACTGCAACGACAAATGTTGCAATTGAGTTTGCATAACTTAAATAAGCTGTTGAATTAGCAGCAGTCACTCCCGCATTAGTAGTAACTGTTTTAAAGAAAATTGGAAAAATAGCTGTAGTAATCATTAATGAATACACTGAATTAGCCCAATCTTGTAAAATCCACGAAAATTCTTCTTTTGTATAACGACTTGCAAAAAACTTACGAATTGCAGACATAAAATTCCCCCTAAAATTAAGCTTTCAATAATTTTCCTTTTTTATTGTACAATTCTGGTTGTCCTTCATTTTCTACAACCTCTTTTGTCACAATTACTTTAGAAACTTCTTCTCTACTTGGAATTTCAAACATTAAATCCATCATAACAGATTCAATAATCGAACGTAATCCACGTGCACCAGTTTTTCGTTCAATCGCTTTAGATGCGATAGCATCTAATGCTTCTTGATCAAACTCTAATTCAACTTCATCCATTAAGAAAAGTTTTTGATATTGTTTTACTAATGCATTTTTAGGTTCTGTTAAAATAGACACTAAATCTTTTTGTTCTAATTTTTCTAATGCTGCAATAATTGGTAATCGTCCAATAAATTCTGGAATTAATCCAAATTTTTGTAAATCTTCTGGAATAATCATTTGCATTAAACTTTCATGCTCGCTAAAGTTTTTATTTGAAGAACCAAATCCAATGACTTTAGCTCCTAGTCTCTCCTTAACAATTGTTTCAATGCCATCAAATGCTCCACCTACAATAAATAAAATATCGGTAGTATCGATTTGAATTAATTCTTGTTGTGGATGTTTACGTCCACCTTGAGGAGGAACAGATGCAATTGTTCCTTCTAAAATTTTTAATAAAGCTTGTTGAACACCTTCACCACTTACATCACGAGTAATCGATACATTTTCACTTTTACGTGCGATTTTATCAATTTCATCAATATAAATGATTCCTTTTTGTGCACGCTCTACATCATAATCAGTTGCTTGAAGAAGTTTTAATAAAATATTTTCTACATCTTCCCCAACATATCCAGCTTCTGTTAATGTTGTTGCATCTGCAATTGCAAATGGAACATTTAATAGGCGTGCTAATGATTGAGCTAAGTAAGTTTTCCCTGAACCGGTTGGTCCAATTAAACAAATGTTACTCTTTTGTAACTCTACTCCATCGTCTTCTACTAAATGGTTAATTCGTTTATAGTGATTATAAACAGCAACCGCTAGTGCTTTTTTAGCATTTTCTTGTCCTATCACATAATCATTTAAAATTTCACGAATTTCTTGTGGTTTTGGAACTGTAATTTCTCCTTCAAAAAACTGTGTTAATAATTCTTCATCAATAATTTCCTTACATAAATCTACACATTCATTACAAATAAAAACATCTGGTCCAGCGATGATTTTTTTTACTTGATCTTGTGACTTTCCACAAAATGAACAACAGACATGTTTTGGTTCATCTTTATACAACTAAGAACCCTCCATTTCATTTTTGACACTATATATAGTAGATTAGCATATCTGACTTATTTGAACAAGGAAAGTCCATTGTGTAATAGATATTTTCCCATAAAAAAGAACAATCTTGTTTCCAAGATTGTTCTTAAATAGTTTTCGAATTAAGCTTCTACTGCAGAGTCAGTAATTAAAGCTAATGCTTTTTTCATTGAAATATCGTTTTTCAACATTTCAACTGAAACAGCTGCACGAACAGCTCCTTCTTCCATACCATATTGAGCAGCTAATTCTTTTACTTCTGCATCAACATCAGCATCAGTAACTTCAATGTTTT
>NZ_CAUQUN010000002.1:0-107386 GCF_963521425.1 uncultured Granulicatella sp.
GTTAGTAGCTATTAACTTTACAGAGTTTTTAGTTATGCTACAGGATTAGCTATGTGTGGTGTAGTAGAATTCGTGATTGATAGAGTTCTTAAGATAAATTGAACATTAAAGAATTATGGAGTAAATAATAATGAAAGAAATACCATCAAAGAAAGGTGATATGTTAGAAATTTATGAAGCCAATGGTAAGTATATTTTAAAGTATCCGACTTTCAATATCACCATGCCAGAGGTTTCTAAAGAAATCCCTAAAGAAGCAGTGGATAGCTATTTAGCAGGAGAACATGATGGTGAAGAATTAATTAATTATGCTAATTTCGGATTTTGGAAATCAAAAATTAGTCAAGAAGATGCTAACATACAATTTTTAAGAGATAATCCAGAATTTCTTCTTATTGATACAGATAGAAAGAGACACTATTTCTCCGAAAAAGAATTTGAAGAATTGTTGAAAAAAGCTCATGAAGTTTCTGATGCAGAATATAAGTAATCATTCCCTATCGAAAACAACTCGCCCGTCAGCTAAAAAATTCAGTGTATGAAAAAGTTTTAAACCTAAGAAAGGTTGCTCAAGAAGGAATGGAGCGAGCCAAGCAGTTTACATTAGAAGTACCGACTGTAAGAGTCGTACGAGAGGCTTCAACTGGTAGTCAAATGATGCAGTTGGAAAAAATAAGCAAGAGTCTGGGAGATACAGGTCTAGGAAAGAGCCTGGACAATCTGGCTTCTAAAGCGAAGAATGTAGAAAATGCAAGTCTTTCTAGACTCCGAGCGCGTAAGGCTTTTTATAGCAATAAAGTGGATGATGTGGCTAAGGGGGCGAAGGAAGCCGCAGAACAAGCCGGCAAGAAAGCTCGACAAGAGTTCAGCGAAGAAACAGTTGAAAACGTTTCAAGAGACATAAGTGAGTCTCGAAGCCTTTTTGTTGGAAAGCTTAGAGGTGAGGATATCACTTTATATGACATAGAAATGAAGAAAATAAATTATGTGAAACGTGATAGAAGTGTTCTAAAAGAATTAAGAAATGATTTTAATAAGTTTGTTCGAAAAGATTTTTTGAAATCAATTTCATCAGATATTAAAAATTTGAAATCTCATGGGCTTAGTGAAACGGATATTCAAAAGTTGAAAGATGGGTTGGTGCCGAAAGGATATCAAGTGCACCATGAATTGCCACTTGATGATAGTGGAACCAACGACTTTAGCAATTTGGTCCTGATAAAGAATGAACCTTACCATAAAGTTGTTACCAATTATCAAAACAGTATTGCTAGAACAATGAAAATCGGGGAAAGTAAGGAAGTTTTGTGGCAAATCATTGGAAAAAACATATATAATTAGTGAGGTAAATAAATGTGGCTTGAACTTTTAGAAAAAATAGAAAGAATTGAATCTGGTTATGGGGAAAAGTTAAATTCTCCAATTGATTTAGATAAAATTAAATCTCTTAACAAAAATGAAACAAATGAAGTTAAAATATTTACAGAACAAGAATATTCACGATTTTTAACAAAAGTAAATGGTCTTGACTTTAATGGGAGTGTACTTTATGGTTTAAAAACAGATGATACTTGTTCTGCTGAGATTTATGATTTCTTTGAGTATAATAAAATTTGGCATGAAGTTGAAGATAATAAACAGTTTATTTTTATAGGAGAGAACAATATTAGTTGGTTTGTATATAATCCTAGTAACTATGAATATTTAGAATTAGATATGCCATCTGCGGAGGTAGTAGAGAAATTTAATTCTTTGGATGATTTACTTGAAAGTTTTCTTTCAGATGCTATTGAATATGCCTCATAAAAAGATAGGTAAAATATGATAAATAATTTTTTAATTGAAGTATTAAAAATGGATGAAACAAAATTGAATAAACTATCATATATTTTATATTCTGAAAGCAATGATAAAGCTGTGGAACTAGTTAAATCTATTAATAGTGAAGATGAACTCTTTGTCTTGCTTGATAATTATAACTGGTATAATGGTTTTGAAGTTCCAGAGGCAATTATTAATCATCCTAATTGTACTCTCCCAGTGACTTTATTAGCTTTTCATCGAGCAGACGGTATACAATATTTACTTGAAGGAGAGGCTATTTTTGCAAATCGCTTATCGAAATCTTGGAAAGATTTTATAAAGGAAGTTTATGATAAAATTTTGAAAAAGAAATATCCTAATGGAAGTATCTCTTTTCAGCATGAAATAACAAAAATTCAAAAGTTCAAATTAAATAAGTTGAATCCTAATTTCGATTCGTTTATTTTAGACGGAGTGTTAGGAAAAGATTTACATATTCGTCTTTAAAAATAAGAATAACAATATGATACTCTTGACAGTCGCTATAGCTATGAAGGGTGTTATGACAAGAATGAAGAATTGATTCCACGTCTAGAGTTTGAAAAAAATGGTTTGAGGAAGTCAAAGAAAATCAGCTATAATCATTTTAATATTATGAGAATATTCTAAAATATTAAACAAAGTGAAGTTACTTTTAACTTTCCATAATTAGCATAAAAACAGGAACTATGGAATGGAATGACTACTTGAAAGAATCAAATTCCTCAATAGTTAATACAGAAAAAAAGCTCCCGACCTAAGTCAAGAGCGATCTAACACTGGGGGCGAATTGTTCAATCGCAATTTCAGTTCTTTAGAAAACGAAGTTTCAGGGATAGCACTGCAACCCGAAGAGTCAAAGACTCAACCTGATTTTCCTTCCAATGTTTAATTACATTTTAAAATTTACAAGTCAATAAAGTCAAGTTATTGGCTATGTAGTGGCTAAAAATCTACTGAAGATAAGTACATTATTTATCGGATAGTTTTCAATAATCAGCACAACAGTATTTCGACACTTTTGGGTTATACCATAGGGTGTTTTTTCGTTTATGAGAGGTGTCTTAGAGATAGTTATTTTCAAAAATTTAGAAATAAGCTTTGGTTTTTGTATTTCTTTTCAAATATTTGGAAATAATATTAATGGTTATCTAAAAATCTTTAGAGAGAAAAATTATACTACTAAAAGTGTTTGAATTGACACGAAGTACCAATGGATGTAAGTAAGTTTGTAAAAGTGAGTCTTATTCTCACAGAAAAAATTATTTAGCAGATAAATTTTTTCGTATTGTTACAAATGCTTATTTTTTTGAAAAAATTTAATTCATAAAATATTCGATATATTGACGAACATTTTCATTAGGTTTAGAATTTGTAGTGTAGAATAGGAGTATTTGATATGGATGCAAATTTATATGAGATTTTAACTAGACTTTCTGAAAATGAATTTAAGACTTCACGTGATTTATCAAAAGAGTTATCGATTAGTGATAAAACATTTAGAAATAGGATTAAAGAAATTAATGAAATGATAGAAAAATATGGTGCAACTATTATTTCAAAGAAACATTATGGGTATTTATTAGAGATAAAGAATCATCAATTATTTGATAAACTTATAGAGGAGTCAAATGAAATTAATTTTCCAAATACAACAGATGAAAGAAAAAAATTTATTTTAAAAACACTATTGAATGAAGAAAATTTTGTGAAAATTGATTATTTGAGTGAGGAATTGTATATATCTAGAAATACTATTTCGAATATTTTAAAGAAAATTGAAAACGATTTAGCTATATATAATTTAGAAATTGAAAGACGACCTAATTATGGTGTTAGAATTGTTGGTTCAGAATTAGATAAACGAATTTGTATTATAAATAATTATAGTGACGAAATCAATATTAGAAAATATGAACAACTAATTAAAAGTATTGTTGAAGAGAATATTAAAAACGGAATCTCAATGTCTGAAATTTCATTCGACTATTTTATGAAATATATTATTGTTTCAATTAATAGAATTAGTAAAAATCACCGTATTTTAGCTCCTTACCAAAATGAAAAGTTTAGTGATACACTAAAAAAAATTACTAGAGAATATATTAATATTATTGAAAATATGTTTAGCATAGCCTTTTGCAGAAAAGAATCGGATGCTTTCATGTTACAGTTTGTTTCTGTACTTCCTTCTGATTCATATATAAAATTCGCACCAAATTTTGTAATTACAAATAGAATTAATAATCTCGTATTAAAAATGTTAGATATTATAAATAGCACTCTAAGAATTGATTTTAGCGATGATTTAGACTTGATTTTATCACTAAGCAAACATTTGGTATTAATGGATATTAGAATGAAATATGACATTTTTATCAAAAATCCTTTATTAGATGAATTAAAAAGAGAATACTCTTTATCATATACAATTGCGCTTACCGGAAGTATTATATTAGAATCGTATTATAATAAGCGACTTCCAGAGGAAGAAATTGGTTTAATTACAATTATTTTTGCATTGTCATTGGAACAGAAAAATGAGCATAAACGGAAGAAAAATATAATTTTAGTTTGTGAATCAGGTTTGAGGAGCAGTAATCTTTTAAAATTTAAGTGTAAAAGAGACTTTGGAGATTTTTTAGGGAATATTTATGAATGTAGTGTTGAAGATATAAAAAAATTTGATTTTGAAAAAAATAATATTGATTATATTTTTACGACAACACACCTAAATATGAAGTTTACTGTTCCAATACTAGAGATTAATTTATTTCCAAGAAAAGAGGATATATATAGATATCGAAAACAGTTAGAAGAGTCTGTTTCTGAGAGTTGGTTGAAGTACTTCTCGAGAGAATTGTTTATTCCAAATTTAGATTTAGATAAAAAAGAAGATATAATAAAGGAAATGTGCAATTGTGCTAAGAAAAATAATTTAACTTCTGATAATTTTTTAGAATCAGTTCTTAAAAGAGAAAAAATGGGAAAAACTGATTTAGAAAATTTAGTAGCAATTCCTCACCCATATGAAATGATGAGTGAGTCTAGCTTCGTTATAGTTGCAACATTAAAACGTCCTATTTTATGGGAGAGTCGTAGAGTTCAAGTTATTTTTTTGATTTCTATAGGAAATGAAAAAAATAAAAATCTTGAAGAATTCTACGATAAAATTAGTAATGTTTTTTTTGATGAGAATAGAATAAATTATCTAATTAATAATTCCTCGTATGAAGCTTTATTAGAGATATTACATTAAACTACCGTTTTATATACGGTAGTTTTTTGTATGGAGTTTAATATATGCCAGAACTATAATAAAACTATAAATAAAGAAGGAGGAATAAAAGATGAGTAAAAAATATGTAAGTGATCCTTGGGCTCGTATGAGAACGAGAAATGATTTAGCCGCTGATGAGGTGATTTCTTCATTACAAAAAAGTATACGTAGGGGGAAAGAAAGAGAAGCATGTGAATTTGCATATGAAATGTATATTACATCTCCTCAAATGGAAGAAAAATTATGGAGAAGATTATTAGCAATTTCAGTAGAAGATGTTGGAATGGGAAATCCACAGATGGCAGTAATTGTTCAATCTTTAAATACAATGAGAAAAGAATTTTTGTATGCCGAACCAGATCGGGCAATGTTCTTTATTCATGCAATTAGATTAATGTGTGAATCTATGAAAGATCGCTCATCTGATTTACTAAAAAATATTATTATAAAAAATTTTGCAATGGGATATGTTCCAGAGATACCAGATATTGCCTTAGATAAACATACTTTAAGAGGGCAAGAACTTGGTAGAGGTTCTGAGCACTTTTTAAAGGAAGCGAGCAAAGTCTTTCCTCAAGCAGAAGTAGACAATAATTATAAAGAAGAATATGAAAAACTGTTAGAAAAATATTATTCAAGTAGTAGGACTGAAACAGAGTTTAAATTTAATAATTGGCAAAGTTAGGAGAGTTTTATCATGAGTAAAAAAAATTTTCTTGAAAAGTTAAATGATATATTAAGTCCATTCGCATATAAGTTGGCTAATCAGAGACACTTAAAGGCTATATCATCAGGTATGTTCTTTTCTTTACCTTTTATGGTAATTGGTGCTTTCTTTTTGATTATTGCAAATCCTCCAATTAATATGGATAATTTTGATTTTAATAATGCGAATTTTCTTCTGAAATTTCTAGCTCTATGGAAAAATTGGGCAGTTCAAAATTATGATGCAATTACACTTCCTTATAATTTAACATTTGGTTTGATTGGAATTTTGAGTGTATTCGGAATTGCTTATTCATTAGCAAAAAATTATAAACTTGATGCTGCTACAAATGGTTTAATTTCTATTGTGTCTTATTTGTTGGTTTGTACTAAGGTAGTAGAAGGAAAAATTGATACTGAATTTTTAGGTTCTAATGGTCTATTTATTGCGATTATTATTGGATTAATTTCAGTAGAATTAACAAGATTATTTGAAAAAAATAATTTTAAAATTAAACTTCCTGATACAGTTCCACCTATGGTATCAAATTTTATCAATTCATTGTTACCTTTATTAGTAAATATAATTATTTTCTATGGAACCAATTTATTGTTTATTAGTTACTTAGGTGATAAATTCCCTGCTATTGTTATGAAAATTTTAACACCAGGAATAAATGTTGCAGGAAGTATCTGGGGATTCATAATTATTGTTACCATTGGACAATTATTATGGTTATTTGGAATAAATGGAAGTTCAATTATATTCCCGATAGTATTTACATTAGGAATTGCACAAACTGGTTTAAATGCGGAACAATTTTCGAATGGTGAAGTTATGACTCATGCTATGAATCTACAGATGTTTAGAATTGCAGTATTAGGTGGTGCGGGAAATACACTAGGATTAGTTTTATTAATGATGAAAAGTAAAGTTCCTCAATATCGAACAATAGGTAAATTATCTCTTATTCCCGGTATTTGCTCAATTAATGAACCAGTAATATTTGGCCTTCCAATAGTTTTTAATCCTATTTTAGGAATTCCATTTATTTTAACACCAATTGTTTCATTATTACTAACTTATGTTGCAGAAAATCTAAATATTATATCAAATGGTTATCTTGTTGATCCATCTTTCACACCATTTTTTGCTCAAGCCTATTTGTCTAGCTTTGACTGGAGAAATGTAATATTCACATTAGTGTTAGTAGTAATTAGTGTATTTATATACTATCCTTTCTTTAAAATACAAGAAAAAAATCAAATTCTTTTAGATAAAAATGGAGTAAAATAATATGAAAAAAATAATGTTAGTTTGTTCAGCTGGAATGAGTACTAGTATGTTGGTATCTAGAATGTTAAAAGTAGCTGATGAAAAAAATATAGAAGTTTCAATCTTTGCAAAAGCAGAGGCACAAGCAGAAGAAGTTTTAGAAACTGAAAAAATTGATTTAGTTTTATTAGGACCTCAAGTTAAGTTTTTGGAAGAAAAATATAAAGAAAAATGCTCTCAATTAGGTGTAAAATTCTCAATAATCAATATAATTGATTATGGTTCTATGAACGGTGCTAAGGTATTAGATGATGCATTAAATTTAATTTCAGAAGGTTAAAGTTATGAATGATGAACAAGTACAAACTGTTATGTCTATTATAATAAATGCAGGTGAGGCGAGAAGTAAATCATTAGAAGCTATTGAAAGTATCATTAAGAATGATAAGGAAAAATGTGAAGAGTGTTTGAAGCAAGCTCATTTATCTCTTGTAGAAGCTCATAATGATCAAACAAAATTAATATGTTTAGAAGCAAATGAAAGTGATGTACAGTTAAATCTAATAACAATTCACAGTCAGGATCATTTAATGACAAGTTTGGTAATAAATGATTTAACTAAGGAAATTGTAAAATTAACTGAAAAAGTAAACATGTTAGAAACTAAATTAAATACAAAAGTGTAAATTTTGTAAAGTATTTGATTTTTCAAATAGTTAACTTATTTGAAACTACTTTAAAAAATATGCCCGTTGTAAAATAGAAATGATAATGCAGAATTATCAGAGGAATTAATTAATTTCAAGTTAATTAATTCCTTTTTTAGTTCAAAAAGTATTTTTTAATATAGTATTGGACGCAAATAATTCGCAAACGTAAGGTTTGTTGTCACAGAAAAAGTCATTTCTATTTTTATGTGAATTTATGAGATTGTTTTTTCGACAAAGAAATACTAGAATTACGGTGTACAATAAGATAATGAAAAAAGAAAAACCGAAAATGAATTTAGAACAATATTTAGGAAAAGATATACGAGTTACATTTAAGGATGGACATATTTTAGAAGGACATTGTAATACTTTTACCGGAAAATTAGATACGGAAGAGGAATTATATGATGAAATAACAATAGAAACAAACAAACATCCTTACGTTGGATTTAATGAGAGTATTATAAAAGATATTGAAGTGATATAGTGCTTTAAAGTTATTTTTGTCATATAGCATTTTAAAACTAAAAATTTTCTTCAAAAAAGTCTGATTATTGGAGTATAATGAAGGAGAACAGTGATGTTAGACTGTAAATTTAGTTCGACCAATGAGTTCATATTTTCGAAAGTGAGAAAAGATAATGCTACAAAATTTTAAACCATTAAACTCAGAGCAAAAATTAATTTTATTTTCAAACCTCGTGGTTTCTGCAATCATAACGATGCTGTTAGCCTTTTTTATGAATCCAGGAGGTGATTTCTCAATATTAGGTTGGATAAGAAATCACCTTTGGAGTATTTTGCCCGCATTTATAAATGTATTTGTATGGAATCATTATCAAATTCAATTAACGAATAAGAATTTTTTCTTTAAATTTATCATTAGTTGGGTTCTAGTGCTTATAACAACTATCATCATGAAATTGATTCTTCTTTTGATTCTAGTAATAATCGTTTATTTCGTGTCCTATGGTCGGGATATTATGTAAGGATTCACTATTTTATTTTAGAATTAAAAATATTATTATATAAAAGTTTAGAAATGACTTTTTCAAATGTAGCAATAGGAATAAACAAATCCATGTTCTTAGAGTTACAATGAAAAGTCATTTTTATTTTGAGTATTTTTATGAAAGAGAGTTTTAAATACAAAAGATTTGCAGTGAGGAAAAACAATTTTAAGAAATAAAAAATCGGCTCTTCTCTATGGTGAGACAGTGCCGCAGACTGCTGAAAGACATTTTGAAAGTTTTCGGTTGTCGATCATACCACCGAATGTTAGAATTAATATTGGATACCGAAAAATACAAGACCAAATTCTCAAAGTATTCAATAAGTGATTCCCTTGAATAGGAGTACAGAGCAATCACTTTCACTTGAAGAATAATTTGGTTTTAAAAAAAGATATCCAATGTGTGTAGTCTAACAAAGGAAGAAATGCTTGTCAATTTGTAAAGATACTTGTGTGAGCTATTGTAAATGGTTTACGGAATTGTTTATATACGATAAAATTAAAATGAAATTTAATAGGGAAGGATCCGTTATGAAATTATTTAAACAACAAACCAAATTGGTATATGCCACAATTTTCTTTTTGCTCATCATTTCAATTATCGAATCATTGTTTAATTTTAAGTTATTACCGTATTTAAGAATCGTCGATCGTATCGTTTTTACGATGCTCTTATTCTTCTTTGCAGATAGTTTCTATTCAAGTAATAATAAAAAGAAATTCATGTTACACTTATTTATAATGAGTGTGGTCATGCCAGTTGTCATTCTTATAAATCGAACATTTTTTGATTTACTAACAAGGTTTGGTTTCAATGATATGGGGACTACATTCTTTAGAACGTTTGAATGGCTCATTTATAAAAATATCTTCACTACATTATTTATAATTGGTTTGTTAAATTATGGTTGGGATTTTCTAGTCGATGCTTATAAACATAAATCTGCATCTTCATTATTTAAAGGAATAGGAATGATTTTAACGCCTATTATTATAACGATTCCATTATTTGAAATAGGAATGACATTTGGACGGGCAAGAGCTTTTCCACCAATGTTAGAAGATATAGCTTCATTCATTTTTATAATAACACCTAGTCTTTTAACAGTCGGAGGTGGAGCCGCAGTAGTATTATTGGGTTGGTTGTTTTATATCTTTAGAGAAAAAAGAAAGATTCAAGCTCTCATTTTATTCATCTTCAGTATTCTTATTTTTCTCTTATATCCATCTAGATTTGACTGGATGAGGGTATTTGCAATCATTCCGTTATATTACTATAATCGTATGAAGTTAAGCCAAGAAAGGAGAGATCAAGAGTATGATTCAACAGTTTAAAAGACTGACACGACAACAGAAAAGTAATACCTTTTCCGTTTTTTTAGTTTCAGCATTGATTACGATGATTTTTGCTAGAATTCATATATTAAAAGAAGGTGATTTTGATTTTACTATTTTAGGATGGATGAAAGTCCATTTCTGGAGTATTATTCCAGCTTTTGCTAGTGTTTGGATATTGAAATGGACAAAATTAGAATTGATAGAGGGAAATTTCATCGTTAAAGGATTATTGAATTGGTTTCTAACTATAGTCGCTACGATATTAATAGAACTTTCCTTTGTACTGATTTTCTATTTATTGATCTACCTACTGTATAGTTTTTAATGGAAGAATGTTGAAAATGAAGTGACCCCAAAAAGATGGACTTTTTGGGGTCGCTTTACAATGGAAAGAATTCTTTATATAAAATACTTTACAAAGAATAGTAAAATGTTATAATGAGTCTATAGGTAATGCAAACGTTTGCCTAAAATTAAAAAATAAAGGAGATTTGAATGATGAAAGAGACATTCAAAAATATATTGTCTTTCGAGTTTTGGCAAAAATTCGGTAAGGCTTTGATGGTGGTTATCGCTGTTATGCCAGCGGCTGGATTGATGATTTCAATCGGTAAGTCGCTAGTGATGATTAACCCTAACTTTTCACCACTTGTAATTACTGGTGGTGTACTAGAGCAAATCGGTTGGGGAGTTATCGTTAACCTTCATATCTTGTTCGCCCTTGCTATCGGAGGAAGCTGGGCTAAAGAACGCGCTGGTGGTGCTTTTGCTGCTGGTCTTGCCTTTATCCTTATCAACCGTATCACAGGTACAATCTTTGGCGTATCTGGCGATATGCTAAAAGATCCAAATGCTATGGTTTCAACACTATTGGGTGGATCAATCAAAGTTTCTGATTACTTTATCAGTGTTATGGAAGCTCCAGCACTTAACATGGGTGTCTTCGTAGGGATTATTTCTGGTTTTATTGGAGCAACTGCTTACAACAAATACTACAACTTCCGTAAGCTTCCTGATGCACTTTCATTCTTTAACGGAAAACGTTTTGTACCGTTTGTAGTTATTCTTCGTTCAGTAATTGCTGCAATCGTACTTTCAGCTTTCTGGCCACTTGTGCAAACTGGTATCAATAGCTTTGGTATCTGGATTGCTAACTCACAAGAAACTGCTCCAATCCTTGCACCATTCTTGTATGGTACATTGGAACGCTTGCTCTTGCCATTTGGTCTTCACCACATGTTGACTATCCCAATGAACTACACAGCTCTTGGTGGTACTTATGAAGTCTTAACTGGTGCAGCAAAAGGTAGCCAAGTATTTGGTCAAGATCCACTTTGGCTTGCATGGGTAACTGACCTTGTAAACCTTAAAGGTACTGACGCAGGTCAATACCAACACTTGTTAGATACAGTACATCCAGCTCGTTTCAAAGTTGGACAAATGATCGGTTCATTCGGTATCTTGATGGGTGTGATTGTGGCTATCTACCGTAATGTCGATGCTGATAAGAAACATCAATATAAAGGTATGATGATTGCGACAGCTCTTGCAACATTCTTGACAGGGGTTACTGAACCAATCGAATACATGTTCATGTTTGTAGCAACACCTATGTACCTTGTTTACTCACTTGTTCAAGGTGCGGCCTTCGCTATGTCTGATGTAGTAAACCTACGTATGCACTCATTCGGTTCAATCGAGTTCTTGACTCGTACACCTATTGCGATTAGCGCTGGTATCGGTATGGATATTGTTAACTTTATCTGGGTAACTGTTCTCTTTGCCGTAATCATGTACTTTATCGCAAACTTCATGATTCAAAAATTCAACTACGCAACTCCAGGACGTAACGGAAACTACGAAACTGCTGAAGGTTCAGAAGAAGCTAGCAGCGAAGTGAAAGTTGCAGCAGGTTCTCAAGCTGTAAACATTATCAACCTTCTTGGTGGACGTGCAAACATCGTTGATGTTGATGCATGTATGACTCGTCTTCGTGTAACTGTAAAAGATGCTGATAAAGTCGGTGATGCAGAACAATGGAAAGCAGAAGGAGCTATGGGTCTTGTCATGAAAGGACAAGGAGTTCAAGCTATCTACGGTCCAAAAGCAGACGTATTGAAATCTGATATCCAAGATATCCTTGATTCAGGTGAAATCATTCCTGAAACTCTTCCAAGTCAAATGACAGAAGCGCAACAAAACACTGTTCAATTCAAAGGTCTTACTGAGGAAGTTTACTCAGTAGCAGACGGTCAAGTTGTTGCTTTGGAACAAGTAAAAGATCCAGTATTTGCTCAAAAAATGATGGGTGATGGATTTGCTGTAGAACCTGCAAATGGAAACATTGTATCTCCAGTTTCAGGTACTGTATCAAGCATCTTCCCTACAAAACATGCTCTTGGTCTTGTGACTGAAGCAGGTCTTGAAGTACTTGTTCATATTGGATTAGACACAGTAAGTCTTGAAGGAAAACCATTTACCGTTCATGTTGCTGAAGGACAAAAAGTTGCAGCAGGTGATTTACTTGTTACAGCTGACTTGGATGCTATTCGTGGAGCAGGTCGTGAAACTTCAACAATTGTTGTCTTCACAAATGGTGATGTTATTAAATCAGTTAATTTAGAACAAACAGGTTCTCATGCAGCTAAAACAGTAGTTGCTAAAGTAGAATTATAATAGTCTTGAGGTTGGAATCTATTTTCCAACCTCTTGTTTTAGGAGAAAAATATGAAATTTTTAACACTGAATACTCATAGCTGGATGGAGAAAGAAGCAGAAGAAAAATTCAATCTTTTACTTCAAGATATTCTTGATAAGAATTATGATTTGATTTGTTTTCAAGAAGTCAATCAAGAAATCACTTCTCCAGAAGTAAAAGTCGATGACTTTTATAAAGCTTTGCCATCAGCAGAACCGATTCACCAAGATCACTATGTGAGACTTTTGGTGGAAAAATTAGCTGAAAGCGGCAGAAATTATTACTGGACTTGGTCCTATAATCATATTGGTTATGATCGTTACCATGAAGGAGTAGCGATTTTATCTAAAACACCAATCGAAGCTAAAGAAGTTTTGGTCTCAGACGTAGATGATCCAACAGACTATCATACTCGTCGAGTTGCCTTAGCTGAAACGGTTGTGGATGGTAAGGAACTTGCAGTTGCTAGTGTGCACCTTTCTTGGTGGGATAAAGGTTTCCAAGAAGAATGGGCAAGATTTGAGACTGTATTGAAATCATTGAACAAGCCTTTATTCTTAGCTGGAGATTTCAACAACCCAGCTGGGCAAGAAGGATACCAAGCCATTTTAGCTAGTCCATTAGGTTTACAAGATGCATTTGAAGTTGCTAAAGAGAAAAGTGGTAGCTATACCGTTCCACCGGAAATTGATGGATGGAAGGGGAATACAGAACCACTCCGCATTGACTATGTTTTTACCACTAAAGAGTTAGAAGTAGAAAATCTACATGTTGTTTTTGACGGTAAAAATAGTCCTCAAGTGAGTGACCACTTTGGCTTAAACGCTCAGTTAAATTGGAAATAAAAGAAGGAAAAAGGTTAGGAAAAGTATCCTAACCTTTTTTACATGCCTGGATATTGATATGCGAACTTTATTAGGATTAACGAAGGATAGAGTCGGGGATATTCTACAAGTATTCATAATTGTTTACTAGAAATCTCTTATCCTGTAAAATAAAGGTTAGTTTAAAAAGCGAGGTATAAAGATGATAAAGAATTTTTTACAATTAACACGTAAACAACAAATCATTACAATTGTAGTTTATACAGTGATTGCAGCTATGACGATGTATCTTGGATATAAACAAAGTCAAGCCCCTATTGTGACTACGAACTCTCTTACAGGATTCCAAAGTGCTCAATTACCTTCAGCACCGGACAATTCTATTTTAGGATGGTTAAATTTCCATAAAATGGGTTTAATTTTTGCTCCAGTGAGTGTATTGATTTTGGATTATTTTAAAATCCATTTAATTCGAAAAGGGTTTATTCTGAAAACATTACTAAGTGCAGCGTTAATTTTACTATCTACATTTTTATTACAAGTTGCTTTAGCCATTGTCATTACAATTGTTGTACTAGCCATTGCGCTAGGTATTCTTTTCAATGAATTTGGATCGGGATCAGGTAGTTATAGTGGAGGTGGAGATTATTCTGCTCCATCTGGTAATAACAATGATGCTTTCAATGCTGAACAATCTAGACTTGCAAGTGAGCAAGATGCAGAACGTAGAAGACAACAAGATATTGATCGTTACGAAAGAGCAGCTTATGAATACCAAACCCGTGGCTTAAATCGAGCTGCAGATGAAATGAATCAAAGAGCGAATAATTTGAAATAAGCTTAGACTGAGACTTTTTGATGTAGGAGCAGTGAAACTACGGATAAAAGTCTTTTTTAGAAAGGAAAATTAATATGATATCAATGCAATATAAAATAAAATTACCAGATTCATTTGATATGAACATTATTAGAGAACGAGTTCGAGAAAATGGACATAAAATGGATGGTTTTAAAGATTTACTCTTTAAAGTGTATCTTATCTCTGTAGAAAATAGTAAAAATAACATCAAAAAAGAATATGCTCCATTATATTTATGGAAAGATTCAGTAGGAATGAATCAATTTATATGGGATGGATTTTATGATAATATTCTGAAGTCATTTGGATGGCAAACTATTTCTACAGCAATTCCATTAGCATTTGAGAAAAAGGAAAACTTTAATAGCAGTCGTTATTGTTTAGAAATAACAAGAGAAATCTCAGAATCTACTCAAATGGAACGTTTAAGTTTTTCAAACAACTTTGACAATAGTCTGAGTCAATTATTAGTTTATAATCCAGAAAAATGGCAATGTAAGGAATATTATTTTTTTGAAGAAATACCAGAACAAATGGAAGGTACAAATATTTATGAAATCTTACATTTATCATTAGAACAGTAAAATTAAAGGAGAATAATATGACAAATTATGAATTACCACGTGTGTGGAGTGCTGCAGATAGCAATCAAGGAAAATTTTCAGGCATTAACCGTCCAACTGCAGGGGCACGCTTTGAACAAGTATTACCAAAAGGGGAGAAACCTTTCCAATTATATTCTCTAGGAACTCCAAATGGTGTAAAAGTGACGATTTTATTAGAAGAATTATTAGCATTAGGAATCAAAGAAGCGGACTATGACTTATATAAAATCTCTATTATGGATGGAGAACAGTTCGGAACTGGCTTTGTCGAAGTAAATCCAAACTCAAAAATTCCTACATTATTAGATCAATCTAGTGCAAACGATATTAGAATCTTTGAATCAGCGAATATCTTATTATACCTTGCTGAGAAATTTGGACAATTTCTTCCAAAAGAAGTTGAAAAACGTACTGAAGTATTAAACTGGTTATTTTGGCAAGCAGGTTCAGCACCATTTGTCGGTGGAGGATTTGGACATTTCTTTAATTATGCTCCTGAAAAAATTGAATATGACATCAATCGTTTTACAATGGAAACCAAACGTCAATTAGATTTACTAGATAAAGAATTAGCAACAAGACCTTATATTGCAGGAGAAGAGTATACAATTGCGGATATTGCGATTTGGTCTTGGTATGGACAATTAGTATTAGATAAATTATATCAAAATTCAGCAGAATTTTTAGATGCATCTAGCTACACACACTTAGTGGAATGGGCAAAACGAATCGAAAAGAGACCTGCTGTTCAAAAAGGACTAGAAGTAGAGTATAAGAGTTTATAGTTTGTAGTTTAAGAGAAAAAATTAGAAAAGGAATTAGGCGATATATAGTTGCATAATTCTTTTTTTTGTGTCAAAGAACATTTACTTATCCTAAATTAACTGTTATCATTCAGTTATTATCGTAAAATAAAGGAGAACTTATGAAAAATTATACAAATCGTTCAAAATTAATTTATTTTGCAATTTTCTTAATGATATTCGATAGTTTTCGACCATTACTGTTTAGTTTGGATACATCACTTTATTTGTCAATTGTAGGTCGCATTGTTTATCCTATTTTGTTATTTTTATTTGCAGATAGTTTCTACCATGCAACTAATAAAAAGAAAATAATGATTGGATTACTTCTATTGAGTTGGTTGTTATCTCTTGGGTATGGACTGATTGATCATTTTATTGTACCGATAGGATGGCAAAGTTATGAAAATATCTTCATGACATTACTAATTGTTGCTATGTTCAATGTTGGAACTGATTATTTAAGAAAGTATCGTAAACAATTAGGAAGAAAAAATTATATTCCACTGTTCCAAGGAATAGGAATGATTTTATTACCTTTTATCCTATCGTTTTTAGTATTTGAAATTGGAATGTTCTTTTTGAAACCAACGTTTTCGAAAGCTATTGTGTATTATATCGTGGGAGCAGTAATGTTAATGTTACCAAGTCTCTTTGTAGTTCATACTGGAGTAATGATGGTAATATTAGGTTGGTTATTTTATATTTTTAGAAAAAGAAGAGGAATTCAATATTTATTAATCCTTGTTTATAGTATCTTTAGTTTTCTTTTACATCCATATAGCCTTCAATGGACGATGGTATTCTCAATTATTGCAATTCATTTCATTCATCGAGAAAAGAAAGAAAAAACAAGTCCAACTTCAGATATTTCTGAATAAAGTATTATTATATGTTCATGATTGAAACATTAAATTCATAAAAGAAAAAAACACGCTCAGTTTTAAATTGAGCGTGTTTTGATTTGTAAAGATTTAATCGTTATTAATCTTTTTTAAAGATGTTTTTAACACCTTCAATAGCGCCTTCAACAGCATCTTTAGCGTCTTCAGCAACTTCTTTTACTTTAGAAACTACTTGTTCAGTAGCGCCTTCAGATTCAAGTTTTTTGTCGCCAGTTAATTTACCAAAACCTTCTTTGATAGAACCAGCAACTTGATTTAATTTTTCTTCTGCTGACATGAGATTACCTCCATTTATTAGATTATACCTAATTCAAAGAAGAGTAATCATCATTAAACTAGATAGTAACTAAAGTATATATATTCTAATTTACATAAGCAAATTAAATGCTCAGCAAATTTACTGAGCATTCATCAAAATATTAATAAGTTACAACATTAATCTGACCTTTGTCATATTCAGCAATGAAGATATCTGCTACATTATCATAGCCTTCTTTTTGTAATTCTTCCATTAACCATTCTTCAGACTTACTAATCGTGTCTAAAATTTCTGTTTGAACTACACCGTCCGTAATAATAGGGTATTTAGGATTTTCATCCCCAAATCTAACGATAATGAATTGACCATTTTGTTCAATCACCGCTCGTTTAACATCTTTTAATTGGAATACACCTTGAGAACGTAATTTAAGTGCCACATCTGCAGCAGATAAACCTTTTGAACGACAAGCTTCTGGATCTAACTTTCCATTTTTGATAATTATCACAGGTTTACCATCAATTAAATGTTTAATCATTGAAACATTCGTATTCAACCATTTCAATAGTAAAATTAAAATAGTCCAAATAATTAAAATAACAACATACTGAAGAATTGAAATCGAACTATTGTAAATAATCCCACCAAGAATTCCCCCGAGAACAAAGTTTTGTACTTGGTCTACTGCAGAACTTGGTGCTAAATTTCCTTTACCAGTTACATTAATAACAAATACTAAAGAAATAAGACCTAAAGCTAACTTAATAGCAATTATAATAAAAAAGCTCATTATTTTTTAACCTCCACCAGTTCAACATCTGATTTATATAATTCCATCTTTTCTAATAAATAGCTATCTTTGTTAGAGCCGTTTAAAGCACGATAGAATTGATCGCCAACTTTAATAATTGCTCCATCAGTCGTAGCAGAAGTGTTGACATATATCTTTTCCTTATCTACACCTAATTCTTTTGAAACAATTTCAATAAAGTGTAGAGAGTTACGGAATTGATTATTTGTAGATTGATTACTTTGAAAATTAGAAATTCCCATTAAAACAACAGCAACTAAAGCTAAAATTGAAATAAGCGACAATTCACGAAACTTACTACCACGTTTATCTTGATAAGCTTTAAAAGCAAAAAATGCAGTGATAAGAATCAGTAATGCAGAAAGAATAACCATTACCCAATCTTGCTGACTGATTTGATTTAACACATATTCATATGAATAAAATTTCATAAAGAACCTCCTTTTTTTGAATGAATTTATTATAAGACATTTATGATATAAGGACAATGTTTTTAGATTATTGGAGGCGTTTTATGAATAAATCTTTACTCATAAAAAGAAATTATGTATACTTTTGTTAAAATTCAAGAAAGAGTGAAACAGAGATGAAAGAAAAACAATCATTAACACTAAAACAGAAGACACTAGTGGCTATTGTATTCTTAGTTTCTGCACTAGCAACATCGGAAATGGCTCATCTATATATTGAAAAAAACGGAGAATACGAATATTCCATTTTTAGATGGATACTAGTACATCAATGGAGTATCGTACCAGCCGTTGGAAGTGTCTGGTTATTAAATTGGAAAAAAATAGAGTTTATCAAACAAAATTTTTTTGTTAAAGTTTTGCTAAATTGGATTCTAATACTAGTAATGACTTATATATTAGAAATCATTTCACTTTTTGTGATATTAATATTTGTTCATTAAACATGTTAAGGTATAACTTGTCAGGAAAAATCAAATAGAGTAATCAAAGTACTTTACGTTTAGTAGAGTACTTTTTTGTTAGGGAAATGTGGGAGGGTGTTTAATAGAAAATGAAATAAGGTTTTAGTTTTATATTTTTAAAACGTTTTTAACTTTGAAGAAATGATATATAATGAAAATATGTATAATACTAATCAAAATAAATTTTTATTACTTTGAAATAATAAAAGTTGAAGAAATGTAAAAATTATTATAATTAAAGGAGATTTTTTATGAAATCTGAATTTATTAGAAGTATTGACGTAGATAAAATGACAGAATTATTATATTGCCACTATAAAGCAAGATATTCTTTATATCACGAAATGGAAAGTGAACTTAGAGATGAATGGATTAATCTATATAACGATCACAGTTTCATATCTGAAGCAGGTATAAAAAGTTTTGATAAAAATATTCGTAAGAAGTTAAGAAAATCTATACGAGAAAAATATAAAATTAAAGGAAAATTAGATCATAGAGTTGAAGTTGATTTTTTTAGTGAAAAAGCATGGGAGTATTTTAAAGAAAATGGGTTAAAGGTACAAGATGGGAAATTATTTTTGCGTTATGAACATATAATTCCTAAAAAAAGATATATTCAGAAACCTATTGAAGTTTTAGCAAAAAATCCTTCAGAATTTACTTCTAAATTGAAAGATGAACTGAAAAAAAGAATAAAAGAGTATTATTATGTCGCATTGATAACTATATCGGAGGATAAAGAACTTTTAAAGAATGGAATGCCAGAAGATTGGGATGAAAAAAATATATTTGCTAGATATGAAAAAGCAGGAATTAAATTAATAAGAAATCCTTTATTTGAAGAGTTAAACTGAATTTATAGATTATTAAGTTAAAAATTTTTGAAGAAAATATCTAAAATTAATAAGGAAAATAAGAGGAAAAGTTAAATGTCAATTAATGAACAAGAATTAAAAAGTAAAATTACTGATTTAAGAGAGTACATTGAAATTTTAAATAGAAGTAAAGATAAATTAAAATATGAATATAATATAAAGTATCCTCAATATAAGGAACAAATATATAATGATGAAACAGGAAATTATAAATTTTCTTCACTTTCGTTTGAACAATTGTTCGATAAAGTTATAGGAACTTTAAATGAGAAAATTTTCTGGTTAGAACATTATTTCAATTTGAATACAGAAATAAAACAAACCAAAATAAGTCAGTACTATAATAATATTTTAAATGAATTTGATTTTCCATATGAAATGAAATATTTTAAAAAAGAAGATAATAGTTTGGAAAATTTTATAAATGTATTAAATTGGAAAAAGTTAGATCATGATATAAATAGTCTTGTAGTTTTGAAAAGGTTTTCAGAAATTGAAAAAGATATAGTTTTGATTGGAGGAAATGGAAAAGGAAAATCATTTTTAGCTAATTATCTAAAAGGAAGTACATTTAATTCTATATCTGTGATAGGAGCACAAAAAGTATTAAATTTTAATATTAATGAAGCTAATTTGTTAAGAGTTGATAAACATGATATTAAAGATGAACTTTTAGAAAATAGTATTAAAGTATCTAAAAATACACAATCTACATATGATTTTTTTAAATTAATGAGTAATCAATTTACTAAACTGATAATAGCAATGCAGACAGAGTATACAAACGTTTTATATAAACTTCAATCTGGGGATAAAGAAATAAAAAAAGACAATACTGTATTCGAAAAAGTAAAAAAAATATTTGAATTATTATTTCAAGATATACAGTTAAATTTTATTATGGGTGCTGACATCCCATTACTAGTAGAAAAAAATGAAAGAAAATATTCAGTTAATGGTTTGTCAGAAGGAGAAAAAGTTGTACTCTATTATGCAATTAGTGTTTTAATGGCTAAGGATGATGGATTAATAATTGTTGATGAACCAGAAACATATTTAAATCCTTCTATTTCAAATTTATTTTGGGATAAATTGAAAGAAGAAAAGCCAAATACACAATTTTTATTTATTACTCATTCAGTTGATTTTGTGTTAGGAAGAAGTAATTCACAAATTGCGTGGATAAAAGAATTTATTTATCCAAATGAATGGAAGTTGGAACTATTAACGGCAGAAAATGAATTACCTAAGCAAATGTTGACAGAAATATTAGGAAGTTCAAAGCCTTATTTATTTTGCGAAGGGGATAAAAGTAGTTTAGACTATACTATTTATAACGGATTATTAGGTGAAAAATATACAGTTATTCCTTCTGGAGGACATACTAAAGTTATCAATAATGTAAGAGCAGTAAATAAATTGGAAGATTTAAATACCGCATATGGTATTATAGATTTAGATAATCTAACTGAAGATGAAATAAAAGTATATAAAGAGGATCAAATAGAAGTTCTTCAATTTAATGAAATTGAAATGCTATTTTTTGAAGAAAATATAATGGAAGAAGTAATGAGAAATATTGTTCCTCAAGAATATACAGATACAATTGAAAAATTTAAAAGGGAATTTTTTACTACTGTTGAAAAAAATGTAGATCAAATATCAATAACTCATGTGAAAAAATGTCTAGAAAATTATTTAAAAACTGAGAATATTGAAAAATATAAAAAACTAGAGGAAATTCAAAAGGGATTAAATAATATTTCTAGTTATAATATAGAAATATTATTTGAGGAAAAGAAACAACAAATAAGAAAAATTGTTGAAGATAAGAATTATTCAGAACTTTTAAAAAATTGTAATTTGAAAGAAAAAATTAGTAAAGAAATTGCAAATAAGCATTTAGATAAACGTTATATAGAAAAAGCCAAGCAAAGAATTTTAACAGATTCTAATTTAAAAGAATATATTGTTAATAATTACTTTTCATTTGAGACAAAATTTTAAAATATTAATCTATAATAAGATTATAATGCCTTCTATTTTTGGAAGGCTTTTTGATTAAATTATTTTATTAGAAGAATATTAAGTGAAAAATATTTTGAAGCCTTGTTATAGTGTACTATTATTTTATAAATTGGAGTGTTAACCCCTATATGATATAATAAAAATATGGAAACAACACAAAAAGAACAAAAAAAATTACAACCTTTTACAAAGTGGACAGGTGGTAAAAGACAACTAATACCAACAATTAAAGAACTTATGCCAGTAAAATATAATCGTTATTTTGAGCCTTTTATTGGTGGTGGTGCTTTGTTTTTTGAATTATGTCCAGAAAACGCATATATTAATGATTTTAATGAAGAACTTATAAATAGCTATAAAGTAATAAAAGAAAATCCATTAGAATTAATAACACTTTTAGAGGAACATAAAAATAATAATTCAAAGGAATATTATTTAGATATTCGTGCAGCAGATAGAGATGGCAGATTAGAAAGGATGTCAAATGTAGAAAGAGCTGCTCGAATCCTCTATATGTTAAGAGTGAATTTCAATGGTTTGTATAGAGTAAATTCTAAAAATCAATTTAATGTACCGTATGGAAAATATAAAAATCCTAAGATTGTAAATCCAGATTTAATCAATTCCATTTCAAATTATCTTAATAATAATAATATTCATATATTAAATGGAGATTTTGAAAAAGCATTGGAAGACGTTGGTGAGGGAGATTTTGTTTATTTCGATCCACCTTATATACCAATTTCAGCTACTAGTGCCTTTACATCGTATACATCAGAAGGATTTACTTATGAAGATCAAGTAAGATTACGTGATATGTTTAAGATGCTAAATGAAAGAGGAGCTTATTTAATGTTATCTAATTCTTCAAGTCCTTTAGTTGAAGAATTATACAGTGATTTTAATATTCATTTTGTAGAAGCTAATCGTATGAATGGAGCTAAACTTTCAAGCCGAGGAACCATTTCAGAAATAATAGTAACGAATTATAAGAAATAAGTTCTAAATAAAGGGGAGATTATGATGGTTAAAGCATTTTATAAGAAGCAGCATATGATGCTAATTCATGGAGATACATTTGATGTTTTATCCAAAATTAAGCCTGAAACAGTTGATATGATATTTGCTGATCCACCATATTTTTTAAGTAATGGAGGAATTTCGAATTCAGGAGGACAAGTAGTATCTGTTGATAAGGGAGATTGGGATAAAGTTTCATCATTTGAAGAAAAACATCAGTTTAACCGCCAATGGATTAGGTTAGCAAGAACAGTTTTGAAACCGAATGGTACAATTTGGATTTCAGGTAGCCTTCATAATATATATTCTGTTGGTATGGCATTGGAACAAGAGGGATTTAAAATTTTAAATAATATTACTTGGCAAAAAACAAATCCAGCGCCAAACTTGTCGTGTAGATATTTTACTCATTCAACAGAAACAATTCTTTGGGCGAGAAAGAATGATAAGAATGCACGTCATTATTATAATTATGAATTAATGAAAGAAATCAATGATGGAAAACAAATGAAAGATGTTTGGACAGGTTCCCTAACTAAAAAGGCAGAAAAGTGGGCTGGAAAACATCCAACTCAGAAACCAGAATATTTATTAGAACGAATTATTTTGGCATCAACTCAAAAAGGAGATTGTATTTTAGATCCTTTTGTTGGCAGTGGAACTACTGGTGTTGCTGCTAAAAGGTTGGGTAGAAAGTTTATTGGAATTGATGCAGAAAAAGACTATTTAGAAATTGCTAAAACAAGATTGGAGAATGAAAAATGGAACAAATGAGAGATTTCAACCAATGGTTATCAACTATGACAGATTCAATTGCAGATTGGACATATTATGTAGATTTTCCTAAAGTATATAGAAATGTGAATGAAATTAAAATTCCTTTGAATATTATGAATAGTTTACTAGGAAGTAAAAATATTCGTAGTGAGTTTTTAGAATTGTTAGATAAATATCCAGAAATTTTAAAAGCTATTCCAATTATTGTTGCAAAGAGATTAAACGATACTATTTTAGTAAAAGATGTAGAAAAAGATTTTTATTTCAAGTTTAAGAAACCTAATTATTCACCAGAAGAATATGCAGATTTTATGGAAAAATCAGGAGTATTTGACTTGTTAAGTAATCACTTGGTTGCTAATTTGTTTGATTATGTAACAGGTGTTGAAGTAGGGATGGATACTAACGGAAGAAAAAATCGTACGGGTCACACAATGGAAAATATTGTTCAAAGTTATTTGGAACAAGAAGGATTTGTGATGGGGGTTAATTTATATAAAGAAATCTATCAAAATGAAGTTGAAGAGTTATTTAATGTTGATTTATCTGCAATTACAAATGAAGGGAATACATCAAAACGATTTGATTTTGTTATAAAAAGAGATTCTATAGTTTACTTAATAGAGACTAATTTCTATTCTGGTGGTGGATCAAAATTAAATGAGACAGCACGTTCCTATAAAATGATTACAGAGGAAGCAAAAACAATTCCAAATGTAGAGTTTGTATGGTTTACAGATGGTCAAGGATGGTTTCAAGCAAAGAAAAACTTAAGAGAAACTTTTGAAGTATTACCGTATTTATATAATATTAATGATTTGAAAAATGGTATTTTAAAAGAATTACTTTAAAGTCTAACTTAGGAATGGAGAACTAAAACTATGACTAATTTAAGTTGGATATTTTATAAAGAAATTCCAGTGCCGCATGATGTTCAGGAATTATTAATTAATGGTGAAGTAGCAGAACGAGCATTTAGAACTGTTCGTGATGTGGCGATTTTTACCAATAAGCGATTAATTGTTAAGGATGTTCAAGGATTAACTGGAAGTAAGGTGGAGATTTATTCTCTACCCTATAGTTCTGTTCATATGTGGTCTACTGAAAATGCTGGAATGTTAGATTTCACTTCAGAAGTAGAATTGTGGACAAGGGCAGGTAATATTAAGATTCAATTGAAGAGAGATATTAATATTCGCACCTTTGAACGTTTACTCGCTGAATATATTTTGTAAAATGATTTACCGTGGATGAATATTGTCTACGGTATTTTTATTTAAAAGAACGTAAGCGATTTTTGCAAAGAGATATTCAGATATTTTGGACGTTTTTATAACCTTAAAAATCCTTTTCTTTTGTATAAAAAATGTTATAACATATGAAACACTTACAGGGTTAAAAATAAATTAAAAAAATTATTAAAAAAGTAAGCTAAAAGTTTGCATTTTATCGAAAAATTGTATACGATATCACTTGTAGATGAGAATCATTCTTATTTATTATGAAAACATAGGAGGCTAACATAAAATGAAAGTTGTAGTAGTTGGATGTACTCATGCGGGTACTGCTGCAGTAAAAACAATTTTAAATGACAACCCAGGCGCACAAGTCGTAGTATATGAAAGAAATGACAATGTATCATTCTTATCATGCGGTATTGCGTTATACGTAGGAGGAGTTGTTAAAGACCCTCAAGGCTTATTCTATTCTAGTCCAGAAGAATTAGCTTCATTAGGAGCAGAAGTTCATATGGAACACGATGTAACAAGCATCGATACAAAAGGTAAATCTTTAACTGTTAAAGATTTAAAATCAGGAGAAGAAAAAACAGAAACTTTTGATAAATTAGTTTTAACAACTGGTTCTTGGCCAATTCTTCCTCCAATTCCAGGACGTGAATTAGAAAACGTTCAATTATGTAAAAACTATAACCAAGCTAAAGAAATCTTTGCTAAGAAAACTGACAAGAAGAAAATCGTTGTTGTCGGTGGTGGATACATTGGTATCGAATTAGTAGAAGCATTTGCTTTAGAAGGTAAAGAAGTAACATTAGTTGACGGATTAGACCGTATCTTAAACAAATACTTAGACCCAGAATTCACTGATATCTTAGAAGAAGATTTACGTGAACGTGGTGTTCAAGTTCGCTTAAACGAAATGGTTAAATCATTCGAAGGTGAAAACGGAGTTGTAAACAAAGTTGTAACTTCTGGTGGCGAATACGAAGCTGATATGGTTATCTTATGTGTAGGTTTCCGTCCAAATAACGACTTAGTAAAAGACCAATTAGAAACAATGCCTAACGGTGCTATCATCGTTAACGACTACATGGAAACATCTGTTAAAGATGTATTCGCAGCTGGAGATAGCTGTGCTGTTAACTACAATCCTAACGGAGGACACGCATACATTCCATTAGCAACAAACGCTGTACGTATGGGTGCTTTAGTTGGTAAAAACATTAACGGACACAAAGTTAAATACCGTGGAACACAATCTACATCAGGATTGCACTTATTCGGATGGAACATTGGTTCAACAGGTGTAAACGTAGGTAGCGCACCTCACTTTGGTTTAGATGTACGTTCTGTATATGTGGTAGATAACCACCGTCCAGAATTCATGCCAACATACGAAAAAATCTACATGAAATTAGTTTACGAAGTAGGTACAAACCGTATCGTAGGTGGACAAGTAATGTCTAAATACGACTGTACAGCTTCTGCAAACACATTGTCATTAGCAATCCAAAACAAAATGACAATCGAAGACTTAGCATATGTAGACTTCTTCTTCCAACCAGTATTCGACCGTCCATGGAACTACTTAAACATCTTAGGACAAGCTGCAGTAGAACAAGAACGTGTATTAGCTGAAGGCAAATAATTTCATTAAAAGATGAAATAAAAACGACAAGTATCAAAACGACACTTGTCGTTTTTTTATGTTTGCCACTCCTAATAACATAACCGCCCCTCACATCAAGGAGAGTGAATAGAAAGAAAAAACATTTTACCGTAGTAGTAATATAAGCCACAACAGCAGTGGCTTATATTACGGGAAAATTTGAGACCTTAGGCTCAAATTTTAGCCAAGAGACCCCAAAGGGGGCTACTGGCGTCCAAGCTACAGTAAAAATGATTTTTTCTTACTATTCACGAGTATTCTCTAAAAAAGAATAAAGAGTACGATTGAATTAGCATTTCTGTTCGTTTCTATGTTACAATAAGAACGTTATATTCCATCAGAATATAGAACTCATACATTAGATACAATAACAGAAAAGGAGTTACCAATGAAAAGGAAAATTATGTACGACGAACAAGATTCCCGCATCGATTACGGAATCATCCTACCCGTCTTATTACTAGCACTAATCAGCATAGCAACATTACTATCAACTACCTATATTCAAGTAGCACACGGATCACTCAGAACTGTCCTCATGCAATTTGTATGGTATGTTATTGGGACAATTGCCATCATTATTATTATGCAATTTGACTCAGAACAACTTTGGAAACTGACAACCCTGAGTTACATCATAGGACTCATACTTTTAGTAGCTGTCCTATTCCTATACGATAGAGGAACCGCAGCCGCAACTGGTGCGAAAAGTTGGTTTAGAATAGGAGGTTTTTCCTTCCAACCATCAGAAATTGTAAAAATCTTCTACATCCTGATGCTCGCAAAAGTAGCGACCCATCATAACATGTTAACAAAGTACCGTACAAGAAGTACCGATTGGTATTTATTTGCCAAACTAATCGCATATGCATTACCAGCCTTATTACTCGTTATCCTACAAAATGACTTAGGAACAACCTTAGTATTCTTAATGATTCTAGGAGGCGTCATGATTATGTCAGGAATTAGCTGGAAAATCTTATTACCATTAATCTTAACAGCCATTTTAATCGGTTCATTACTCATTTACTTAGTAGTGTATAATCGACAATTATTATTAAATATCGGATTCAAAAATTATCAATTCGGTCGTATTGATTCATGGTTAGATCCATATCGTGACCAAGGTGGAGCAGGATTCCAATTATTCCAAAGCTTAAAAGCTATCGGATCAGGAAAAATGTTCGGTAAAGGATATGGACACTCAGAAGTATACGTTCCCGTTCGTGAGTCAGACTTAATTTTTGCGACAATCGGTGAAAACTTCGGATTCCTAGGCGGAACCTTCTTAATTACCGTGTATTTCATTTTAATTTATCAAATGATTCGTGTATGTTTTGATACAAAAAATGAGTTTTATTCTTATATTGCAACAGGAGTAATTATGATGATTTTATTCCACGTTGTAGAAAATATCGGAATGACAATCGGACTATTACCATTAACAGGGATTCCATTACCATTTATTTCGCAAGGGGGATCTTCTCTATTAGGAAATATGATGGGAATTGGGTTAATGATGTCGATGAGATATCACTTCAAGAGTAATATTTTTGGAGAAGATGAGGATCCATTTAATCAACAAACAAGACAACAACAACAATTACCAGAAGAATTTTTAAAAGCAAGAACGTAAGGGAGAACAGAAATGATTATTTATAGCCATCCAAAATGTACAACTTGTAAGAAAGCCTTAAAATGGTTAGAACTACACAATATTTCATTTGAAGTAAAAGATATTCGTGAAGAACCTCCAACAGCAGAAGAATTACAAGTACTATTTGAAAGAAGTGCATTACCTCTAACAAAAGTGTTCAACACAAGTGGAGAATTATATCGTAAATTGGGATTAAAAGATGTGATAAAAACAATGGAAACTTCTAAAGCGATGGAATTATTAGCCAGTGATGGAATGCTAATTAAACGTCCATTATTAGTCAGTGATAATGCAGTTTTCTTTGGGTTTAAAGAAGAACAATATGAACAATTATTGAAAGGTGAATCAAATGATTAAATATAGTGAAAATGGATTATGGATTAAAAAAGAAGAAAATCGCTATACAGTAGGTATTTCTCCAAAAGGACAAGATGATATTGGAGATGTTAGTTTTGTAGAATTATTTTCCCAAGAATCATTATCAACAGAAGATTCATTTATGAGTGTTGAAGCTGCAAAAGCTGTAACGGAATTCGTTAGTCCATTATCAGGGAAAGTAGTCGCTTGGCATACAGAATTAGAAGACAATCCTGAAATGTTAAATCAAGTCGATATAGCTGTGAACTGGATTTATATATTAGAAGAAGTGGATGAAGCTGCATTTGCGAGTTTGTTAGATAAAGATTTACCAATCGTTTGTGAGAAGAAAGAAGGGTGTGGAAACTAGAATGCAAGTACAATTCATTACAGCAGAGGTTTTCAATCAACATCAAGAAGAATTTGAGAATGCTAATTTTTTACAAACAAATGAAATAGCAGAAGTTCATAAGAGTAGTCAATTTTATGATGAGATTTTTTATATTTCTTGGACTGAGGGTGAAAGATGGATAGCTCAAGCATTAGTTTGTATACGTAGACGTTTTAGATTTTTTAAAGAAGCGGTAATCGTACAAGGTCCATTATTTCATTTGGAGGAATTGTCTTTATTACCACAAATGTTAGAAAGTCTTGAAGTTTTCTTAAAAGAAAAAGGTATCTCTAGAGTAGAAATGAATCCTTATTTAATGAATAAAGTTTTAAATGAATCATTAGAAGTTCTTGAAGAATGTAACTATCCTGAATTATTATCTTATTTTAAAGAAGCAGGTTATCATCGCTCACTAGACTTAGAAGGTGGAAGTGTTATTCTTCAGTTATTTAGAAAAGATTTATCATTATTTGAGACTAGCGATGATATTTATAATCATTTATCAAATTCTTTAAAACGTGATTTAAGAAAAGCGACAGAATCTCATATTCAAATTCGTGAATTGGAACAAGATGATTTAGATATATTCTATCCCATCTTAACAGAAACTTCGTTAAGAAAAGGATTTGCAGTGAAAGATTTTACTTATTTCAAAAAAATGAAAGAGAGTTTTAAAGATAAAGTAAAATACATGGTTGCCTTCTTAGATGTAGAAGCATACAAAGGTTATTATCAAGAAAGAATTGAATTCTTTACAAATCGAGTAGAAGAATTGGAAAAAGAATTAGCTGTCCGTGAAGCTGAAGGGAAACATGTGAAGAAAACACGTGGATTGATTACTGATGCAAAAGATCAATTAGCTAGTTATCAAAAACGTAAAAAAACTTTTGAAGCATTAGACATTCATAATCCAATGTTAGCTTTATCAGGATACTTATTTATGTGTTATGGGGATGAAGTCATTTCAGTTTTTGGTGGTTCTCATGAAGAATACTTAAACTTTGGTGGTTCAAGTTTATTGAACTGGGAAATGATGAAGTTTGCTAAAGATAACGGTTATAAGTATTATAATTTCTATGGAACTATTGAAACGAACCAAGCAAATCAAAACGAGGGTAACTTTAACTTTAAGCGTCAATTTGGAGGAAATCTCGTTCAATTAGCGGGGAATTTTAGCAAAACGCTTAATCCATTATTAGCATTGATTGCGAAATTTAAGAAAATATAGAAATCTCCAGAAATAGACTTTTCTTTGGAGTAGCAAAAATAACGCCAGCAGACCTTACGGTCTCATGGCTAAAATTCGAGCCAAAGTCTCGAATTTTCGGGTAATAAAAGCCACTAAAAGTGGCTTTTATTACTTTTGCTACGGAGAAAAGTCTATTTCTTCCAATTTTAGTATTAGAATACATAAAAAAAGAGAAAAGACTTTTCAATGTAGTATGAGCAATGAGCCTCGCAAAAGCGAGGCTGCTTGCGTCCTATTTACTACTTATTAGAAAAGTCTTTTTTTCTTACGTATTGTACAAAATGGTTAAATAGTTCTTGCATTCCTTCATCATCGTTCACCATTGTTTCTGGATGACCTTGTAATGCTAGAACATAATGTCCTTCTTCATTCGATTCAAAAGCTTCGATTAATCCATCAGAACTCCAAGCAACTGCTTTGAAGTTTGGAGCAAGCTCTTTAACAGCTTGATGATGGTACGAATTGATTGCTGTCTTTGTACCAAATATTTTAGATAATTCACTACCTTCAGCAATTTCAATTGTATGAGTAGCAGTAGAAGGCATTGTTTTTTGAACATGTAAAATCGTTGATTCTGGATATTGCGATTGAATGTCTTGGTATAAAGTACCTCCAAAAGCAACATTTAAAATTTGAATACCTCTACAGATGGCAAGAATTGGTTTACGTTGACGATAAGCTTCTTCAATTAGCGCAAGTTCATACGCATCTCTTACTGGATAAGTTCTTCCTAAATTAATATGAGGTTCTTCTCCATATAAAAGAGGTGAAACATCTTGCCCTCCTGATAAAACTAATGCGTCAACTCTTGAAATATATTCGTGAGCTGTTTCTTGAGAAACAATCGGTAAGATTACTGGAATGGCTTTTGCTCTTTCTAATCCAGTAACAAATCCGTTAGGTGCATAAGATAGGATATAGGTATCATGTTCAGTATTATCTTGACGATGATTTCCTGAAATTCCTATTAAAGGATATTGTTGCATCTATTTTTCCCCTTTCGCATTGTAAGTAGTTTATATGATACTCTATTTTCATGAAAATGAAAAGTTTTTTATATGAAAATCAGTGAAAAACTTGCAGTAGAAGATATGAATTCGAAACGTTATCTTTTGATAATCGTTCTCATTTAAGATAAAATATTATTAATGTGACAGATAAAAAATTCTGTTATATCATTGAGGATTTATTTTGAAAGGGGCTTAATAATGGCAACATTAGAAATTAAAAATTTACATGTGTCAATTGAAGATAAAGAAATTTTAAAAGGTGTTAACTTAACCATCAATACTGGAGAAATCCATGCAGTAATGGGACCTAACGGTACAGGAAAATCAACACTTTCTGCAGCAATTATGGGACATCCAAGTTATGAAGTAACAGAAGGAGAAATCTTATTAGACGGAGAAAACGTTCTTGAAATGGAAGTAGATGAACGTGCTCGTGCAGGTCTATTTTTAGCAATGCAATATCCAAGTGAAATTGCTGGAGTAACAAATGCAGAATTTATGCGTTCAGCCATTAATGCTCGTCGTGATGAAGATAATAAAATGGGTGTTCGTGAATTCATTAAGAAATTAGATGAAAAAATGGCAATTTTAGATATGCCAGAAGAAATGGCAGAACGTTACTTGAATGAAGGATTCTCTGGTGGAGAAAAGAAACGTAATGAAATTCTTCAATTAATGATGATTGAACCAAGTTTTGCGATTTTAGATGAAATTGACTCAGGTCTAGATATTGATGCGCTTAAAGTTGTTTCTCGTGGTGTTAATGCCATGCGTGGAGAAAACTTTGGATCATTAATTATTACTCACTATCAACGTTTATTAAACTATATTGAACCAGATGTTGTTCATATTATGATGGACGGACGTGTGGTAATGACTGGAGATGCAGCATTAGCAAAACGTCTAGAAGCAGAAGGATATAAAGGAATTAGTGAAGAATTAGGAATTTCTTTAGAACATCAAGAATAGGAGAAAGAGAATGGCAGAGAAATTAACCGTAACACCAGAACAACTGACTTCATTCTCTCTTCTAAAGAATGAACCAGATTGGTTTTTAGACATTCGTTTAAAAGCATTGGAATTAGCGAAACAATTACCATTACCATTTATTGAGCGCGTAAAATTCCACCGCTGGAATTTATTCCAAAGTGAAATTGGAGAAGCAAACTCAATCATTACAGAATTAGAAAAAGACATTCCAAGTGCAGTAGGAAGTGCAAAAATTGTTCAATTAGGAGCTGTTTCTTACTGGGAAGAGATGAATGTTGAAACAGCTATGCAAGATGTATTAGTAATGGATTTATTCGAAGCATTACAACAATATCCAGAATTAGTGAAACCATACTATATGACAAAAGCTGTACCAGTCGATGAAGATAGCTTAACAGCGTATCATGCAGCAATGGTTAATTCAGGAATTTTCATTTATGTTCCTAAAAATGTTGTTTTAGAAGATATTATTGAATCTCATTTTGTACAAAATAATACAGTAGACGAGGCATTCGTAAAACACGTATTAATTGTGGCAGAAGAAAATAGTTCACTCTCTTATGTGGAACGTTTTGAAAGTATTGGTGACCGTAAAAATACAGCGAATATCATTGTAGAAGTGATTGCAAAAGAAGGAGCAAAAGTTCATTTTGCTGCAGTAGATACATTAGGTCAACCAACAGATGCCTACATCAACCGTCGTGGTTATTTAGAAAAAGATGCAACCATTGAATGGGCATTAGGAATTATGAATGACGGAAATGTGATCGCTGACTTCGATAGTGAATTACGAGGGGCAGGTTCTACTGCAAAAGTAAATGTTGTTGCCATTTCAACTGGTAAACAAGTTCAAGGGATTGATACAAGAGTGACAAACTATGCAAACCACTCAGTGGGACATATTTTACAGCATGGAGTTATTCTTGATAAATCAACGTTAACATTTAATGGAATTGGACATATTATTAAAGGAGCAAAATTCGCAGATGCTCAACAAGAGAGCCGTGTATTGATGCTTTCTGAAGGTGGACGTGGTGATGCGAATCCAATTTTATTAATTGATGAAAATGAAGTAACAGCAGGACATGCGGCAAGTGTGGGACAAGTGGATGATGAACAATTATTCTACTTAACAAGCCGTGGAATTAGTCAAGCAGAGGCGAAACGTTTAGTGATTCGTGGATTCTTAGGTTCAGTAATTAGTGCAATTCCTGCACAAAATACGCAAAAAGAATTAGTAGAAATGATTGATCAAAAGTTGGCGAAAAATGATGAACATTAATCATATTCGAAAAGATTTTCCAATTTTAAATAGAACCGTTAATGATGAACCATTAGTGTATTTGGATAATGCTGCTACAACGCAAAAACCTGAAAGTGTGATTCGTTGTATCGAAGAGTATTATCACGATTATAATGCGAATATTCATCGTGGTGTGCATACACTAGCACAATTAGCAACAGATACCTATGAAGCGAGTCGTCAAAAAGTTCAAGCATTTATCAACGCTTCTTCGATAAAGGAAGTATTGTTTACAAGAGGAACAACGACTGGAATCAATTGGGTAGCACAAGGTTTTGCCAAATACCGCCTGCATGAAGGAGACGAGATTTGGATTAGTAAAACGGAGCATCATTCTAATTTTGTTCCATGGCAACAATTAGCACTTCAAACAGGAGCTAGTTTAAACTTCCTCCCATTAACCGAAGAAGGGGAACTAGATTTAAAAGCTACAAAAGAAGTTTTAACGCATAAAGCTAAAATCGTTTCAATTGCGCATGCTTCAAATGTGTTAGGAACGATTCAGCCGATTAAAGCATTAGCACAAATCGTCCATGAAGTTGGAGGAATATTAGTTGTTGATGGAGCTCAAGCAGCACCACATATGAAAATCGATGTACAAGACTTGGATTGCGACTTTTATGCGTTTAGTGGTCATAAAATGCTAGCTCCAACAGGTATTGGTGTCTTATATGGGAAACAAGCACTATTAGAAGAAATGCAACCTACTGAATTTGGCGGAGAAATGATCGACTTTGTTTATGATACAGAAAGTACATGGAATGAACTTCCATGGAAATTTGAAGCAGGAACACCTAATATTGCCGGTGGAATTGCATTAGGAGCAGCCATTGATTATTTAGAACAAATTGGAATGGATCACATTCATGCCCATGAACAAAAATTAGTAGCGTATGTTTATGAAAAATTAACACAAATGGAAGGTGTGACCGTTCATGGTCCAACGGATGTTTCAAGAAGAAGTGGCGTGATTTCATTTACATTGGATGGTGTTCATCCTCACGATTTAGCGACAGCTTTAGATATGGAAGGAGTAGCGATTCGTGCAGGACATCATTGCGCTCAACCGTTAATGAGAGATTTATGCGTATCTTCAACTGCCCGTATTAGTTTTTATATTTATAATACAATGGAAGAAGCTGAATTTTTCATAGAAGCATTACAAAAAGTAAAGGAGTTTTTCTCAGATGGCTTTATCTAAGTTAGATCAATTATATCGTCAAGTGATTTTAGACCATTCGAATTTTCCTCGTCATAAAGGAATTCAAACTGAAAAAAAAGCTGAAGTCATTGAGTTGAATAATCCGACTTGCGGCGATGTATTACAGTTACAATTAGAATTATCAAATGATGGGCATATTACAAGTGCTCGATTTGATGGACAAGGTTGTTCCATTAGTATGGCGAGTGCTAGTATGATGTGTGATATTTTAGAAGGAAAAACTTTACCAGAAGCTTTGGAATTAGCAGAAGATTTTTCAAAATTAGTGCAAGGACAAAGTGTAAATGAAGATCAATTAGAAGATGCTGCCTTACTAAGTGGAGTTTCTAAATTCCCAGCACGTATTAAATGTGCAACATTAGCATGGAAGGCATTAGAAAAAGCAGTTGAACAGAAAAACAAGAAAGGAATATAGAAATGAGTGGAGTTCCAGAATTAGAAGATTACAAGTATGGCTTTCATGAAGATGTAACGCCCGTATTTGATAGTGGAGTTGGATTAAGCGAAGAAGTAGTTCGTACAATTTCAAAAATGAAAAACGAACCAGAATGGATGCTTGAATTCCGACTAAAATCTTTAAAAGCATTTGAAAAAATGCCAATGCAAACATGGGGAGCAGATTTATCAGATATTGATTTTGATGCGATTACCTATTTCAAACGTGCAAGTGATAAACCTGCTCGTTCTTGGGATGATGTTCCTGAGAAAATCAAAGATACATTTGAAAAAATTGGGATTCCAGAAGCAGAACGTGCTTATTTAGCAGGGGCATCTGCACAGTTTGAGTCAGAAGTTGTGTATCACAATATGAAAGAAGAATTTGATAAACTAGGAATTGTCTTCACCGATACAGACTCAGCATTAAAAGAATACCCAGAATTATTCGAAAAATATTTTGCAAAATTAGTACCACCAACAGACAATAAATTAGCAGCATTAAACTCAGCAGTATGGTCAGGAGGAACGTTTATTTACGTACCAAAAGGCGTAAAATGTGATGTTCCACTTCAAACCTATTTCCGTATTAATGACCAAAATATGGGACAATTTGAACGTACATTAATTATTGTAGACGAAGGTGCAAGTGTACACTATGTTGAAGGATGTACTGCACCAACATACTCATCAAACAGCTTACATGCTGCGATTGTAGAAATCTTCGTAGAAGAAGGTGGATACTGTCGTTATACAACGATTCAAAACTGGTCTGATAATGTCTACAATCTTGTAACAAAACGTGCTCGTGCAGCAGCTCATGGAACGGTTGAATGGATCGATGGAAACTTAGGAGCAAAAACAACAATGAAATATCCTTCTGTATTTTTAGAAGGACCTTATGCAAAAGGAACAATGTTATCCATTGCTTTTGCCGGAGAAGGACAACACCAAGATACAGGGGCAAAAATGATTCATAATGCACCTCATACTTCTAGTTCGATTGTTTCAAAATCAATCGCAAAAGATGGTGGTGTTGTAAACTATCGTGGACAAGTAACATTTAGTAAGAAATCTGATTATTCAATTTCTCATATCGAGTGTGACACGATTATTATGGATGATTTATCGAAATCAGATACAATTCCATTTAATGAAATTCATAATGATAAAGTTGCATTAGAACATGAAGCGAAAGTATCAAAAATTTCTGAAGAACAATTATTCTACTTAATGAGTAGAGGGATTAGTGAATCTGAAGCAACAGAGATGATTGTGATGGGATTCGTTGAACCATTTACTAAAGAACTTCCAATGGAATATGCAGTTGAATTAAACCGATTAATTGCGTATGAGATGGAGGGTAGTGTGGGATAAAACCCTAGCAAGTGCTAGAAACGTTGATATAACAGCGTTCCTAGGCTTGCTTTTTTGTTTAAAATGGGAAATGACCATCAAAATGACCATCACTTTTCAAAAAAAGGTATAAATTGGACTTAAAAGCCAATGTGTTTTGCAAAGTTTTCTGCTATATCATCTCTTTGTTTTTCAGTTACATGAGTGTAAATATCCATGGTAGTCTTAATATTAGTGTGACCTAATCTGTCTTGCACTACTTGAATAGGTGTTCCCATTTCAAAGAGTAGAGAGCAGTGACTATGACGGAAACCGTGCATAGTTATTTTTTTTAGATTGTATTTCTTGATAATTTGTTCTAGCCAACAGTTAGAATAGCTAGGACGATACAGCTTATTGGCATCATAGGTAAATAGTAATTGATGCTTATTCAGTGAGTTGATACCAATACTCATGAGTTCTTTAGCTTGTTCTAGTTTCCATTTTCTCAGTATTGCAAGACTTTCATCATCAAGGCTAACCGTTCTTACTGATTTTTTTGTTTTTGTGGTTGAAATGATTGGTATTTCATTTTCATCTAAAACAACACCTTTTGTAATATGGACTTGCTTTTTATTAAAGTCTATATCTGACCAGTTGAGTGCTAGAGCTTCTCCTTTTCTCATTCCAGTAAAGGCTAGTAGTCTAAAAAAGGCTAGATATTTCATGTTTCCATAGTCCTTAACACAATCAAAAAAATGTTTTAATTCATCAGTATTGTAAAATTTATTGACCTCATTTATCGTTTCTTTTCTTTTAGGCAATTTTACTTTTCTCATGGGATTATCTGTAATGATATTCATCTTAATAGCATAATCAAATACTTGTTGTGTAATTCCTTTAGGGTATTTAGCACTATTGAAATATTCTGCCCATTGATTGACAAGTTTTTGACAATCTAACACCGTGAAGCTATCAATCCTCTTATTAGCGATTTTAGGCAGTATGTGCAATTTAGCATATCTTCTAGTAGTAGCATAAGTACCTGGTTTGACGGTGTTTTTATGCTCAACTAGAAAGAGTTCGTATATCTGTTGAAAGGTGTATTTACTATTCTTAGCATTAAATGTTTTTTCTTCATATTCTAATTTTAATCGAGCTTCTGCTAGAGAGGCTTCTTTTTGTGTTCTAAACCCTCTTCTAGTAGTAGTAATACGTTTACCAGTTAGAGAGTCTAAACCCATATAGCATTTAATTAAATATCTTTTTGTTCCATCTTTTAATCTATATTCTTGTATCATAATGTTTTCCTTTCTAATTCCACCCCCATGATGAAAATAAAAAGGCATTGCATCATAAAATGCTGTGATTATTTTGTTTCAATATATCGAGTAAGCTTAGAAATGAAATCTTGTTGGATAGTAATCATTTCATTAAGCAAGTCTAATTTCACGCTATCTTTTTCATGTTGCATCATATACGCTTGTTTTCTTTCTAGTAGAGTTATAATTTCTTTTGAATAGAATTTAACCATATCACTAAAATCAGTAGGCTTGCTTTTTGTTAATTCTTGAGGTACACCATCTACAAATAGTGTTTCTAATTCATGCATAATAAATTCTTCTAACTCTTTATTGGTGTAGTCCAGACTAGGTAAGGCATGGTATACCCTTCTAGTAACACCTCTAACGTCAATAGAGTTAAATTTAGGATTAGTTTTTGCTATTTGAGAAAGCATCTTAGATATTCTTTCTTTCATTTTTCCATACAATAGTGTATCTACTGAAATATCTGCTATCTTAGCAATCGTTTTGAGTCTTTCAGGATTAGGTAGGTTTTTGCCTATCTCCCATGACCTAACATTGCTTTTGCTAGCTCCAAACATTTTGCCAAATTCTTCTAAAGTCATACCTTTTTGTTGGCGTATGTTTTTTATTCTTTCTCCTATAAGTTTTTTGTCAATAGTTGTATTCATACTTTCACCTCTTAAGACTAATAGTACTACAAAACTTTAAAAAATAAAAGGAAAAGTGCAAAAAAGTGCTACTTTTTGTTTGACAAGTATTATATCAAGTATTATCATAAGTGTTGTAAAGTGCTGAAAGGGGGTGTGAACATGAAAAGTAAAGACAAAGTGAAAGGATATAGAATAATGTTAGGTTTGACTCAAAAAGAGGTAGCTAGCAAATTAAACATTAGTATTTCAAGCTATATTAACAAAGAAACTGGTAGAACGGCATTCAAGGACAATGAAAAGTTATTGTTTAAAAAAATGTTGACACCATACTTTTCTAATATCACTTTAGAAGAAATATTCTTTTAAACAAAAAGTGCTAAAAAGTTCTAATGTGAAAGGAGAGTGAAAAGAATGAGTGTAGGTATGATGCAAAATATCGAACTAATTTTAACCGTGGGCATATCGTTTGTAGTAGGTATTGCTTACGGTGTGTGGTTGGCAAATGATATAAGAAATCAGTCTGATGAAATAATGGATTGAGTGAGAAAGGAGTGAATGAAATGGAGTTACAAGCTATTCCAGTATATTTACCAGATAGCGTGCAACAAGAGCTATATAATACCGTGCTACAACTAGCAAGAAAGGCAGTTGATACAGCAAAGCAAGAAATAAAGGTTAACGTAAATACACGTTATTTGAATAAAAAAGGCTTATGTGAGTATTTTACCTGTGCCCCTAGAGTAGTAGAGCAGTGGCAAAGAGAGGGCTTAAAGAGCTTTTATAAGGGTAAAGAAATCATGTTTGATATGTATGATGTACACGAATTTTTAGACAAAAAGAAATTTTAAAATAATCACCCCCATGATGAAAAAGAATACAGAAATAAAGGAGCAGATAAACATGAAAATGCCACGTTATGCAAAGATTGTAGAAACAGATGAATTATATATCATTGCTACATTATTAAAGGATTGTACGGTAGAGAAAGCACTACAAATAGTACAGGATAACAGACAAATGCCGTCTGACAAGCTACTAGAGGTGCAAATAAAGGAGGTAGATAGCAAGGTGTGTATTATCGAAACTTACAGCAAATAAAAAAGGCACTAGTCAGAAACTAGCACCTAGGCAAAATTACATATATATAACTCAAATCAATATACTTTATTATAGCATGAGTAGATGAGTTATTCAAATATGTTACTGCCTTATCTTATACAGAAAAGGAGAGTTAAATGAACGTAAATAACGAATACAAAGAGTTATTAAAAATGCTATTAAAGTTAGCTAAAATTGAAACGGAAGATAATGCTCAAAAAGTAAGTAATGTAGTAACTGTGCTAACTAAAATGCAAGCTATAAACTTGAATGAGTTAGAGGTATTAGAACGGCATCATAGAATGAAAGAGATAGATATGATGCATAGGCAACAGTACTATAAACACTTAGCAATACAGGAAGAGTTAACGCAACAAATATTAGAATATGCACCACTCCCATTAGTAGCTAGTTGGATTGGAAGCTATTTAGACTACAGCAGATACGAGGAACGTTATGCCCTAGAAAATGGACTAAACACCTTATTTAAAGAAATACAGATTAATTTAACCCTTTCAGATGCTACAAGAAAGGGGGAATACTAATGCCAATTTATATTGAAAAAGGCTGGTTTAATAGAACAATTAAAGAAGATAAAATAGAGCTTATACCTATTGCCCCTATTGATTGGTTAAAGAACTATACTCCTACCAGAGTGGTTAAAGGTGCAAATCTCTTAGATGGCGATATTGAACAAATGAAAGAAAAATACCCGTATGTTGATGATGAAATAGCTGGACACTATGCAAAAATGGAAGGTGTCAAAAACAATCAGTATTATTTCATGGTTGGGTCTATAGAAAGAGATGAAAAAAATCAATTAAAACGTAATATAGAAAGCATCATAAGAAGGAGCGTTATTACATTAGATTATGATGATAAGGACACGCCTTCACTAGATGACTTGATACGCATCATAAAAGAGAAAAAGCCTAATGTTGAGTGTTATATATACCCAACTATTAAGTATACAGATAAGTTTCCACGTTGGCGTGTAGTATTTGAAACAGATAGACCACTATTAAAATACGAATACAAGGAAGTTGCTACAGACTTAGCAGAAACAATAGGGATTAAATACGATAAAAGTGTTATAAACGATTGGCAAAAGTTTGCAGGGTTACCAGTAGTTACTCCTGAAAATTCTCATATTGATGCAGTATACATTGAGGGAGAAAAGCTAAAAACTCCAGATATCAAGGATATGAAGCCACCAATTAAGCAGACAGAGAAAATTACGGGAGAATACGCCTCCAAATTCAATGGTAACGGAAATATACCCCATGATGATGCTATTGAAATCATAAAACGTTATGTAGCAGTAAATGAAGCTGAATTAATGGATTATGATAAATCAGTAACAGATATGTTTGTTATTGCTAAAGCCATTAGTACTGATGAGATTGATTATGACACTGGGGTAGAATGTGTTGAAATCCTTGCTTTAGGGAATACAAACTGGATACATGGTACAAAAAATAAGATAGGGAATTTAAGTATACTCCACTACATGCTACAACGTGGTGTTTATAAAAATCCATGGAGCTTTTACTATTGGTTTAGAGTTAGAATTGATAGACAATTTAAGAAGTCTGACACGTCTGAAGAAATAAAAAAACGTATACGTGAAGACATTGAACAATGGAAAATAGAGCATGAAGAAACGAAAAGAGATGGAACGGTAAAAAAGCCTAGACCACCAGGACGAGTTGTAGCCGATATTATGAAACGTCATTGTGATATGGGTAGGTTAGGTAGTTATGATGCTGATACACGTTATTTAGGTATTTATAATCCCGATACAGGTATATATGATAGTAGTGAGTATTATAGAAAAACACTTTTTAGAGCGGGTGAACGTTCTTTAACAAGAAATGAATGTAAGGAGATATTAGATATGTTGTTAAATGAAGCTGAAAACAGAGAGAGAGAAACAGATTATAATTACATTATTTTTAAGAATGGAATTTATAATATAGATGCTAAACAATTAGAACCATTTAGCCCTAATTTTGTTTTTGAAAGTACAATTGGAGTGAATTATAATCCTGATGCTGATGAACCAGTATTCCCTGATGGTTGGACTTTTAGCAAATGGATAGATATTGCAATGGGTGGAGATGAAGAAAAGAAAAAGCTTTTGTGGCAATTAATAGCCAGTACAATCCATACAAACAAGCCTAGTGGTCATGTTGCATTGCTATTCAGTAGAGTTGGGTCAAGTGGTAAAAGTACATTTGAACACTTACTAAAAAACTTAGTAGGCAAAGAAAATACCGTTGCTTTAAGATTGCAAGATATCGAAAAGCGTTTTGATATCTCAAGAGCAGTCGGAAAAGCACTAGTTATTGGTGATGATAATTCACCTAAAGATTATAACGCTGATAGTGCAAATCTAAAGAGTATGGTGACTGGTGAACCGTTGAAAGTTGAAGCTAAAGGAGAGAACGCACAAACTCATCATTTCAATTGTCAAGTAGTGCAATCAATGAATGGGTTACCTAATTTTGGTGATGTAACTGACGGACTTACCAGACGGTTACGTATTATTGAATTTAAAAAAGCTTTTAAAGGTAAAGAAAACAATCCTAACGTAAAAGAAAAATATATTAAAGACCCACGCTTATTAGAATGGATAGCTAAAGAGGCTTTGGAACATTTAGTATTAAGTGGGGAATGGATACAAACAGAGGAACACAAGCAATATATTCAAGAAATCATCTCGGATAGTGACCCTGTTGCACGTTATTTTGAGGAACGTATACCACAATTTACAAGTACCCGTTTACCGATAAAATTCTTGTATGAAGATTTTAAAGCTGTGTATTTACAAGAAAACAATAGAAATACTAAAATTTCTCGACGTACATTTACTAAACAGCTTAAACCATATATGGAAGCTGAAGGGTGGCAGTATGATAAAAATAACAAAAAGCCTTTAGAAGCATTTCATCAAGCAGATTGGCAATTATATACAGATAATGTAAAGGAATGGGATATAAACTATAATTATGAAAAAGAAAGTAGGGCTTACCATTCTATGTTTATTAAAGAAACCGATATTTAAAAACCGACCAACCGACTTTGAACCAACTTTATTATAAAGGGAAGTCGGTCGGATTATCGTTGATATGACAATGTTTTTAACTGAAAACCGACCAACCGACTTTATTTTCAACTTCTTATAGAAAAAATAAAAAAATAAAAACTTTAAGATATAAAACATAAATAAGTTTTAAAAATAAAATAATTATATAGGAAGTGAGTTTTTAGGTCGGTTGGTCGGTTTTGTGTACTTTGTTGCTTAAAAACGTTGATATGACAATGTTTTATCAACCAACTTTGACTAGAAAAGAAGTCGGTTTAAAGTCGGTTTTATGCATTAAAGTCGGTTTTGATATTAATATTAAAGCTAATTTAATCAAAAACAAGGGGACGGTAAGTACAAGCCGTCCTTTTTGCTGTGTAAAAGGTGTATTACTATCATAAAATTGTAGCATCTAGTATAATATAGGTGAGGGAAAAAGGATGAGGGAACAAGGAAGAAATTAAAGGTATTGTAGATAGAATATGCTAAATGAATGAGATAGAAGAATATAGATGAGGAATTTAATTGCATGATAAGGAAACCCTCAAATCAATATTTCATTTTAAGGAGTGTGCATATATATGACACAAGAGGTAATTTCTTCATATAGCGAAAATCCAGACTATGCTATATATGGAGCTGTAATACAGGCGAAAGAAGCCGGAATAAAAAATCCAATCTATACAACAGAGCTAGGAGATTTTGACGGAATACAAATCAATGTTGGTGGTTATCAAACACGTGAACCATGGACTCAAAAATATTATTTCAACCCATGTATAGACGATATTACAATAACCAGTTATGAAGGCGTGGTAATCGAGTTAAGTTATTGCACTCTAGCAATTAAAGGTTATCCAATCTATAATAAAAAAACAAATGCTGTTAAAGAGTGGCGATATATAGTTAAGTTGCTATCAGAGCCATTAGAAGGTATGAAGTCTATACAGCTCAATGTTAAAGAAGATGAATTAGAAAGCGTAATAAGCGAATATTGGGCAATTCAACAACTTGAAAATGACTTGAAACACTTAAATGATAAAGAAAACTATGAAGAAATTAAGTTTGAAGATGGGGTTATAGACCGTTATTATTTAGTGCATAAAGCAGAATTTAAGTACGTGGTTAAAGAATATAAAGCCAAACAAGCAAGAGAGGGTTAACTCCCTCTTTTTTTGTACTCAAAATTAAATAGCAAGATGCTGTAATCATGAAAGTAAACAGGAAAAGATGATGCAAAAAAACGTGTGTTACAGGCGTGTTGCATCATACAATGTAAGACTCAAATAAAGCAGAAAATAAGCGAATATGAACGAGTTAGATACGTTACAAGTCTTTGCTGTTAGAAGGTAACTGATTGCGTTTCATTCCTTTCTTTGATATAATTTCAATAGGATGAGAGTGGGCGAACAAAGCATTTTGAGAATTAGTACGCTAGTAGCAATTCCCGTTGCTACTATACTAAAAACGTAATAGAATAATTGGACTTTTTCTATTTTCTCTTGATGTTTTTCACGTCGTTTTTGAGTTCTGCTTTTCATGCTTTCCACTCCCTTCCTATTAATAGGGTGGTAAGGTGTTTAACTACCTTACATAAAGATAGGGTAAGCAAGATTATTACTTGCCCCATGGTGTTAGCCGATTAGTTTTATTATCAGATTAATTATTGCCGTAATTAAAGTGATTGTTTGTAAAACTAATTCGGCTTTTTTGTTTTAAATAAGAAATACAGTTTATGATGCTACCGTTACTGTACGTTTATATTTATCACGTATGAGATTTTAATTCATGAATTGGTTAGTAATTAATATGTATTGGCGAAACGCAACAGAGGGCGAAAATCGACAAATAAGAGCATATTTAACGCACTAACTGAATGAATGAGTAAATAGAGGAAGAGCAAGTAACAATCAATATTAAACTAGATTATTTTTTTACAGGCTAAACAATTTAAGTATAAACAGTAAAACATATTAAAACGTTGGCAAATGTTGGCGTAAAAAATATATAGATGAACGGTTAACTAACTAAAATTGTTGGAAAATGTTGGGATAAAAAACTATATAGATGAACGACTAGCACAATTGAATTGCTGACAAAAGTTGACATTTTCTTAAGCACTAGAAATCTATCTAGCTATCTAACTATCAATGCATCTAAACACGTGATAACAAACTAGATTGAATGATTATAAATGAGTAAATAAACTGACTAATAAAGAGAGAGCAACAGTAATCAACAGCATCATAAAGAGATAAGAAAATCTAACAGCAAGATGATGCAAGAAACAAGATAAGATGCAACTCAACTAGCATCATAGTAAGCAAGGAAAAAGAAGATAGACTGGAAGAGTTAGATAATCAACTAAACAAACAATCTTGCAAGAGTAAATAATATAACAACTTAGCAAGGAGAGTACTCATAGAAGCCTAATAAACCTAATAAATGAGGGAATAGGGGACAGTATAGGCATACCCCATAGGGAAATCATGGGGTAAAATCGACCCTAAAGACCGCGACCCCCATTTGTGTACACATTCTCCCTTTAATTTTTTTTTGCATACCTGTTAATAAACACAAAAAAGGCACTAGCAACGGCTAGCACCTCTTATATACGATAAAGTCCTATTGGTGTATAATGGAAACGGGAAACACAAATTAATTATATTTAAATAGTAATAATTAAGCAAATTAAAAACACCTTACCAAACAGTAAGATGCTGTTTCTATCTTTATCATAGGGGTGGAAAAATGACCATCAAAATGACCATCAATTGTGTTGCTTTAAGTCAATTTATACAAAGTAGCAATTTATAAGAATGTTGATATAATAAGCATTGTTAAGTGTTGTAAAATGCTATTAATTTCAATTGTAAAATGGAAGGTAGTGTGGGATAAAACCCTAGCAAGTGCTAGAAACGTTGATATAACAGCGTTCCTAGGCTTGCTTTTTTGTTTATTTTTTGATTTTTGCCAGAGATTTTGCCAGAGATTTCTAAAATCCTAAATGTTTTGCAAAATTTTCAGCTATTTCATCTCTTTGTTTTTCAGTTACATGAGTGTAAATATCCATGGTAGTTTTGATATTTGAGTGACCTAATCTTTCTTGCAGTGTATTCATTTCAAAGAGTAGAGAGCAATGACTATGTTATTATAGGTGGGAATCAAAAAATACAATTAAAATTCCTATTTGCAAATTTATTAGTAAAAACAAAACAGATTGATGAAGAATTTAAAGGGTTCTTAAAAATCTAGGTATAAATGATATTAGTAAAAATAAAGCTGTTGAATCACAATTCGTGAAGCGTAATGATTTTGAAGTTTCAGTAAATAATATAAAATAAGTAATGTCTTCATTATTAGTAGAATTAGAAAACAAATGGAAATTTTAAATTAACAAAAACTTATCTAATTCAGTAGTAGTATTATTATGTTCAGATAATGTTTCAGTTGAAACAGGAATGAATCTCATTGATTAAAAAAAAAACAATTTTTTGGCGATGGAAACTTTTGGAGCAACTTTATAAAATAAAGATAGTAAGGTACATTAAGTATTACTAACGGCATTACTAAAATATTTTAGAGAACGTACAAGAGATTTACTAGGTAAGTTAGAGCGAAATGTCAATGAAATTAGTTTAGAATTCTTAATTCTAAATAGCAGTTCATTGAATTCTATTGTTACACGGATCAATGGAATTCTAAACTTTTTAGATAATGATTTAAATGATGATTTAGAAGCAGTTAAATAAAAACACAGGCGACTCTTTTATAAGTAGTCGCATATTTATATTTTAAAAGAGAAAAATTATAATTGATAATGTATCAAAGTAAATATATGATTGTAGTAGCGTAGTGATAAATAAAAAATGAGGAATATGTTTATGTTTAATGAACCATAAAGATTTCCCCTCTTTAGCAAAATTTTGTATAATTATGGTGTAAAATTTAAAGTTAGGTAGGTGCAACGGATGAAAAATAGATACGTTCTTGATGGTGGATATATCAAAAATCCAAAAGAACACTTTAAAAAAATGTTAGAAGAATTGATTGAAGAAGAAAAACAAGAAAAAAATCAAAAACAAACTCCGGCACCTAGTGAAAGCTAAGTGCTTTTTTGATTAGAAAAAGATATGATAATCATATTGATAAATAGAACAATAAAAAGTACAATAATGTAAAAGAGTTTATAGATGATGTTGGTCGTTTAGGGATATTTATGGAGGTGTTATAATTGTCATTAACTTATGAAAAAATTTGCGAGAGAATCGGAGTTGATATATATCAATATTTAGAAGAAAAATATGATATCAATAAAGAATGGACAGAAGATGATAATGATGATAACTATCCTTTGAATCTACTTTCCCCAGAAGAATTAGAATTCATCGAAAACCACCGTATGAAACTTTTAGGATTAGTATAAATATAAAATTGAGGTATATGTTTATGCTTGACGAAGAATATGTAAAACGGGAAAAACGAGCAGCTGAAGGATATGAGAGATATTTTGATTCTCGTCCCGGAATGAGTGAAGAAATAGATGAATTGTACGTTCTTCTTAATGAAAAGAAAATAACGCCAGAGGAACTCAGAAAAAGAGCTCTTGAAATCGGTAAAAAATATAGTTAAGAATGCTGTAATTACGTGATTATAATAAATGGGAGGTTTACATCTTACCATGAACGAAGAAGAACTTTTGATTGAGCGAGAAAGAAAAGTTGAAGAAAGTTATAAGGATTATTTTGATTCTCGACCAGAATTGAAGAAAGCATCAGAATAATTGTATGATTTATTTGAAAACGATAAGATTTCTTTTGAGGAGTATAGAAAAAAATCACTCGAACTCGGCAAAAAATATAGATAAGAAGCTATAAGGAAGAAATAAACAAACTTCTGAAGTATTGGAGGAAATGCTATGTCCCTAATAAAAGGAATCCCAGATGTTGAAATGTTGGATTTTTCAAAAATGTCTAATGAACAATTGATGAAAATTACAATAAATATTGATTTAACATCTAAGGAAGAAGCAAACGTGTTTTTAGAAGAATTAAAGAAAAGAAATCTTGAATACAATAAAAATCAAGCATCTATGAGTAGTTAGGTTCTTTTTTCAATCTTACCGTGGGAGTGGAAAATGACCATCAAAATGACCATCAATTGTGTTGTTTTAAGTCAATTTATACAAAGTAGCAATTTAAAAGAATGTTGATATAATAAGCATTGTAAGGTGTTGTAAAATGCTATTAATTTCAATTGTAAAATGGAAGGTTCGTTTAGTTAACCGATAAAAATAGCGCATTATAGCGCTATTTTTTTATCATAAATTAAATCCTTCTAATTAATAACTTGCCATTTTTTAGTTGGAATGGGAAAAGTACCAGAAAAAGTATCAGAGATTCACTACTTCTATTTCTTGTACAAAATGAATAATTTTGGTTTAATGAAAATCAGAGAGTAGTGAGGTAGAAATGATATTGTCACTATGCAACTATAATATATAAGAATGTTATAAAGGAGAACAAATGAAGGCATTAATTGTTTTAGACTGTCAAAAGGGAATGTTAGAACGTGGAAATTTTGACGAGTTAAGAAAAAACATTTTAACGTTACAAAACATTTTTAAACAAAATGGAGATATCATCATTAATACGAGACATATTGATGAAGATGAAAATAGTATTATTTACAATGGAAATGAAAGTGGAAGTTTAGATAAAGAATTGTCAGTTTTAGCAGACTATATTATTGAAAAAAATACTCCAAATATTTTTCAATCTAAAGAGTTAATTAATATTTTATTGAAGCATCAAATTAAAGAAGTTGTGATTACAGGATTAAATGCTGAATATTGTTGCTTATTTTCTGCTATTATTGCTTCAGATAGAGGATATAAAGTAACTTATATTGAAGATGTAACTGCCAGTGTCAATAATGGAGATACCTATGAAATGAAGGATTTAGATATTGTGGATTTTATTGGTTGTATATTAGATTGGTCAGGTCAAGTAGAAGTATTATATCTTGATGAATTTGAAAGTAAAAATGATAATCAATAGTAACTTCTGAAAAAATTGAGAATAATAGTTTATAATTGTTTAATTAATTCAGTAGATATTTAAGGAGTTTGTCTTACTTAGAATTGTAAACTTTTAGTTATTTTTACTTTATATATATATTTTACGAGTTAATAAATTTGTGATATATTAAGTTAAGTGAGTATTTTATAAGATATTTGCACTTATAAAATTTAAAACTGTAATAATGATAGGGGAATAAAGTCATACAAGTTTATTAAAATACTCATCTATAATAAAAATGGAAAAGGAGATTTCTTATGACGGAAGAAGAAAAGAATGTTGTGAATGAGGATGCTTTGACAGATGAAAAACTTGTTCATGAAGAAACTTTAACGGACGAAAAAGTTGTTGATAGTGAGAAACGGGAGGAAAAATTACCAAACAATGATAGCGTTAAAGAACTTTCAAACAAATTACAATTATTTTATCAAACTCATAAAAAGAAAGTAATTGCATTAGCCACAATCATTGTACTAGCAATTGTATCGTTGTTTATTTTTAATTATTTAGATTCTCAACCAAAAAGTATTGTAAATGAAGTAAAAGTAGAGTTTTCCGGTTATGATGAGTCAGGTAAATTAAGTTATAATTCTGATGATATTGCGGAGTTAGTAGCAGAATTAGCTTATAGAAAAGCTGGATTTAATAAAAGTGATGCTAAAGCTTTAGCTCAACACGATCCTGTAGTATATTCAACTGTTTCATTAGATAAAAAATCATCATTTAAATTAGTTACTGCTGAGAATTTAATCAAGAGTGTTCGTTTTGAATTTGATGTTCTTAGTGGATTAAAGAATGGTGAAGAAGTTACATTTTTAGTAACGACAACTTCAAAACATGCTCCTGTAAAGGCTGAAAAGAAAAAATTCAAGGTTCAAAATTTAAAAGAATATGAAAAAGTATCAGCTGAAGATTTGTTAAAAGAAACAAATGTTAGTTTTATAGGATTTAATGGATATGGTACTATTTCAATTGATGATAAGAAAAATAATCAAAATTATTTCCAAGTATCAAATAAGGAAAAATTATTTAACTTAAAAAATGGAGATAAAGTGATATTATACGTTAATGATAATTATGCTAACTCTTTAAAATCTAGTGGTAAAAAGATTGATAATAATACGGTTGAATTAACTGTTTCTGGTTTAAAAGAAATTAAAGATATCAAAAATTTTGGAGACTTATCAAAGAAAAATGATGATTATGTCAAATCTGAATATAAAAATGATGAGTATAGTTCTTATACAATTGAACCACAAGGAAATTATATGAAGATAAAGAATAGTAATAGTATTTCTTTTGTGACAATTTATAAAATTACAACAAATGGAAGTGGAAACTCTAAAACAGTTACCTATAAATACTATGGTTATTCAGTATTTCTTTTAAGTAATGGTAGTTTAGATCTTGATACAGCTACTAAAATTACAGGGTTTGGAACAAAGGATTTAGAAGGATTAAAAGCGCAACTTTCAACAGAAGGATTTAAAGCTTATCAAGAACAAAAGGATTAATTACTAGTGTTATATATAATAGCTTTTCTAGAACTGTTGCAACTTGGGTTGTGATTCCTTAATGAGATGACACATAAAAATATTCGTTAAAAAAGACTTTTTGCATTTGCAAAAAGTCTTTTTTCTATCTCAATCTAAAACTCATTGAAACTGGGTTGTGATCGGAATGTTTGAACTCAAAGTCATGTGCTTGGACATGATTGAATTGTACATTGTCTGAAATAATGAATCCATCGACTAATGTCACGAATGTTTTTCCTTTTTGGTAGCCTTCATCTAATGCGCGAGCTGAAGGAATTTTTTGTTCTGCTAATCCTTGAGTGGCTAATGTAAAATGTTTCGAAAGATTTTCTACTGGGAATGGATGAGTCCAAGTTTGTGGTTCATCGGATGTTTGGAAGACTTCCGGACTTTTTCCAAGTAAAATATCATGATTAAAGTCACCACCGACAATGACATAGTTTCCTTTTTCATATTCACTTTCCATATAGTGGAATAGTTTTTCTAATTGGCTTTTTCCAATTGTTGGGTCTTTTGTATAAGCAGATAAGTGAATATTGATTAAAGCCAATTGTTTCTGATTTGAAACTGGTAAGTAACTAACTGTAAAAGCCCGGTCTAAATCGAAAAATTTATTAAAATTCGTTTCAATTGGTAAACTATATCGTTGACTAGATTGAATTGTGTATTTTGACATTGTTAGGAGCCCAGAAGTTGCTTTCCCAATAGGATCTAATATTGGATAAAATAAATAAGGTGAATCATAGTTTTGTCCAAATACCCAATTTTGTTTTTCAAAAGCTTGAGTTATAAATTCCACTTCATCAACATGTTGGGAACGATCTCCATCCGTGTCTATTTCCTGGAATAGAGCAATATCTGGTTGAATCGTCTGAATCGCATTTTGGATTCCTTGCATATTGTCTAATACGGTTTGTCGATTATAAGCTCTTGAATATTTGCCACCATCCATAAAGAAGCTATAGTCTTGAGGGTAAGCTCCATATCCGATATTAAAAGAGGAGATGGTGTAATCTTTTCCAGTGTTGAGAGATTGGTCTGTATGGCTTGTAACGGATAAAGGCAGATTATCTTCTAAGCGATAATAAGCAGTATAACCATAAATAAAATAGCCAATAATCAGACTGATAAGAATAATAAGAGGACTTAAAAAATAAAACAGTTTTCGTTTAAATGATGTTTTTCTTTTCATAATAAATTCCTTTGACAATCAATAAATTTCTTTACCTATTATTATAACACGATACTTGAAAACTACATAAAGGGATGAATTTCATTTCATTGACAGTGCTTTCTATTTTGGTGTATAGTGGCTCTGTTATAAAGATTACTAGGAGGTTTTGTTATGGCAGAAGTAGAAAGCTTCACATTAGATCATAATAAAGTGATTGCACCTTATGTGCGTAAAATTACAGAAGAAGTTGGAGAAAAAGGAGATCGTATTACGAATTTCGATATTCGCTTTTTACAACCCAATAAGCAAGAAATGCCAACAGGTGTGATTCATACATTTGAACATTTATTAGCGGATTTATTAAGAGATAGAGTAGATGGAATTATTGATATTTCTCCATTTGGATGTCGTACTGGATTTCATTTAATTACATGGGGAACACCAAGTGCAGAAACAATTGCAGTTGCGCTAAAAGCTACATTAGAACAAATTGTTAATGAAATTCGTTTTGAAGATATTCAAGGAATTTCAGCTGTTCAATGTGGAAACTACAAGGATCATTCATTGTTCGGAGCAAAAGAATACGCAAAACAAGTATTAGAACAAGGAATCAGCATCGACCCATTCGAAAGAAAAGTTATTTAATTGACGGAACCATTGTCGTGAAGTAAGGAAGGAAACTTCTAACTTCACGTTTTTTAATAGTTAGAGGCTAGAAATTTAATGAGAAAAAGACCTTTATGAAGTAGCTTGAGTAATATAAGCTTTTCAAGCTTATATTACAGGAAATTTTGAGACTACAGGCTCAAAATTTAGCCATGAAACCCGAAGGGGTTGCTGGCATCCTTAGCAACTTCATAAAGGTCTTTATTAATTTATAGTAGTTATTTTCTATTTTGTTTCCCGCTGTTTTTTCCTGTTGAAGTGCGGTTTCTTTGCGCAAATGTTTGTTGAGTAGGTGCGGCAGCTGCATTATTTGTATTCTTAACAGTATTATTTGTATCTGGTAAGATAACAGAATTTCCTTGAGCTTCTAATTCAGCATCGATTTCAGCTTTTACTTTTGGACGAATGAATTGGTTTTGAATCCATGTTTGTAAAATAGCTGTTAATCCAGAAGTGAAGAAGTAAATCCCAATCCCTGCAGCCGTACCAACCGTGAACATTAACATCATGACAGGCATCATATATAGCGTAGCTTTAGCTTGAGCCTTTTGCGTTTCATCCATATATAATTGGCTAATATATCCTTGAATTAAATAGATAACAGCAGTAGCAATCGCAATTGGTAAATACGTACTACCTAATGAAACTCCCATAAATGAACTATTTGAAATTTCTGGAGAGTATAAAATCGCATTATATAAAGCACTATAGACTGGCATTGTAACTAATACTGGAAGACATCCAGAAGCAAGCCCACCTGTTAATGAAACATTATTCAAACGATAAATATCCATTGTATATTGTTGAACTTCCATACGTTGTTCTGGTGTAGGGTTATCTCCATAACGTTCGTTCATTTTATCAATATATGGTTTTAATAATGCCATTTTTTCTTGGTTCATTAACATTGTTTTCATTTGTTTAAACATAGTAGGCATTAAAATAATACGAACAACAATTGAAACAATCATAATGGAAATGACATAGTTTCCACCGATTGCTGAAGCAATCCAGTTTAAAATGGTTTGAGTTGGAACTGCTAAATAATCATACACAATTCCATACGGTTGATTAGTAGCTTTGTCGATTTGTACACATCCAGATAGAAATAGTACAAGTAAGCTCGATAGAGCTGCCAATTGAACTTTTTTTGTTAATTTCATGAATCACATTCCTTTATTTTTTTCTGTTAAACACAATCATTTTACTTTATATTGAATAGAATAGCAATAAAATCAGTCGCATGTGGCTCTCTCTCTTTCATTTTTATCATTCATAATAGATTGAAAATCCTTTATAAAACGGTTCGTTTTCAATAATTTCTAATGTTGAGGTTCGAATTTTTGCATACGGTGATGGGGGAGAGGTTTTTACTCGGTCTACAAAAGCATAGGCTCTCTCCGGAGTATCTTGGACAATAATTTCAACGGAAGCATCGATTTTATTTTTTACCATTCCGTTTATCTGTAATTGGTCTGCTAATCGTTTTGTATAAAAACGAAAGCCAACTCCTTGAACGAGACCCCAGACTCTTAGACGTAAAGTAATCATTTGAATTCCTCCTTTTTTACTATCCTAACAAAAATATATGAATTTTCAATGGATGAAGATAACAAGTTTTGAAAAAGTCTGGTATACTGTTTAAGAGAGGTGATAGATATGTATTGTGTTATCCAAACAAAAGGGGTCGATGAACCTTGGTGGATGATGGAAGACTGGAAAAAGATGATTGTTTTAGAAGAATCTTGTTCCACTCTAGAAGAAGCAAAAGAACTTTATCAACAATTAGTAGAAACATATACAGCTAAATATCAAAAGAAACGTGAGAAACATTTTTCTTGCGCATTTTGGGATGAAAATGAATGTGAATATTGTGAGTCCTGTGAGGATTGTTTGCAAATCTATTATGGAGTACTAATTTTAACACCAGAAGGAAAATTATATTCAGAAGGAGAGTAAAGTGGCTAAGCAAGAACAAAAGAGAAAAAGAAAATCTACCAAAAAGAAAACTGAGTCTACAATGTCAATCGAAATTGTGATGGCGATATTGATTCTAATTCAATTTTTAGCCATTTTTAAATTAGGATTTTTAGGACGATTTTTTGCCAATAGTATTCGTTTTTTTGTAGGGGATTTATTTATATATGCAGGAATTTTAGGCATACTTGCTTCAATAGGCGTTCTATTCCGTGGGAGAATTCAATCTATTCCAAAAAAATGGATTGGAGTTGCTACTAGTCTAATAATAGCAAGTTTTCTTTGGGTAGAAGTAGCAAGTTTTAGTAGTTATGTTCAAGAAGGCGGTCAGTTATTTAAAGAAATGATGGCTCGGTATGCGATTGATTTTAAAGCAAATGCTATCGAACAAAATTTAGGTTCCGGAATGATTGGGGCATTATTTTATACCATTACTTATTTTTTAGTTTCTCAATGGGGAACTTATTTGACGATTTTCGTACTATTTATGATTGCTATATTTGTGGCATTTGAAATTCATTTAAAAGATGTTTTCGAAGTATTAAGAAATTGGACTGCTCAAATTCAACATCAATTAGAAGAAAATAAAGTGGAAAAGGATTCTCGAGTTCGTGAAACTAAACCAGAAGTCATTGAAACAAAACCAAAAGAAGTAAAAGAAAAGAAAGCTTCTTTAATAGACAAGATGAAAAATTTTGTTTTTGATGAAGAGGAAGAAGAGGATGAGTTTGAAGAAATTTATCCAGAAGTAACAACATCTCCTGTTACAAAAACAGTCGCAGAAGAAGAGTTTGTTCAACCGAAAAGAGAAGAACCAACTTCTTTCAATCCTTTTATCGAACTAACAGAAGTAGAGGAAGATACAGAAGATTTAGAAGACTTTGTCATTAATGGAGGAACTGATGATTCAGATTACCAATTGCCACCATTAACGTTATTAAATCCAATTCCACCTTCAGATCAATCAGATGAGAAGATGATTGTAGAGAAGAATCTAAAAATTTTAGAAAGAACGTTTGAAAGTTTTGGAGTAGAGGCAAAAGTGATGCCAAATCCATTAGTAGGTCCTGCTGTAACAAAATTTGAAATTAAACCTGCTATTGGAGTAAAGGTTAGTAAAATTGTGAATTTAAGTGACGATATCGCTTTAGCTCTTGCTGCAAAAGATATTCGTATCGAAGCGCCGATTCCTGGGAAACCTTTTGTAGGAATCGAAGTTCCAAATAGTAAAACAAGTTTTGTAGCTTTCAGTGATGTCATTCAAGCAGCACTTCAATCACCAAAACCGTTAGATGTGCCATTAGGAAGAGATATTTCTGGAAATGTTCGATTATGTGATATTTCAAAAATGCCGCACTTATTAATTGCTGGTTCAACTGGTAGTGGTAAGTCCGTTTGTATTAATGGAATTATTACAAGTATTTTAATGAAGACAAAACCACATGAAGTTAAATTAATGATGATTGACCCTAAAATGGTAGAATTAAATGGTTATAATGGTATTCCTCATTTATTAACACCTGTTGTAACAAATCCTAGAAAAGCAGCTCAAGCTTTGAAAAAAGTTGTGACTGAAATGGAAAAACGTTATGAAATGTTTGCCGCAATGGGGATGAAAAACATTGATGGTTACAATGCACATGTAGCATCTTATAATGCTGAGACTGGCGAAGAGAATCCTTTACTTCCTTATATTGTGGTTATTGTGGATGAGTTAGCAGACTTAATGATGGTTGCAAGTAATGAAGTTGAAGATGCGATTATTCGTTTAGCACAAATGGCTCGTGCAGCGGGGATTCATATGATTTTAGCAACGCAACGTCCATCCGTTGATGTAATTACGGGAATTATTAAAGCAAATGTTCCTTCAAGAATTGCTTTTGCAGTATCCAGTGGTACAGATTCTCGTACGATTATAGATTCAAGTGGTGCTGAAAAATTACTTGGTCGAGGAGATATGTTATACATTCCAATGGGTGAGAATAAGCCGATTCGTGTGCAAGGAGCTTATTTAACAGATGAAGAAGTAGAAAGAATTGTCGAATTTGTAAAAACACAACAAGAAGTGGAATATGATGAGACAATGATGCTTCCAGAAACACCAGAGGGAAGTTCAGATGATCCTGAAGATGATTTATTTTATGAAGTATTAGAAATGATTCGAGAATTAGAAACGATTAGTACTTCTTATATTCAACGTAGATTTAAAATTGGATTCAATCGTGCAGCTCGTTTAATTGAAGAGTTAGAAGCAAGAGGTTACGTAGGGCCTTCAGAAGGAAGTAAGCCAAGAAAAGTAAACGTAGATGCTTTTGACCATGAAAATGACTCACAAAATCCACCAACTACGTAACAAATGAGATGCTAGGATAAGTGATGCCGAAATGTTAGAATAAAAACTAACGAAAAGGTTCACTAACCTAGCATTTTTTTGAAATCAGTCTTTGGATGGATGGTCAGAAAAGAAGGAATGTGTTACTTTTATAGTGAGAAATTACTCTAAAGAAAGAAGGGTAGAAATGAGAAAGAATCGATTTATCTTAATACTATTTATTATAGCCATTGGGATGTTTTTAACAGGATTTCAATTATTCACGAATCACCACTTACTGTATTTATTTGTTTTAGGAATTATTTTTGTAGGAATTGCCGTCCAACTAAAAAATCGTTTTATTCGCACAAATGGACTTTTCTTTGGAATATTAATGATTTTATTATCTGTATTTTCTACATGGGGAATTTGGTTAGCAGGAAGTATTTTAATTGTTTATGGTCTTTCTTATGGTAGAAAATTAATTAAAAAATACTTTTCAGATGATAGTGAATGGATTTGGAAGAAAAAAAGATATGTTTCCGTTAAGCTAAAAGAACCGTCAGACCGATTTGAAACACAAAGACAGGAATGGATTGGAGTTCAAAAAATTGGAAAAGACACTTTTGAATGGGATGATATTAATATTAGCCATTTAATGGGAGACACGATTATTGATTTAGGAAATACGGTTCTTCCAAATGAACAAAATACCATTATGATTCGAAAAGGCATTGGACGTATTCGTGTTATTGTTCCTATTGGGGTTGGCGTGAAACTTTCTCATAATGCATTTATTGGTGAAGCAAAGTTTGATGGACAACAGTTAGAATTAAAAAATGAGACGATTACGATGTATTCAGAACGCTTTGAATCGAGTCATAAAAAAATAAACATTATCTCGTCAGTTCTTGTAGGAGAAATTGAGGTGATTGAAGCATGAGAAAGTGGTTTTTACGAATCTGTTTTGTTGTGTTTCTCTTTGTCTCCAGTATTTTTCTAATTGGTGTAAATGTTATTCATTCTTTATTTGGGATTGAGTTATTTGAAAAACTGTCGTCTAATCAATTAATTATATTATTTCTAGTAGTAACATTAATTGTATTTGTTATTACTTTTATGGCAGCAAGTATTGTATTTTTCTTACAGCGATTAACGGATTCTGTTATGTACAATCAATTAGAAGCCATTAGAAATCAACAATATTCAAATGTAAAAAAATCGGTCGATGAAATTTGGTATCGTCCTTTATTAATGATTCGATTGGATACATTTTTCCAAGAAACTGCTAAAATAGCAGAAATGGAGGAACAACTGGTTCAAAATCTTCAACAGATTTCTTCTAGACCAGAATATATTGGTGAAGAAACGAAGGAAGAAATTATTGAATTGGAAAGACATCGTATTGCTCGAGAATTACATGATTCGGTGAGTCAACAATTATTTGCTGCGATGATGATGCTTTCTGCGATGAATGAGCAAAAAGAACAATTATCTCCAGTAATCCAGCAACAATTAGCATTAGTAGAGAAAGTTATTAATGATTCTCAATCAGAAATGAGAGCTTTATTATTACACTTACGTCCGATTTCACTTGAAAATAAAACATTAGTTCAAGGGATTGAAAGCTTATTAAAAGAATTAACGACAAAAGTGCAATTATCGCTTCATTGGGAATTAGATGAAGTGACACTTCCTAGTACTTTTGAAGATCATCTTTTTAGAATTGTACAAGAATTGGTCTCAAATACATTACGACATGCAAAAGCCAAACAATTAGAAGTCTTTTTAAAACAAAAGGATGATTATATTATTTTGAAACTAGTTGATGATGGAATTGGATTTGATACAAGTGTTTCAAAAGCAGGTAGTTATGGTTTGAAAAATATTGAAGAACGTGTTGCAGGAATGGGAGGACAATGCAAAATTATTAGTATTGCCAATCAAGGAACGATTATTGAAATTAAAATTCCTCAAAAGCAGGAGAAGGAGTAGTTGAATGATTAAAGTTCTATTAGTAGATGACCATGAAATGGTTCGATTAGGTGTATCAGCCTATTTATCTGTTCAAGAGGATATTGAAGTAATAGCTCAAGCAGAGAATGGAAAAATCGGTGTTGAAAAAGCACTAGAATTAAAACCAGATATTATTTTAATGGATTTAGTAATGCCTGTGATGGATGGAATTGAAGCGACGAAAGAAATTCTATCGAAATGGAAAGAAGCTAAAATTATTATTGTGACAAGCTTTATAGATGATGAAAAAGTTTATCCAGCTATTAGTGCTGGGGCAAAAAGTTATTTACTAAAAACTTCGTCTGCTTCTGAAATTGCGCAAGCGATTCGTGATACTTATCGTGGAGAAGGAGTATTCGAAAAAGAAGTAAGTGAGAAGTTAGAACATCGTCATCAAGTAGAAGAAGAATTTCGTTTATTTGAAGAATTAACAAGCCGCGAAAAAGAAGTGCTATTATTAATTGCTCAAGGAAAATCGAACCAAGAAATTGCGGACGAATGTTTTATTACTTTAAAAACGGTAAAAACGCATGTTTCGAATATTTTATCGAAATTGCAAGTTGAAGACCGTACACAAGCAACGATTTATGCATTTAAGCATCATTTGGTTCAGCCTTGATTGTTATTTATAATGACTTTTCTAATTTATAGTAGTAATGGACGGCAGCAGCTTCGCAAAGCGAATCTCATGCCTAAAATTTGAGCCTAGGTTCTCAAATTTTCCAGTGATAAAAGCCACCCTTGGCTTTTATCACCTATACTACTATGAAAAGTCTTTGAATGTGTCATGTAAATATTAGAGAACGTAAAAGAGAATGACTTTTCTAATTTATAGTGGTAATGGACAGTAGCAGCCTTGCAAAGCGAATCTCATGCCTAATACTACTATGAAAAGTCTTTTGTGCTGACATATATAGAGAGAGTAAATTAAAGTGAATGAGTGACTGTTTCAGTAGAAAAATCTGAAACAGTCATTTTATTTTTTATTTTACAATGCTTGAAAAATATTGTACGCTTAGGATTAGAAAAACTTTTCATGAAAGTAGGATATTATGATACGGAATAATAAAAAATCAATTGGATTAAGCGATAAAATCCGTATGCAAAAAGAATCAACAGAAGTATTATTAGAAAGTTCTTCTTGGTTAACCATCGGTAGTATGGTATCTAGATTATTAGGAGCTTTATATATTATTCCATGGGGAGCGATGTTTGCAACTCAAAGGGATGATGCGAACTTCTTATATTTCATTGCATACAATATTTATGCGTTAGTATTACAAATTTCAACAGCCGGAATTCCACTAGCTATTTCAAAGATTGTAGCTGATAATCAATCAAGAAGAGATTATGCAACAAGTTGGAAAATTTTTAAAGGTGGAATGTTATTCATGACGATAATGGGAATTCTTAGTGCAATTGCCATGTATGTAACAGCACCTTATTTTGCTAAAGGAGCATCATCTCAAGAAATTCAAGATAGTATATTAGTGATTCGTTCCTTAGTTCCAGCAGTTATGATAATTCCACCATTAAGTTTATTAAGAGGATATTATCAAGGATATAGTGATATGGCACCTTCTGCTAAATCACAATTATGGGAACAAGTAGTTCGTATTATTTATATGCTTGTTTTAACATTTATTGTCATGAAATTATTCGGTGGAAGTTATGCTGTAGCGGTTGCTCATTCAACTTTTGCTGCTTTTGTAGGAGCAGTCGTTGCATTTGCTTACTTAGGATATAAAATGTGGAAAGATATGCCTGGAATGAAGCAACTTATGACTGAAGGTCGTCCCGCCCGCCAAATGAGTTTTGGTAGAATTGTGCAAGAAGTTATGAGGGAAGCACTTCCTTTTGTGATTGTAACTTCTAGTATTCAAATTATAAGTATTATAGATCAAGAAACATTTCAGCCATTGGCAATGACGCTAACACAATTAAATTTTGATCAAAGTAAGGAATTGTTAACAATATTTGGTTTTAATGCCAATAAAATTATTATGATTATTGTATCTTTGGCAATCAGTATAGCGACTGCAGCTTTACCTTTATTGGCTTCACATTATTCTGTTAAAAATCATCAAGAGGTAAAAAAAGTTGTAGAAGAGAATATTGGGTTATACTCATTTATTATGATACCCGCATCTTTAGGAATGGCAGTTGTTGCTGAACCTATTTATAATGTATTTTATTCTCCAAGTATTGATGGAACATATTTGTTAAAAGTTTCGTGTATATTGTGTATTTTTATGGGAGCTTTTACGGTCTTTACATCTATTCAACAATCAATGCAACAGCATGTGATCGCGATAAAAGCTTTAGTGATTGCATTAGTTATTAAGTTATTATGGCAACCAATGATGATTTATTTCTTTGAGGGTGCTGGACCATTATGGGCAACAAGTATTGCATTTCTTTTTTCAACGATTTATATGGGATATCATTTGTACCATCAAACTTTATTTAATTTGAAAAAGGTTGGAATTCAATTAGTCAAAGTAATTATTATTTCACTCATTATGACGGTTGTTAGTTCTATAACATTATTTGGATTAAAACTATTTATGAATATTGATGGTAAATTTACTGCGATGATTGCTGTAGCAATTGTAGGACTTGTTGGAGTAGTTGTTTATGCATTGATTAGCTTGTATATAAGATTAGCAGATGAAATATTAGGGCAAAGAATTGTTGCAATTCGTAGAAAACTAAAAATGAAGGAGTAGGTTTAGTGAGACTAGATAAGTTTTTAGCTGATTCAGGAATTGCAACACGTTCTCAAGTAAAGTTAATTTTAAAACAAAAGCGTGTTCGAAAAAATCAAGAAATTGTGACTAATGGTAAGGTACAAATTGATGAGAAACTTGATGCAATCTATTTAGATAATGAAAGAATCTATTATGAAAAATATTTATACTATGTGATGAATAAGCCAAAAGGGGTTATTTCAGCAACAGAGGATACGAAACATGCGACCGTGTTGAATTTAATTGGTGAATTAGCACAGAAACGAGGAGTCTTTCCTGTAGGAAGACTAGATATAGATACGCATGGATTTCTATTATTAACAAATAATGGAGCTTTAAGTCATGCAATGTTATCTCCCAAAAAACATGTGGAAAAAACTTATGTTGCTAAAATTAAAGGAATCATGACTGAGGAGGATCAAGTTTCTTTTGAAAAGGGAATTACATTAGATGATGGTTATGAATGTATGCCAGCTCATTTAGAGATTCTTTCCGTTGATGAAAGTCATCTAACTTCACTTGTCCAAATTAAAATAAAAGAAGGTAAATTTCATCAAGTGAAACGTATGGTGAAAGCTTGCGAAAAAACGGTAGTAGATTTACAACGAATCAGTATGGGGCCATTACACTTAGATGAAACCTTAAAACTTGGAGAATTTCGTAGTTTAACTGATTCAGAATTAGAAGCCTTAAAAATTTTTAATGTAGAATTATAATGAATAGAGGAGTAAGAAATGAATGTTTCTTATTCCTTTTTTAGTTATCTCTTCTAGCAAATTATATGGAAAAATGATAAGATAAACCTAATGAATTTCGTAAAGGAGCGATAATATGACAATTGATTGGAAAAAAGAAGTTGAAAGTCGTAAAGAAGACTTATTAAAAGATTTATTTGATTTATTACGTATTGATAGTGTTCGTGATGATTCAAAAGCAAGTGAGGATGCACCAGTAGGCCCTGGTCCTAAAAAAGCTTTAGAAGCCTTTTTAGCTATTGGGGAACGTGATGGATTTACAACAAAAATGGTTGGAAATTTAGCAGGTCATATTGAATTTGCTCCGAATCCTGACTATAAAGAAACGTTAGGAGTTTTAGGCCACGTGGACGTTGTTCCTGTTGGAACAGGTTGGGAAACAGATCCTTTTGAACCACAAATTATGAATGACCGTATTTATGCTCGTGGTTCAAGTGATGATAAAGGACCAAGTATGGCAGCTTATTATGCGCTAAAAATGATTAAAGAATTAGGCTTACCAGTATCAAAACGTGTTCGTTTCATTATTGGTACAGATGAAGAATCTGGTTGGAAATGTATGGATCGTTACTTCCAAACTGAAGAAATGCCAGATTTTGGTTTTTCACCAGATGCAGAATTCCCAATTATTAACGGTGAAAAAGGAATTTTATCTCTACATTTTGAGTTAGCAGCAGGAGAAAGCAAAGGCCACTTCCAATTGAGAAAATTCCATTCTGGATTAAGAGAAAATATGGTACCTCAAGATGCTCACGCAGAAGTAGTCGTTCCAAATTCTTCAGAATTTGTTGCAGCATTTGATGCTTATATTGCAGCAAATCCAGTTGAAGGAACAGCTGAAGTTCAAGAAGGTGTAGTGGTATTAGATGTAGTTGGTAAATCAGCTCATGGTTCAACTCCTAAAGCAGGAATTAATGCAGCAACCTATCTAGCAGCATTCTTAAATCAATATGAGTTTACAGGACAAGAGAAAAACTTCTTATCATTTGCTGCAGATGTCCTTCACCTAGATACAGATGGTGCAAAATTAAATGTAGCATTTGAAGATTCAGTAATGGGACCATTAACAGCAAATGCAGGTATTTTAACATTTTCTCCTGAAGTAGGAGGAAAATTAGTAGTTAACTTCCGTTACCCACGTGGAATTGATGCGAAAACATTAGAAACAAAAGCAAATGCAGTGTCTTCTAACTATGGATTGACTGTTTCTGCTGGTAAATCTCAAGTACCTCACTATGTTTCACCAGAAGATCCATTAGTAGCCACATTATTAGATGTATATGCAAAACAAACAGGACTTCCAGCTCACGAACAATCAATTGGTGGAGGAACTTATGGTCGTATTTTTGAACGTGGAGTAGCGTATGGTGCTTTATTCCCAGATTCAATTGATACAATGCACCAAGCAAATGAATTCTTCGCATTAGATGATTTATTCCGTTCAGCAGCTATTTATGCTGAAGCAATTTATGAATTGATTAAATAAGAAATCAGAAAACTTTTTTAAGGACTAAATATTCGCTATAAATTGCGGATTTTGGTCCTTTTTTTTCGAAAAAAATTTTGCTATAAACCATACAAACGTGATATACTAGTCCTGTATGTAAATTAATATGTAGATAAATAAATTTTGGAGGAAGAGATATGGGATTTTTATATTTCTTACTTATAATCGTGGTGGTAGGGGCCATTGGTTATGGAGTAGCACATTACTTAAGTCAAAAACAAAGTAAAGTTATCGAAGAATTAGGAGTAAAGAAACAAAAATTAATGACTGTTCCAATTGCAGATATTTTATTCACGTTAAAAAATCTGAATTTAACAGGACAAACAAAACGTACGTATGAAACTTGGCAAGCAACTTGGCAAACAATCACTCGTTTCCGTTTTCCAGAAATCGAAGCTGCATTAGTAAGTGCTGAACAATATACACAACGTTTGAATTTTGTTAAAGGTTCTCAAATTTCAAATCAAGCTAGTCAATTGATTGAAGAAACTAAAGCTGAAGTAGATAAAATTTATACAGCATTACAAAAATTATTAGATAGCGAAAAGAAAAACCGTGAAGAATTAGAAGTGTTACAAGAACGTTATGCAAGTATGCGTAAAGATTTATTAGCACATAGTTTCTCATTTGGTGAAGCGTTAGAGTCATTAGAAAAACGTTTATCTTATTTAGAATTAGATTTTACAAAATTTAATACTTTAACGAACGAAGGTGACCACTTAGAAGCTAAAGAAGTATTAGGACGAATCGAAACTGAAATGCAAGATTTCGAACAAATTGTGGAAGAAGTTCCTAAATACTTAAAGGAAATCGAAGAAGAATATGAAGACCAAGTAGCTGATTTAAAAGAAGGCTATCAAAAAATGGTGGAAGAGCACTATCAATTCCCTAAAATTTCTATTCCTACTGAAATTCAAAAAATTGAAGAAATTATTGCTGTTGCAAGAGAACATATTAAAGCAACTGAATTAGAAGATGCTCGTCAACAATTAGATAAAGTTGCGCGTGAAATTGATCAATTATATGCAGTAATGGAAACTGAAATTGAAGCTAAAGCATTTGTTAAAAGAAATCGTGCTCAAGTAGAAAGAAAATTAAATCAAGTATTACAAAGCAACCGTTATGTCAATATCGAAGTGGATCGTGTATCTCAAAACTTTGTATTATCGAATAATGAGTTTAATCGTGTGCAAGATTTTGCAAAACAATTAGAAAAAGAACAAGAAGCTGTTGCATACTACAGTAAAGCATTACAAAATCAGCAAGTTCCTTATTCTATTGTGAAAGAACATTATGAAATTGTATTAAATACTTTAAAAGAAATTGATGAAAATCAATTAACATTAGTAAATACATTGACTGATTTAAGTCAACAAGAAAAGAGTATTCGTGATGGCTTAGATGTATTTGAATTAGATTTACGTAATATGAAACGTACGATTGAAAAATATCATTTACCAGGCTTACCGAAAGAATATTTAGAATTGTTCTTTGCAACAAGTTCTCGTATCGAACAATTATCTCAATTAATGAATCGTGTAAAATTAGATATGACTGAAATTACAGGATTAAATCAAACTATTGAAGATGATGTTGAAAAATTAGATATCATGACAGAAGAAATTGTCGACCATGCTCAATTAACAGAGTACATGATTCAACATGCGAACCGTTATCGTTTAGATCATCCAGAAATTGATACAGCTATTCAACAAGCTTTAGAGCAATTTAATCATTTCTATCGTTATGAAGAATCATTAGCGATTATTGAAAAAGCATTGAATCAAGTGGATCCTAGTTCTGCTCAACGTGTACGTGATAATTATCAAGCAGAAAAAAATAACAGTTTATTCTTCTAAACTAAAAAAAGAAGCCGTAAGGCTTCTTTTTTGTTTTACAATCCCATTTTACGTGTTTTTTTGAAAAAAAAATGGTACACTTAAAACAATATGGTAACGAATGAAAGGATGAAAGTTGTGTCTCAAAAGAAACAGCGTTATCGTGCAAATATTGCTGGAAAGACTTATACCATTTTAGGTACAAAATCTCATCAGCATATGCATAGCGTCATTAAATTATTAAACGAACAGTGGAATGAACTCAGTGAAGTTGCTAAAGAATGTTCCAATGAAGAAAAGGCCATTTTATTAGCCATTAATGCAGTGAGTTTACAATTAGAAAAACAAGAAGAATTAATGATGTTAGAAGAAGAAAATCAACAATTGAAGAAAAATGTTTCTCATCATAGAGGAAATAAACGTCAAAGTATTGCTCTAGAACGTAAGGAACAATTTGAAAAACAATTTGCAGAACAAGAAGATTTATGGAGAAAGTAGGTAGTAAATGGTAACAATCGGAATTGTCATATTTTTATTATTAGGAATTTATACAGGTGCTAGACGTGGGTTAGCTTTACAATTACTTCATTTAGTAGGTTATATCATTTCTATTTTTATTTCTATTTTTGGTTATCGAGCATTTTCTAAAATGATTGAAATGTATGTACCTTTCCCATCTTATATTCCTGGAACACATTTAGCGATTTTTTCGGATGGACAGGCATTAGAAATGGATCAATCTTTTTATTATTTATTCTCGTTTATTGTCATTATGGTTGTGAATTGGGCGATTGTTCGTTTAATTACAACAGTGATTAAAGAAATGACAAAATTACCAATTATTAAACAATTTAATGCATTAGGGGGAGCAATTTTAGGATTTGTTTTCCACTATGTAGCGATTTTCTTTGTATTATATTTAGTAGCGATGATTCCTACAGATTCAGTACAAAAGATTTTTGAAGGACATACTCTAGCGAATTGGATTGTGACTAATACACCATTATTTTCAGAAATTGTTAAAATGTGGTTGTTTTCATAATCTGTGATTAGAAATCCATTCAACAAAGAATAGTAGAATCTATAAGAGTGGAAAATAATATTTATTTTTCACTTTTTTTCTGTCTAAAAGGAGGAGAAAGCATGAATCAAAAAATTGAAGATATTTTAGAATTTCATAAAATACGACATGCTGTAAAAGAATTTGCGAATACTCAAAAAGCAAAAACAATGATTCTTCAATTACCAATTGAAACGAATGCAAAAAAAATTCGCCATAAAATTGAAGAAACAAGAGATGCAGTGACACTTTTACGATTAAAACAAGGAATCCCCATTCCTAAATTAGAAGATATTAGTGTATCGATTAAACGATTAGAAGTAGAAGCAGGATTAAATGGAAGAGAATTAAGCGAAATCTTAAAAGTATTACAAACAACGAATCAAGTGGCAACTTTCTTTGAAAAAGTGAAGGAAGAAGAGATTACATTAGATCGATTACCACAATTAGTGGAAAAATTAGAATATTTACCTGAAATTTCGAAACAATTACAGTTATCTATCCGTGAAGATGGGTATGTATTAGATGATGCCTCCATCGCATTAAAAGGAATTCGTCAAGGCATTTCTAGAACCGAACAAGAAATTAAAGGGCAATTGGATACGTATGTCACTGGAAAATATGCAAAATATTTAACGGACTCTTTAATTACAATTCGTAATGATCGTTATGTTGTTCCTGTTAAAGCAGAATATAAATCTACCTTTGGTGGAATTGTGCATGACCAAAGTGCAACAGGGCAAACATTATTTATGGAACCACAAGCGATTGTAAACTTGAATAATAAATTACGAGATTATCAATTACAAGAAAAGAAAGAAGTCGAGCGCATTTTACTTGAATTATCAGAACAATTAATGCCTCACACACCTTCTCTGACTCAAAATCACTATGTATTATCTCGTTTAGATATCGTAAACGCAAAAGCATTGTATGCCAAACAAATAAAAGCAAATGAGCCAATTATTGATGAAGAGAACCATGTTGCGATTTGGCAAGCAAGACATCCACTTATTTCGTCAAAATCAGTGGTTGCTAATGACATTATTTTAGGGCAAGAGTATCAGTCCATTGTCATTACTGGACCTAATACAGGTGGTAAAACCATTCTTTTAAAAACTATTGGAATTATCCAGTTAATGGCACAAATGGGATTATATATCCCAGCACTACCAGATAGTCGTGTAGGTGTCTTTACGCAAATTTTTGCAGATATTGGAGATGAACAATCAATTGAACAAAACTTGAGTACATTCTCATCTCATATGTCAAATATCGTTTCGATTTTACATAAAATTGATGAAAAAAGTTTAGTATTAATGGATGAAATTGGTTCAGGAACGGATCCGCAAGAAGGAGCATCACTCGCAATTGCGATTTTAGATTATATTGGGACAAAACAAAGTTATGTCATTGCAACGACTCACTATCCTGAGTTGAAAGTCTATGGATATAATCGAGTAGGAACGATTAATGCCAGTATGGAGTTTGATAGTGATACACTTCAACCAACGTATCGATTCCTATTAGGAGTTCCAGGACGAAGTAATGCCTTTGATATTTCAGCAAGACTAGGACTTCCAAAAGTTGTAATTGAACAAGCACGACAATTTATTTCTGTTGAAAGCCAAGAATTGAATGAAATGATTTCTGATTTAGAAAGAAAACGTCGCATTGTAGACCAAGAAAAATCGGTGATTCAACAGCAATTAAAAGAAAGTTCGCAATTGTTAGAAGCATTGAAGCTTGAAACAGAAAACTTCAAAGAAAATAAAGCTCGACTCATTGAACAAGCAAAAGAAAAAGCCAATGAATTAGTATCTCAAAGTCAAGAAGATGCAGAAAAAATCTTGTCAGATATTCGTGCAATGCAATTGAAAAGTAAGGAAACAGTTGTCAAAGAACACGAATTAATTGAGAAGAAAACAGCTTTAACGGATTTAAAACATGAACAAGCGTTGAAGAAAAATAAAGTACTAAAACGTGAAAAAGCGAAGAAATCATTACGTCCAGGACAAAGTGTAGAAGTGGCAAGTTTTGGACAAAGAGGAACATTAGTTGAAAAAATTTCTGAGCAAGAATGGGTTGTTCAAATGGGTATTATTAAGATGAAATTGCCTGTTGAAGATTTGATTAGTATTGAGGAAGAACCAAGTAAACCAACTCAAGTGATTGTGAAAAGTCATCGTTCAAGTCATGTTTCAACGGAATTGGATCTACGTGGGAAACGTTATGAAGAAGCTATTAAGGATTTAGAATTGTTCTTAGATGCAGCTTTATTAGCGGGATATCCTCGTGTTACGATTATTCATGGTCGTGGTACTGGTGCGATTCAACAAGGGGTTCATAAGACTTTGAAGAAACATCGTAGTGTGGCTTCTTATGAATTTGCTCCAATGAATATGGGAGGAAACGGAGCTACAGTAGTTTTATTTAAATAGACTAGAAATTGGCTTTTCTGATGTAGCAAAGGACGCCAGCAAGCCTTTGGTCTTATATATTTGCTAATGATTTTTTTCGTGAGCAGAATATTTTGTAAATAGAATGAGGCTTGATATACTATGTTTACAAGTGAGAAGAAAGGGTGATTTTAATGGTACAATCATTAAATGATAGCAATTTTGTAGAAAAAACAAATGAAGGAGTTGTGTTAGTTGACTTTTGGGCACCTTGGTGTGGACCATGTCGTATGCAAGCTCCAGTTATTGATGCATTAGACGAAGAATTGGGAGATAAAGTGACTTTTGCAAAAGTAGATGTAGATGAAAATCCTAATACTGCTCGTCAATTTGGAGTAATGAGTATTCCAACTTTAATTGTTAAGAAAGATGGAGAAGTCGTAAATAAAGTAATCGGCTACCATTCTAAAGAACAATTAGAAGAATTGTTAGAACAATATTTATAAGATATAGACTTTGCATAGTAGCAACTATGCAAAGTCTTTTCTTTTTGTAAAAAATGAGTGGCGAGTAGTTAAATTTCCAAAAGAAAGAATTTCTTTTGGAATTTTATTAAGATATGAGCGTATTTTTTCAATTGAAAGATTAAAAATAGAGCTATCCCATTTTAGAATTGTTTATGGTACATTATGTGCGTATAAAGTTTGAAAAAAATGGAAATCTCTTAATAAGGTAGGTGATGCTTATGAGCATTGAATTAAATCTACTAGGAAGGAGGTTGCGATTTGTCAAGCTATGAAGTAATGACATTGATAGGAACCTTTGCCATGGTACTATTAGCATTGTTGTCTCTGATTGTCAAAATCATAGAAATAATGACAAAAAATAACACCGCTCATGACTTTGACTAGCTGAGTGGTGTTAAATCATCATAAAATAGCCACCGTCTTTTTAACGGTCTACAAGAGAGTCGAGTTCGCGCTCGGCTCTTTTTGTATCTTTAGTATAACACAAATTGTGCAATTTACAAATCATTCAAGCAATCATTGCTCTGTTTATAAATGTATATTAGTTTTATTTACGTTTAGAAAAATTTAAGCAGAAAAAATTCCCTTTGTAGCAATAGTAAAAATCCATCTTTTATGGATTTTTACAGGGAAAATTCGAGACCTAGGCTCGAATTTTAGCCATGAGACTCGCTTTTGCGAGGCTGCTGGCGACCTTGCAGACAAAGGAGATTTTTTTCTGCTTAAATTTTGTAATTGGTGACAAAAATTATTTCTAAATAGGTTGACAAAAGAAGACAAAAGGATTATAGTTAGTTACACAAGTAGTTAACCGGTAAAGTGTTTGATTTTATAGAAAGGAAGAGAGGAATGAAATTTGATTTTCAAAGTGACTTGCCATTATTTCAACAAGTGGCTTATCAACTAGAATTAGAAATTTTTAGAGGAACTTACCAAGAAGGGGATCAAGTTCCTTCAACAACAGAGATATCCACGAGTTATCAAATCAATCCAGCAACAGTATTAAAGGGGATGAATTTATTGGTTGCACAAGATATTTTAGAAAAACGTAGAGGATTAGGAACTTATGTTAGCGTAGGGGCAATGCATATTATCCAAACAAAACGACAAAAAGAATTTTTGGAATCGACTATTCCAACCATCGTTCAAGAAGCACAAACATTAGGCATTAGTAGTCAGGAACTTTTATCAATGATTGAAAAAGAAATGACTCGATAAGGGAGTGAAAGATATGACATTAGAAGTTAGAAATGTATCAAAAAAATATAAAAAAAATCTTGCAGTAAAAGATGTGAGCTTCACATTACAACCAGAAAGTATTTATGGATTACTAGGAAGAAATGGTGCTGGAAAAAGTACAGTTTTGAATATGATTGCTCATCGAATTGAAAAGAATTCAGGGGAAATCTTATTAGATAATCAGCCTTTATGGACAACTCCAGAAGCAATGAGTGACATTTACTTATCAAGTCCTGAAAATTGGTTCCCAATTGATTGGAAAGTGAAAAAAATTATAAAAGTTTTCCAACAAATTTATCCAGAATTTGATACCGAGTTTGCCGAAGAATGCATGAAAGCATTCGGAGTTGATGAGAAAAAGAAATTAGTTGAATTATCTACAGGATATAAGAGTATTGTAAAGTTAACACTAGCACTAAGTGTACCTGTATCCTATGTATTTTTAGATGAACCAGTTTTAGGATTAGATGCAAACCACCGTCAATTATTTAATAAAAAATTATTAGAAGCGTATGCTCGTAGACCAAGAACTTTTGTCATTGCGACACATTTAATTGAAGAAATCTCTTACTTATTAGAAGAAGTCATTGTAATTCGTGATGGGGTTACTTTCCAACAATCAAGTGTGGAAGAAATTTTACAACATGCTTATTTAGTAACTGGATCAAAAACAGTTGTGAGTGAAATTATTGCAAATCAAACTATTATTCATCAAGAGGAAGTTGGAAATCAATTACAAGCAGTGATTATTTCACAACAAGTTCCTCAAGAATCAGCCGATTTTTCCGTTCGTCGTTTAACATTACAAGAGTACTTTATTCAGCTAACACGCAAGGAAGGTGAATAAGATGACTCGATTTTATCAATTGTTGAAAATTCAAATTTTAGATTATTTACGTATTTTATTAATTGGTTTAGGTTCTTATTTGGGTGTCATTAATGTTCTAAATTTTATCGATCGGTCAGAGGGATTTTCATTTACAATTAATTTACCAGCCATAAGTTTTTTAGCGATTACTTTATTAGGAATAGCTTTTTCAGTTGCTGATTTTAGAATCATGAATCAATTGAGTTTTACAAGAAGTGAACAATATCAATTTCCGATTTATATGGGAGTTATTATGACAACATTATTAACACTCAAAAATATTTTCTTTTATGTATTAGCTAGTAAAGCAGCTACAGTGGGAATTAAATTAATTCAGTGGACTGATTTAGAAGACAACTTTGTTTTAGGAACTATTTCTTTATGGGGATGGTTACTAGTGATGTTTTTATTCTCCACCATTATAGGGTTTATTCTAAATAAGTTTAACAATCAAAAAATTGTGTTAATCGTTACTGCAACAAGTTTAGGAGGAATATTTGCACTTTTAGGAATATTTGCTCGTTCAGAAGTGGTGAATAATTTCCTAGATAGAATAATTCAATACAATATCCCACTTAGTTATATAATGATTGCCATTTGTGTTTTACTATTATACTTTGTGATTCGTCATCATGAAAGTAAAGAAGTCGGCGTAGGAATGTAGAGGTGAGCGTCATGTCAAATTTACAAAAAAGGCTATTAAAGTTATTTTTAATGGAACGTTTAAAAGTGATGGGATTTTCATTTTTATTCTTTAGCGGCATAGTGGTTATTTTTTCACTGCTTCCTCGTACGGAAACTTTTGAGTTTGAGTTTGAGTTTGAAGGAAGTACATTGATGATGTTTGCGATGATATTTAGTATATTTTTGAAATGTATCCCTCAATTTCAATTGAGTACAATGGCAGGATTAACTCGAACAAAAATTATTATAAATGAATTGTTATTGAATAGTATCAATGTACTAATAACTGTAATCATCTTTTTGATGGCTTCAGCTTTAAATATAAATTGGACAATCGATTCGGTTCATATTTATTTTAGTGTAGAGATGCTACAGTTTGGTTTAAATTCTATGACAGGAATACTAGCCATTTTCCTAAGCTTATTTGCAAGTTTTATGGGAGTGACAACTTTCTTCTTTGTGATGAATAAATTTACATCGAAAAAAGCATTTGTGTTTGTGATATTTTTAATGTATCCAATCGTTGGAGTTCTTGTCATGATTGTGACATCGTTTCCGAATTTATTAAGTTTCTTATTAGCGATTTACAATTTCTATATTCAAAATCTATTGATTGGAAATATCATTCTTTGTGGATTGATGACAATTTTCTTCCTACTTGCAATTTATAAACATGAAAGTAAGAGTACAGTCTCAGATGTTTAATTTTCCTACATAATCAAACAATCCATGGTATAATGAATCAAAAGTATTTTAGGGAGAATGAACGATATTTTAAAAGCAAGAGGAGAGAATGATGTCAAATTTACAAAAAAGATTGTTGAAGATGTTTTTATTAGAACGGTTAAAAATCATAGGAATTACTTTACTATTTTTTGCCCTTCTAAGTGCGGTACTTTCTCTATATCCGATTTTTAACTTCTTAAGAAATTGGATTCTTCCAGATTTCTCGATTTATTATACGGATAATTTTATTCCTACTATAGAAGGAAATATAATCCTTATGATTGGTATCATAGTGAGTATATTTTTAAAATGTATTTCTCAATTTCAATTGAGTACATTGGCAGGATTAACTCGAAAACAAATTATTGTAAATGAATTGTTGATCATTAGTGTATATGTATTGATTAGTGTTTTTGTTTTAAATTTTATAAAGATAGATTGGATTTGGGGCCTTGTCCGTATATCGTTTAGCTCAACTTTTCCTCCTTTTAAAGATTTTCCTTTAATTGCAATGATACTAAAACTATTTGCAGATTATTTAGGCTGGACCATTTTATTCTTTATTGTTAATAAGTTTACATCTAAAAAGATGATTATAATTTTATTCTTTTTAATGTATCCATTTGCGGGAACATTCTTTTTGATTTCAATATTGATACCGAATTTTTACGTAATCGTATTTACACTTTTATATTTTTATTTACAATATCCAATTTTTGGAACTGCTATTGTTTGTGGGGTAATGCTCCTCTTGTTCTTCCTTGTTGTATATAAACATCAAAGTAAGAGTACAGTTTCAGTAATTTAACGATAAAACATGTTAGTAGTTTTTGCTAACATGTTTTATTTATTATGAAGAATTTAAGAAAAATAGGGTTTCCCTAGAAAATTGAATAATCCATGGTATAATGAATCAAGAGAAAAGAAGAAAGAGTGAACGATATGTCAAAAGCAATAGGATTCATTGATTCTGGTGTGGGAGGACTGACAGTCTTAAAAGAAGCCTTAAAGCAATTACCACATGAATCAATGATTTTTTTAGGAGATTCTGCAAGATGTCCATATGGAAATCGAACAGTTGAAGAAATTAGAAAATTTACAAAAGAAATGGTTCAATTTCTCCTTAAAAAAGATGTAAAAATGATTGTTATTGCCTGTAATACTGCAACAGCTGTAATCCTAGAAGAATTACAAGAAATATTAGACATACCCGTAGTAGGCGTGATTCAGCCAGGAAGTTTAGCCGCTATTAAACAAACAAAAACACAGAAAATCGCAGTATTAGGAACTCACGCAACGATTGAAAGTGATGTATATCGTAAAACATTGCAAAAGAAAAATCATCAATTAAGAGTCACAAGTTTAGAATGTCCAAAATTTGTTCCTTTAGTGGAAAGTAATCAGACGGATTCATCAATCGCCAAAAAAGTGGTTGCTGAAACATTACAACCTTTAATGGGAAAAGAATTCGACACTTTAATATTAGGGTGTACTCATTATCCATTATTAAAACAAAGAATCCAAGCTGTTGTGGGGCCTCAAGTTACATTAATTGATTCAGGTGCAGAAACTGTATCGACTGTAAGTGCATTATTAGATTTTAATCATTTAGCAGAAAATTATGAAACGAATCCTTCTCCAACATTAGAAATCTATACAACTGGTTCACCTATTTTATTTAAAGAAATTGCGGAAAATTGGTTAAATAGAAGTCCATTAACGGTTGAAAAAGTTCGTTTAGAAGCTTATAGGGAGGAATATATGTCTCAAAAAGAATTAGTCATCGCTACAAAAAATACTGGAAAAGCAAAGGAGTTTGCTAGTATTTTTGAACCAAAAGGATATACTGTCAAAACATTATTAGATTTTCCAGAATTAGAAGATGTAGATGAAACAGGTCATACATTTGAAGAAAATGCCCGTTTAAAAGCAGAAACAATTGCAGAAAGACTTCAAAAAATTGTTTTAGCGGATGATTCAGGATTATGTGTGGATGCTTTAGAGGGACAACCTGGAGTGTATTCTGCACGATTTGCCGGAAATCAAAAAAGTGATGCTGCCAATAATGCAAAATTATTAGCAGAATTAGGGGAATTACCTTCTGATAAAAGAAGTGCACATTTCCATTGTTGTTTAGTGATGGCTGCACCAAATCATGAATCTTTAGTCGTTGAAGGTATTTGTAATGGAGAAATTGCAAAATTCCCTTCAGGAGACGGTGGATTTGGATATGATCCATTATTTTTCGTTCCAGAAATTCAAAAAACATTTGGGCAATTATCTCGTGAAGAAAAAAATAAAATCAGTCACCGTGCAAAAGCTGTGAACTTATTAGTGGAACAATGGGAAGAATGGCTTGAATCAGTGAATCATAAGTAAGAGGTGAACGTATGAAAATTATTATTATGAGTGATAATCATGGACAAAAAATCGCATTACAAAAAGTAATTGAACACTATCAATCAGAATCAGATGTTCATTTTATTCATTGTGGTGATTCAGAGTTCCCATATGAAGATGAAGTTTTTCAAGACTGTCTTCGAGTAACAGGAAATTGTGATTATGATACAAAGTATCCGGAAGTAGAAGTGTTTGAAGAAGGTGGCATTCGATTTTTAGTAACGCATGGTCATATGCATGCAGTGAATAGTGGAGTGTATAGATTAGCCAAATATGCTAAAGAACAAGGAGCTCAAGTAGCTTTTTACGGTCATACGCATAAACTATACGAGGAAACTTATGATGGAGTTTTATGTATAAATTCAGGAAGTGTTTCTTATCCAAGAGGACATTTTGCCATGAGTCCGACTTATGCTGTATTGACGATTCATTCAGAGTCAGAAATTGAATTACAATATTTTGATATGAAACATCACCCATTAGAGGAACTTCATTATCAGTATCATTTAGATGCAGAAAGAGGATTTATTCATGATTAATCGAGTAGTACAAGACTTATTACTAGAAGAAAAGGATAAATTATTTATTACAGCAGAAAAAGTAGCGATTTTGGAAGAAGATCATACATTAGATCATGCCATGTTAGTCTTAACTCATGTACGTTATTCACTGATTCCGGTTGTTAATCGTCAAAATAAATTAACAGGATTAATTTCATTAGCTATGATTTTAAATCAAGTGGCGACGTTAGAAGAGATTGATTTAAGCCAATTACATGATTTTCAAGTAAAAGAAGCGATGGAAACTGAATTTCCAACTATTACTTTCGATACAGATATTGAAGATGTATTGAATGAATTAGTCGACCATAATTTCTTATGTATTACGAATGATGAAAAAGAATTTGTAGGAATTGTGACTAGAAAAGAAGTATTAAAACGAGTGAATTATATGGTTCATGAATTGAATAAAAAATATGAATTAGTGGAAAAATAACAAAAATGTTACTCCTTTTTACGGGAGTAACATTTTTATCTACTAGTAATATTTAATGCGGTATTACTTGTTGGAAGAGAAACACCTGCTTCGATTAAAGCTTCTTGATACAATTTTAAGAATTGATTATAAATCATATGTTGTTTTCCGTTTTTCGTAAAAATACTAATTCTGAAAACAAATTGCCCATTTGGAAGTGTTTGTGGACCGATAATAGTTGGACCTTTTACAATTTCTGTGTATTGTCCAGCATTTTTAGTGTTGACTTGATCGACTGTATCATAAACAATCGTTAAATCTACATCATTATATAGAGGAATTTCAATTAAAGCTCTCATATCTCCTCTCGATTGATTACTAACAACAGAAATACTACGGTTTGGAATAAAATGAAGAGTGCCATCAAAACCACGTACTTGAGTTGTTCTTACGCCAACACTTGCTACAGTTCCTGTAACTGAACCAATAATAACCGTATCTCCAACATCATATTGACGTTCTAGTAAAATAAAGAAACCATTTACAACATCACTTAGAAATCCTTGAGCACCTAAACCAATGGCAACACCAGCAATCCCAGCTCCTGCTAATAGACTTGTAATTGGAATTCCTAAAATGACTAAAATCCAATAAATTAATACGAAGTATAGTAAATAGTCTAAACAGTTTTCTAATAATCTCATTAAGGTCTGCTTTCTAGCAATACTTTGTGAGGATAATTTAATAGATGAAAGTACTGTCTTTTGAAAAATTTTATGTAAAACTTTTTTTCCAATGATAAATAAAATACCTAAAATAGCTAACGAAATTAATTTTGATAAAATTTCAGACAAAATCATTTGCCAGGGGATTGAAAGCCAATATTGTTCAAAAAAGCTATGTACGGTCGAGCGAATATCCATAGGTTAACCTCCTTTTTATACTACTTGATATAGTTTATCATAATTAAAATAATTTAGAAAATACTATATCACTTTTAGTAGCGTTTTGTGCATGATAATGGTATTATGATTAATAATATCGGAAATTGAGGAGGGATGTTCAAAATGTCTGGAATAGAAGTTGCAGCTTTAATTGCAGCATGTTCATTATTAGGTTTAGTAGTATTTCTAGTCTTAAAACTCAATCCAGTTTTAAATAAATTAGATAAAACAGTGAACCATGTGAACAACTCTATTGAAATTATTACAAGGGATGTCGATAATTTATCTATCGAAGTAGAGGGATTATTGAATAAAACAAATGCTTTAGTAGATGATATTAATGGAAAAGTAAAAAGAACAGATCCATTATTTACAGCTATTGGAGATTTAGGATTAACAGTTTCTGATGTAAATCATTCAACTCGTTCCCTTGCGACTAGAGTATCAAGCATTAAACCAGCTCGTACTTTAGGGGTTTTATCTGTTGGAAAAGCGATTTTATCAAGAAAGAAAAAATAATGAACGGAGTGAAGAAAAATGGGTAAAAAAACAAGCGGATTTCTTTTAGGAGCATTTATCGGAAGTGTGGCAGCTGCAACAACTGCATTATTATTTGCACCAAAATCAGGTAAAGAATTACGTGAAGATTTAGCAGTGAAAGCAGATGAATTGAAAGAACAATTATCTGAGTATGTAGATATTTCAATTGAAAAAGGTGTTGAATTATCAGAAGTAGCTTTAAATGCTACAGAAGATATTCGTGTGAATTTAAAAGATTCAGCTTCTCAATTTAAAGATACTGTTAAAAAATCTGCAACTAACTTAAAAGAAGAAGTATCTCAAACTGTAAGTAAAGTACAAGATACTTTCTCAGCTAAAAAAGAAGAAGCAGAAGAAGTTGTTACTGATTTAAAAGAAGAGGTAAAGGCGTAAAATAGACTTCCCTAAAGTAGCTAAGGACGTAAGGAGCCTCGCATGGCGAGTCTCATTGTTCAAGCTATTTCTTTCTATATAAAATAAATTAAAAACCGAGGAAGGTGGCTTCCTCGGTTTTCTTTTATCCTAATATGTTGTAATTTCTTGTGGGAAGTGGGTAAATAATTCACAACCATCTTTTGTGACAACTAAACAGTCCTCTACACGAACTCCATAGTCTTTTGCGATATATACACCTGGTTCAACAGAAAAGCACATACCTTCTTCTAAAACCATATCATTTCCTTCCATAATGGATGGGAATTCATGGCAACTTTGACCAATTCCATGACCTAAACGATGGATGAAGTATTTACCGTATCCTTTTTCTGTAATATAATTTCGTGCAATTGCATCAATTTCACTAGCTTTCATTCCTGGTTTGACAGCTTGAATCGCTAAATCATGAGCAGTTTTTACGATGTTAAAGATTTCTTGATGACGAACATCTTTAGCATTTTCTTCTCCAAAGAAAACGGTACGAGTCATATCGCTAGCATAACCATTGTGCATTGTTCCTAAGTCAAAAAGTACCCATTCATTTTTTCTTAATTTTCTATCTCCTGGAACTCCATGAGGATCAGCAGCATGGTCTCCAAATAATACCATCGTATCGAAACTCATTGAAGTAATTCCTAATTTTTTCATTTCATATTCAATTTTAGCGACAACTTCTAATTCTGTAATACCTTCTGTTAAGCTTTGAATCCCAATTCCTACAGCTTTATCTGCATAGATTCCTGAATCTTTTAATTTTTGAATTGCATTGGCATCTTTTCTTAAACGTAAATCATTAATGATAGGTGTTAAGTCATCTGTCCATTGAATTGTAGAAACTTCTTTTTTTAAATTTTCAACAGTATGTAAAGTAATAAAGTTTTTCTCTACCGCCCATTTAGTAGGGAAATCAAATTGTTTTTGTATAGCAGAAGTTAAAATTTCCCATGGGTTTTCGTGATCTTGGTAACTTACAACAGTATAAGTTGGTTCAGCAGCTTGTGCCATATTTTTTTCAAGAGCAGGTACAAAGAGTAGAGGAGAATGATTGGCAGATACAACCATCGCTAAAATACGTTCATGTGGATCTGTTGTATAGTGGGTCAATAAACTAATCGTTGTAGGATCTTGAATAAATGCAATATCACAATTTAGTTGTTGTAAAACATTAGTAAAATGTTTATAAGTTTCTTTGTTACTCATAATAAATCCTCCATATTTTTCAATTGGTAAGCATATTTTAGCACAAATAGCACGGAAAATGTAAAGAGTTTCAAAAAATATGGAAATAGTTATATGAAACGCTTGCAAAACTTGGTGAAAAATGATAACCTTTACCTAGAATAGTGTGCAAATACATATTTTTTTAAATATTTAGAGGAGAATTTAAATGGAAAAACAAACAATTACAATATATGATGTTGCTCGTGAAGCGAATGTTTCAATGGCAACTGTTTCCAGAGTTGTAAATGGAAACCCAAATGTTAAACCAGCAACAAGAAAAAAAGTGTTAGATGTCATCGATGAATTAGATTACCGTCCGAATGCAGTAGCTAGAGGTCTTGCAAGTAAAAAGACGACTACAGTAGGAGTAATTATTCCAGATGTTACGAATTTATATTTTTCAAGTTTAGCAAGAGGAATAGACGATATTGCTACAATGTATAAATATAATATTATTTTAGCAAATTCTGATCAAAATAATCATAAAGAAATTCAAGTATTAAATACTTTATTATCTAAACAAGTAGATGGTATTTTATACATGGGAAATAATTTAACACCAGAGTTACGTGCAGAAATTGTACGTTCAAAAACTCCAATCGTATTAGCAGGAACAATTGATTCTGATCATGTGGTTGCTTCTGTAAATATTGATTATAAAGTAGCAACACAAGAAGCAGTACAAAAATTAATTGAAAATGGACATAAAAAAATTGCTTTTGTAACTCCATCGTTAAAAAATACTTTTGCTTCTGATTTACGTTTAGAAGGCTATAAAGAAGCATTGTCTGTAGCAAAAATTGATTACAATGAGAAATTCATCTATGAGATTCCATTAACGTATCAAGCGGGAGAGACCTTAGTAGATAAATTATTACATGCCGGAATTACTGCTGCAGTTGTAACAGATGATGAAGTGGCAGTTGGTTTACTAAATGGTTTATATGATCATGAAGTTAATGTACCAGAAGACTTTGAAGTAATTTCAAGTCATAATTCTAAATTAACAAAAATGACTCGACCAACATTAACAACAATTGCTCCGCCATTATACGATATTGGAGCAGTAGCAATGAGATTGTTAACGAAAATTATGAATAAAGAAGAAATTATCGATACGGAAATTACCTTACCTTATAAGATTGAATATCGCCAAACAACTAAATAATAATAAAAAGACTTCGATTCATTCAGTCGAAGTCTTTTTTTATTAATTTCAGTTCAATAATTTATAGGTTTTATGGAGAAAATCCACCAATCCTATTTGACATAGAACACGAAAAGTGAATCTTATGGATAATGATAAAGAGATAATCCATTTCATTTTGGAGACGACTAATATCGTCTCTTTTTTGTGTAAAAAAATTAGGAATTAAGTATTGACAAATAGTAAAAAAAATAGTATTTTATAAAACGTAATATTTACGATTTAAAAAGGAGATAAATATGAAGCCTACTAGAAAACAACTTTGGATGGCAAGTTTAGGAAGTGTTATAGCAATTAGCACAGCAGCTTGTGGACTATTTCAAGGACAAACAGATAACAATTCTCAACAACAAGTTGAAGAAACAACAGTTTCTAATGCTCAAATGACTAAATTTGAAAAACTTGCAGAAGAGATTAAAAATAATAAACCGAAAACTATTGTTGGAGAAGTATTCGAAAATGGATATTTAAAAAAACATGGAGATCATTACCATTTTGTATATGGAGCTCCGCCAGCAGATGCTATATATGAACAAAAGACTTCTGCAACAGCGATTAGTTCTGCAGATGACGGATACGTTTTTAATCCAAATGATATTGTAGAAGAAAATGAAATGGGATATGTTGTTCGCCACGGAGATCATTTCCACTTTATTTATAAAAATAATGCCCAACAAACACTCGCAACAACAATGGCTACAAATTCAGTAGCACATGCGCATCATGAAGAAGTTGAAGATGGCTATGTTTTTGATAAAAAAGATATCGTTAGTGAAACAGAATCAGGATATATCGTTCGTCATGGAGACCATTTCCATTTTATTTATAAAAATAAACAAGGAAATCCAGTAGTAACTACGGAGCACCATATCCACGATGCTGAACACCATAATCATGACGAAGAGAAACATGACCACGAAGGTGAACACCATGATCATGACCATGATGGGTATGTATTTGACAAGAAAGATATTGTTAGTGAAACTGCAGAAGGGTATGTAGTGCGCCATGGAGACCATTTCCACTTTATTTATAAAAATAAACAAGGAAATTCAGTAGCAACTGCAGAACAACATCATCATGATGCAGATAAACACGATCATGACGGAGAGAAACATGAGCACGAAGGCGAACACCACGACCATGCTCATGATGGATTTGTTTTCAGAAAAGAAGATATTGAAAGTGAAACAGAATCAGGATATGTCGTTCGTCATGGAAATCATTTCCATTTTGTTTACAAAGATAAAAATGGAAAACCAATTTTAAATAATCACAACCATGACCATGACGGAGATAAGCATGAGCATGAAGGTGAACACCATGACCATGACGGAGATAAACATGACCACGAAGGGGAGCATCACGACCATGAATCAGAAAAACATGGAAATGAAGTTACTTCAGATAACCATGTTTCTACGATTCCAAACGAAAAAGATTTAACAGAAAAATCTCCAGAAATTCAAAAATATTTAGATTATATTACTTATGCCTATGGAGTAGAAAGAGATACTATTAAATTAGAATCTGCTTATAAAGATGGAAAATATGTAGGAAAAGTTTTTGCTTTCCAAAATATGGAACAAGGTCAAGATAAAACACATATTCATCCTTGGGCGATTCCACTACGTAATTTTGAAGTTCCAAGTTCAGATGAATCAATTGACCCTGAATTAAGATTTGCACAAGAAATTGCTTCTTTAGCAAAACGTATGGGAATTTCTGTAAAAGATATTCGAATTTTAGGCGATAAATTTGAAGTACCACATGGAGATCATAGTCACTCTCTAAAAATTAAAAACATTGAAGGTGCTAAAAAATACGTTGCGAATAAATTAAAAGAAATTACACCAACTTATATTGCTGGTGATTTAGATACTAAAGTAGTTGAAAATCAAATTGAATCTTTAGCAAATAAAGCATCTGAAAAATATAAAACACAACCTGTTGAATTAAGTCGTATCCTTACAAGTTTACGTGAAATCAAAGAACGTTTAGATGAAAAAGGGAATTCAACTCAAGGATATTTAGAGTTACTAAAACAATTTGATGAAAAATATATTGAAAAAGCATCAACAGTTACAACACCAGAACTTTCCAAAGAAGAGAAAGCTCTAAACACATTACATGAAAGTGTAATTCGTATGATTAATGAATTGGAATTAAAAGATTATAATGTTACAAAGGATGAATTAAGAGCTGCAGCGAATAAAGCTATCGAAGCGAAAGATATGAAAGCTTTAGAAGCCGTAAGAGATTATGTACAAGCCTTACAAGATGCAAATAAACGTCTTGGAGTTGAAGGTATGAAGTATTTATACTTCTTGACACAACATATTCAAGATAAACCATTACCGTTTGAGTTAAGAGAAAAAGTTTCTGATTTAATTGGAAAATTATCGAAAGCAAAATTCATTCCTGGTGAAACAGGGACAACTGAAGAGCTTATTAGTCCATCTTATTTTGCTACAAAAGAAATCAAAAAAGCTCATGAAAATCCAGCTGAAAAAGTGGATACAAGAGTTGGTGATAAGTATAAAGCAATTGCAAAACCCGATGATGAAGAATCTATGAGTAAATTAGATGAGATGAAAGAATTTGCAGAAATGGCATTAGAACAAGCAGATAAAGATGATTCAGTTCCAACTTCCGATTTCAGAGAAGAACTATCTGAAGAAGTGAAGAAAGATTTAATGACACCAAAATCAAAAAATCAAGCTTCAACTGAGAATAATACTATTCCTAAAGCAGAAGAAAATACTTCTCCTGTAGCAAGTACTACAGCTGAAACTGAAAAACCAGTAGTTTCTGATAAAGCAGCGGAAACTGTAGTACCTGCTACTACAACACCTGCTACTACAACACCTGCTACTACAACACCAGCTACTGCAACAACTGCTTCACAACCTGTAACGTCAGCTAGTGAACAACCACACGCTTAATTTGTCGATAAACTGATAGCCAAACTACTTGTAGAACATACATATAGTGGCAATCGAAAAAGAACCGAATATGATTCGGTTCTTTTTTTATATTATAATTATAATTATTATAAATTAATGAAAAGTGTTGAATTTATAATAAAGAAAGCGTATTCTACAATTGGTTACATAATCGTTTAACCATAAAAGATTCTTTTAAAAAGAGGGGATAGCTATGAATAAGAAAGTTAGTAAGACGTTATTATCTACAGTCCTTATTGGACTTGTGTTATCTCAACAAGCTGTTGAAGCTTGTTCTGCATTTATTATTGGTAAAGGACTAACAAAAGATGGTTCATTCTTATATGGACGTACGGAAGATTATCCATATGAACATGAAGATGGAACTCAACAACATACTCATAATAAAAATTTCTTTGTAAATCCTGCTAAGGATTATAAAGAAGGGGATGTACTCTTGGATAAATCAACCGGAACCGTTTATCCTCATTTAAAACATGAATATAAATATACAGTAGTAGCAGATGATTCAAGAGATTCAAACGAAGGTATTTTCTCTGAACATGGCTTTAATGAACATGGGGTTTCAATGACTGCAACAGTAACGGCTACACCACGTAGTGAAGTGGTAGGAGGTAAAGCTCCAAAAGTTGCAGCAGATGGACGAGTTTTGGAAGGACCAGAAAATGAAGTTGAATATCCGGCGATTGATCCATTAGTAAAAGAAGGAGTTACTGAAGCAATTGTAACAGATTTAATTTTACCACGTGTCAAAACAGCAAGAGAAGCAGCTCAATTATTAGCGAAAGAAATTGATGAAAAAGGATCTGCAGAAGGAAATATTATTGTTTTTGCCGATAAAAACGAATTATGGTATATGGAAATTTATTCAGGTCATGAATATGTAGCGTTTAAATATCCAGATGATAAATATTCTGTATTCCCAAATACGTATTTCTTAGGTAAAGTGAATATTAATGATAAAGAAACTATTATAGCTTCAAAAGGAATTATTGAAACAGCTAAAAAAGCAGGAGTATTTGTTGGAGATGAAAGTAAAGGAGAAATTGATTTAGCAGCTACTTATGCGCCACCATTAGAACGTGGTGACCGTTCACGTGTGTATGCTGGAATTAAATTATTAAATCCATCTTCTAAGGTCACATTCCAGGATAAACGTTATGAATTTTTACAAGATAGCCCAAGAAGAGATTTCACAGTAATCGATGGATTAAATGTTCAAAGAAATCGTTTTGAAACATTAAATGGTGAATTGGTTCCTGATGATCAAGTTCCAGGTTATGATACTAAGAAAGATCCTTATAGAAAACCAGCGTCGAAAACAGATCCAAACTATGGTAAATATGCATACGCTCCAGGGAATGAAAATGTAATTGACCCACACGTATATCAAATTAATCAAAAATTACCACAATCTTTAGGAGGAGTAATGTGGTTAAGTTTAGGTCGATCACGTAATACACCATATGTTCCTTATTTTGGTAGTATTAAAGATACATTTGAAGCATATAAAGTAAGAGGAAATAAATATGATGCTAATTCTTGGTATTGGGTAGCTACTAATATTGATACAATGGTAATGGATCATCCAGAATTGTTTGGAAAGACTATTCGTTCAAATTGGGAAAAAATGGAAGCATTGCTAATTGATTATCAAAATAAATTAATTGATGAATATACAGGGAAATCAGATGATTATGTAAAAGAACATGCTGATGAATATACAAAAAATTCAATAGAAGTTGCAAAAGCTGTATTCCAATTAATGAAAGATGTAGAAGCTAAGATGGAAAAGGCAGTTAAAACAAAAACACCTCTAGCAAGTCCATTTATTGATGTCTCATCTTTAAAAGCAGTATTAGAACGCTTAAAACCTACTACAACACCAGCATCACCAGCCACTCCGGTTCAAAAGCAAGGTTTTGATGGAAAGAATTATTTTAATAAAGAAGGACAAAAGATAATTAATAAATGGGTTTATGATGTTACTTATCAAAGTTGGTTCTTTATTGATGCTAAAGGAGAATATGTTGAAAATCAATGGGTAGGAGATTATTACTTAAAATCTGGTGGATACATGGCGAAATCAGAATGGATTCAAGATGAAAAATCTAATACTTGGTATTATGTTGACTCTGAAGGAAAATATTTAAATAGTACTTGGGTATTGGTAAAAGGAGAATGGTTCTACCTTGATGGAAGAGGGGTAATGAGAGAAAATCAATGGGTAGGAGATTATTACCTAAAATCTGGTGGATATATGGCTAAGTCAGAATGGATTCAAGATGAAAAATCTAATACTTGGTACTATGTTAATTCTGAAGGAAAATATTTAAGTAATACTTGGGAAAAAGTTAGTAATAAATGGTATTACTTTAATGGTACAGGTAAGATGTTAACGGGTTGGGTATTCTTAAATGGAAAGTGGTACTACTTAGAAAAAAGTGGAGCGATGAAGGAGAACCAATGGTTTGAAGTAAATGGAAAATGGTACTATGTTGACAAATCTGGTGAATTATTGGTGAATACAATTACTCCAGATGGATACTATGTAAATGGAAATGGTGAATGGGTATAATTCTTAAGTGAAAAAAGGAATCCATTAGAATTGATTAATTCTAATGGATTTTCTAGTATATTAGCAGTATACTTGTAGCAGTATCGCTAGAAGGAGCTAGAGTAAATGGGTGTAATTATAAATGTTATTGCGATTGTGATAGGGACAATTATTGGACTGCAATTAAAAAGAGGAATGTCTGTAAAAATGTCTACTCATATTATGCAAGGGTTGGCACTTTCTACGTTTATTATCGGCTTAAAAGGAGCTTTAGTAGACCAAGACATGATTTTGATGATTGTATGCATTTCTTTTGGAGGTTATCTTGGGGAAATAATGCAATTAGAGGAGAATATTCGAAAATTTGCAGATTGGATTCAAGAGAAATTTTCCAAAGAAGGATCTCAAAATCAATTGGCAGAAGGTTTTGTGTCAGCTGTACTAATCTTTTGTGTTGGAGCAATGGCAGTAATGGGTTCTCTTGAAGCAGGTTTGAGAGATAATCATCAAATTTTGATTACAAAAGCGATTATTGACGGAATTGCATCTATTATTTTGGCTACGACAAAAGGAGCGGGTGTAATGTTATCCGCATTAGCCATTCTTTTGTATGAAGGTGGAATAATGATTCTTGCTCAATTTGTAGCACCGTATTTAAGCGAATCCATTGTTTATGCGATGTCTGCAGTGGGTTCTTTATTACTTGTAGCATTAGGATTAAATTTATTGGAATTAACAAAAATAAAAGTTATGAACTTTTTACCTGCAATGTTTTTACCAATTGTGTTAATTCCATTATTTAGTCTTTTTCGTGGATAAAAGAAAAATAAGAGAGTGAATAGGATACAAGATGTATTTCTATTCACTCTTTTTTATAATATGAGATATTTAAGTTAATTGAATTGCTCCAAAACTATTTGGTCCAACTACGATTCCATGAGGAGTAGGGTAAAAATCTCCTTTTTGATAAAGAATATCTCCTGAATAGTTTTCAATAAAATGAGCAGAATTATCTAAGTTGATCATACATAGTAAATCACCACGTTTATAAGCGATACATCCATTTGTTACTTTAATGATGTCACAGTCTGCTTTAAACGCTTCTTGATATTTATGTCTGAAGTTTGTTAATTCTTGGTAAAATGCTAAAACTTCATCATCTTTTTCTTGAAGTTTAAATGTTTGACGATTATAAGGATCTCTAAATCCATACATTCCAATTTCATCTCCATAATAAATACAAGGAACACCTGGGAGAGTAAATTGAATAAAGGATGCGACAAAGAATCTTTCTTTTGCTAATCGATATTCACTAGCACTTAGTTTATAATCTGGTCGTTTTTCAACAGGAAATTCTTCGGGATTATCAAATGCTAATACGGTTAAAATTCTCTCTGTATCATGGCTTGATAATAAGTTCATTAAAACATCTAATGCAGGCTTAGGATAGTTTTCTAATAATTCTAATAACGCTAAAGAAAATTGATGAGCATCTTTGTATTTGACATAGTGAATAATCGCATTTCTCCAAGGATAATTCATGACACTATCAAATTGTTTTCCTAAGAAATATCTTCTACGTGTATTATATGAAAATTTTGTTGTTGCATCTTCCCAAACTTCTCCTAGTAAAAAACAATCTGGATCTTCTTGTTTAGCAGTTTTTCTTAGTTTATCTATGAAGCAGTCTGGAAATTCATCAGCTACATCAATTCGCCATCCACTTATTCCTAACCGTTGCCAATAAGGAATGACTCCATTATTAGAATTAAACATAAATTCTTGATATTCCTTATTTTCTTTTACAACAGTTGGTAGATTTGTGAACCCCCACCATGATTGATAAACATTTGGAAATTCATTAAAAGTAAACCAAGGATAGTAAGGAGAATCTTGAGATTGATAAGCTCCAACGCTGTCATAGTTTCCATAACGATTGAAATAAATACTATCCGCACCCGTATGGCTAAATACTCCATCTAATGTAATGCGAATATCCTTTTCCTTAAATTCTTTACATAAATCTTTAAAGTCTTGAACAGTACCTAAATAAGGGTCTACATTAAAGTAATCAGAAGTAGAATAACGATGATTTTCAGGACTTTCGACCACGGGATTTAAGTAAATACTATCAATTCTTAATTGCTGAAAATAAGGTAAGTGTTCTTGAATCCCTTTTAAATTTCCCATAAAGAAATCTTGAGCTCTATAATTTTCATGTGTAATAGAAGAATAAGGAATAGCATTCCAATCATCATGTCTGATACGCTTCTCTTCATTAGCAGCAATTGTTGCTTGATAATGTGGACTCTTCTTAAATCGGTCTGGGAAAATTTGATACATAATGCTTCCTTTCATCCATTCTGGAGTATGAAAGTCTTCGTCATAAACTGTTAACTGCCAAGAAGAATAAGACTGTTCTTCCATTGTAAAGACAGCAGTAAATTCATGCTTTTTCAAATATCCTATAGAATCATCAAATTGAATTTCAAAATCATAAAAATAGAGTCCAGTTTCTAATGCTTGAATATTGACAATATATTTACGAAATTGTTCTTTAAAAATATCAGTAGATTCTAATGGATAAGCATTTTTTTCATGTGTAAAATCATTTAATAAAATTAAAGAAATTTGTTTAAAATAAAAATCTTGGTGAATCCATACCTCAAAAAGAATGTTTTGAGAAGAATGGACAGCACCTTTTGGATATTTATCTTGAAGGGGGTTAAATTGAATCAAGAAATATCATCCTTTCTGTATTCGGTCTAATAGTTTAATTGTAGTATAAAATAAAGTAAAAAGGAATGACTTGTGAAAAATATTTTTTATTTTTATCATTAGTAAAACGCTTTATATTTTTTGAGAAAAATTGAAAAAAATATACGAAAATAATCAAGGATATGCTATAATTAAGCCATAAGTAAACGGAAAAATACGATTAAAGGGCTTTTGTTGTATAAAATAATGAAAACGCTTATCGTGAAATGTAAAACGGATTGATTTTAGGAAGGGAGGTATGCGTATGGAACATACTTTGGACAAATATTTGTTTCATGAAGGAAAGAATTTTCATGCATATGAATTTTTAGGTTCTTTCCTTGAAGAAAATCAATGTACGTTTAGAGTTTGGGCCCCACATGCACAACAAGTATTTGTTTCGGGAGATTTTTGTGGGTGGAATCCAACAGCATATGAGTTAACAAGAATAACGAATGAAGGGATTTTTGAAGGAATTGTACCAAATGTTCAATTCTTTGATGCATATAAGTATGTTATTAAAGCTTCAGATGGAAGAATGTTATGGAAGTCAGACCCTTATGCAAGATATACACAAACACGTCCAGAAACAGCTTCTAAAGTATATGAAAATAAAAAATATACTTGGAATGATGAGAGTTGGATTAAAAATAGAACAATTCCTTATCAACAACCGCTGAATATTTACGAAGTTCATTTAGGTTCTTGGAAGCATGGAGAAAATGGAGGATTTTGTAGCTATAGACAAATTGCAGATACTTTAATCCCCTATGTAAAACAAATGCACTATACGCATATAGAGCTTCTTCCTATTACGGAGTATCCATACGATCCTTCATGGGGGTATCAAGTAACAGGATATTTTGCAGTGACATCTCGTTATGGAACTCCAGATGATTTTAAATATTTAATTGACAAAGCTCATCAAAATGGGATTGGTGTTCTATTAGATTGGGTACCAGGTCACTTTACAAAAGATGAATTTGGATTATATGAATTTGATGGACAGTGTTGTTATGAATATTCTGATGAACGGAAGAAAGAACATAAATCTTGGGGGACAAGAGTATTTGACTATGGACGTGGTGAAGTTTGTTCATTCTTATTCTCAAGTGCTAATTATTGGATTAAAGAATTCCATCTAGATGGATTACGAGTTGATGCTGTTAGTTCAATGTTATTTTTAAACTATGACCGCCCAGAGCATTTAGCAGCTAAAAATATTTATGGTGGAAATGAAAACTTGGAAGTATTAGATTTCTTCAAAACTTTAAATCAATATGTAAGAGAAAATTATCCAGGTGTAATGATGATTGCCGAAGAAGCAACAGCATATCCTAAAATTTCTGCTCCAGTGGAAGAAGGTGGACTTGGTTTTCATTTTAAATGGAATATGGGATGGATGAATGATAGTTTAGATTATATTGAAACGAATCCAGTTTATCGTAAAGGTTGTCATAATAAATTAACATTTTCAATGTGTTACGCATTTGTAGAAAACTTTATTTTGCCAATTTCTCATGATGAAGTTGTTCATGGAAAAAAATCATTATTAGATAAAAATCCTGTTTCTTATGAAGAAAAATTTTCTAATTTTAAAACATTTTTAGGGTATATGTTTGCACATCCAGGAAAGAAATTAACATTTATGGGAACTGAAATTCCACAATTTATTGAATGGGATGAAAAACGAGAACTAGATTGGTTTTTACTAGATTATCCTCTTCATAAAAAAACGCATGATTATGTAAGAGAATTAAATCATTTTTATCAAGAAACTCCAGCGTTTTGGGAACAAGATGGAGGTTGGGATGGTTTTGAATGGCATGTAGTAGATGATGCTGATCATAATATTTTTGCTTTTTCGAGAAAAGCAAAAAATGGGCAGGAAATTTTAGTCATTTCTAATTTTTCAGGAGTAAATTGGAATCAATATTGGATTGGATTTAATGATGAACGTAGTTATCGATTAGTATTAAACTCTGATGAAGATAAATATGGAGGAAAAGGAATTCAAGTTGAGCAAGTAAAAACAATTGAGCAACAATGTGGAGAACTTCCGTATACACTTCAGATAGATATACCAGCTTTTTCAACAATGTACTTTGAAAGAATAAATTAATAATGTGGGGGATGTACATATGGCAAGAAAAAAAGAAATAGTCGCAATGTTACTAGCTGGAGGGCAGGGCACTCGCTTACAAATTTTAACTCAAGATATGGCTAAACCGGCTGTACCTTATGGTGGAAAGTATCGTATTATTGATTTTCCATTGTCTAATTGTGCAAATTCTGGAATTTCAACAGTTGGAGTTTTAACACAATTCAAGCCATTAGAATTGAATTCATATATGGGAAATGGACAACCATGGGATTTAGATAGAATGGATGGAGGATTGTCTATTTTACCTCCTTATACTGCTGGTAAAACAGGGGAATGGTATAAAGGAACAGCACATGCTATTTACCAAAATATTAAGTATATTGAACAATATGAACCTGAATATGTCTTAATTTTATCTGGAGATCATATTTATAAAATGAATTACAACAAAATGCTAGAATTCCATAAGGAAAAAGAGGCAGATTTAACCATTGCACATATTAATGTTCCAATGGAAGAAGCTCATCGTTTTGGGATTTTAAATACAGATGAAGATTTAAGAATTGTGGAGTTTTTAGAAAAACCAAAAAATCCAATTTCAACAAAAGCTTCAATGGGTATTTATATATTTAATTGGAGAGTTTTACGTGAATATTTAATTCGTGACGAAGCAAATCCTGAAAGTGAAAAAGATTTTGGAAAAAATATTATTCCAATGTTACTTGAAGAAGAAAAGAAAATATACGCATTCCCATTTGAAGGTTATTGGAAAGATGTGGGTACCATTGAAAGTTTATGGGAAGCTAATATGGATTTAATTAAAGCTCGCGAAGCTTTTGATATCGATGATAAAACTTGGAGAATTTATTATCGTCATGAAGGTAGACTTCCACAATATTTAGGGGAACATGCTGATGTTCAATCATCTATGATTTCAGACGGAACTTTAGTATTTGGTAAAGTAAAAGATTCCATTATTTCTTCAGGCGTAGTAATTGCAGAAGATGCTGTTGTAAAAGATAGTATTATTATGCAAAATGCTACGATTGAAAAAGGAGCTAGTGTATATCACTCAATTGTAGCTGAAGGAGCGGTGATTAAATCTGGTGTTTCTATTGGACATGAAGAAATTGAATTAGGAAAAGATATGATTACGGTTATTGGACGCAATGAAGTCGTCACTGAACCGAAGAAAGCGGGAGGTTGCTAAAATGATTAAAGCTTTTGCGATTTTATTTGCGGATAATTATAGACAAGATGATTTACACGGATTAGTTCGTTCAAGAACTTTAGCTTCTCTTCCAGTCGGTTCCAGATATCGTTTAGTAGATTTTATGTTATCATCCTTAGTAAAAGCAGGAATAGACAATATCGGAATTTTAACAAATCATAATTATAAATCATTAAGAGATCATGTTGGTTGGGGAAAAGATTGGGATTTAAATAGAAAAAATAGCGGGTTAACATTAATAACCCCCTTATCGAACTATTTATCGACTCGTATTCCTCAAAATAAAATTGAAGCGTTAGTGAATACAATGGTGTATACAGAAAATTTAAAAGAAGAGTATTGTATTTTAGCAGATACAAATATTATTGGAACAATTGATTTTAAAGAAATGTTCCAATATCATGTTGATACTGGATCTGATATTACAGTAGCATATCACTATCGTAAACCAGAAATTGGAGAATCTCAAATTATTTTTGATAAAGATTATAAAGTGTATGAAACGTTATATCATTTTAATGGTTCAAATGAAACTTGTGCGACTCAAGCAAAAATATATATTATGACAAAAGAATTGTTAAATGGCATTATTAAAAAAGGGATGACTCTTGGATGGGAAGATATTTTAAGAGATTATGTTTCTAAAAATTTAGATACTTTAAATGTTTATGCTTATGAAATAAAAGGATATTCAAAAGTTATTAATAGTGTAAAGGATTATTTTGATTTCAATCAGGATCTATTAAAGCCAGAAACTTTAACTACAGTATTTGATAGTGGAACAGATATTTTAACAAGAGTTCAAGATAGTGTACCTACCCATTATGGGGAACATTCTAATGTAAAAAGTTCACTTTTAGGAGATGGTTCTTGTATTAATGGAACGGTTGAAAATAGTATTATTTTCCGTGACGTTATTATTGAAGAAGGAGCAGTTGTAAAAAACAGTATTATCATGGCTGACTCTATTATTAAAAAAGGTGCTAAATTGAATTATGTGATTACAGATAAGAGCGTTGAGGTTCCAGAAGATAAGGAATTATCAGGAACAAGTGAATGCCAAGTCATTGTAGAAAAAAATAGATGTGTTTAAGAGTTAGGATAGCTTCCTATTTGGAAGCTATCTTTTTTTATCATATTTTATAAAATACTGGTGCTTTTTAATGGCTTATCGTATAATGAAGCTATCTGAGTTTAAAAATTAGAAAAGGTTGTGCATCTATGAGAAGACGTACGATGTTGCTTTTCGTCTGCACGTTTTTAGTAATATTTTTTGGAGCTGCTCGAATTTTTTATTTAAGCCAATCAGAAAAATTAAAGGCTAAAGATTTAGCAGTAGAAATTGCTGCACAGAAAGTTCAGTTCACTAAAATTACAGATTTTTATTGGTTTAATACAGAGGAAACTTATTATTCATTAGCTGGAATTACGACAGAAGGTCAACAATTATATGCGATTGTTTCTCCGGATAAAAAAGAAGTAACCATATTACAACAGGATGCTGTGATTAATGAACAAGAAGCACGCTCTATTACAAAAGAAGCGAAACATACAGATGAGATTTTAGAAGCAAGATTGGGAATGATAAAAGACGAGCCTGTATGGGAAGTCAACTATCGAACAAAAAATCAACGTATTGGATATTATTATATTTCTGCCAAAAATGGCCAATGGATAAAAGATATTGAAAATATTTAAAGGTAGGTTATTATGGTAAAAATCTCAGAACGTGTCTCTAAAATACTTCCATCAGGAACACTAGCAATGACACAAAAAGCAAGAGAATTAAAAGCATCAGGGAAAGATATTATTAGCTTATCAATTGGTGAGCCTGATTTTAATACTCCTGAAAAAATTACAAAAGCGGCAATTGAATCTCTATTGAAACATGAAACCGATCATTACACACCTACTTTAGGATTAGATGAATTAAAACAAGCCATTTGTGATTTTCATTTAAGAAAAGATGGTGTGAAAGTTTCAAAACAACAAGTAGCTGTTTTTGCAGGGGCAAAGTTTGCTTTATATTCTGCATTTCAAACATTAATTGATCCAGGAGAAGAAGTGTTAGTTCCAGTTCCTTATTGGGTTAGTTATGCAGAACAAATTACATTAGCTCAAGGAATTCCAGTTTTTGTGGAAACGAGTGAAAAGAATGCTTTTAAAGTAACGGTTGATTTGTTAGAAAAAGCTTTAACAGATAAAACGAAGGTATTAATTTTAAATTCTCCTTCTAATCCAACCGGATTAACGTATTCAAAAGAAGAATTATATGAAATTAGTCAATGGGCATTAAACCATCAGGTATTTGTTATCGCAGATGAAATTTATTATGAATTAGTCCATGATATACCAAGTATTAGTGTAGCTAGTCTATCTGAAGAAATAAAAAATAATACATTAGTTATTAATGGATTATCGAAGTCTGTTGCAATGACAGGTTGGAGATTAGGATATGCCTTTGGTCCAGTGGAAGTGATTCGGGCAATGAATGATTTAACAAGTCATACAACGAGTAATCCAGCTGCAGTCGTTCAATATGCTGCGATTCGTGCATTTCAGGAAGATTTACAAGAAGATAAAGAAGTGATGCGTTGTCAATTCCAAAAGAGAATTGAGTTATTCCATGCACTCATTCAGGAAATTCCTGGTATGTCATGTGTGAAACCAGGTGGAGCTTTCTACTTATTTGTCAATATTCAAGAAGCAATGAAAATAGTTGGAGTTGAAACTTCAGATATATTTGCATTAAAATTATTAGAGGAAGTTGGAGTGGCGACTGTATCAGGTGAAAACTTCGGTTGTACTGGTTACTTGCGATTAAGTTGTGCAAGTAGTGAAGAAGAACTAAGAAATGCCGCTCAAAGAATGAATCAATTTGTTAGAAATTATTTGTAGAAAGAGGGATTATTTTGAAAAAAATCAGAATGAACCAAGCAAAAGATTATGTTGGACAAACAGTCCTAATTGGAGCTTGGGTAGCCAATAAACGTTCAAGTGGGAAAATTGCTTTCTTACAATTACGTGATGGAGCAGCTTATTTCCAAGGGATTGTTGTAAAAAGCGATGTTCCTGAAGAAGTATTTGAAATTGCTAAATCATTAACACAAGAAACAGCTGTTTATGTAACAGGGGTTGTTCAAGAAGATACTCGTTCAAAATTAGGGTATGAATTATTAGTAACAGGATTAGAAGTCATTGGGGAAAGTCATGAATATCCAATTACTCCAAAAGAACATGGTACGGACTTCTTAATGGATCACCGTCATTTATGGTTACGTTCAAGTAAACAACATGCCATTATGCAAATTCGTAATGCGATTATTTATGCTTCATATGAATTCTTTGATCAAAATGGATTTATTAAATTTGATAGCCCAATTTTATCTGGAAATGCTGCAGAAAATACAACTGAATTATTTGAAACAGATTATTTTGGAGATCCAGCTTTCTTATCTCAATCAGGTCAATTATACTTAGAAGCTGGTGCAATGGCATTCGGTCCAGTATTTGACTTTGGTCCAGTATTCCGTGCTGAAAAATCTAAAACTCGTCGTCACTTAACAGAATTCTGGATGATGGATGCTGAATATCCATTCGTGACTCATGACGAATCATTAGATTTACAAGAAGCTTATGTAAAAGCATTAATTCAAGGAGTTTTAGACCGTGCTCCTCATGCTCTTGAAACTTTAGAAAGAGATGTAGAATTATTGAAGAAATATGTGAGTGAACCATTTAAACGTATTTCTTATGATGAAGCGATTGACTTGCTACAAGCTCACGAAGCAGATGAAGATACGGATTATGAACATTTGGAACATGGAGATGACTTTGGCTCTCCACACGAAACTTGGATTTCAAACCATTTTGGAGTACCAACATTCGTGATGAACTATCCTTCAGATATTAAAGCATTTTACATGAAGCCAGTACCTGGTAATGAAAGCCGTGTACTTTGTGCGGACTTATTAGCTCCAGAAGGATATGGAGAAATTATCGGTGGTTCTGAGCGTGAAGTGGACTATGATAAATTATATGAAAAAATTAAAGAGAATGGCTTAAATCCAGATGATTATGCATTCTACTTAGATTTAAGAAAATATGGTTCAGTTCCTCATGCTGGATTCGGATTAGGGTTGGAAAGAATGGTAACATTCGTTGCAGGTACGAAACATATTCGTGAAGCAATTCCATTCCCACGTTTATTAAACCGTATTTTCCCATAAAATAGACAATTTCAAACCGATTTTTAGAATTTCTAGAAATCGGTTTTTATGTCAGAAAAAGAGGTGAAAATTTTGGAACAAACATTTCAGCAATTTTGGATGTATCAAGGAGGAACGACCGTTCCAAATCCATTCATCCGTTATTATCAAAAATTACAATTAACTGCTCAAGAATGCTTAATGCTTTCTTGGTGGTTACAACATACAACTTCAGAATATTTTCCGCTGAATGTTGAAGAAATTTGTGATGTATTTTCGATTTCAGAAAATACTTTATTTCAAATCATTCAGCATTTATTAGATCGACAAGTGCTATCTGTTACACAAAAAGAAAACGAAGAAGGTAAAAGAGAAGAGTATTATAGTCTAGCTCCTTTATTTCAACAATTAGAAATTTTACATCGACAAGAAGTTGCTAAAAAAGAAGAAAATGAAAATCCTAATTTAATTTTTGTGATTGAAAAAGAATTTGGTAGACCCATTAGTTCTTATGAAATTCAAATGATTAAAAGTTGGATTGATAAGGACGAATATTCTCATGATTTAATTTTAGCAGCTTTAAAAGAAGCAGTTTTAAATCAAGTATTTACGTTGAAGTATATGGACAAAATCTTATTAACATGGCAAAGAAAAGGATTCAAAACGGTTCAACAAGTCATTCAAGATAAGAATCGCTCGAGAAATGGACATTTTACAGCAAAACCAAAAGAAACAACACCAATTCCTCAAGTGCCATTAGATAATTGGTTGGATTGATGGAGGGAGCTTATGTTATCAAAAACAAAAACGATTGAAGCAGTTCAAACAATGGGAGACTTATTTCCAGATGCTCATTGTGAGCTAAACCATCGCAATGCTTTTGAATTACTAATTGCAACAATTTTAAGTGCTCAAGCAACAGATGTAGGTGTGAATAAAGTTACTCCTAAATTATTTGAGAGATTTCCAACTCCTGCTCATTTAGCAGCGGCAAGTGAAGAAGAAGTGATTGAATGTATTAAGTCTTTAGGATTGTATCGAAGTAAGGCCAAAAATATTCGCCTTTGTGCGCAACAACTAATGGAACGGTTTGATGGCGAAGTTCCCTCGACTAGAAAAGAATTAGTGAGTTTAGCAGGTGTAGGCAGAAAAACTGCTAATGTAGTGATGAGTGTTGCTTTTAATATTCCAGCGTTTGCAGTAGATACTCATGTTGAAAGAATCTCAAAACGTCTTCAAATTTGTAGACAAAAGGATACTGTATTAGAAGTAGAAGAAACATTATGTCGTAAAATTCCAAAAGAATTATGGTCGAGAGCACATCATTGGATGATTTTCTTTGGAAGATATCACTGTATTGCTCGAAAACCAAAATGTCATGAATGTCCCTTATTAGAAATGTGTGCTTATGGAAGAAGGGAAGTTTAATCGATAATTTATAAATTCTACAATTTAGAAAAAAACTAAAATATGAGAATTTATAAATATTTCCTAACAAATTCGTCTTTATTTCTTAGAAATGTTATAATATCAATGTTTTTAAGACTTTTTAACTGACATTTTCCTATTTATATGCTATACTAAAGCTAGTAATATTGTAGATGTGTTGGATTTGGAAGGCCCGTGGGAAGAGGCGATAAAGATGGCACTTAAAGTGACAAAGAAAGTTCAAGGAATCGTTGAAACGGAACTTCGTAAAGGAACTAGCAAATCTCGTATTGCACATATATTGGGTATATCATATGAAGAAGTTCTTGTTGTCATTAAACGAGTTAAAGATTCTATTCGCCCAGATGTAGGAGATCGGATTCATTTTACGTTTAGAGAACAGCAAATGTACGGTGTGATTTATAAGTTACTTTCCAATAGTGCAGTCGTGATTATTGACTGGGAATCTTCTACGACCGTTATGAAAGATATTTGTGAAGATCGCACCATCGTAAATTTTAAAGATATTATTGAATTTTTACCAGATGATGCTAAGGCAGACTAATCTTGGATTAGTCTGTTTTTCTTTTAAAGAGGAGGAAAAGGATGGGAAATACGATTGAATTTCCAAATCAAGAAGAATTTTATATTCAAAAAGCAACGCAATGTCAAAAAGAAGATGATTTGATTAGTGCCATTGATTGGTTAGAAAAAGGATATATTAAGACTCGTTCAGATCAACTATTAGATAAATTATGGTCTTTACTATGTTGTAGTCAAGATTGGAATGAAATTATTTGGTTAGTAGAAGAGTTTGAATTGAAGGAAGAAATGTATTTATGCGTCTATTTAGAAGCATTAATCCATATGAATCGTTTTGAAGAAGTGGAAGATTATTTGAAAAATTCATCGCATATAGAGTATCCAGAGATAAGCAACCTTCAACTAAAAATGATGAATCATAAATTGAAACAGGAACAAGAGAAAGTTCAGCAGTTACAAGAAATTGGGGGAGCGTTACAGAACAAAGATAAGATTTTTTCTATAGAAGAAATTCAATATATCACTCAAGTATTAATTGATTCAACATTATTACAAAAAGAATTCGTTATTCAGTTATTTTTACTTCATCCACAGACCCCAATGTTTGATAAAGCTATTTTATTAGATGAATGGTTAGATTCAGGATCACTTGAGACGATTCAATTATTGTGGAATGGAGATTTAAAAATCGTCAATCGAAATAAACTGTTTTCGATTACTAAATCACGATTATATAAAGAAGAATCAGAGTTATTAAATGAGTTGATGGGTTCTTTTTCTATGGAAGAAGCTATGGTATTAGCTCAAAAATGGAAGCAAGATATCATTCGATTACATCCGTTTCAAGAAGAGTATATATCCTCTTTTAAAGAGTGGATGAATTATTTTTCAGGAAAAGAAAATTTGATGGAAAGTTTATTTTATGATGATTCTAATTTTGTAAAACAATACGAAGATTTTCAAATATGTATTTCACAATAGAGACTTTGTTCTATAGTTGTGGTTTTGAATTCAAGTGAATACTATAGAGTTAATTTTCTTTTGCCAAGTGAAAATAGACTTGAAACTTATTATTTTAAAAAAAGAAATAGAACGTATATAATAAGATAAAAGCTGTCTGAGAATAGAAAAGGCTGGAGGGTTTCATTATGAAAAAAGGAATCGTAAAATGGTTTAGCAATGAAAAAGGCTATGGTTTTATTTCTGTCACTGATACAAATGAAGATGTATTTGTTCACTTTACAGGGATTTTATCTGAAGGATTTAAAACATTAAAAGAAGGACAAATAGTTGAATTTGAAGTTGCACGTGGTGCTCATGGTCTTCAAGCTACAGGAGTACGGGTGATAGAATCGGAATGATTCGAGTGAAAACGGATGCTGCAGTTAATGGGAATCCAGGAAAAGTTGGAATTGGAATTGAAATTTTATATCAAAAACAACAATTTTTGTTTAAAGAAAATTCTGAAATTCTAATGGATAACCATCAAGCAGAATTATGGGCTATTTATCGTGCGTTAATCATTCTAAAAGAAAAAGAATGGAATCAAGAAATGATTTTTTTGAATTCAGATTCCAAGTTTGCAATGATGGCGATTGAAAAAAATTATACGAAACAAATTGCTTATCAAGATATTTTAAAAATAGTGCAAGAAGAACGAAAAAAATTTCCGCAACTATTTTTAGAATGGATTCCTGAAAAGGAAAACCGCGGAGCTGATCAATTAGCAAGACAAGCTTTACAACAAATCATAGAAAGATAGGGAGTTTTCAATATGGAAGAACATGTATTATATTTTAGTAGCTTATGTCCAGATACAAAAGCATTTGTAGAGGAGTTACAAAGACAAAATATTAGCTATCGTGAAGTAGATATCACTGCAAGTATGGCGAATTTAAAAGAATTTATTCGTTTAAGAGATGATAAACCACAATTTGAAGGTCGTAAACAATGGGGGATGGTAGGTGTTCCTTGTTTAGTGACGAAAACAGGACAATATATTTTTGAAATTGGTCAATTAAATGGAACAAGTTGTGAGGCTGTTCCGGTTGAATAGTATTCCGTTAATACTGTTAGTTTACTTTTTGGGAGTGAATCTTTTATTATTCGTTTTAATAGGAATAGATAAACGGGCTGCTAGACGAAAAAAATGGCGGATACCTGAAAAAAGATTATTAACTCTAGGAATAATTGGTGGGGGATTTGGTGGAATAATAGGAATGCTTATTTTTCACCATAAAACTCACCGAATTTATTTTACAATTTGTTATGTAGTAAATATAATTTGTTGGGGAATTGCTTTCCTATATTTTATGCAACAATTTTAAGGGGGAAGAGATGAAACAACAAAAAGGAATATTATTTGCAATATGGATTGGACTTCTAAGTGCTCTTTCAGGATTTGTAAATATTACAACATTATTATTGTATGAAAAGCCTACTACTCATATGACGGGGAATATTTCCGGTTTTTTAATCCATACGATGTCAGGTGAAATGAGCCATGCAATTACATTACTATTCATTATTATTAGTTTTATACTAGGCGGAGTTTGTTCCGGGATGATTTTTTCCGAAAAAGTTTTCCGATTTGCAAACCGATATGGGATATTACTGATTGTATTAGGTTTTTTATTAGGAATTAGTTTTTGGTTAAAATTAGAAGTTTTATGGATTTATCAACTAGCTTTTACAGTTGGTGTTCAAAATAGTATGTTTATTTATTACCGTGGAATGATTGTAAGAACTTCTCATTTTACGGGATATTTAACGGATACAGGATTTGCGATTGGCAGATGTCTTAGAGGTTATCATAAGGACAAAATAAAAATAGTTTTTTATAGTTTAAGTATGTTGTTCTTTTTATTTGGAGGAGCATTGGCATTCGAAATGGCAACATGGTCTAAAGAATTATTACTTTTTGTCATTAGTATTAGTTATGTACTTGTCGGTGGATATTATTTCTTATTCCGTCATTTATATGAATACTATCATTTGTTGGAGGAAGAAGCATGACAGATATTTTAGTTGTAGTGGATATGCAAAAAGATTTTGTTGACGGAGTCTTAGGAACAAAAGAAGCAGTAGCAATTGTTCCTAATGTAGCGTCAACGATTCGAGAGTTTTCAGGTAAAGTTTTTTATACATTGGATACTCATCATGAAAATTATTTAGAAACGGAAGAAGGAAAAAAATTACCAGTTATTCACTGTGTAAAAGGAACACCAGGTTGGCAATTAGATACAACTGTACAAGAAGCTCTTTTAGAAAAAGAAGCAGTTGGAGTTGAAAAACCTACTTTTGGATCTACAACATTAATGGAATTATTGAAGGAAATTCCTTCCATTAGCTCCATTACATTTTTAGGATTATGTACAGATATTTGTGTCATTAGCAATGTCTTATTAGCAAAAGCAAACTTTCCAGAAGTACCGATTTATGTAAGTTCAACTTCATGTGCTGGTGTAACACCTCAAACTCATCAGCAAGCATTAGAAGCTATGAAAATGTGCCAAGTGAATGTAGTAGAATAAAGTGTAGGTGAAAGAATGGATTCTAAAGAAAAATTGAAAGAATTAAATGTCCTGAATGCCATCATGTTAGTAGCAATTCTCATTGGTATTGTAATAGGGATTATCATTCAAGAATTAATTGGTGGAGTAGCGATTGGAATGCTTGGTGGATTTATCACACGATTAATTTATTTAAGAAAAAAATATAAGGATATTAATTCAAAATAAAGGAGAACTAAATATGTCACAAGAATTTTTTGAAGCAGTAGAAAAATTTGAAAAAAAATCAATTAAAGAAGTAGAAAGCTTAATCTCAAGTGGAGAAGAAGTAGTGTTATTTATCGGACGTCCAACTTGTCCATATTGCCGTCGTTTCGCTCCAAAAATGAATGAAGCACGTCAAGCTTTAAATAAACCAGCTATTTTTGTGAATAGTGAAGATGTTACACAACTAAATGATATTCAATCATTCCGTCAAAAATATGGCATTCCAACAGTACCAGGTTTATTAGTTGCTAAAGGTGGAGAGGCTCGTGTAGTTTGCGATTCATCAATTAGCGTGGAAGATATTATTGCATTCGTTAATAGATAAGACTATTTTAATTTAAAAAGGAGAGGGACTTGTATGAACGAAATTAAATGTCCGCACTGTCAAAAGGTTTTTACAATTGATGAACATTCATATGCAGATATTGTGAGTCAAGTTCGTAATCAAGAATTTACACAAGAAATTCATCAACAATTAGAATTAGCAAAAAAACAATTTGAAACAGAACAACAATTAAAATCTCAACAAGCTCAATCTCATTTTGAAGAGAAATTAGCACACTACACACAGCAAATTGCTTTATTAGAGCAAGAGCTAAAACAAGCTAGTCAACAAATGGAAGTTCAAGTTGAAAAAGAAAAACATAAATTAGAAATGGAATTATCTAAGATTCAACAAGAACAAGTTGTTTCAAAACAGGAATTGACGCAGCAATATCAAGAAAAAATTACTCAGCAAGAACAATTGATTCAATCGCTTCAAGCAAAGATTGATGCACAAGAAACAAAAGAAGCCTTACGAGTTTCTCAGTTATCTGCTGAAAAAGATCGTGTTATTGCTGATTTAGAAGCGAAAAATCATTTGCAAGAAAAAGAACAAGAAGTTCAAGCAGCGGCTTTAAAAGAAAAATACGAGCTGGAATTACGTCAAAAAGACGAAACAATTGCGTTTTATAAAGATTTTAAAGCAAAACAATCGACAAAAATGGTCGGTGAAAGTTTAGAACAACATTGCGAAATTCAATTTAACCAATTAAGAATGACGGCTTTTCCAAGAGCTGAATTTGGAAAAGATAATGATGCTAAAACGGGAAGTAAGGGCGATTATATTTACCGAGAATATGATGATTTTGGAAACGAAGTATTATCCATTATGTTTGAAATGAAAAATGAAAATGATCAAACAGCAACGAAAAAGAAAAATGAACATTTCTTTAAAGAATTGGATAAAGATCGACGTGAGAAGAATTGTGAATATGCGATTTTAGTATCTTTATTAGAAGCAGATAATGAACTATACAATAATGGAATTGTGGATGTCAGTTATGTGTATGAGAAAATGTATGTTGTTAGACCTCAATTCTTTATTCCAATTATTACGTTATTAAGAAATGCGGCGTTAAATTCATTAAAATATAAACAAGAATTAGCGCAAATGAAAGAGCAACAATTAGATATTACGCATTTTGAAGAAGACTTGCTTGCATTTAAAACAGCCTTTTCTAAAAATTATGAATTAGCTAGTAAGAAATTTAAAACAGCAATTGATGAAATTGATAAAACAATTTCGCATTTACAAAAGACAAAAGATGCGTTGTTATCATCTGAAAACAATTTAAGATTAGCGAATAATAAGGCAACTGATTTGACCGTAAAAAAACTCGTCAAAAATAATGTAACGATGAAGCAAAGATTTGAAGAATTAGAATAGGAGAATGGAAGATGGCAAAATTTATAGTAGAGCCTGAATTTTGGGAATTATTTCCAGAAGGTCAAGTGAATGTGTTAGTATTAAAAGGTATTAATAATTTTGTAGATGAAACAGAAGATCCGTATTTTGAAGGAATCTTACAAGAAGCTTGCCAAAAAGTTCAAGTTCATTTTACAGAAGAAGTCTTTAGTGATAATAAAGTTATCCAACAATGGAGACAAGCCTATTCTAAATTCAAAACCAAAAAAGGATCACGTTCTTCTATTGAAGCTTTGTTAAAACGTGTTTCTCAAGGACATACATTCCGTTTGATTACTCCATTAGTAGATATTTATAATAGTATTTCTATTGAATATGCTGTTCCATTAGGGGGCGAAGATTTAGATAAAATCCAAGGAGATTTACGCTTAGGTAAAGCTAAAGGTGGAGAAAGTTTCTTCCCGTTAGGTGCTGAAGAAGATTCACCAGCATTAGAGGGCGAAATTTGTCACTTCGACAATGAGGGAGCTGTATGCCGTTGCTTGAACTGGAGAGAAGCGAAGAGAACGATGTTACAAGAAGAAACAACAAATGCAGTTCTTGTAATGGAATCTGTCACAAAAGATCAAGCTGAAAGAGCAACAGTTGCAATGGAAGCATTAAAGCAACGTTGTGAAGAGTACTTCAATGTAACAGGAGTAAGTTCGATTGTAACACCAGAAAATAGTGAAGTTGAATTATAATAGGAAGTGGCAGAGCAGTCGTTCTGCCACTTTTTGAATAGTTTAGAAATACGAAAGAAAGGAGGAAACGAATGCGTAAAATATTACATATTGATATGGACGCCTTTTTTGCATCTGTTGAACAAATGGATCATCCTCATTTAAGAGGGAAACCGATTATTGTAGGTGGAAAAGTAAATCAACGTGGAGTCGTGGCAACTTGTTCTTATGAGGCAAGAGCATTTGGAGTCAGATCGGCAATGCCAACAAGTAAAGCGATTCGATTATGTCCAAAAGCAATTATTGTTCCTCCGAATTTTGAACGTTATCGACAATTAAGTTTACAAATTAGAGAAATATTTCATCGATATACTCCTCTCGTTGAACCGATGTCCATTGATGAAGCGTATTTAGATGTTACAGAGAATACAAAAAATCAAACTTCTGCAACGATAATTGCAAGAGAAATACAAGAAGCTATCTATAAAGAAGTAGGATTAACATGCTCAGTAGGAGTATCTTTTAATAAATTTCTAGCCAAAATTGCATCCGGTCAAAGAAAACCTGCTGGCATTACCGTAATTGATCAAGAATCATTTCCAGAATTTATTAAAACTTTACCTGTTGAAAAATTTTTTGGTGTAGGACAAGCAACTGCAAAAAAATTGCAGCAAAAAAATTTATTCACTGGAGAAGATATTTTGAATTGTTCAAAAGAATATTTAATCGAACATTTTGGAAAGCAAGGAGAAGCACTTTATAGACAGGTAAGAGGGCAGTCCGATAATCAATTAACATTGTATCGTGAAAGAAAATCTTACGGTAAAGAAGAAACTTTATTAGAAGATACAACAGATGAAGAAGTACTACAGAAATATATAGAGCAATTCTCAGAACAGATATCAAAATGGTTAAAGAAAAATAAATTGGCTGCTAAAACGATAACGATTAAATTTAAACAAAGTGATTTTGAAATAAAAACTAGAAGTAAGACATTGGAAACTTATATACAAAGTAAAGAGAAGCTTGTTTTAGAGGCATATAATTTATTAATGGAGCAGTATAATAATGAATCGGTACGTTTAATTGGACTGTCAGTATCTCAGTTTGAACAGACGCTTCATTTATTTGAACAAGTAAAACTGTTCTAAAAAGATTAATACAGTTTTTAGAACAGTGTATAACACAGAAACTGAACTGAATTTTTCATTTATTTTCAATCCGCGTGAAAAATGATAAAAATATTGCACAAAACTTTATAAATAAATCTATTGTTTATAGAGAAAAAATTGTAATGCTATTCACAAGGGATAAAAAATAAAACTCGAACTTAATTACTTGCATAACTAAAAAAAGCATGGTAAATTAGTATATGAAAATAATAGAAATGATACAGAAATAAAATTCTGTTTCTTCATTTTTGTTATGAAGCACAATTTCTTAAAGAAAAGGGGAAACAAAAAGTATGGCAACGAAGAAAAAATTCGATCTCGATGCACTTTTCACACCAGATAACTTGAATTTTGAAATGGTTCAAGTATTAGATGAAGAAGGAAAAGTTGTAAATCCAGATTTAGTACCAGATTTATCTGATGATGAATTAGTCGAATTAATGACTGATATGGTATGGTCACGTATTTTACATGAACGTTCAACAGCGTTAAACCGTCAAGGACGTTTAGGATTCTATGCTCCAACAGCAGGTCAAGAAGCTTCACAATTAGCTTCCATTAAAGCAATTGATAAAGGTGATGTATTATTACCAGGTTACCGTGATGTACCGCAATTAGTAAAACATGGTTTACCATTATCACAAGCATTCTTATGGTCTCGTGGACATGTTGCAGGGAACATGTATCCAGAATCATTAAAAGCAGTACCACCACAAATCATCATTGGTGCACAATATGTTCAAGCAGCAGGTGTTGCATTAGGATTACAAAAACGTGGTAAGAAAAATGTAGCTGTTACTTATACAGGTGACGGTGGATCTTCACAAGGGGACTTCTATGAAGGAATTAACTATGCTGGTGCATACAAATCACCTGCTATCTTCTTCATTCAAAATAATGGTTGGGCTATCTCAACTCCTCGTGAATTGCAAACAGCTGCTACAACTTTAGCACAAAAAGCTGTTGCTGCTGGTATTCCAGGTATTCAAGTCGATGGTATGGACCCATTAGCAGTTTATGCCGTAACTAAAAAAGCTCGTGAATATGCAGTTGCAGGAAATGGTCCTGTATTAATCGAAACAATCTGTTTCCGTTATGGTCCTCATACATTATCAGGGGATGATCCAACTCGTTATCAACCAGAAGGAATTCAAGATGCATGGGCTAAAAAAGACCCATTAATTCGTTTCCGTAACTATTTAACAGCTAAAGGCTTATGGTCTGAAGAAAAAGAAAATGAAGTTATTGAAGCAACTAAAGAAGAAATTAAAGAAGCAATCAAAGAAGCTGATAAACAACCAAAACAAAAAGTTTCATTCTTCTTGAAGACAATGTTTGAAGAACCAACAAACGTTATCCAAGAACAACTTGATTACTTTGAAGCAAAGGAGAATAAATAATTATGGCACAAATGACAATGATTCAAGCCATTACGGATGCATTGGCTTTAGAATTAAAACGTGATGAAAATGTCCTAATTTTCGGTGAAGACGTTGGTAAAAACGGAGGAGTTTTCCGTGCAACTCAAGGACTTCAAGATGAATTTGGAGAAGACCGTGTATTTAATACTCCTTTAGCAGAATCAGGTATTGGTGGTTTAGCTATCGGTTTAGCATTAGAAGGTTACCGTCCAGTTCCAGAAATCCAATTCTTTGGATTCGTATTTGAAGTAATGGATAGTGTTGTTGCTCAAGCAGCTCGTTACCGTTACCGTATGGGTGGAACTCGTCAAATGCCTATCGTATTCCGTTCACCATTTGGTGGTGGGGTTCACACACCAGAATTACACTCAGATAACTTAGAAGGTTTAGTAGCACAATCACCAGGTTTGA
>NZ_CAUQUN010000003.1:0-107355 GCF_963521425.1 uncultured Granulicatella sp.
GCTGTGTTGTTCTGAATGGTTCCAAAATATGACGATGGTCGTGGTGCATTAGATTGGGGTTTTAGAGCTGTGTTGTTCTGAATGGTTCCAAAATTAGTTGAGTTACAATTTGAGCAAACAATTGGTTTTAGAGCTGTGTTGTTCTGAATGGTTCCAAAATCTAAATATTACTATGAGTTATTACTTCAAAGTTTTAGAGCTGTGTTGTTCTGAATGGTTCCAAAATCCATTAGCATCTTGATACATCATAATCAGAGTTTTAGAGCTGTGTTGTTCTGAATGGTTCCAAAATGATATGCAAGACGGGGTGGAATTATAATCAGCTTTAGAGTTATGTTGTTTTGAATAGTAATTAAATGATAATGTTACAAAGCTAAATAGTTTTTTAGGAGTAAAATTATGGCAAATAAAATGATACTTGTAGAAGAAAAAGAAGCGTATGTAAAAGGGATGGCAAATTGATAAGGAACACCTAGAATCTATCTAGGTGTTTTTTTCTTGTTCATTAGTAGTATTACTAAACTTATAAAATTCATTCAACAAGACTCAAAAGTATGCTAAGTATATGTTATATGTTAAAATCAAAGAAAATACATGATTAAAAGGGGTTAGGAAAATGAAAAATATTTCAGCAGCAGAATTTCAAAAAGTAAACCAATCAGAGGAAGTCGTTTTAATTGATGTTCGTGAAAAAGATGAGTATCAAGCTGGACATATTCCAGGAGCAGACAATTTTCCATTAAGTGAATTAGGAACAACTTGTTCGAATTTAGATAAAAATCAACCTTATTATGTCGTTTGTCAAGCAGGGGGGCGTTCTGCCAGAGCCTGCGAATTTTTGGAAGCTCAAGGTTTTGAAGTGGTGAATGTAACTGGTGGAATGAATGCTTGGCAAGGTGAAGTTGCTAAGTAGGAAAATTTTTCTATTGAACAGATGGCTCTCGGTTTCTCAATTTTCAATCGAATATTCAGTTTTGAATTTAAGTTCATTGGAAAATATGATAAAATGAAATAGAATTTGCAAAACTAGGAGGAGTATTGTGCCGGGATTATTTATTACGATGGAAGGCCCAGATGGAGCAGGAAAAACAACTGTGATTGAAAAGCTTATTCCATTATTAGAAGAACGAACAAATGTGACCATTACTTCTACTCGAGAACCTGGAGGAAGTCGAATTGCTGAAGATATTCGACAAATTATTTTAGATGTTCAAAATGTAGAAATGGATGTTCGAACAGAAGCAATTTTATATGCAGCCGCAAGAAGACAACATTTAACGGATCGAATTTTACCGAATTTAGAAAAAGGTGGCATTGTATTTTGCGACCGATTTGTAGATAGTTCATTAGTTTATCAAGGAGTAGCTCGTGGAATTGGTGTCGAAGAAGTGTATCAATTAAATCAATTTGCAACAGCAGGGAAAACACCAGATGTGACTTTATATTTGGATGTTCCAGCTGAAATTGGATTAGAAAGAATTCATTTAGCAAAAGGGAATCGTCAATTTGATCGATTAGATCAAGAAGGCCTACAATTCCACAAAATGGTTCGACAAGGATACTTGGATATTATACCGACAGATCCTGAACGTTTTATCCAAATCGATGCAACAAAAACAGTAGATGAAGTTGTGCAAGAATGTTTAACAGCTTTAGTAGACCGTTATCCAGAATATTTTACGAATGGAGAGAGATAATATGAAATTAATTATTGCAATTGTACAAGATAAAGATAGTCATTTATTAAGCGATGAGTTTGCAAATGCAAATGTTCGTGCAACTCGTTTATCTACAACAGGTGGATTTTTACGAGCAGGAAACACAACATTTTTAGTAGGGATTGAAGAAGAACGTGTGGAAGAAGTTTTAACAATTATTCGTGAAAACTGTGAATCAAGAGAACAATTAACAACTCCTCCAGTACACTTGGATACAACATTAGAAGCAGGAATGTCAATGCCAGTTCCAATTCGTGTAGGTGGTGCAACTGTATTTGTTGTTCCGGTAGAAGCTTTCCATCGTTTCTAATATGAGCATGCTGAAGCAATCTTTTATTCATGCAGTACAAAAAAATCGTTTAGGGCATGCCTATTTATTTGAAGGAATGCAAGGGGTTGGAAAAAGAGATTTAGCCCTCTTTCTTGCCAAATTAGTTTTTTGTCAAGAAAGAGATAATCATGAAGAACCTTGCTTAAAGTGTGATTATTGCCGAAGAATTGATGAGGGAAATTTCCCTGATGTCATGGAGGTTACTCCAGATGGGCAGACGTTAAAAGTAGACCAAATGCGTGAGTTAAAACAACAATTATCCAAAACAGCAATGGAAGGACATATGAAAGTGTGTATTATCCATGATGTGGATACATTAACGACTGGTGCAGCAAATAGTTTGTTAAAATTTTTAGAAGAACCAGAGTCTTCTATATTATTTTTATTACTAACAAGCCGACTTAGTAAAGTATTGCCAACAATTCAATCTCGTTGTCAAATTGTTCATTTTGCAACGCCTGTTATGGAAACTTTAACGAATCAATTAGAGGAAGCAGGAGTAATTCCTTCCGTCTCTCGTCTATTAGCAACATTGACAAGTGATTTGGATGAGGCATTAGAATTAGCCAATAGTGAATCATTCCAACAATTGCGTCAAGATAGTTGGCAATGGTATACACGAGTATTTCAAAATCGTTCGATGGCATTTGTAACGATTCAGTCGCAAATGATGCCGTTATTGACTTCAAAGGCTGAAGGTCAACGATTTTTAGAATTGTTATCCATTTATGTGAGAGATTCTCTTTATATGGCAATAGGTGCTAAAGAGCAAATGATTCAAAAAGATAAAGCAACGACTTTACAAACGATTGCGAATCAGTTAACTGTGCAAAAGTGGATTGAATTACATGAGAATACGACTAAATTGTTAGAAAAAGTTCAATCAAATGTAGGGATACAGGCTGCCCTAGAACAATGGGTATTAATGATTCCTTAGTAAGAAAGGAGAGATGGTATGACGAATCGTCAATTATATGACCGAGTAGAACAATTAAAAAGACAAGTTCATCAGCAATTAGAATTGTTAGAAGAAATTAGTCAAGAATTACAAGTGGTCATTGAAGAAAATCATAATTTAACGATGGAAAATCTTCACTTAAAAGAACGATTAGATACCATCGACGAATCTGTTCCAACAGATCAATCAAATGAGCAGGTGGAACAAAAGAAAAAACGCAGTCAGTCATTGATTAATTTGGAAAATATTTACGACCAAGGCTTCCATATTTGTAATTTTTATTATGGAAAACGTCGTGATAATGATGAAAATTGCATGTTTTGTACCGAAATTTTATTTAGTGAAAAGCAATAAATATTAGAATAACAGACTAAAAAAACACTTTTCTATTGGTAGCAAGGACGCCAGCAGCCTCGCAAATGCGAGTCTCATGGCTAAACTTCGAGCCTTGGTCTCGAAGTTTCCTGTAATATAAGCCGGTACGGCTTATATTACTACTGCTACGGGAAAAGTGTTTTTTATTCTGTTATTCTGGGTTCTATCATGATATTTGGTTGATATGTAAATGACGTAGAATACTAGCAACTGATGCATTTTCTCCTTAGCAAAAATAATATAAGCCGCGAAACGGCTTATATTACAGGGAGAATTCGAGACAAAGGCTCGAATTCTAGCCATGAGACTCGCTTAGCGAGGCTGCTGGCGACCTTGCTACGTTTAGGAAATTTCTTGTATTCTAGTATTCGTTTTTGTTAAAGAAAGCAATATCTTTATAAAAAGAAGCAATATGTTATATGATATTCACCTTTCTATCAAAAATATAATCGTTTATAATAAACATACGTAAGAAATGGGAGTGAAAGATATGAAACAAAAACCAAATGTTATTCTATTAATGGTGGATCAAATGAGAGCCGATGCGCTATCTTTTAATGATCCAAATCATTTTGCGATAACACCAACTTTAGATATGATGGCTTCTTTGGGATATAATTTCGAACAAGCCTATTCTCCTGTTCCGAGTTGTGTACCAGCACGTGCAGCCTTATTAACCGGAATGGATCAGTCTTCTACGGGTCGTGTAGGGTATGAAGACGAAGTTCCTTGGAATTATACAAATACATTACCTCAAACATTCAGAGATTGGGGATACCAAACAGAGTGTATTGGGAAAATGCACGTTTACCCTTCAAGAAAAAGAATGGGATTTGACCACGTAGTATTACACGACGGGTATTTACATGTCGATCGAAAATATGATAAAGCTTATGGGCAAAATTTTGAAGCTTCTAGTGATTATTTAGAATTTTTGAAAAAAGAATTAGGCCACGATATTGATATGATTGATGATGGTGTCAATTGTAATTCTTGGGATGTTCGTCCATGGGAATTGCCAGAAAAATATCACCCAACAAACTGGGTCGTTAGCGAGTCGATTCAATTTTTAAAACGTCGAGATCCTTCCGTGCCATTTTTCTTAAAAATGTCATTTGAAAAACCTCATGCACCTTTAAATCCACCGAAATATTTTTATGATTTATATATGGATGCATTGCCAGATGAAATAGATTTGCATATTGGAAACTGGGAACGACTAGAAGAAAAGATTCCGGATTTATATGCTCATCGTGGGAAATTAAAACCAGATGCGCAAAAAAGAATGTTAGCAGCTTATTATGGCTTAGTTTCTCATATCGATAATCAAATTAGCCGTTTCTTAACAGCGTTGCAAGAATTTGATTTAGATAAAAATACGATTATTTGGTTTGTATCCGATCATGGGGATCAATTAGGAGAACATTATTTATTTAGAAAAGCTTATCCTTATCAAGGAAGTATTAAAGTTCCATCGTTTATTTATGATCCAGGAAATATTATTGCAGCCAGTCATAAAACAATTAAGCAATTAGTAAAATTACAAGATATTTTCCCTTCATTAGTAGATTTAGCACTTGGAGAACAAGTGGAAGTGGATGGAAAGAGTGTGAAGCAATTACTGTTTGGTCATTATGAAGGTTGGAGACAAGATTTCCATGGGGAACATAGTAAGGGTGTCGATTCTTGTCAATTTGTCTTAACTCAAGATTGGAAATTCATTTGGTATCCTGTAAAGAATGAATATCAATTATTCCATATGCCAACGGATCCAAATGAAATGAAAAACCTAATATCAGAAGAAAGTTATGCTTCAGTTATTGAAGAGTTAACAGCAAAACTAGTGCAATATTTAGAAAATCGTCCGGAAGGATTTGTCAAAGATGGACAATTACGTCAAGTGCCAGTTGAAGCGATTCGTGCAACTCTTTATAAGGAGGAAGCTTAATGGAATTTGTTCAAATACCCGCTGGAACTTTTTTAATGGGAGATTCTACTCATCAAGGATTTGTAGAAGACTATGAAGGACCATCTGTAGAAAAAGAAGTTCATGCATTTGAAATGGCAAAAACTCCGGTGACGAATGCAGAATTTTTAGAATTTGTACAAGCAACTGGTTATCAAACTTTAGCGGAGAGATTAGGCGATTCCTATGTATTTCATTTGTTGTTGCCTGAGGAAAAAAGGGAGAATTATCCTCATGTAACAGGTTCTCCTTGGTGGAAAGTCGTGCCAAATGCTAATTGGGCACATCCATTTGGAGAAGGATCTAGTATAGAGGGAATCGAAGATCATCCAGTCGTTCATATTGCATTAGAAGATGCTATTGCTTATTGTCGATGGGCTAAGGTGCAATTGCCAACTGAAGTGCAATGGGAATATGCTGCTAGAGCAATGAGTACAAGTACATATCCTTGGGGAGAGGATTTAGTACCTGAATCAGGCTATCGCGCAAATACATGGCAAGGAGATTTTCCAAATACCAATGACGCATTAGACGGATTTGTTGGAACAGCTCCTGTGTATTCATTTGAACCGAATGATTTTGGATTATATCAAATGATTGGAAATGTTTGGGAATGGTGTAGTCATCAAAGAGGGATTGTTTTACCTTTAGTAGAAGAGAGGATTTCTATTGATTCGATAGTACCTAGTGGGGAATTTGCCATTCGTGGGGGATCATTTTTATGTCATTGTTCTTATTGTAATCGATATCGAGTAGCTGCTAGAAATGGCGCCTTTGTAACGTCTACAACAAGTCATATGGGATTTCGTTGTGTCCGTTTTGAGGAGGAATCATATGTACGTAGCAATATATAGCATCATCGTCTGGATTGCGACTTTTATTGGCGCAATAACGGGATTAGGTGGAGGAATTATTATTAAACCGGCTTTTGATTTTGTTGGGTTAGATCAAGCGGCGATGATTAGTGTGTATTCGACAATTGCAGTATTTTCGATGTGTATTGTATCACTTTATAAAAGATGGGATGATGTAAAAAATAGTCAGCGAAAAATTGCATTAGGTCTTTCAGTAGGTTCGATTGTAGGGGGATTATCTGGGGAACAAATTTTCCAAATGGCGTTACAAGCTTGGGGAAACCGATTGGTGAGTTTATCCCAATCGATTTTATTAGTCATCATTCTAGTGGGAATTATTGTGTATGCCTTTTTCCAAGAGAAAATTGTGACTCACTCCTTAAACCAATTATTTGGGATTATGGTTTTAGGGTGGAGTGTAGGTTTAGTATCGGTTTTTCTTGGAATTGGGGGAGGTCCTTTGAATATTGTGCTGTTATTATATTTCTTTTCAATGAAATCAAAAGAAGCGGCTTTTTATTCGATTCAAATGATTTTCTTCGCGCAGATTATGAAAATGGGCTCCATTGTGACGCATCTGCATCAGATTGAATGGAGTGGGTTATTAGTGATTTTGATTATTGTTTTTGCATTTTTAGGTGGATATTTTGGAACAAAAATTCAAAAGAAATTAACCCACCAACAAGTACTAAACTGTTATCATTTACTGATGATAGTCTTACTATTTATCAATTTGTATAATGTGTATCGACGACTATAATTTAAAAACTAGAACAGACTTCCTTTAGTTGCAAGGTCGCCAGCAGCCAGCTAATGCTGTCTCATGGGGAAATTTCGAGCTTAGGTCTCGAAATTTCCCTGTAATATTATCCGATATATATCGGATAATATTACTTTTGCTACTAAAAAAAGTCTGTTCTAGTTTTTTGAATTAACTACACAAAGTTGAAAAAGTACTAGGGGTTACAGAATAAAAAAATCTATGATGATAGATACGAATTTGGACAATCAACAAAAATTTAATTTTTGTGTGAAAGATGAATAAGAAAAATAGACAAGACTTTTTTGCCGCTAAAGTCATATAATTCAATATACATATTGGATTATATGACAGGTAAAATTCGAGACCGAGGCTCGAATTTTAGCCATGAGACTCGCTTTTGCGAGGCTGCTGGCGACCTTGCTGGCTAAAAAGTCTTGTCTATTTTTATTTACGTCTACTCTTGATGAATCAACTTATAAACGTCTTGTTTTTTTAGTTGGTTTTGTTTTGCTACCCATTTAATGGCGTCTTTTTGAGAAAGTTGTTGGTGCTCCATTGCCCATTGAACTTGTTCTTCTAAACTTAAATGTTCATAAGAAGCAGTTTCTTCCGTTGCAACGCTAGTTGTTACTTCTTCTGGACGAGTGGTCCCAATTAAAATACAACATTCGCCTTTTAATTCTTCTTCCGCACATAGAGTTTTCAATTCTAAAGCCGTTCCACGAATAAATTCTTCATGCTTTTTCGTTAATTCCCTACATAAAACGACTTCCTTTTCTTCACCATAGACTTGAACGATAAGACTAAAACAATCCTCTAATCTATAGGGAGACTCATATAAAATCACTGTTTCACTATGACTCGATAAAGCTGTTAACTCAGCCACTCGGTCCTTTTTCTTTCTAGGAAGAAATCCGTAAAAATAAAATGGTTGAGGAACTAATCCTGATGCGATGAGTGCAGTAATTGCAGCATTAGCACCCGGTAATGGAATAACGGTAATTCCTTCTTGAATACAAGCTTGAACAAGTTCAAATCCTGGATCACTAATCGAAGGAGTTCCGGCATCACTTACTTGAGCAATATTTTTTCCTTCTTTTAACCATTCGATAACACTAGGAATCCGTTCCTGTGTGTTATGTTCATGAAAACTTTTTTGAGGAGTTTGAATTTCAAAATGATTTAATAATTTCTGAGTATGTCTTGTGTCTTCTGCAAGAATAAAATCGACTTCTTGTAAAGTTCTAATGGAACGAAAAGTCATATCGTCTAAATTTCCAATGGGAGTAGGGATTAAGTATAGTTTCCCATAAGGTGATTCTTCAAAACTTTTTTGTCTCATGAAAGTTCCTCCTGTTGTAATAATTGAATGATAGGCATGGCTGTTTTTCTTATGCTCACACCTTGCCCTGTTAGATAGTTTATTTTTTGACTACGAGTTTGTTGTTTAAAAGCATATTCTGCTTTCAATGCTTCGGATTTAGTAGCATATTCTTTAGCATATAATAGGGTAATGGGGCGTCTTGTTTTTGTATACTTAGCTCCTGTTCCATTATTATGAGCCATGATTCTTTTTTCTACGTTTGTTGTGTATCCTGTATATAAAGTGTTATCCTTACATAAGGCAACATATATATAATGTGTTCCCATTTCATTAACCCCATAATACTTTTTTTAAATTATCCGTATATTGATTATTTTCATCAAAAATAGTAATCGGTGGTAAAATACGAACGCCACCCGGGTGTCCGTCTTTTATCAGTTCAATGAGGACAATATTACTTTCTTTTCCTTCTTTTGGATGAATGAATTGAATTCGTTTTGGTTCTAGTCGGTAGACTCTTGCTATTGTTAAAATATCCGTGAGACGATCTGGGCGATGAACGATAAAGGCTTTTCCTTTCATCTTTAGTAACCCGGATATGTTTTGCAGTAATTCTTCTAATGCTAAATGAATTTCATGACGAGCAATCGTGAAAGCTTCCTTTTGATTGACGAGAGCTTGTTCTTGTAATTTGAAATAAGGAGGATTACATGTAATGTAATCGACGGAGTCTTTCTTTAGTATCGTTGTAATTTCTCGAACATCTGCTTGGAGTATTTCTACTTTTTTTTCTAATTGATTGAGTTGGATTGTTCGATTTGCCATATCACATAACACTTCTTGTAATTCAACGCCTAAAATTTTATTGTTTGTTTTAGCGCTGAGTAAAAAGCTGACGACTCCATTTCCCGTACATAGATCTACAATGTTTGCTTTTTTTTGATGAGGGATAGTAGCGAAATCACTTAATAATACTGCATCAATTGAAAAAGAGAATACTTCCGAACTTTGGATAATATCAATATTTTCTCGTTCTAATCTATCTAGTCTTTCATGTGGTTTTAACTCAATCGTCATAAAGTCTCCTTAATTTCATCCAGTATAGTAGGTTTATTTTAGCATAGAAGGGAAGACTCTGCACAAAAATATATTTTTAAGAATCAAACTTAAGACCTATGACATCTAAAATGGAAAAAGGCATAATAGACTTGTAAATGATATTAGAAAATGAATGGAGGAATCCGATATGAATGAAAAAGAACGTATTTTAGATTTAGTAAAAAAAGGAGTGATTAGCTCGCAAGAAGCAATTTCTTTATTAGAAGAGCTTGGAAAAAATCAAGGGGAAGCTTCAAAAGTGAGTGAGCAAGAGAAAAAAGATGCATCCACTTACCAAAAAGAAGATGAAAAACGATTCGATACAGTTTTAGACAGTATCGCATCTGTTGTCACAAATTTTTCAAGTGAATTTGATAAAGAATTTGAAACATTAAACCAAGTGACTCAACAAGTGAAACAAAAAGAAGAACGAATCGAAGAACTTCATACAGCAAAAGCTCTTGATAAACTAACTGTAGAACAAGAAATGGAATTACAAAGACTTAATGAAGAATTAGAAGTCTTACGTTCTCAACAAAGAAGTTTAGAAGAAGAGAAAAAAGCAGCACAAGATGAAATGAAACGATTGAAAAAAGAAGAATTCGATGAAAAAATTAAAAAAACCAAACAAAAAATTGAAGAAACAGATTGGCAACAAACAACAAGTGATTCTCTATCACAATTAGGAGGAATCATTGGACGATTTGCAGGTCAATTTGCTAAAGCAGCTGCTGAAACAGCTCGTAATGTAAGTGTTACGATTAAAGATCATCCAAGTTTTTCAACGATGTCTCCATTTTTCTATAAAACAACTCATTCTTATGCCTTTGAAGAAGAGTTTGGCGAAATTGGTATTGTTGAAATCAAAGTGGCAAATGGTGATATCAAAATGAAAACTGCTCCTCAATCAACTGTAACGATTGAAGGAGAATTTCGATTAAATGAAGAATTTGAAACGGAAGAAGAAATTGAAAACTATATAAATGAGCGATTGAATGTTAGTCTAGAGAACGATACATTTAAATTCTTTATTCCAAGTAAAAAAGTTTATGCAGATGTGACTTTTGTTTTCCCAGAAAAAGAGTATGATTATGTTAGTGTTAAAGGGTTGAATAGTGGAATTCGAATGAAAGATTTCACGGGAAAAGATTTTTATGCAGAATCACAAAATGGTGAAGTTTCTGTTAAAAATGTGAGTGGAACTATGTTAGAACTGACAAGTAAAAATGGAACGATTAAACAATTAGATGGACAATTCAAAGATACTATTTTAGATGGAACAAATGGGAATATTATTTTTGATGCAGAAGCAGAAAGTGCCACACTAAAAACAGTTAATGGTTCAATTAAAGTGAAAAAAGTTTCACCAAATGCCAAACAAATTATGGCTAAAACGGTTAATGGAAATGTACAATTAGATGTACCAGAATCATTAGAATTAGAAGCAACTTTAAGTACATCACTAGGAAAATTACATTATGATGATGCACAATACGAAGTGATTAAACATGAAAAAACAGTGACAAGTCATTCAGTTGTTTTAAGAAAACAAAAAGAAACGGTTCCTGTTAGAATTACAGGGAAAACAACGACTGGAAGTGTGACATTAAATTCGGTACAATAGAGATAAATTCGTAAAGAGGAGAGAACTATGAAAAGAAAAAGATTAATGCGTTCAAAAGATAATCGTATATTAGCAGGTGTTATTGGTGGGGTGGCAGAATATTTAGACGTTGACGCAAGTATTTTAAGAGTCATCTTTGTATTGTTAACATGGTCAGGAATGCCAATCTTATTATATATTTTACTTGCGATAATTATTCCTTCAGAAAAAAGACCAAGAAATTACAACTATTATTATGATTCTTACAATCAACCGAGAAAAGAAGCTCGAAAAGTAGAAGAAGACGATTCTGATTGGAGTGACTTCTAAGGGGATGTTTTTAAGAAAAATCGCTATTAACACAGTAGGATTTATGGTCATTGCAGCATTGCTTCCTCAATTCGTTGTAACCAATTGGGGATCAGCTTTGTTTGCGGCGATTGTTTTATCAATTTTAAATGTTGTCGTGAGACCAATTTTGATGATTGCCTTTATTCCATTAATTGCGGCAAGTTTTGGTTTTTTCATGCTCATCATTAATGCACTAATACTTGGTTTAATGATGGGAATTGTTCCAGGGATTCACGTTACATCATTTTGGATGCTAATTGTGGTAAGTGTGTTATTAAATATTTTTAGAAAATTTGTTGAAAATTTCTTCAAGGAAGAAGAATATTATTAGGATAAAATGATTTTTCATAAGTAGTCATAAAGATCTACTATGAAGAGTCATTTTTTATTTCAGTCATCTGGGGGAAGGAAAATATTAGAGAATCTATAAAGTTTTAGTGTAGAATTTACCCGAGAAGTATAAAAATGTGGTATGATAAACTAGAATAAGTAGAAAATGAGGGATGATATGAAATCGAACGTAACGATAGAAAAACTTGCCGAAAAACTTCATTTAAAACCATTACATGGTTTAGAATATTTAAATCGTGAAGTTACCACTAGTGAAATTTCAAGGCCAGGATTAGAATTAGCAGGATATTTTAATTTTTATCCAGCAGAAAGAATTCAATTATTAGGAAGAACAGAATTATCATTTGCAGCACAATTATCTTCGCAAACTAGATTAAAAACAATGCGTCGATTATGTACACCTGAAACACCTTGTTTTGTTATCGCAAGAAAATTATTACCACCAGAAGAATTAGTTCAAGCAGCAGAAGAAGCTAAAATTCCTATTTTACAAGCAAGCTCGAGAACGACTCATGTATCGAGTAGTGTTACGAATTATTTGGAAAGTCGATTAGCTCCTCGTACATCAATGCATGGTGTATTAGTAGATGTATACGGAATTGGAATGTTGATTACTGGAGAAAGTGGCGTTGGTAAATCTGAAACAGCCTTAGAATTAGTTCAAAAAGGTCACCGTCTAGTAGCAGATGATCGTGTTGAATTGTATCAACATGATGAATTAACCCTTGTTGGTGAAGCTCCAGAAATTTTAAATAATTTAATTGAAATTCGTGGAATCGGCATTGTTGATGTAATGACATTATTTGGTGCAGGAGCTATTTTAGATACGAAACAAGTAGATTTATTAGTTCATTTAGAAAATTGGACACCAGATAAGCAATATGATCGTTTAGGAAGAGCAGTTGAAACGACTGAAGTGATGGGAGTAAGCATTCCAAAAATGAGAATTCCTGTGAAAACTGGTCGAAATGTTTCGATTATTTTGGAAGTTGCTGCGATGAACTTCCGTGCGAAAAAAATGGGATTTGATGCTACAAAAACATTCACAGAACGTTTAGAGCAGTTAATCGCTGAAAACAGCGAACAATAGGAGGCGATTGTATGAATGAATTTTTACTTCAAACGATTAATCCTATAGCTATTGAAATTGGTGGCTTACAAGTTCGTTGGTATGGTATCATTATTGCAACTGCTATTTATATCGCAGCTACTCTAGCAGATAGAGAAGCAACTAAAAAAGGATTTCGTAAAGATTTTGTAGTTGATTTAGTATTTTGGGCAATTCCATTAGCCTTTTTAGGAGCAAGATTTTATTATGTTTTGTTTGAATGGAAGCATTATATTGCTAACCCGATTGATATTATTAAAATTTGGGAAGGCGGTATTGCCATTTATGGTGGATTAATTGGTGGAGCCTTAACAACTTATTGGTTTTGTAAGAAGGAAGAAGTTTCCTTTATTTTGTTATTAGATATTTTAGCGCCTGTTGTCTTATTAGCACAGTCAATTGGACGTTGGGGGAATTTCACGAATCAGGAAGCTCATGGTGCAGAAGTTACGAGACAATTTTTAGAAAATCTTTATTTGCCAAGTTTTATTATTGATCAAATGAATATTAATGGCGTTTATTATCATCCAACTTTTTTATATGAATCTTTATGGTCTGCTTTAGGAGTTATTTTATTAGTCATTTTAAGAAAGAAAGCTTCTATTAAAGTTGGGGAAATTGCAGCGACTTATCTGATTTGGTATGGATGTGGTCGTTTTGTAATTGAAGGAATGCGTACAGATAGTTTATGGCTATTTGGAGTGATTCGTATTTCTCAAGCATTATCTTTAATCTTAGTGATTGGAGCCATCATATGGGTATGGATGCAAAGAAGAAATCATCCACAGAGACCTACTTATGCATCCGTTGATGATCCAAAATCATCGGATTTATGGATTTAAAGGAGTCAGTTTATGAAACAAAAAATTGCAATTTTAGGGGCAGGTTCTTGGGGAACAGCATTGGCTATGGTTTTAAAAGACAATGGTCATGATGTATGTTTATGGGGAAATAATGCTTCTCAAATTGAAGAAATTTATACAAACCATACAAATCATCAATATTTACCAGAAGTTATTCTAAATGAAGAAATTTATGCAACAACAGATTTAGAAAAAGCACTATCAAGGGCAAATGCAGTTTTATTTGTGCTTCCAACTAAGGTTATTCGTTTAGTCGCTAAACAAGTGGCTCCTTTATTAGAAGGCAATCCTGTGATTATTCATGCGAGTAAAGGGTTGGAACAAGAAAGTTACTTGAGAATTTCTGAAATTTTAAAACAAGAATTACCAAAAGAGAAGTATGAAGAGATTGTCGTGCTTTCTGGGCCAAGTCATGCAGAAGAAGTTGCTAAAAAGGATTTAACAACAATTACTGCTGCATGTGCTGAATTATCATCCGCAAAAATTGTTCAACAATTATTCAGTAATTCTTATTTTAGAGTATATACGAATATGGATGTTATTGGCGTGGAATTAGGAGCAGCATTGAAAAATGTTATTGCAGTTGGTGCAGGTGCTTTACATGGACTAGGCTATGGAGATAATGCTAAAGCAGCTTTAATGACTCGTGGTTTAGCAGAAATTAGTCGTTTAGGAATTGCTTTTGGAGCAGATCCACTAACTTTTATTGGATTAAGTGGAGTGGGTGATTTAATTGTAACTTGTACAAGTATTCATTCAAGAAACTGGCGAGCAGGAGATCAATTAGGTCAAGGAAAATCTTTAGACGATATTTTATCTAATATGGGAATGGTTGTTGAAGGTGTCGAAACATGTAAAGCAGCTTATAAATTAGCTCAGGAAAAAGGAATTGAAATGCCGATCACAAACGCTGTTTACAATATTTTATATAATGGGAAAAATATTAAAACAGAAGTTTTACAATTGATGGAAAGAGAAAGAAAATCAGAAGTATCATTAAAATCACATCAAGAACAAATGGAGGTATCACAATGAAAAAAGTAAAAAAAGCAGTTATTCCGGCAGCTGGTCTAGGAACACGTTTATTACCAGCAACAAAAGCGATGGCAAAAGAAATGTTACCAATCGTAGATAAACCAACGATTCAATATATTGTAGAAGAAGCTTTAGCTTCAGGAATTGAAGAAATTTTAATTGTTACTGGAAAGAGTAAACGTCCAATTGAAGACCATTTTGATTCAAATATTGAATTAGAATCTAATTTGGAATCAAAAGGGAAAAAAGAGTTGCTTGAGTTAGTTCAAGAAACAACAGGAATTAAATTATACTTTGTTCGTCAATCTTATCCTAAAGGGCTTGGAGATGCAGTTTTACAAGCGAAAGCATTTGTTGGTGGAGAGCCATTTGTTGTTATGCTTGGAGATGATATTGTCAAAGCAAAAGTACCGTTAACAAGACAACTAATTGAAGGATATGAAAAAACTCATGCTTCAAATATTGCGGTAATGGAAATTCCAATGGAAGATACAAATAAATACGGAATTATTGAACCAGAAAGTAAAGTAGCTGATGATTTGTATAATGTTCGTCACTTTGTAGAAAAACCAAAACCAGAAAATGCACCAAGTAATTTAGCGATTATTGGTCGTTACTTATTAACGCCTGAAATTTTTGATATCTTAGAAAATCAAAAACCAGGAGCAGGTGGAGAAATTCAATTAACAGATGCGATTGATACATTAAACCAAACTCAACGTGTATTTGCGAAGAAATTTGAAGGTACAAGATATGATGTTGGAAATAAACTTGGTTATATGACAACAAGTATCGAGTTCGGATTAGAGCATCCAGAAATTAAAGATGAATTAAAAGATTATATTATTGATTTAGCTCATCAATTAGAAGGTAAAACTTCAAGCAAGAAAGTTGTTGAATCAAAAGAAAAATAATAAAATAGAATAGACAATAAAAGGACTGAACAACAAAAGTTGCAACTAGGCAGTAGTTTTTGTTCAGTCTTCTTTTATAACTAAAGGTAAAGGAGATTCGATAATGGAAGAAAGAACAATTTATGATGTGATTATTATTGGTTCAGGACCTGGAGGGATGACAGCGGCATTATATGCTTCACGTGCGAACTTAAAAACATTAATTTTAGAAAAAGGAGTTCCTGGTGGAGAACTTTTAAATACTTCTGACGTAGAAAATTACCCAGGATTTTCAAATATTAGTGGACCAGATTTAGCAGACAATATGTATAAAGGAGCAATGCAATTTGGTGCAGAATATGCATATGGCAATGTAAGTGGTATTGAAGTGGATGGAGATTTACGTATTGTTCATGCAGGGAAAAAATCTTATGCCGCTTATGCAGTAGTGATTGCGACTGGTTCTTATCACCGTAAATTAGGGGTTCCTGGTGAAGAGGAATATGCTGGAAGAGGTGTTTCTTATTGTGCAGTGTGTGATGGAGCTTTCTTCAAAGGTAGTGATTTATTAGTCATCGGTGGAGGAGATTCTGCCGTTGAAGAAGGAACTTATTTAACACAATTTGCCAATAAAGTTACGATTGTTCACCGTAGAGATACCTTACGTGCACAAAAGATTTTACAAGATCGTGCATTTGCGAATGAAAAAATGGACTTCTTATGGAATAAAGCTGTAGAAGAAATTTCAGGAGATGAGCAAAAGGTGACTCATGTTACATTAAGAGATACTCAAACTCAGGAACTTTCTCAAGTAGAAGCTGCGGGAGTATTTATTTATGTTGGATTATTACCGTTGACAGAGCCGTTTAAAGATTTAGGAATTACAAATGAAGAAGGCTGGATTGTCACAAATGAAAAAATGGAAACAAGCATTCCTGGCATTTATGCAGTAGGAGATGTGCGCCAAAAACATTTAAGACAAATTACAACAGCTGTTGGTGATGGTGGAATTGCCGGAAATGAAACATATCACTATGTAGAAAGTATTAAGGAAAAATTGGCAAAATAATAGAATTGTTTGTTTCGAAATAGAAATTCACATATTTGAGAAATGGGAGTTTTCTTAAAGAAAATATATCGAATTTGTAGCAACAGCCGTTGACAAATGTGTAGGATTTTGTTATTATAAACAGGCAAATCGTAAAAAAATCGATGAGTTATTGAATCTATTTGGAAATGAGAGGTGTCATTCATGCGTATCAACATTTTATTAGAATGTGCTGAAACAGGTGAACGTTTATACTTAACAAGCAAAAACAAACGTAACAACCCAGAACGTTTAGAATTAAAAAAATATTCTCCAAAATTACGTAAACACGTTGTTTTCAAAGAAACTAAAAAGTAATTTCGAGAAAAGTAATTGGAAGGTCAAGCGAAGCTTGGCCTTTTTTTCTTGTTACGGAAGAGAACTGGATTTTTTGAAATAGTAGCAAAGGACGCCAGCAACCCTGCGGTTTCATGGCTAAAATTCGAGCCTAGGGTCTCGAATTTCCCTAACATTAGTAGCCATTCAGTGGCTCCTAATGTGTTTGCTACTATAAAAAATCCAATTCTCTTTTTTCGTGACCGTATGAGGGGACGTATGTAAAGTGGATTTTTTGATATAGTAGTAAAGGACGGCAGCAGCCCTGCGGTTTCATGTGATTGCTACTATAAAAAATTCATTTGTCACCATAACACTACCTTAATAGTTCAAAATCTTGTATACTGTTAAAGGTGATTAAAATGGAGAAACAGCATACAAAAAATTTTATAACGAGTGGAAATATTAATCGAGTCATTTTAACGATTGCCACTCCTTTAATGATTAATAATTTAATTCGAACTTTATATAATTTAACGGATGGATTGTATGTAGCTCAGTTGTCTGCTGAAGATTTTGCGGCGACTGCGTTTATTTGGCCGTTAAATTTTTTATTTATCTCAATTGGTTTGGGAATTAGTGTTGGAGCAACGGCTCTCATTGCGCAATATTTCGGAGCAAATGATTTAAAATTAGCTAAGAAATATACTTGGAATACGATGGCGTTAACGTTTGTTTTTGGTTTTCTATTATCAACGATTGGCTATATTTTTGCTGGTCAATTTGTAGAATGGATGGGAGCTAGTGGAGTCTTTTATGAGAAATCGACTGCGTATTTAAAAATTAATTTTATTGGATTATTTTTTGATTTTGCTTATTTTGGATATCAAGCATTGCTGAATGCGCAAGGTAGAACAAGAGTCATTACAGTAGTTAGTACAATATCCTCTATCACGAATGTCTTATTAGATCCGATATTTATTTTTGCAACGATTCCTTTTACACAAATTCCTGGATTAAATGCGGGGATTGAAGGAGCTGCTTGGGCAACGGTAATTGCGAAAATTATATTATGGTTTTTAGCGATTATGGCTACTAGAAGAGAATCCATTATTCATGTTCCATTGTATGAAGTGGATTATGATGCATCTGTTATTCGTAAAATTTTACAAGTAGCATGGCCTTCTGCATTTGGATATGGGGGAGCTGCATTTGGTTTTACTGTATTAAATGGATTAATTCAGTCATACGGGACTTCTGTTCTTGCAGCTTATTCTATGGTTAATCGTATTTCAGATATTTTAACACAACCGCAAATGGGAATTGGATCTGCTTTAACAGCCATTATTGGGCAAAATATGGGAGCAGGATTATTTGAACGAGCTCATGCGATATTTAAACGAGCATTGATTTGGGTGTTATTCATTTCTGCACTTGGAAGCGTAGCTATTTTTATGTGGCAAGATACTTTACTTCATATTTTTATTAAAGATGTAACGGATACGATTCTTTGGAATAGTGCGGTTGAATATTTATATTACACAGCATTCATTATTTTCTTTATGGGGATGTTTTCTGCGTATAGTGGATTTTTCCAAGGTTGTAGTGCAACAAAATATTCCATGAATATGTCAATTGGACGTTTATGGGTTGCTCGTTTACCAATTATTTGGATATTAGGAAGTTTAACAGAGTTAGGAGCTACTGGTATTTGGATTGCGATGTTACTTTCGAATGCTTTAACGGTTTTATATGGACATTTAGTTTATAAATGGAAAGACTGGAGTAGCATGCATTATGCAAAAGGAGAGAGTTAGTACATGTTGAAAGAATTTATTAAATATTATAAACCGTATCGAAAATTATTTTTATTAGACTTTACTTGTGCGGTTATTGTGGCAATTTTAGAATTAGCCTTTCCTGTAATGGTTCATCGTGTCATTGATGAAGTGTTACCACAACAAAATGTTGGAATTATTTTAGTAGTAGGATTTAGTTTAGTGGCGCTATATGCGACTTCTACAGTATTAAATTATATTGTCGTATCCTTCGGGCATTTATTAGGCATTAATATTGAAACGGATATGAGAAGAAATTTATTTGCCCATATTCAAAAACAATCATTTTCATTTTTTGATAATATGAAAATCGGTGAATTATTAAGCCGTTTATCGAGTGATTTATTTGATATTAGTGAATTAGCACATCATGGTCCAGAAGAATTGTTTATCGCTATTATGACGTTAATTGGTTCGTTTGTATTGATGTATCAAGTTCAACCAACACTAGCTTTATGGACAATTGTATTTGTTCCGTTTTTAGCGATTGCATTAGCGGTTTTCAATCGAAAAATGTCAGCAATTAATCGTCAAATTTATAAAGGCTTAGCTCACTATTCTGCTGGTTTGGAAAATGTGTTAAGTGGGATGCGAGTGGTAAAGGCTTTTGCCAATGAAGAACATGAACAACAATTATTTGAAGGGTTAATTCAAGAATATCGCACGAATAAAATTCAGTTTTATAAAACAATGGGTTCAAGTAGTTCGTTTAATTATTTATTAATGCGTAGTATTAATTTATTTACATTAATGCTTGGTTCGTATTTTACCGTTACAGGACAACTTACTGCGGGAGAATTAGTGGGGTATATTTTACTAGCAAATGTTTTTGTTCGACCTATTGATAAAATGAATTCGATGATTGAATTATATCCAAAAGGAGTTGCTGGATTCCGTCGTTATCAAGAATTAATGGCTATTGAACCGGATATTCAAGATCGACCTGATGCAATCGAAGCGCCTCATTTTGAAGGAGATATTTCTTATCGTAATGTAAGTTTTGGATATGAAGAAAACAAAGCTGTTTTGGAACATGTTTCAATGGATGTGAAGAAGGGAGAAACCGTTGCGTTTGTAGGGCCTTCTGGTGTAGGGAAAACAACATTGGTGAATTTATTACCTCGTTTTTATGAATTACAAGAGGGAGAAATTTTAATCGATGGGCAAGATATTCGTAACTTTACAATGCAATCGTTAAGACGTCAAATTGGAGTTGTTCAACAAGATGTATTTTTATTTAATGGAACGATTCGTGAAAATGTACTTTATGGTCGATTAGATGCAACGGATGAAGAAGTAGAAGAAGCTATTGAGCGTTCTAAATTAAGAGAAGTAGTCGATGATTTAGAGTTTGGTTTAGATACTCAAATCGGAGAACGTGGGGTCAAATTATCTGGTGGACAAAAACAACGATTATCGATCGCCCGTATTTTCTTAAAAAATCCTTCGATTTTAATTTTGGATGAAGCAACAAGTGCATTGGATACTCAAACGGAGAAATTTATCCAACAATCCTTTGATGAACTCGCAAAGGGAAGAACGACTTTTATTATTGCGCACCGATTAGCAACCATTCAACATGCAGACCGTATTATTGTAGTAACAGAAGATGGTTTAGCAGAAGATGGTACGCATGAGGAATTATTGAAGAAAAATGGCATTTACGCTAATTTATATCATGCACAATTTGCGTAATGAAAGAGGAAAAATACTTTGCTATTATGGCAAAGTATTTTTTATTTTATCTAATAGAATATATGAATAAATTAATGAAGCATACATTAAATTGCAGAAAGTTTCTGCAATTTTTTGTCATTTACAGGGAAAAAATCCTGGAATATAATTTAAATATAAATGATATAGCTATTGAGTTTATGAAAAAGAGGTGTACTGATGTTAACTAAGAGGCAGTTGAAATTAGTTGAAATACTAAGTAATTTAGAAACTTATCAGACTGTTGCACGAGTTGCTAATTGTTTAGGAGTATCAGAGAGAACTCTTCATACGGAATTGAAAGTTATAGAAAGTGAAGGTTTTAAAATAGATAGAAAAAGAGGTCTTGGGATAAGATTAAAAGAACTAAACCAAGAGTACGATATATCTGATTTTGAAATTGATAATATTAAAAATCGCCGAATTGAAATTATGAAAAAAATTATTTTCGATCAACAAAGTATAACTTTTTTTGGATTAGCAGAGGAGTATTTTACAAGCACAACATCAATTCAAAATGATATACGAGTAATTTCAAAGATTTTATTTAGAGACACTAATGTTAATTTGGTAAGCGATTACTTAGGTACTCGACTAGATAAATGTAGTACGGAGGAAATGATTAAAGTGATGGTTAACTTTAATTCATTTATCATTTCTGAGATGGAAGATAGAAATTTAGATGATAATAATAAACTGGTTTTATTATCAGAATACTATTCTAGGGATGTTGTATTTGTTTGTAATAGTATACTTTATAGCTTTGTGAAGAAAAATGTAAACGCTATTTCTGATGCGTATATAGAATATTTCCTTAGATATTTAATTGTATTAGTATATCAATTAAAGAATGACAGACATATTACTTTGGTTGAAAATTCAGTTGATTATTTTCAACACTCTTTCTATATTGATAGTGCTGTAAAAATATTGCATAAAGCATCATTACGATTGCATTTTAATTATACTAACGAAGATGTTCAATATTTATCATTACTTTTGTTGAATTATAGGTTTGAAGAATTACCTCAAGAAAAAGTAGATAACAATTTTATTAATGATTTAGTAAAACAAGTTTCTAAAGCGATGAATATTGATTTTTATAAAGATGATGTATTGTTAAAACAGTTACATCAACATATACCAGCTATGCTTTCAAGATTAAAATATCAAACAGTAGTAAAAAATCCTTTTTCAGAACAAATTAAATTAGAATATTCAATCACATACAATATTCTATGGATAATTTTAGAAGAAATATTACCTCAAAATATAAGTAAAATAAATGAAGATGAAAATGCATTTTTAACTTTATATTTCCAACTATCTATTGAAAAATTAAAGAAGGGAAGAAAAATTCTTGTTATATGTCCAACAGGAATTGTAACTTCTGAGCTTTTAATAAACAAAATTAAAACAGTATCACCATCTTTTGATAGGATTGAGATAGCTTCAATATCTGAAGCTTTTGAACTCGATTTAAATTCTTATGATTTAATATTAAGTACAGTAAAGATACCTAAAAAACTTAAGAATGCATATCTTGTTTCACCGTTAATAAGTGATGATGATTTAAAATTTTTGTTTAATAAAAATAAATCATTAGATAAGAAAAAAGCCAATTTAGATTGTTTAAAAGAGTTTATTAAACAAGATTTGATATTTGTTAATGAGACGATGAATAATCGAGAGAGCCTATTTCAAAGGACAGGAAAAAAATTGGTTGAAAAAGGTTACGTAAATGATTTTTTCCTTAATAGCTTATCAGAGCGTGAGAATTTAGGAGGGACTGATTTACCATTAGGTGTAGCTGTTCCTCATGGGAAAACGAAGGATGTGAGAAAGAGTTTTATTACTATCGTAAAGCTAGATAAGAAAATTCATTGGAAAGATTATAAGATTAATTTAGTTTTTATGATAGGAATTGCTCAAGACGATATTCATCTAACAAAAAAAATTATTTCTAATATATATAATCTTATTAGTGATGAACAAATATTAAAACAATTGAGACAAGTGAAAACGAGTAAGGAGGTTGAGGATATACTTTATGGAAGAAAGTAAAATTATAAATAGAAATTTAATCTTTTTAGATGAACCTAAAGTTGATAAAGAACAAATTATTAAATTTTTTGCAAACAAATTAAAAGAGAATCATTATATTGATGATGAAAATACATTTTATGAAGCAGTTATGGAAAGAGAATACGAAATTCCAACTGCAATTGGATATGACATTGCAATCCCACATGGAAAATCAAATACTGTCTTACAACCTTTTATTGCTTTTTTAAGAACGCAAAATAAATTTAAATGGACTGAAGGTTATGAGGATGATGTACAATTAATTTTTCAAATAGGGGTACCTGCAACTGGAAATGAAAAATTACATTTAAAATTTATATCTGAGGTTAGCAAAAAATTATTAGATGAGCATTTTAGAGATAAGTTAAAGACTTTTTCTGATGCAGAACAAATATATGAATTATTAAATTCTATAGAAATATAGGAACAAAAGGAGGAATAATTATGAAAATTGTAGCAGTAACTGCTTGTCCTACAGGGATAGCACATACGTATATGGCTCAAGAAGCTATTGAAAAAGAGTGTTTAAAACGTGGTTATGAAGTACATGTTGAAACGCAAGGTGGAATGGGAATTGAAAATGAACTAGAACAAGATGTTATTGATGAAGCTGATTTTGTTATTTTAGCAATTGCTGTAGAAATTGAAGGACAAGATCGGTTCGAAGAAAAGGAAAATGCTGGAAAGGTATTATACATTGAACCTGGAGAGGCAATTAGAAATCCAGGAGCAATGATTGATCAGATTGAATCTATTTAATGGGGGGATTTATCATGGATTATAAAGTTATGAAGGAACTACAAAAAGCTTTTAATACAGGTGTTTCTTATATGTTACCTGCAGTTGTTGCAGGTGGGGTGTTTATTGCTTTATCTCTTGCAACAGGTAAGCCAGGAGATGGAGGAATGGAAACAACTAATCAATTTATGAAAAATATGCTCGATATAGGTGTTGGGGCATTTTCAGTAATGATTCCTATTTTAGCAGGGTACATTGCATATTCAATTGCAGGAAAACCAGGTTTAGCTCCTGGTATGGTTTTAGGTTATATTGCGAATAATCCAATAGGTGAGGCAAAAGTAAAAACAGGGTTCTTAGGTGCAATGCTTTTAGGGGTTTTAGCAGGTTATTTTGTTAAATGGTGTAAAACATGGAAAGTTAATAATACTATTAGAACTTTAATGCCAATTATTATTATTCCGATTTTATCAGTATTTACGTTAGGTATGTTTTATATTTATGTTATTTCAGTTCCAATTGGTGCTGCAATGAATTGGCTAGTTAACACATTAAGTACAATGCAAGGTGGTTCAACAATTCTTTTAGGATTAATTATTGGTGCTATGACTGCTATTGATATGGGGGGGCCAATTAATAAGACTGCAACAGCTTTTACCTTAGCGTTAATGGCAGAAGGTATTTATTCACCAAATGGTGCTCACCGTATTGCAGTTGCTATTCCACCACTTGCAATGGCGATTTCAACTATTATTGATAGAAAAAAATATACAAAAGAAGATAAAGATTTAGGAATGTCAGCGTTGTTTATGGGCTTAATAGGGATTACCGAAGGAGCTATTCCGTTTGCAGTTAAAGATATGAAACGTGTATTACCTGCAATTATTATTGGTAGCGCTGTCGGTGGAGCGTTAGGGATGATAAATAATGTTGAAGCTTTAGTTCCACACGGTGGTTTAATTATTCTTCCGGTAGTAAATGGAAAACTATGGTATGTTATTGCAATGTTAATTGGTACTTTGGTTTCTGTAGCCATTCTACATTTTACAAAACCAAATTTATCTGAAGATGAATTAATAAAATAAAAGAGGAGAGGTAATAATTATGAGTAAACTTTCAATTAAAAATGTTGTAAATGGGTTGCTAGAATTACAAAAAACAGGGGAATCAGCAACGTTATTAGGAATTGGACCAATGTCTAAAAATTGCGTTCAAGCAACGTTAGAATTATCTAAAGAAGATGATTATCCAGTAATGTTTATTGCTAGTAGAAATCAGGTAGATTTAGATGAATTAGGTGGAGGATATGTAAATGGTTGGAATCAATTTACTTTTGCTAAGGCTGTTCAAGAAGTAGCAGAAGAAATTGATTATGATAATATGTATTACTTGTGTCGAGATCATGGGGGACCTTGGCAAAGAGATAAAGAAAGAAATGATCATTTACCAACTGAAGAAGCAATGAATTTAGGTAAACAATCATATATTGGAGATATTGAAGCAGGTTTTGATTTGTTAATGATTGACCCAACGAAAGATCCTTTTGAAATTGGGAAAGTTATTCCTTTAGATACTGTTATAGAAAGAACAGTTGAGTTAATTGAATTTTGCGAAAAAGAACGTAAGTCTCGTAATCTTCCAGTTATTGGATATGAAGTTGGTACAGAAGAAACTAATGGAGGATTAACTTCCACTGAAACATATGAAACATTTATTAATAGATTAAAAGTGGAATTAGAAGATAAAGGATTACCAATGCCTACATTTATTGTTGGTCAAACAGGAACATTAACTCGTAAAACGGAACAAGTAGGACATTTTAATTTTAAAAATGCATATGATTTAGCTCAAATGGCTAAAAAATATGGAGTCGGTTTAAAAGAACATAATGGGGATTATTTAGATGATGTAACCTTATTAGAGCATATTCCTTCATCTATTACAGCAACTAATGTTGCTCCACAATATGGAACAGAAGAAACACGTGCGTACTTGAACCTAGCAAAAGTGGAGCAAAAACTTGTAGAGTATGGGTTAGTTAAAGAACCTTCTAAAATTGCAGAAGTTTTATTAGTCAAAGCAATTGAAAGTGAACGTTGGAGAAAATGGATGGTAGGAGAACAGGTAAATCTTACAGTCCAAGAAATTCTTAATGGAGATAAATCTTTACAACAAGAAATTTTAGATATTGCTGGACATTATACATTTAATGATTCTGAAGTTAAATCGGAAATTGAAAAATTATATTCAAATCTAAATAAGCATAATATTGATGGAAAACGTTATGTGATTGATCATATTAAACGCCCAATTCGTGATTATGCTGAATGTTATAATTTAAAAGGCGTTACAACAAGAATCAAGAATATTATTAAGTAAAAGAATGTCCCTTTTAGGGACATTTTTTTACAAAGAAAATGACGAAATATTTTATTGTTTGAAGAATAGTTAAATTTAATGTAAAGAAGGTATATTAAATGGGATTTGATTTAAAAGATAGTTTAGCAGTTAATACACTCAGAGTTCTTTCGGCAGAATCGATAGAAAAAGCTAATTCAGGACATCCCGGTCTTCCACTTGGCGCAGCGCCTATGGCGTATGTGCTGTGGAATAAAATTCTAAATGTAAATCCTAAGACAAGTCGTAATTGGACTAATAGAGATAGATTTATTTTATCCGCAGGACATGGTTCTGCACTTCTTTATAGTCTGTTACATTTATCAGGATATGATGTTAGCATAAATGATTTAAAAAATTTCCGTAAATTAGGATCAAAAACTCCTGGGCATCCAGAGGTCAATCATACAGATGGTGTTGAAGCAACAACGGGACCTTTAGGTCAAGGAATTGCAAATGCAGTTGGAATGGCTATGGCAGAAAAACATCTAGCGGCTAAATATAATAAGAATAATTTTGAAATTGTAAATCATTATACATTTGCGCTTCATGGAGATGGATGTTTAATGGAAGGTGTAGCTCAAGAGGCTATTAGTTTAGCTGGACATCTTAAATTAGGAAAATTGATTCTTCTATACGATTCGAATAATATATCTCTTGATGGGCCTACTTCGAAAACTTTTACAGATGATATAAAATCAAAATTTGAAGCTAGTGGTTGGCAATACATTTTAGTTGAAGATGGAAATGATTTGCAAGAAATAGAAAAAGCTATCAACCTTGCTAAAAAAGAAGATAAGAAGCCTTCACTGATTGAAGTGAAAACGATTATAGGTTATGGTGCAATAAAAGAGGGGACATCTGCAGTGCACGGCGCTCCTTTAGGAAAAGAAGGGGTTGAACATATAAAAAAAGTATATGACTATAATTATTCTGAATTTGATGTGCCTAAAGAAGTGTTAGAATGTTTTGAGTTAGGTATAAAAAAACGTGGAGAAAAAGCAGAATTATTATGGAATAAAATGTTTGAAGAATATCAGGAAAAATATCCAGAATTAGCAAAAGAATATCTGCTTTCTTTTGAAAATAGAGAAATTAAAATTGAATTGGAACCTCATAAATTAGGGACATCAATGGCTAGTAGAGTTTCTAGTCAAAAGGCTATCCAACAAATTTCTAATCAAGTTTCTGAATTTTGGGGAGGATCTGCTGACTTATCATCATCCAATAAAACAATGATAGATACTGAATCAGACTTTGAATTTAATAACTATATTGGAAGGAATATCTGGTTTGGTGTACGAGAATTTGCAATGGGAGCAATTATGAATGGAATTGCACTCCATGGAGGAACTCGTATTTATGGTGGCACATTCTTTGTATTTTCGAATTACTTACTTCCTGCAATAAGAATGGCAGCAATGCAGGGATTACCAGTAGTGTATGTTATGACACATGATTCTATTGCAGTGGGAGAAGATGGACCTACGCATGAGCCGATTGAGCAATTAGCTTCCGTTCGTTCTATGCCGAATATAAATGTTATACGACCTGCAGATGGTAATGAAACAAATGCAGCATGGAAAAGAGCTTTATATGAAACAAAACGTCCTACAATGTTAGTGTTGACGAGACAAAATTTACCTGTATTACTTGGAACAAATGAGTTTGCAGAAGAAGGAATAAATAAAGGAGCATATATAATTTCAGAAGCTAAAGGAGAAATAGACGGGATTATTATTGCTACAGGTTCAGAAGTCGCATTAGCTTTGGAATCACAAAAAGAACTTGAAAAAGAAGAGATATATGTACGAGTAGTTTCTATGCCATCTCAAAATATATTTGATGAACAATCATTAGATTATAAAGAAAAAATACTTCCTACTGCTATAAAAAAGAGAATGGTAATTGAGGCAGCCTCAAGTTTTGGTTGGGGTAAATATATTGGGATGAATGGTAAAACATTGACAATTGATACTTGGGGATTATCAGGATCTGGAGAGTTGTTGTTTGAAAAATATGGATTTTCGGTAGATAATGCCATTAAAATTTATAAATCGATTCATATGTAGTAGTTATGAATAGAAGTGGAAGTTAAACCGTAATATTTAAAGAATAATAGGAGAGTGTTACTCTCTTATTATTTTTTTACTCTTTTATTTGCCGTCTATACTTTGATATTCTTCTTATAAATATGATACAATGACCCAGAGAAATTTGAAGGAGAAAATCAATGAGTATTTTAAATGTAGAAAAATTAACCCATGGGTTTGGGGAACGTGCAATTTTTAATGATGTCAGTTTCCGTTTATTAAAAGGGGAACATATTGGATTAGTCGGAGCAAATGGTGAGGGCAAGTCCACTTTTATGAATATTGTAACAGGAAAACTTCAACCAGATGAAGGAAAAATTGAATGGTCTAAAAATGTGAAAGTTGGTTATTTAGATCAACATACAGTTTTAGAAAAAGGAATGACCGTTCGAGAAGTATTACGTAAAGCATTTGATGATTTATTTGTGGCAGAAGCTCGTATGAATGAATTATATATGGCAATGGGCGATGCAGATGAAGCTTCTATGAATGCGATGTTAGAAGAAGTTGGAGAAATTCAAGAACGTTTAGACAGTCATGATTTTTATATTTTAGATGCAAAAATCGATGAAGTGGCTCGTGCATTAGGTGTTGTAGCATTTGGTATGGATAGTGATGTCAGTGAATTAAGTGGTGGACAACGTACGAAAATTTTACTTGCAAAATTATTATTAGAAAAACCAGATATTTTATTATTAGACGAACCAACGAACTACTTAGATGTGGAACATATTGAATGGTTAAAACGTTATTTACAAGAGTACGAAAATGCGTTTATTTTAATTTCGCATGATATTCCATTTTTAAATAGTGTTGTCAACTTAATTTACCATATGGATAACCAAGAATTAAGTCGTTATGTAGGAGATTATGATCAATTCCAAGAAGTGTATGCGATGAAAAAATCTCAATTAGAAGCGGCTTATAATCGTCAACAAAAAGAGATTGCAGATTTGAAAGACTTTGTAAATCGAAATAAAGCTCGTGTAGCTACTCGTAATATGGCAATGTCACGTCAAAAGAAATTAGATAAAATGGAAGTGATTGAGCTAGCAAGTGAAAAACCAAAACCTAAATTTGAGTTCAAAACTTCTCGTGCACCAGGTCGTTATATTTTCCAAACAGAAGGATTAGTCATTGGATACGACCGTGCTTTAACGGGTTCGTTGAATTTAGAAATGGAACGTGGACAAAAGATTGCGATTGTTGGAGCAAATGGTATCGGAAAAACTACTTTATTAAAAAGTTTATTAGGAATTATTAAACCGTTAGAAGGAAAAGTTGTACGTGGAGACTATATTGATTTAGGATATTTTGAACAAGAAACTCCTCAAGGAAATCGTAAAACAGCCTTGGAAGAAATTTGGGACACATTCCCATCAATGACTCAACCCGAAGTTCGTGCGGCATTAGCTCGTTGTGGATTAACAAGTAAGCATATTGAAAGTCAAATTCAAGTATTAAGCGGGGGAGAACAAGCAAAAGTTCGTTTCTGTAAATTAATGAATGATGAATCAAATGTATTAGTGTTGGACGAACCAACGAATCACTTAGATGTAGATGCAAAAGATGAATTAAAACGTGCCTTAAAAGAATATAAGGGTAGTATTTTAATGGTTTGCCACGAACCGGAATTTTATGAAGGTCTAGCAACAGATATTTGGGATTTTTCAAAACTTTCATCTTAAATATATGATTTTTTGAGCAAAATTGAGTACAATGGTAGTAGCAAATGATTTGAGGAGGAAATATCATGGCAGATAAAGGCGTTACATTATATTTCATGAGACATGGCGAGACAGTTTTTAATCGATACAATAAAATTCAAGGATGGGCAGATACTCCATTAACAAAAGAAGGTAGATTAGATGCCATCCGTTCTGGATTAGGAATGAGAGATATTCCATTTCACTCAGTGTATACAAGTGATTTAAGAAGAACAATTGAAACAGCTCAATTAGTATTAAGAGATCATCCTTTAAGAGATCAATTAAGCTTACAAATGATGCCAGAATTTCGTGAAGTTTGTTTTGGAAGTTTAGAAGGACAAAATGCAACAGAAGTTTGGACGAATTTGTATAAAACATTACAACGTACCTTTGATCAAAATGATGGTAGAAATGTCATAGAAGAGATGAATCAAATTAAAGCAATGGATCCAGACCATATTGGAGAAAACTTTATGGAGTTTTGGACTCGTGTAGAACAAGGGTTGATTAAAGTAATCGATAAACATCGTGATACGAATCAACATATTCTAATTGTTAGCCATGGAATGACGATTCGTAATATTTTACATGAATTAATTCCTGACTTTAAACTATCAGATATGATTGATAATTCTTCTTTAAATATTGTGGAATATTCAAATGGACAGTATCATTTGAAAGCATTAAATCAAACAAGTCATTTTGCATTGAGAAAAGAAGCGGTAGAGCGTGAATTCTCATTATTACCAATGACATTATTTGAAAAATAAAGAAATTTAAAATGACTTTTCTAAAAGTAGTCAAGAATGCCAGATGATGCAGGACGATACTATTTGGAAAAGTCATTTCTAGTTTTTAGAGGAAAGTAGGGATAAATATGTGGATGGTATTTGCATTGTTATCGGCTTTTTTTGCAGCATTAACATCAATTTTAGCGAAGATTGGAATTAATGGAGTGAATTCTAATTTGGCAACGGCAGTTAGAACAGTAGTAGTTGTTGCAATGTCATGGTTGATGGTATTTATAACGAATCAACAATCCGGTTTAAGTGAGATTAGTAAGAAGAGCTGGATATTTTTAATCTTATCAGGATTAGCAACAGGAGCATCTTGGTTATGTTATTATCGTGCATTGCAATTAGGAAATGTAGCAGAAGTTGCAGCGATAGATAAGTTAAGTATTGTGATTACAGTATTTCTAGCAGTTATCTTTTTACAAGATACGCTGACGATTAAAACGTTGATTGGTTGCGGATTGATTACTATAGGAACTGTTTTAATGGTATGGTAATGTAGAATTTTACTGATTAGAAAAGGAGTGTTGTTGTGAATCAATTTTTGAATGTAATGATGGGCATTTTTTCTCTAACAATGATGATTGATTTTGTAGTAGTCGTATATAAGGGATTTCGAGCAGAAGATATTCGTGTGCCACTATTGATTTTAGTGATTTCATTTGTAGGAGTCATTATTATTAATGAATTACTGTTTATTTTTTTAGGATAAATTCATGATAGAGTGAATAGATATAATTTGCGTGAAGGTTAATTTTTTGTTAGTATAAAAGAATGTACGGGGTCGTTACGGATTCGACAGGTATAGGTTGAGCTTTCAATGCATTTCGTAGGTTACGGCTACGTAAAAACGTTACAGTTAAATATAACTGACAAACAACAAACAAACACTTTAGCTTTCGCAGCTTAATAACTGCAAGCTAAGATCTGTCCGGCATCGCCCATGTGCTCGGGTCCAGGTCTCATTATTAGTGGGATACGGTTCACTTTTCCGTCTGTCTAAGTGAAACAGAGATGATCAGGCTAGCTTAAGATGATGCTTGTTTATCAGCTAATCAGTAGCGAAACTCTAAATGGATAAACTATGAATGTAGATTTGATTGTGTCGATATATTTGGACAGGGGTTCGACTCCCCTCGGCTCCATTTTTTTACGATGAATAAGGCTTAGAAATGTTGATATTTCAATGTTTCTAAGCCTTTGTTGTTTTGAGTAATTTAATATTTTAGAAAATTCTTATAAAGGTAAAGTGTATATGTGTTTACTTTTTGCGATCCTTTTTAAAGTACTTTAAGTAAGTGTAGATGATATTTAAAAAAAGAGCAATCTCCGTATAATGTCCATCAAATAGAAAAGTGCAGATTAGTAAACAGAATAGTAATATAGGTATCACGATATCTCTAAATCTATTTTTCGGTTTCATTTTTTCTACTCCAATTCTTAATATTATTATAGTTATTATATCACAACAAAAAGAAGCATAGAAATATATCTCCAAAATTTCTATGCTTCTTTATTCTATTCTTATTATTGTTTACTTAATTGTCGTTGTGCTGCTAATTCAATCATACGATCAGCGAGATGTTGATTTCGAACGAGCAGTGGTCCATGGAAGTAAGAGCAGAATACATTTTTGTAATGTACACCTTCAGTTTTATCCTCATCATTATTTCCATTCCCGCTAGTGACAGTACCTAATGGTTTAAGATCTTTGCAGAGATAGGTTCTTCCTATGTGATTTTCGTAACCAACATATGTTTCCCCTGTTTCTTCATCGTAAATTGTTATATCTCCGATAAATCGGTGGTCAAATTGACCATTTGTATAGCAGTCAATAGCGCCAATTCCATCTAATTTTTCACCGGCTGCATTAATATAGTAACGTCCTAATAATTGGAAGCCACCGCAAATTCCTAAAACAACTCCATCGTCTTCAATGAAGTGGATTAAGGCGTCTTTTTTATATTGTAAGTCTTTGGCAACAATGGTTTGTTCATAGTCTTGTCCGCCACCGAACATGACGATGTCAAAGTCTTCAGGATTGAATAGATCTCCTAAACTAATCAATGTCGTTTCGACTTCATAGCCTAATTTTTTTGCTCGATGTTGGAGCATCAGTAGATTCCCATTATCTCCATAAGTATTCATTAAATTTCCGTATAAATGACAAATTCTGATTTTCATGAAGTCATTCCCTCTTTCAAGTAACCATGTTTAGCTAAGTCTTTACGGAGTTGTAATAATGCCGTATACGTTGCTAAAATATTTATTTTTTTCGTTGGTACTGATTTTAATTTTTCAATTAAATCATCATTGTTTTCTGTTTTGGTGAGAGTTGTAAATCCTGCAACTTCCATTCGAGTTTCTAAGTCGTCTACTCGAATGCCGCCAATATAGGTTTGTTTTGGAGTGAGTTTTGCGAGTTCTTCAAATTCACCATCCCAAATCCAACTAATATCTTGTCCATCTGCGTAATTATCGTTTAATAAGACAGCAAGTGAAAATTCTTCTTTTTCATAGCCGAGTAGTTGTACGATTTGGTTAAATCCTACTGGATTTTTAATTAAGTTAATCATGACTTCTTTGTCTTCCAATGTAAAGGTTTCTTGACGACCGAAGACTCTTTTCGCTTGTCCAAATCCTGCTTGGATTTCTTCAGGAGTTAAGCCAAAAAATCTAGCCGCAGCATAGGCACTTAGTGCATTATATATATTGTATAGTCCTCCGATTGGAAGTGAAAAATCAAATCCATCAATTTTGAAAGAAGATTTTGTCAAAGATAATTCTGTCAGTTCTGTGATGGCATAGTCTAAATTAGGGCGTTTGAAATCTCCGTTCGGGCAGTAGTATTTCCCTAAATTACTATACGTAATAAAATTATATTGTAAAATGGAATGACAATGTGGACATAAAATACCGTCCGTATTGTAATGTGCTTGATAATGACCATCTTCTGCATGATTGAATCCAAAATACAGTCTTGGATTTGGAAGAGTATCACTATTGAAAATTGGCGCATCTCCATTTGATAGAATAGTAGCCTCAGGAGCGAAACTTGCACCATCTAACATATATTGATAAGTTGTATAAATTTCACCAAAGCGGTCCATTTGATCTCGGAAAATATTTGTAAATACGAATAATTTTGGTTGAATAAATGGTGTAATATGTTTAATTGTTGCTTCGTCTACTTCTAATACAGCAATATTTTTTTCACCTTTAACAGGAGTATGATTTAAAAATGTTGAAACGATTCCCTGTGTTAAATTTGCCCCTGTTGGATTCGTTAAAATATTTGGGTATTTTTGTTTTAATAATTGAACGATTAATGAAGTTGTTAAAGTCTTTCCATTTGTTCCACTAACAATAATGACTTCATAATGGGCTGATAAATGTTTTAAAATATTTGGATCAATAGCACGAGCTACTTTTCCAGGGAAGCTACTTCCACCTTTAGTAAAAGTTTGAAGTGCCCAGCGAGTGAATTTTCCCGCTTCAATAGCCAATTTGGTACGTATATTCACGAAATGTGCATCCTTTCAAAAAATATTCTTTTTTATTGTAGCATAAATTTACTGAAAAGGAATACATTTCGCTTGTTTTCTTATTAAGAAATGAATAAGAATTTGTTTGGAATTATATGAAAAAGTTCATAATGATTTTTTATAGTTTTTCGTTGCACAACTTTCGATATTATCGTAAGATGTTAAGGGTATATGAAAAGTGTCAGGAGGTTAAAATTGTGGCACAATTATTTTTTAAATATGGTGCAATGAATAGTGGAAAGTCGATTGAAATTTTAAAAGTTGCTCATAATTATGAAGAACAAAATAAATCTGTTTTATTATTTACAAGTGCAATCGATGATCGTGATGAAGTAGGATATGTTTCTAGTCGTATTGGAATTCGAAGACAAGCGATTCCGATTTATGATGAAACAGATATTATTGCCATTGTAAATGAACAAGAGGTGAAACCTGCTTGTATTTTAATTGATGAATCTCAATTTTTAAGTAGAGAACATATTTTAGATTTAGCGCATATTGTAGATATTTTGGATATTCCAGTAATGGCTTTTGGATTGAAAAATGATTTTCAAAATGAATTATTTACCGGTTCTAAATATTTATTATTATATGCTGATAAAATTGAGGAAATTAAAACGATTTGCTGGTACTGCCATAAAAAGGCAAGTATGAATATGCGTGTCGTAGATGGAAAACCTGTTTATACGGGTGAACAAATTCAAATTGGCGGAAATGAATCGTATTATCCTGTTTGTCGTTATCATTATTCACACCCAGGTGAAGAAAGAGTTTAAGGAGGAAGTTATGTTTGATCAATTAGATAGTTTTATTATTCGATATGATGAGTTATCTGAGTTATTAAGTGATCCAGATGTCATTAGCGATACAAAACGTTTCATGGAATTAACAAAAGAAGAGTCTAATTTGCGTCCGAAAGTTGAAACTTTTAAACGTTATCAGCAAGTAGTGGAAGAAATTGGCGATACAGAAGAAATGTTAGGAGAAGGCTTAGATAGCGAAATGGCTGAAATGGCTAAAGAAGAATTAGCTTCTCTTAAAAAAGAAAAAGTAGAATTAGAAGAAAAAATTAAATTCTTATTATTACCAGAAGATCCAAATGATGGTAAAAACATTATTATGGAAATTCGTGGTGCTGCTGGTGGAGATGAAGCAGCATTATTTGCGGGAGATTTATTATCTATGTACCAAAAATATGCTGAATCACAAGGTTGGCGTGTAGAAGTAATGGACGCTAACGTTACAGGTATTGGTGGCTATAAAGAAGTTATTTTAATGATTACAGGGGATAATGTATTCTCAAAATTAAAATATGAATCAGGAGCTCATCGTGTGCAACGTGTTCCTTCAACTGAATCACAAGGTCGTGTTCATACATCAACTGCAACAGTTGTAGTCATGCCTGAAGCAGAAGAAGTAGAAATTGAATTAGAAGATAAAGATATCCGTGTAGATATTTATCATGCTTCTGGTGCGGGTGGACAACACGTTAATAAAACAGCTTCTGCCGTTCGTTTAACTCACTTACCAACAGGTATTGTCGTAGCCATGCAAGATGAACGTTCTCAATTGAAAAACAGAGAGAAAGCGATGAAAGTATTACGTGCTCGTGTATACGATAAAATTTCTCAAGAAGCTCAATCAGAATATGATGCAAATAGAAAATCTGCCGTTGGTACAGGGGATCGTTCAGAACGTATTCGTACATACAATTTCCCTCAAAACCGTGTGACAGATCATCGTATTGGATTAACGTTACAAAAATTAGACCAAGTTCTTGCAGGAAAAATTGATGAAATTGTCGATGCATTAATTTTATACGACCACACTGAAAAATTGGAGCAATTAAATAATGGAAATAACTAATCCAACGAATCAGGAAGTCCTAGTTAGGGCTTCTTGTTTTTTACAAGAAAGACAACCTTCTTTTTCGAAAGAAGATTGTGAGTGGTATGCTCGTCAATTAAGTTTATATTTGAATAATTGGACGATGACAGATTTACTCATTCATTTGAATCAGCCTGCAGTAGTTGAATTATGGGAACAAATGGAACCACTCCTTATTCGGTTATCAAATTTTGAACCATTACAATATATTACAAAGCAAGCAGAGTTTTATGGACGAGAATTTATCGTGAGTCCCGACACTTTAATTCCAAGACCTGAGACAGAAGAATTAGTTGAAAAAATTATTGCCTTTTTATCTGAACAGTCTAGTGGAAAAGTGTTAGAAATTGGAGTAGGAACAGGTTGTATCATTCATACATTAGCTTTAGAATGTCCGGACTTTTTTTATCAAGGTGTGGATATTTCAGAAGGAGCGCTTGAAGTTGCAAAGAAAAATCAAGAGAAATACCAGTTAGAAAATGTCTCTCTATATTTAAGTAATGTATTTCAAGAAGTTTCTCCTCAAAAATTTGTATGTCTGATTAGTAATCCACCTTATATTGATGTTTCAGAAAAAAATATGATGGATGAATCAGTTTTACGCTTTGAACCAGAAGTAGCACTTTTTGCTGAAGATGAAGGGTTAGCGATTTATCGTAATATTGCAGAAAATTTAGAAAATTATTTATTGGAAGAAGGGCAAGCCTTTTTTGAAATTGGGTTCCAGCAAGGAAAGGCTGTTCAACAATTATTTGAATACTATTGCCCAAATCGAGAAGTGAGTGTTCATAAAGATTTATCAGGAAATGACCGAATGATTATTGTAGGAAGGAGGAAGTAATATGAAAACACAAATTTTTCATCAAGAGACATTAGACAAAGCAGTTTCTTTATTGAAAGAAGGAGAAGTTGTAGCTTTCCCAACAGAAACGGTATATGGATTAGGAGCGATTGCAACGAGTCAAGAAGCTGTCTTAAAAGTGTTTGAAGCAAAGGGAAGACCGAGTGATAATCCATTAATTGTTCATGTTCATTCTGTAGACCAAGTCATCAATACTGTTGAAGAATTTCCAGAAAGTGCGAAATTATTAGCAAAACATTTTTGGCCAGGACCATTAACGATGATTTTAAAAGCGAAACCTGGTATTTATGCACCGGCATTATCAGCTGGATTACCGACTGTATCCTTTAGAATGCCAAATCATAAATTGACATTATCGTTAATTGAACAAGTTGGAATTCCATTAGTGGGTCCAAGTGCAAATCAATCGACAAAACCAAGTCCAACAAGAGTCCAACATGTGGTAGAAGATATGGAAGGAAGAATTGCTGGTATCGTAGATGGTGGAGATACAAGTGTAGGGGTTGAATCTACAGTGATTGATTTAACGAATGAAGAAGGCCCCGTTATTCTACGTCCAGGAGTTATTACAAAAGAAGAAATTGAACCAATTATTGGTCCTTTAGTGGAATATATGAAAACGACAACGGGGGAAAAAGTAACGCCTAAATCACCTGGAATGAAATATCGTCACTATGCTCCAACTACTCCAGTAGTTGTGGTGGAAGGCTCTCTAGAGTTTTGGCATTCAATCATTGAAGAATATCAAGAACAAGGTAAAAAAGTTGCAGTTATGGCAACAGATAATATTTTAGATGAAGTGAGCTCAAATGTGAGCGAGTCTTATTCATTAGGTAAAAAAGATTCAGTTGCAGATATGAATCATCATTTATTTAATGCATTGCGTTCGCTAGATCATACAGATGCGACCATTATTTTAGCGCAAGCAAGTGTTAAAGAGGGTGCGGGATTGGCGTATATGAATCGCTTAGAAAAAGCATCTAGTTTTACTAAAAAAGAAAGATAAAAGAATCTTCTAGCATGGGTGAACATATGAGTTGCTAATTTTGATGAGAATGAGAAACTATGTTAGAATAATTCTATAGAAGAAAAGGAGTGAAGCTAATGACACAGTTTAAAGAAGATACACTAGTGTTTGAGGCAATTGAAAAAGAAGCCCAGCGTCAAAAGCATGGTATCGAATTAATTGCTTCAGAAAACTTCGTTTCACCTGCTGTATTAAGAGCGCAAGGTAGCATTTTAACAAATAAATATGCTGAAGGTTACCCAAATCGTCGTTATTATGGTGGATGTGAATATGTCGATGTAATTGAACAATTAGCAATCGACCGTGTTAAAGAATTATTTGGAGCGGAATATGCCAATGTTCAACCCCATTCTGGTTCTCAAGCGAATATGGCAGCTTATCGAGCGCTTGTTTCAAAAGGGGACAAAATTTTAGGAATGGATTTAAGTCATGGCGGTCATTTAACTCATGGAATGGGAGTTAACTTCTCTGGTCAAGATTATGATTTTATTGCGTACGGATTGAATCCAGAAACAGAAATGATTGATTATGATGCGTTAGAAGAAATTGCTAAAAAAGAACGCCCAAAACTAATTGTTGCAGGAGCTTCTGCTTACCCAAGAGAAATTGATTTCAAACGTATTAGTGAAATCGCCAAAAGTATTGATGCTTATTTCATGGTAGATATGGCGCATATTGCTGGGTTAGTTGCCAAAGGAGCTCACCAAAATCCAGTGTTGTATGCAGATGTAGTTACTTCAACAACGCATAAAACATTACGTGGACCAAGAGGTGGCTTAATTTTAGCCAAGCAAGAATTTGCGAAAAAAATTAATAGTGCCATTTTCCCAGGGATTCAAGGGGGACCATTAGAACATGTGATTGCAGCTAAAGCAGTTGCGTTCCATGAAGCACTTCAACCAGCGTTTGGAGAGTATATCGAACATGTCGTTGAAAATGCAAAAGCAATGGCGGAAGTCTTTAATGAAAGTGGGATTCGCCCAATTTCTGGTGGAACAGATAATCATTTATTATTATTAGATATTACTTCTACTGGATTGAACGGAAAAGAAGCTCAAGAATTGTTAGATAGTGTCGGAATTACAGTGAATAAAAATGCCATTCCTTTCGATCCATTGCCACCAATGAAAACAAGTGGTATTCGTGTAGGGACAGCAGCTATTACTACTCGTGGCTTTGATAAAGAAGCAGCGAAGAAAGTGGCAAAATTAATTGTAGAAACACTAGCTCATGCAACTGATGAAGGAAAATTAGACGAAATTCGTCAATCTGTACAAGAGTTGACAAAACAATTTCCATTATATGAATAACACAATGTAATCAGTCACATTAATAATGAAAACACTATTTTCTTAATGAAATTTTAAGGAAAAAACTCGTTTTTTCCTATTTATATACTAGTATTTTGATTGTTTTTTTTGTAGAATAACAAATAGTGAAAATATATTGTGGAAGGGGCAAGCAAGATGGGTAATTTTCATGTGTTAGATCATCCGTTAATCCAACATAAATTAACGATGATTCGACAAAAAGATTGTGGAACAAAAGTCTTTCGTGAGGTTGTAAATGAAATTTCAATGTTAATGGCATATGAAGTTTCAAGAGATTTACCATTAGAGGATGTGGAAATTGAAACACCTTTAGTGAAAACAACACTAAAGACTTTAGCTGGTAAAAAAGTTGCCATTATTCCTATTTTACGTGCTGGTTTAGGAATGGTTGACGGAATTTTAGAATTAATTCCAGCTGCCAAAATTGGACATGTCGGAATGTACCGTGATCATGATACATTACAACCTGTTGAGTATTTCGTTAAATTGCCTTCAGATATTTCTGAAAGACAATTATTTGTAGTTGACCCAATGTTAGCTACAGGAGGATCGGCAGTTGCTGCGATTGATGCGTTATTAAAACGTGGAGCGCAACCAAATTCGATTAAGTTTTGTTGTCTTGTAGCAGCGCCAGAAGGAGTAAAAGTTCTTCAAGAAGCGCATCCGGAAATCGATATTTATGCTGCGGCATTAGATGAGCGATTAAACGAAAACGGCTATATCCTTCCGGGATTGGGCGATGCTGGTGATCGCCTATTTGGAACCAAATAAATAAAATCGTAGTCACGCTTTTGCGTCTGACTATTGCCATGAAATCTGACAATAATCACCGTTTAAGCAATGCATGCGATAGGTGAAAATTGTCAGTTTTTTATTTGGAATAAATAAGGGAGTATGAGTTATGGAAGCTTTACCAAAAACGATAGAATTTTTTGGTTTGTCTTTTTCAGTTCCAATCTTACTTTCTTGTCTTGTAACATTATTAGTAGTAACAATTTTTTCAATTGTATCTGCAAGAAATGTTTCTATGAAACCAGGAAAGATGCAAAATGTTTTTGAATCTCTGATGGATTTCACAAAAGGGATTGTAAACAGTGCAGTAGATGAAGAAACGGGCAAGTCATATTACTTATATGTATTTTCACTCTTCTCATTTATTTTAATCGCCAATATGGTCGGTTTAGTGATTTATTTCCATTATGGAGAACATAGTTACTTTGCTTCTCCGACGGCAAGTCCAGTTGTGTGTTTAGCGTTATCATTGATGACGACATTAATTGCACACTATTCTGGTGTTCAAAAAATGGGATTTAAAGGCTATATTAAAAACTCTTATTTGAGCCCGATGTCTTTAATGTTACCGATTAAATTAATTGAAGAGTTTACAAATACAATTACACTTGCATTCCGTCTATACGGAAATATTTATGCAGGTGAAGTATTGTTAGGATTAATTGTGATGTTTTCATCCAGTTTTGGTATCTTAACATATATTTTTGCAATTCCATTAGGAATTGTTTGGCAAGGATTTTCCGTAGTTATCGGAGCTATTCAAGCCTATGTATTTTGTACATTAACAATGGTGTACATTGCACATAAAGTAGAACATGAATAATTTTTAGAAATGAGGAATTAACTTATGACAGAATTAGCAGCAGCAATCGCAGTAGCAGGGGCAGCTTTAGCAGCCGCTTTTGGTAACCAAGCAGTTATCGTAAAAACAATTGAATCAATGACACGCCAACCAGAAATGAGTAATGAATTACGTTCAACAATGTTCGTTGGGGTAGCCTTAATCGAAGCGATGCCTATCTTCGCAGTATTAATCGCTTTAATCCTAGTTTTCATCAAATAATCAGTTTATTCGATAAATTTGTTGAAAAGGAGGGATGATGGATGTTTCAGTATATGTTAACAGTTAGCACTGTTCTTGGAGATACACTTGTTGTCTTAATTTCAATTATTTTATTACTATTTTTGGTAAAGTTTTTCGCTTGGGATAAAATTGAAGCGATGTTAGAAGCTCGTCGTCAAAAAATTAGTAAAGATTTAGAAGAAGCTGAAAAGAAACGTAAAGCAGCTGAAGAAATTCAAGCAAATGCAAAAGAAATTATTCATAATGCAGAAGTAAAAGGTCAAGAAATTTTAAATTCGACTAGAGAAGCAGCTTCAAAAATGCAAGATGAAATGATTAAAGAAGGACGAGATGTCGTATCTAGAATGAAACTAGATGGACAACGTGAAGTAGATTCCATGAAACAACGTGCTTTGGCGCAAATGCAAGATCAAATTGTAGATTTATCTGTTCAACTTGCAAGCCAAATTTTAAATAAAGAATTGACTGAGCAGACACATCAAGATGTGATTGAATCCTTTATTGAAGGGTTGGAAAGCTGATGGTGAAATTTCATAAAGAAGTAGTCAAAGTAGCCAGTCATTTTTATGGTCAAGTCAAGTATGATGGGACTTTAAAAACAGTTACAGAAGAATTACAAGAAGTATTAGACGGAATTCAAAATACTGCACGCTTTCGTCAATTAATGCATTTAGAACAAGTATCCGTTGAAGAAAAAATGGCATTATTACAAGAAGCTGTTTCGAATTTATCACAAAGTACACAAGATTATTTAAAATCTTATTTACACCCTGATAAATCTGCTTATTTAATTGAAGCAATCGAAGCTTTTCTTGATATTTATTCAGCGAATCGACTTGAAATGATTTCAGCAGTTCCACTAACAGAAGAACAAATGAATCGTATTGCAGAAGCTTTTCAAAAGAAAATGAGAAAAGAGTATGATTCATTCGTCAATACGGTTGATCCAAGCGTGATTGGTGGAGTGAAATTAAAGACAAAAGAATATTTATTAGATGGAACATTATTATATAAACTTGAACAGTTTAAAAAGAAAATTAGTCAAACAGGATTGAAGGGGTGAGACAATGGATACGGAATTCGGTAATATCACAGCAGGAATCCGCAACCAAATTAATTCCTTTGAAGCGGAACAACACATTGAAGAAATTGGTGAAGTTTCATTTATTGGGGACGGAATTGCTCGTGTCATCGGTCTTACCAATGTCATGGCTGGTGAATTAGTAGAATTTGCAAATGGTACTTATGGTATGGCACAAAATCTAGAGAAAAATGATGTCGGTGTTATTATCTTTGGTACATATGAAAATATCCATGAAGGAGAATCGGTGCGTCGTACAGGTCGTATTTTAGACGTTCCTGTAGGAGATGCTTTGATTGGTCGTGTTGTGGATGCTTTAGGTCGTCCAATTGATGGCTTAGGAGCTCTTGATACAACAAAACGTCGTCCAGTAGAAAATGAAGCACCTGGTGTAATGCAACGTAAAAGTGTTCACCAATCATTAGCCACTGGATTAAAAGTAATCGATGCATTAGTTCCAATTGGTAAAGGACAACGGGAATTAATTATCGGAGACAGAAAAACAGGTAAAACAAGTATTGCAATCGATGCAATTTTAAACCAAAAAGGTAAAGATACATTATGTATTTATGTTGCAATTGGACAAAAAGAATCTACTGTAAAAGCTTTAGTAGAAACATTAAAACGTTATGGAGCAATGGATTATACAACTGTTGTATCTGCTAGTGCTTCACAACCAGCTCCAATGCTCTATATTGCTCCTTATGCAGGAACTGCAATGGGAGAAGAATTTATGTATAACGGAAAAGATGTGTTAATTGTTTATGATGATTTATCAAAACAAGCAGCAGCTTATCGTGAAATTTCATTATTACTTCGTCGTCCTCCAGGTCGTGAAGCGTATCCAGGGGATGTGTTCTATTTACACTCTCGTTTATTAGAACGTTCAGCGAAATTAAATGATGAATTAGGTGGCGGTTCATTAACAGCCTTACCAATTATTGAAACTCAAGCGGGAGATATTTCTGCTTATATTCCTACTAACGTAATTTCTATTACAGATGGTCAAATCTTCTTAGAAAGTGATTTATTCTATTCAGGTGTTCGTCCAGGTTTATCTGCCGGGTTATCTGTATCACGTGTAGGGGGATCAGCGCAAATTAAAGCGATGAAAAAAGTTTCAGGTACATTACGTATCGACTTGGCAAGTTACCGTGAATTAGAAGCCTTCACACAATTTGGTTCTGATTTAGATGCGGCAACTCAACAAAAATTAAATCGTGGTAAGAGAACCGTTGAAGTATTAAAACAAGATGTTCATAGACCATTACCAATTGAACATCAAGTATCTATTTTATTTGCATTAACACATGGAATCTTAGATTCTATTCCAATTGAAAGATTGAAAGATTTTGAAAAAGCATTGTATCATCATTTAGAAAATGAACATGCTGATATTTTAGCAAGTATTCGTGATGAAGAAAAAATTCCAGATGAAGAAGCTTTCTACCAAGTGATTGACAAGTTTAAACAAATTCATCTATACGAACGTTAAAAGTAATGCGAACTAGAAAGAAGAGGTGAATTGTATGGCGTCTTCATTAAACGACTTGAAGAAGCGAATTATTTCAACGAAAAAAACAAGTCAAATTACAAGTGCTATGCAAATGGTTTCTGCTTCAAAACTAGCTAAGTCTGAACAAGCCGTTCGTCGTTATCATGATTATGCAGAAAAAATTCGTGAAGTTGTAACGCATTTATTATATGCTGAACAAAAACATGACATTGAAGAAACTGATGAAGAGATTGATTCAAATGAAGAGGAATCATTTATTGACTATCATGATTTATTAATCGAAAGACCTGTGAAAAAAACAGGTTATCTAGTCATTTCATCAGACCAAGGTTTAGCCGGAAGTTATAATTCTTCAATTTTCCAAGCAACACGTGAAATGTTGCAAACGGATCATGATTCAAAAGATGAGTATGTGATTTTAACGATTGGTGGAGCTGCAAGTCGCTTCTTTAAAAAGATGGGCATTGATGTTCGTTTAGAAATTAATGACGTCAGTGACATTCCATCATTTGAAGAAGTACGTAAAATTGTAAGTAGCGCGGTACAAATGTTTAGACAAGGTGAATTTGATGAATTTTATGTTTGTTATAATCACCATGTGAATGCATTATTATCCAATTATCGTGTTGAAAAAATGTTACCGATTATTGACTTAGATGAAGATGAAGCAAAAGAATATGAGTTAGATTATATTTTTGAGCCGAATAAAGAAATTATTATGGAAACATTATTGCCTCAATATGCAGAATCTCTTATTTATGGGGCGATTATCGATGCAAAAGCTGCTGAGCATGCTTCACGTATGACAGCGATGAGAAGTGCAACTGATAATGCGAGAGACTTAATTAGTGATTTGACACAAGATTTAAACCAACGTCGTCAAGCACAAATTACACAAGAAATAACTGAGATCGTTGGCGGAGCAGCAGCTCTAGAAGAACAGTAAGAGTGAAAGGAGGAAATTTTTTGAGAACTGGAGAAATTTTACAAGTTGTTGGACCAGTTGTGGACGTTGTATTTCCTTTAGAAGAAGGCGTGCCTGATATTCACAATGCCCTACATGTTATTAAAGAAGATGGTGAAGGGCATAAAAAAACAATTACGCTTGAAACAGCTGTTGAATTAGGGGATGGTGCTGTACGTACAATTGCCATGGAATCAACTGATGGTCTTCAACGAGGTATGAAAGTTATTGATTTAGGACGTACAATTAGTGTTCCAGTAGGAACAGAAACTTTAGGACGTGTATTTAATGTATTAGGGGATACAATTGATTTAGGGGAGAAATTTCCTGAAGATTTTAGACGTGATGAAATCCATAAACCAGCCCCTAAATTTGAACAATTAAGTAGCCAATACGAAATTTTACAAACAGGTATTAAAGTTATTGACTTATTAGCGCCTTACTTAAAAGGTGGTAAAATTGGATTATTTGGAGGTGCCGGAGTAGGTAAGACGGTATTAATCCAAGAATTAATCCATAATATTGCTGAAGAATTAGGTGGTATTTCTGTATTTACGGGTGTTGGAGAACGTACTCGTGAAGGGAATGACCTTTACCATGAAATGCAAGATTCAGGTGTATCTGCTAAGACTGCCATGGTATTTGGACAAATGAATGAACCACCAGGAGCTCGTATGCGTGTTGCGTTAACAGGATTAACGATTGCTGAACATTTCCGTGATGAGCAAAAACAAGATGTATTATTATTCATTGATAATATTTACCGTTTTACTCAAGCGGGTTCAGAAGTATCTGCCCTTTTAGGTCGCATGCCTTCAGCTGTAGGGTATCAACCAACATTAGCAACTGAAATGGGACAATTACAAGAACGTATTAGTTCAACAAAAGATGGATCTATTACATCTATTCAAGCTATTTACGTTCCTGCCGATGACTATACTGACCCAGCGCCAGCTACAACATTTGCCCATTTAGATGCTACAACGAACTTAGAGCGTCGTTTAACTGAGCAAGGGATTTACCCAGCGGTGGATCCATTAGCTTCAACTTCAAGTGCTTTAACTCCTGATATTGTAGGAGAAGAACACTACGAAGTAGCTATGAAAGTTCAACAAATGTTACAACGTTATCGTGAATTACAAGATATTATCGCTATTTTAGGGATTGATGAATTATCTGATAGTGAAAAAATTATTGTAAACCGTGCAAGAAGAATTCAATTCTTCTTATCTCAAAACTTCCACGTTGCAGAAGCATTTACAGGTCAACCAGGTTCATATGTTCCTATTAAAGATACAGTACGTGGCTTTAAAGGAATTATTGATGGAGAATATGATGATATTCCTGAAGACTTATTCCGTAATGTTGGTCCGATTGAAGATGTTCTTAAAAAAGCACAAGCGGCAGGTTACCGAGGAGGTAATTAATCATGCTTGAAAATCGAGAACTTTTAGTCGTCGTAACGACTCCAGAGGGAAAAGTTTATAATCACCGTTCTTATTCGGTTAGTGCTGAAGCCATTGATGGAGGAATTACAATTCTTCCAAACCATGCGCCAATTATGTTGCCGTTAAAAATTGGTGAGTTACGAGTAAAACGTTTCTTAGAAGATTCTCCTACTGATTATATTGCGATTGGTGGAGGAATTATGGAAGTGCGTGATAATGTCGTAACGGTTATTGCGAACGTTGCAGAACGTGCACGTGATATTGACGTGAGTCGTGCAGAACAAGCGCGTGATAAAGCAGAAGCGATTATCCAAGATAAAAATTGTTCTAAGAGTGAAGTAGAACGTGCGAAAATTGCATTGAACAAAGCAATTAACCGTATTGGTGTTTCAAAACATCGTCGATTAAAACAATAATGAAAATGAAAACTGTTGGTACGCCAGCAGTTTTTTTCATTTTCTTTGAAAAAAACAGAAAATACCTATTGCAAAACAAAAAAAGAACTGCTATAATCATAAAACGTAAATGTTACGATTTAAGAAAAGTTTAAAACGAAAAGAGGAGAACAAATGGCTAAAAAGTCAAAAATTGCTAAACATCAAAAACAATTAGCATTAGTAGAAAAATATGCACAACTTAGATATGAATTAAAACAAGCGGGAGATTATGAAGCACTTCGTAAATTACCGATTAATTCAAATCCAAATCGTGTGAAAAATAGAGATATGGTTGATGGTCGACCAAGAGCTTATATGAGAAAATTTGGAATCTCAAGAATTAAATTCCGTGATTTAGCTCATAAAGGCTTAATCCCAGGTGTTGTAAAAGCAAGCTGGTAATTCAAAGTCAGTAATGGAGGAAAAGAAATGAAACAAGATTTAGCAACAGCATATAGACAAATGAAAAGTCCAAATATTAAAACTCGTAAACGTGCGTTAAAATTAATTCATGAAGCAAAACGTGGAAAGAAAAAATAAGAGGAGTACAATGATGAAAGTAAGTAAAAAAATTATAGCAGTGTTAGGAGCAGCGTTTTTATTAGGTGCTTGTTCTCAACCAACTACTTCTACAAAACCTCAAAAAGAATCTAAATTAAATATTATGACAACATTTTTCCCAATGTATGATTTTACTAGAAACATTGTTGGAGATGAAGGAGAAGTTTCTTTATTAATTGGAGCTGGAACTGAACCGCATGAATATGATCCAACTGCAAAAGATATTGCAAAAATTTCACAATCAGATGCTTTAGTTTATGATAATGAAAATATGGAAACTTGGGTTCCAACTGTGATGAAAAGTTTAACAGATTCAAAAGTAAAAGAAATTAAAGCAACAAAAGATATGGAATTATTGCCAATTGAAGACGAACATGAACATGAAGGAGAAGAACACCATGACGAACATGAACATGAGTTTGATCCACATGTATGGTTATCTCCTAAAAAAGCAAAATTATTAGTTGAAAAAATAACAGCTCAATTGAGCGAAGCATTTCCTGAAAAAGCATCTGCATTTAAAACAAATGCACAAGCATATTTAGAAAAATTAACAGAATTAGATAAAGAATATTCATCAGCTTTAAAAGATGCGAAACAAAAGAATTTTGTAACACAACATACAGCGTTTAGATATTTAGCAACAGATTATGGTTTGAATCAAGTTGGAATTGCAGGAATTTCTCCAGAAGCAGAACCTTCACCAGCTCGTTTAGCTGAATTAACGAAGTATATTAAAGAAAATGAAATTCGTTATATTTATTTTGAAGAAAATGCATCAGAAAAAATTGCGAAGACTCTAGCAACAGAAACGGGAGTTGTGTTAGAGGTGTTAAATCCATTAGAATCTTTAACAAAAGAAGAAATGGATAAGGGTGATGATTATATTTCAGTAATGAAAGAAAATCTTCAGGCTTTATTGAAAACAACAACCGTAGCAGGTAAAGAAATTAAGCCGGAACATTAAAATTTTCTAAGTTAACATAAAGAAATTCGTCGGGAGTATGGATTATAGTGAGTTTCTTTGTTAGTGTAGAGAGTTTAAGATTAAACTTCTATAGAGACGAGAGTTTCTATAGAAGTTTTTTTGTAGAAATGAATACTATATATAGTTTAAAAATCTGTTGAAAAACACAATATGTAGGTGTATGATAGTGAGGGTAATAAAAATGTAAAGGAGGAGTGAGAGTTGAGTGTAGTGCTTGTAAAGAAAAGAGATGAAAGAGTAGAGACATTTCATCGTCAAAAAATCTTTCATGGAATAGAAAGAGCTGAAAAAAGTTTATACGGTAAACTTTCAAGCAATCGTAAAGAAATATTAGATGAAGTTATGAAAAAAATTTTAGTAGAAATTGAAAGTTTAGCGATAAAAATCATTAAAACAGAAGAAATAGAAGCTATTGTTTTGAATTGTTTGAAACAAGAAGGAGAAACGGTATTAGCGAATCAATTTCTTGCCACTCGAATTGAATGGGATAAAAAAAGAGATAAAGAAATGGATGTTACCCAAAGGTTAACTAAATTAAGCCAAAGAGATGCGAGTATTATTCATGAAAATGCCAATAAAGATAGTGAAATCTTTAATACGCAAAGAGATTTGATGGCAGGAACAGTAGGGAAAGCTTTCGGACTAAAAATGCTTCCCCCTCATGTTGCCAATGCTCACTTAAAAGGGGATATTCATTATCATGACTTAGATTATCATCCTTATTTACCAATGACGAATTGTAGTTTAATTGATTTTAAGGAAATGTTTGAACATGGCTTTAAAATTGGAAATGCAGATGTCGAAAGTCCTAAATCAATCCAAACAGCTACTGCTCAAATGGCGCAAATTATTGCGAATGTCGCTTCAAGTCAATATGGAGGATGCTCTGCTAATCGTATTGATGAAGTATTAGCACCTTATGCAAAGCTAAATTATGAAAAACATTTACAAGATGCTAAAAAATGGGTGGATGGAGCGGAAAAACAAGAAGCGTATGCGTTAGAAAAAACGAAAAAAGATATTTATGATGCCATGCAATCGCTAGAGTATGAAATTAATACGCTCTATACTTCTCAAGGGCAAACTCCATTTACAACACTCGGATTTGGATTGGGAATGTCATTATTTGAACGAGAAATTCAAAAAGCAATTTTAAAAGTAAGAATCAAAGGGATTGGGAAAGAAGAAAGAACGGCTATTTTCCCTAAATTAATTTTTACGTTAAAACGTGGCGTGAATTTAGAACAAAATGATCCGAATTATGATATTAAAACATTAGCTTTAGAATGTTCAACTAAAAGAATGTATCCAGATGTTTTAAATTATGAACAAATTGTTAGAATTACGGGTAGTTTTAAAGTGCCGATGGGTTGTCGTTCATTTTTACAAGGGTGGAAAAATGAAAAAGGCGAAGATGTATCGGATGGAAGAATGAATTTAGGAGTTGTCACATTAAACATTCCGAGAATTGCCTTAGAATCAGATGGCGATAAAATACAATTTTGGAGTATTTTAGAAGAAAAGTTACAAATTTGTAAAGATGCATTAGTGTACCGGGTAGAACGCTGTAAAGAGGCAAAATCAGCGAATGCGCCTATTTTATATCGTTATGGTTCTTTTGGAAAACGATTGATGAATGATGAAGTGGTAGACGAAGTATTCAAACATCGTCGTGCAACAGTATCGCTTGGATATATTGGTTTATACGAAACGGCTACTGTCTTTTTTGGAAATTGTTGGGAAACAAATCCAGAAGCAAAAGACTTTACTTTAAATATTGTGAAACGATTGAGCGAAAAAACAAAGGAATGGTCGGATGAATATGACTATCATTTTAGTGTTTATTCAACTCCAAGTGAAAGCTTAACGGATCGTTTTTGTCGATTAGATTATGAAAAATTTGGTGCAATAGCAGATATTACAGATAAAGAATATTATACAAATAGCTTCCATTATGATGTGAGAAAATCACCTACTCCATTTGAAAAAATTGAGTTTGAAAAAGATTATCCTGTTTATTCCTCAGGAGGATTTATTCATTATTGCGAATATCCAGTTATGAAACAAAATCCAAAAGGGCTTGAAGCGGTATGGGATTATGCGTATGAAAGAGTAGGGTATCTTGGAACCAATACACCGATTGATCGTTGCTATGAATGTGGCTATGAAGGAGAGTTTGAACCAACTGCCAAAGGGTTTGAATGTCCCGTATGTAAAAATAAAAATCCGAAAACTTGTGATGTTGTTAAACGAACTTGTGGTTACTTAGGAAATCCTCAAGCTCGTCCAATGGTCCACGGAAGACATCAAGAAATTAAATCACGGGTTAAACATCTCTCCAATGAACGAAATCTAAGAAATTAGGAGGATTTGGTATGAAGTTTCCAAAACCGGGGGAATGGACAAGTGAGCAATATTCTAAAGGAAAAATTGCTAGTTATAAACCTTATAATTTCGTAGATGGAGAAGGCGTGCGTTGTTCTTTATATGTAAGTGGTTGTTTATTTGCTTGTGAAGGTTGTTATAATGTCAAAGCACAAAATTTCAATACAGGAATTTTTTATACAGAAGAATTAGAAAAACAAATTATTCAAGATATTGGAGCTAGTTATTGCCAGGGATTAACTTTGTTAGGTGGAGAACCTTTCTTAAATACTCAAGTATGCCTGTCCTTAGTTCGTAAATTACGAAGTATTTATGGTCATTCCAAAGATGTTTGGTCATGGACAGGATATACTTGGGAAGAGTTACAGTTAGAAACACCCGATAAAAAAGCTTTATTACAAGAACTTGATATTTTAGTAGATGGAAGATTTGATATTAAAAAAAGAGATTTAACATTGCAATTTAGAGGAAGTTCGAATCAAAGAATTATTGATGTGCAAAAGTCCTTGCAGGATGGGCAAGTTGTTTTATGGGATGGATTAAGAGAATAGGAGAATTTTTATGAGGATGATTGATAAGAAATTAGTTGTTTCATGATTCTATTCAGAAATCCTAATGATAATTCATATGCTTACTGAATTTTGTAAAGAAAGTAGATATCGAAGGTGAAATATCACTGATAGTCTGCTTTCTTTTTTATGAATTTAAGGATAAAACATAGCAATTTCTTTGGAAAATCTTTATAATGTAACTGATAACAAAAAATGAAGGAGCGATTATGCCTCAAGGAAAAATTATTCGAGCCTTAAGTGGCTTTTATTATATCGAGTCCTCACATCAAATTTACCAAACTCGGGCACGTGGAGTTTTTAGAAAAAGAGGGCAGTCTCCATTAGTGGGAGATATTGTAGATTTTACAAGTGATACTCTGGAAGAAGGAGTATTAGAAAAAATTTATCCTAGGAAAAATGCTTTGATTCGCCCACCTGTTTCAAATGTAGATATTGGTGTAGTGGTGATGTCTGCTGTGGAACCGGATTTTTCAACGCATTTAGTGGATCGATTTTTAGTGTATTTAGAAGGAATGGAAATTCAACCTGTTTTATTAATTACGAAGGTAGACTTATTAACTTCAGCACAATTACAATGTTTAGAAGCAGTGAAGAAGAAATACCAAGAAGTAGGATATGAAGTATGGTATTCTTCAGAAGTAAAAGATCACATAAGTGACTTTTTATCTTCTTATAAAGGGAAACTAGTTGTCTTTTTAGGGCAATCTGGGGTTGGAAAGTCAACAATGTTGAATCAATTAATTCCTCAATTAAATCAAGAAACTGGAGAAATTTCTAGCGCGCTAGGTCGAGGAAAGCATACGACTAGACAAGTTTCCCTACATGAAGTAGAAGAAGTTTGGATAGCAGATACCCCGGGGTTTAGTACGGTAGATTTTATTGGTGTGGAAAAAGAAGACCTTCCGCATTTATTTCCTGAATTTGAAGAATACTCTACTCAGTGTAAATTTAGAGAGTGTTCTCATCAACATGAGCCTCAATGTGCCGTGATAGAAGCTGTACAAGAGGGGAAAATTTGGCAAGAAAGATATGACCACTATCAAGATTTCTATGAAGAAATTAGCCAGAGAAAACCAATTTATCAAAGAAAAAAATAATCGTTATGTTATAAAGGAGTCAAAAACATGAAAGTAGCACCTTCAATTTTAAGTGCAAATTTTGCAACATTAGGAGAAGACGTTAAAAAAGTAGAACAATTAGGAGCAGATTGGATTCATATCGATGCAATGGACGGTCAATTCGTTCCTAACTTAACACTTGGACCAAATATTGTAGAAGGACTTCGTCCTATTACAACATTAACATTAGATTGTCATTTAATGGTTCAAGAACCAGAGCGTTTTGTAAAAGAATTTGCAAAAGCGGGGGCGGACTATATTTCTGTTCATATTGAAGCAACAAATCATATTCATCGTACATTACAACTGATTAAATCTGAAGGAGTAAAAGCTGGAATTGTGATTAATCCAGGAACTCCAGTTAGTGCGATTAGTGCTGTATTAGGAATGGTTGACTTAGTATTAGTGATGACTGTAAACCCAGGATTTGGTGGACAAGCATTTATTCCTGAAACATTAGATAAAGTAAGAGAATTAGTAGAATTACGTAAAGAAAACGGCTATCAATACTTAATTGAAGTAGATGGTGGTGTGAATGGTCAAACAGCTAAATTATGTCGTGAGGCAGGGGTAGACGTTGCAGTAGCAGGTTCATATGTTTACTATGCAGACGATATTAAAAAGGCAATTGATTCTATTAAAGAAGCTTAAAAGAGGAATTGGGTATGGAAATAATCGTAGTTATTGGGGGACCATTAGATAAAGGAGCAATAAGACGATGGTTAAATCAGAAGCTTCAGCAAAAGGATAATCAAGAATTTCAATTTATTGGAGTAGATGGTGGCTGTTTAAAATTAATGGAGGAAGAGCTACCGATTGATTTAGCAATTGGTGATTTTGATTCTATTTCAGCAGAAGATAAAGAAACATTAAAAAATTATGCTTCTAAAATGATTGAATTTCCTTCTGAAAAAGATTTTACTGATTTTGAAGAAGCATTGATGTGGGTTGCAAAATTCTATCCTCAAAAAAATGTTCATGTACTAGGAGCTTTTGGTGGAAGAGTAGATCATGCCATTAGTTGTTTATGGACCATGTTTCGTCCAGAATTACAAGCATTAATTCCGTATCTTTCGCTAGAAGATGAATGGAATCATATTTCTTTCCTAACCCCAGGAATGTATACATTGAAAAAAATACCACATACAAAATATTTATCTTTTATATCAACTGGACCTGTACAACAATTAACGTTAAAACAGGTGAAATATCCTTTGAATGATCAAGATTATGATTTTCCAATTGCGTTAATTAGTAATGAATTTATCGATGAAAAAATGGAAATTTCATTTAAGTCTGGTGGAATCATCGTGGGTCAAACAAGAGATTCATGGAGATAAATCGGAAATTTTTTATAGTAATATGAAAATTGTTATCATCCCGCTGTTTTTCTATGAAAATGATGGGATGATGTTTTCTTTTGAGTTGAATTTTCATAGGAATGAGATATACTATAGTTGAGTCCAAGAAGATTCAAAAAAATATATATTGGAGGTCTTTTTATGTTAAAAGAAGTATTAGAATTAGGAAAATTCGTTAAAAAAACGAGTGTATTTGTAAGTGGAGTTGTAGTAGGTTCATTAGGACTTAAAGTTTTAGCGAGCAAAGATACTAAACACGTTGTTGCTAAAGCAGTAGCAAAATCTTATAAATTAAAAGATGGATTAGATGCAACAGTTTCTCAATTGAAACAACATGCAGATGATGTTTTAGCTGAAGCAAATGACTTATATGTTGAAGAAAAAGCAGCTAACTTAGCAACAGTAGAAACAAGTGAACAATAATGAAAGTAACAATTAAAGCTCAATCAAAAAATAGAGTGCGTTTGGAAGTACCTTTTAAATGTACAGCTGCTGTTCAGTTGTATTTAGAAGAAGAAAAAAGACTATTTCCAGAAATTACGCAAATCATTTGTTATAAAGATGGAAAGCATATCGCATTTACTTTTGAAACAGGACATGAATCAAGTGTTTATCGTTTCCTAGATCATTTAGAGGTGACTACTTTAAATGAAAAACAAAAAGATTTTACAGTGGATGCTCAAGTGACACCTGTGGATATTGTAGCTTCCCATATTTACCGTAAATTGGTTGCAAAAGTATTGATTCCGCAACCATTAAAAATTTTCTGGTTATTATGGAAAATGAAGAAATTCGGAAAAGCTGCATTTGAATCTATTTTAGAAAAGAAATTATCCATGAGTATTTTGGATTTTGTAGCGATTGTAACATCGATGGCAATGGGAGATCATAAAACAGCTGATACTATTATGTTCTTATTAAATCTTGGAGATGATTTAGATGAATGGTCTCAAAAGAAATCCGTTGAAGATTTAGAGAAAAATCTAAAAAATAATATTTATGAATTATGGATTGAAAAAGACGGAGAACGATTCAAAAAATTAAGTCATCAAGTAGAAGTAGGCGATGTATTCGTTGCTACTGAAGGACAAGAGATTTATTTTGATGGAACAGTTGTATCTGGTCGTGGATTTTTAAATGAAAGTTCATTAACTGGAGAAGCCTTCCCAGTGTCTAAAAAAATTGGAGATACTGTTTTTGCCAATACGGTTGTAGAACAAGGTGAATTATTAGTAAAAGTTACGAATGCTGAACAAAATTCACGTTTACAACAAATTGTTCAATTGATGAAAACAAGTGAATTACATCAATCGAAACAACAAAAACAATTATTAGAAAAAGCAGACAGTCTGGTAAAATATAATTTCATTGGAATGGCAGTGACCTATTTATTAACTAGATCGGTGCAAAAAGCGCTAACTTTCTTATTAGTGGATTATTCATGTGCCTTAAAATTATCTTCCCCTGTGACTTATTTAACAGCTATTAAAGCAGCTTCTACAAGAGGAATAGTTGTAAAGGGTTCTAGTTCACTAGATGAGTATCCAATGATTGACACTTATGTGTTTGATAAGACTGGGACTTTAACAACAGGAGTGCCAAAAATTCAAAAGATTTTACCTTATCGTGGATATTCAGAGGAAGAAGTTCTACGAATTGCGGCATGTTTAGAAGAGCATATTTATCATCCAATTGCGAGTGCAGTAGTTCAAAAAGCAGAAGATGATGGAGTAGAGCATGAGGAAATGCATGGTAAATTAACGCATGTTGCTTCCAAAGGAATTTTATCTTCGATTGATGGTGAAAAAGTTGTCATCGGAAGTTTAGAATTGTTGAAAGAACATCAAGTAGCAATTTCTGAAGAACAAGCTAAGATTATAGAAGAGTATATTCAATGGTATCACCTATTGTATTTAGGATATAAAGGAGAATTAATTGCAATTTTCTTGATTGATACACCATTACGTCCAGAAACCATTGAAGTTCTGCAATCGTTAAAAGAACGAGGAAAGAATATTATTTTATTAACTGGGGACACGAAGAAACGAACAGAATCCATTTGTTCGCTTATTCAATTTGACGAAGTATATACAGAAGTGAAACCAGAACAGAAACATCAAGTGATTCAAGATTTACAAGATAAAGGACATCGTGTCTTTATGATTGGTGATGGTCTAAATGATTCAGCAGCTCTCTCAAAAGCAAATGTTGGAGTAGTGATGGCAAGTTCATCAGATATTGCTAGACAAGCTAGTGATATTGTATTCTTAGAAGAAACTTTATCAGGTATTCTCGTTTTAGATGATATTTCTGCACAATTGCAAAAACAATTAGGTAGAAACTTGAATACGACTGTATGGGTGAATACTTCTTTAATGGGATTAGGATTGTTTAATTTATTAACGCCTAGTACATTAGCTGTGTTCCATAATTTAACAACGACTGTTATTATCGGAAAAAGTTTTACTTATATTAAATAAAAGAAAAAAGACTGGACATTGTCCAGTCTTTTTGTTTGTGTAAATTAAACGCGTTCTACTTTACCTGATTTTAATGCACGAGTTGAAACCCATACTTTTTTAGGCTTTCCATCGATTAAAACGCGAACTTTTTGTAAGTTTGGTTTCCAAGTACGACGGTTAGCGTTCATAGCGTGAGAACGAGTGTTACCTGTTTCAGAACGACGTCCAGTGAAATAACATACTTTAGCCATGGTCATTCTCCTCCTTTAATTTAAATCATTGATCAGCTGATATAATTTTTAAACTAAATCATATACTTAAATAATTTATCATAGTTAAGGGTAGAATGCAAGCTAGAGTCTAAGTTAAAGTATAAATTTTTCTTAAAATATATTTTGGTAGCGCATTTTCATACATAAAAGGTTAGGTAAAATGAATCATTTATGATAAAATGATAAAGAATCATCGAACAGTCTGTAAAAAAACAGGTTGTACGAAATTTAAGGAGGTTACAAAAATGACAGTCAAAATTCAAACAGAACAAGGGTTAATTGAATTAAGCAATGAAGTTATTGCTACTGTAGTTGGTGGTGCAGCAACAGATAACTATGGAGTTGTTGGAATGGCCAGCCGTAATCATATTCGTGATAATTTAAATGAAATTTTGAAAAAAGAAAACTATTCTCGTGGCGTAGTGATTCGTCAAGAGGAAGAAGGCGTAGCTGTTGATGTATATATTATCGTAGGTTACGGAACTAAAATTTCTGCAATTTGTCGCAATGTTCAAGAACAAGTAAAATATAATTTAGAAACGATGTTAGGATTTTCTGCGAACACTGTTAATGTTTATGTTCAAGGAGTAAAAATCATTGAAGCGTAAGCTTTGATGGTGTGTCAGGAGGATATAAGAATCAATGGTAACAAAAAATATTATTACGGCTCAAGATTTTCGAGCAATGGTAGAAATTGGTGAAGCACGTTTAAGTGAAAATGCTGAATTTGTCAATTCATTGAATGTATTTCCGGTTCCAGATGGAGATACAGGTACAAATATGAGCCTTTCATTTAAATCAGGTGCAGAGCGTGTTGCAAATTCTTCTGCTCAAACAGTAGGAGAGTTAGCACAAGATTTAGCAAAAGGTTTATTAATGGGTGCTCGTGGAAATTCAGGAGTTATTTTATCTCAATTATTCCGTGGTTTTTCAAAAGCAGTTGAAGGAAAAGACGAATTAACAGGAGAAGATTTAGCAGAAGCCTTTACTAAAGGGGTTGAAACAGCTTATAAAGCCGTGATGAAACCTGTTGAAGGAACAATTTTAACAGTTGCTCGTGAATCTGCTAAAAGAGGCGTTCGTAAATTAGAACGTTCAAATGATATTATCGAAGTGATGGGTTCTGTATTCCGCGGAGCTCAAAAATCATTAGATAAAACTCCAGATTTATTACCTGTATTAAAAGAAGTTGGTGTAGTTGACTCAGGTGGTCAAGGCTTAGTATTTATTTATAACGGATTTTACGAAGCTTTAACAGGTGAAGCTACTCCAGTTCAAGGATTATCAACGAATAAGATTGATTTAAGTTCAGTAGCTCATCATGAAAGTGGAATTGATTATGAACATGCTTCTACAGCAGATATTCAATTTGGATACTGTACTGAAATTATGGTACGCATTGGTGAAGGGGAAACAGTAGTAGATACTTTTGATTATGATACATTCCGTAATTATTTAAATGAATTAGGAGATTCTTTATTAGTTGTAGCGGATGATGAAATTATTAAAGTTCACGTTCATACAGAGCGTCCTGGTGAAGTCATGAATTATGGACAACGCTTTGGTTCATTAATGAAAGTGAAAGTTGATAATATGCGTTTGCAACATGAAGAAGTTTTAAAAACTGACTATACTGAAAAAGTAAAAGCAGTTGCTCCAAAAACTGAGTATGGAATTGTTGCTGTAGCTGCGGGTGAAGGAATTCATGAATTATTCAAGAGCATGGGTGTGACAACGATTATTAATGGTGGTCAAACAATGAACCCAAGTACAGAAGATATTTTAGCAGCAGTAAAAGAAGCTCATGCTGAAAAAGTGATTGTTTTACCAAATAATAAAAATATTTTAATGGCTGCAAACCAAGCTGCTGAAGTAAGTGAAGATGCAGAAGTAGCAGTTGTGGCAAGTAGAACAATTTCTGAAGGTTTATCTTCATTATTAGCGTTCAACCCACAAGCTAGTTTAGAAGAAAATAAAGAGGCGATGACAGAACAATTGTCATTAGTGACAAGTGGTCAAATTACAAATGCCGTTCGTGATACTTCCATTGATGGAGTTGATATTAAAGAAAATGACTTCATGGGTATTGTAAATGGAAAAATTTTAATTAGTGTACCAGATCGTAAACAAGCAACAATTGATACAATTGCGAAAATGGTGAATGAAGAATCTGAAATTTTAACAATTTTAGTTGGGGAAGATGTAGCAATAGAAGAAGCAGAAGAAATTGTTTCTTATGTAGAAGAACATTTCCCAGATATTGAAGTTGAATTACACGAAGGTTTACAACCTGTATACGCATATTTATTAGCAGTAGAATAGAATATTAGAGAGACTGGATGGAAAAACGTCCAGTCTTTTTTGTCGATAGAAACGAGATAATAGAAGTAGCCATAAGGTATGAAACCGTAGGTCATCGAAAACGTTCAAGCGAAAGAACCGTCAAAATTTCGTCATAATAAACGTTTTAATGAAAGAATCCGTCAAAAAAGACCAGAATTTTAATAGTAGCATTAGTAATATGAACCGAAATGGTTCATATTACAGGAAACTTTGAGACCCTAGGCTCAAAGTTTAGGCATGAGACCGAAGGGCTGCTGCCGTCCTCTTGCTACTATTATAATTCTTGTCTGAAATATATTAAAAAAACAACAACAGTTGACAGTATGTCTTTTCCTCTCTAAACTATAAAAGAATAGAATGTTTGGAGGTGAAGAAATGGATAAAACAATATTTCAATCAGTAAGATTTTTATCAGGTGTCGGACCTAAACGAATGGAACCATTACATGACTTAGGAATTGATACCATCTATGACTTATTAACACATTTTCCATTTCGCTATGAAGACCTTCAAGTAAGAGATGTTTCGACCATCATGGATCAAGAAAAAGTCACATTAGCAGGAATTATTGTAACAGAACCAGTCGTTCATTATTATGGATTTAAGAAAAACCGAATTTCCTGCCGAATGGCGATTGGAGAACAGGTTATTCAAGTGTCCTTTTTTAACCAGCCCTATTTGAAAAATAAATTAATCCAACATCAAGAATGTATTATTTTTGGAAAATGGGACGCAAAACGTTCCACTTTAATGGGAATGAAAATCATTTCAACTAAAGAAGATATGGAGGAAACGTCCAATTTTGAAGCGGTATATCGAACCAATAAATCCATTCGTCAGAGTACACTATTAAAATTAATTCAAACAGCTTTGCCGATTTATAAAGAAAATATTCCAAATCCACTACCAGCTTCTATTCAGAAAAAAAGACAATTACTATCGCATCCGGAAGCTGTAGAAGGGATACATTTTCCAAAAGATGAACGTCATTCAAAACAATCGAGACAGCAATTAGTGTATCAAGAATTATTTTGTTACCAACTAAAATTACAAAGCTTAAAAAAGAAAAGGCATTATGCTAAACAAGGGCAAAGCATTTTATATGAAAATACAGCATTAAAAGCATATATTAAAACTTTACCTTTTACATTAACCGAAGGACAAAAGAAAGTAGTTAATGAAATTTGCTATGACCTTAGAGCTCCGTATGAAATGAGTCGCTTATTACAAGGTGATGTAGGAAGTGGGAAAACAGTAGTTGCTACAATTGCGATGGTAGCGACTGCTTTAACAGGAAAGCAAGCGTGCTTAATGGTTCCAACAGAATTATTAGCAGACCAACATTACGAAACCATTTGTGCTTTAACAAAAGAAACAGAAATAAAAGTTGGAAAACTGACTGGAACAACAACTCTAAAAGAAAGACGGCAGTTATTAGAGCAATTAGAAAAAGGAGAACTTCAACTGTTAGTGGGGACTCATGCTTTATTCCAGGAAGATGTCATTTATCACGATTTAGCTTTTATTGTAATTGATGAACAGCATCGTTTTGGAGTGAAGCAAAGAGCACAATTAGCTCAAAAAGGAACAGGAGTAAATGTGCTGCAAATGACAGCAACTCCAATTCCAAGAACACTAGCCATTACGACTTTTGGAGAAATGGATACATCCATCTTAAAAGAAGCTCCTAAGGGACGACAACCGATTCAAACATTTTGGGTCAAAGAACAAGAGTTAGAAAAAGTATATGATTATATTGAAAAACAAGTTCAAGCTGGAAGACAAGCTTATGTCATCTCTCCTTTAATTGAAGAAAGTGAAAATTTAGATGTTCAAAATGCGACTGAAATTTATGAAATGATTTCTAAACGATTTGAAAATCGTTTGTCGGTAGGATTATTACATGGACGTTTAAAAAGTGATGAAAAAGAAAGTGTTATGACTGCTTTCCAAAAGAACGATGTACAAGTATTAGTTTCTACAACCGTTATTGAAGTAGGTGTAGATGTACCAAATGCTACTGTAATGGTCATATTAGATGCAGACCGATTTGGATTAGCTCAATTACATCAGTTAAGAGGACGAGTAGGACGTGGTGAACATGCTTCTACGTGTATTTTGATTGCATCGCCTAAAACAGAGCAAGGAAAACAAAGAATGCAAATTATGTGTGAATCGACTGATGGATTTTATCTTAGTCAAAAAGACTTAGAATTACGTGGATCAGGTGACGTTTTTGGATTACGACAATCAGGAATCCCAGAGTTTAAAGTGGCTGACATTGTTCAAGATTATGATATACTAGAACAAGCAAGAGAAGATGCTATTACATTTGTTATCGAAGAAGAGGACAGTGTAGCTTATAAAGAAATACAAGAATTTATCGAACAAACAAGTCGTGAAATGGAGGAAATTGTAAATGGTTAGAATTGCCATTGATGCGATGGGTGGAGACAATGCTCCTAAAGAAATTGTAGCAGGTGCTATTCAAGCAGCAAAAGAATATCCAGAAAATGAATTTCAATTATATGGAGATGAAGAAAGTATCCAAGTAGTGATGACAGAAACACTGCCGAATATTAGAATCATTCATTGTAGTGAAAAAGTAACAAGCGAAGATGAACCCGTAAAGGCAGTTCGTCGAAAAAAAGATGCTTCTATGGTAGTTGCAGCTCAAGCTGTGAAAGATGGAGAAGCAGATGCTCTATTTTCAGCAGGAAATACGGGAGGATTACTTGCAAGTGGTTTATTAATTGTTGGTCGTATTAAAGGGATTGATCGTCCAGGATTAATGCCAGTATTACCAGTTGTCGGAAAAGAAAATCGCCAATTTATTTTAATGGATGTTGGTGCAAATGCTCAATGTAAAGTACAAAATTTAGAACAATTTGCAGTCTTAGGTTCTTATTATGCAAAATACGTCTTGAATATTGAAAATCCAACAGTCGGTTTATTAAATAATGGAACTGAAGAAGGTAAAGGAAATGATTTAGTAAAAAGTGTGTATCCACTTCTTCAAGAAAATTCATCGATTCATTTTGTTGGAAATGTTGAAGCAAGAGAAATTTTAAATGGAATTGCAGATGTTGTTGTAACAGATGGTTTTACAGGGAATGCAGTTTTAAAAACGATTGAAGGTACAGCTTTAACGATGATGAATTTATTAAAGGAAAATATTTTAAATCAGGGTATTACTGGTAAACTGGGTGCTTTATTATTGAAAAGTACTTTCCGTTCATTGAAAAATACTTTGGATTATTCTCAATTTGGTGGGGCTGTTTTATTTGGATTGAAGGCTCCTGTAGTGAAGGCGCATGGTTCTTCAAGTGCAAGTAGTGTTTATTTTGCGTTAAAACAAATTGATACGATTGTTCGAAGTGGCGTAGTGAAAGATTTGGTCGATTATTTCGAGGAGAACTAGAAAGAGACTTTGCGGTATAGTAATAGACGACGGCAGCAAACAGCTTTGCTGTTTCATGCCTAAAAATTGAGCCTTGGTCTCAATTTTTCGTGTGATATAATCAGCCACCGCTGATTATATCACTAGTATTACTATGCAAAGTCTTTTCTGTTTGAACGGATATTTATGAGAGTGTATTTAAGAAATTTACTTTGCGATTTCATGCCTTATCTACTATGCAAAGTATTTTCTACGTAAATATAAGAAAAGTGACGTGCTGTTGTTGCAGACGTCACTTTTTTCGTTGTTTATTTAAAAATTGTTGGGAATGTTAATAGAATTGAAATAATCCATAATAATGCAAAAGTCCATAAACAAAAATGAATGATAGACTGATACGATTTTTTCTTTTGTGGAATATACCTTTTTTTCTTTGAACGAAAACTATAAAGGAAAAAGTCAAAGTTTCCAGATTGAATGACTAATAGAGTTAAGCCAATGATTAGAAAAGGGAAACTCAATAGAGTTAAAGTATTTCCAATATAAACAAAATCGAAAATAGATATTTTTGATAAAATCGCATAGATAATGATGAGAATTGTAAGGATAAAAGTAGTTCCTAGTGAATAGAATAAGAGACGTTTATTCAAGTTGATAACCTCTCTTATTCTTTTGGAGAATCAGAATCTTCATCTTGTGTTTCCATAAATGTAAAATTCTTTTCAATTAAATCTGCGGTTTCATTGATTAATTTTCTCATGGCTAGATAAGAATTTAACATTCGAATAGCGTTTGAAATACTAAATGTGGCAAAAACGCAACAAAAAATTGTTGAAAATTCCCAACCACGAATGGGAAGTAATTGTACTGCTAAAAAAATAAAGAAACTAGCAATTAAAATTTCAACTATAAAATGTACAAAAAATTGTTGTTTACTAATCATAAAAAAGCCCTCCCCATCATTATTCCTTAAAAAAATCTTACAAGATTATAAAGAATTTTTCAAGTAATTTTCCTTGATTTTTTTTGACCAAATGAGTACTATAGTAATGTGGTTAGCACTTGAGAAGAAAGAGTGCTAAAAAAATCAAGGAGGAATGAATATGTTAAAACCGTTAAAAGATCGTGTTGTTATTCAAATGGTAGAACAAGAAGAAAAAACAGCAGGAGGTTTATTTTTACCAACTGCAGCACAAGAAAAATTACAATTTGCGACAGTTTTAGCAGTAAGCGAATTTACTGAAGAAAAAGATCGTCAAGTTCAAGTAGGAGACCGTGTTGTCTTTGAGAAATATACAGGAACTGAAGTTAAATTAGATGGTCAAGAATATATTATTGTAAAAGAACAAGATATTATTGCGATTGTTCAATAAGAAAGTGAGGAACTGAAAGATGGTAAAAGATATTAAATTTTCAGAAGATGCAAGAGCATCGATGCTACGAGGAGTAGATATTTTAGCAAATACAGTGAAAGTAACTTTAGGGCCTAAAGGGCGTAATGTTGTATTAGAAAAAGCATTTGGTTCACCATTAATTACAAATGATGGGGTAACAATTGCAAAAGAAATTGAATTAGAAGATCATTTTGAAAACATGGGAGCTAAATTAGTTGCAGAAGTAGCTTCTAAAACAAATGATATTGCAGGAGACGGAACAACAACTGCAACAGTTTTAACACAAGCAATTGTTCGTGAAGGATTAAAAAATGTTACTGCAGGTGCAAATCCAGTAGGTATTCGTCGTGGGATTGAATTAGCGACACGTGCTGCTGTAGAAGAATTACACAAAATTTCTCGTCCTGTAGAATCAAAAGAAGCGATTGCGCAAGTAGCAGCGATTTCTTCAGGATCTCAAGAAGTCGGTAGTTTAATTGCAGAAGCAATGGAAAAAGTAGGTAACGATGGCGTTATTACAATTGAAGAATCAAAAGGAATTGAAACAGAATTAGATGTTGTAGAAGGAATGCAATTTGATCGTGGATACTTATCTCAATATATGGTAACAGATAACGATAAAATGGTTGCTCATTTAGATAATCCTTTTATTTTAATTACAGATAAAAAAGTATCTAATATTCAAGAAATTATTCCATTATTAGAACAAATCGTTCAACAAGGTCGTGCATTATTAATTATTGCGGATGATGTAGATGGAGAAGCATTACCAACATTAGTATTAAATAAATTACGTGGAACATTTAATGTAGTTGCTGTTAAAGCTCCAGGATTTGGTGACCGTCGTAAAGCAATGTTAGAAGATATTGCTGTATTAACAGGTGCTCAAGTCATTACAGAAGATTTGGGCTTAGAATTAAAAGATGCTACTTTAGCACAATTAGGTACAGCTGGAAAAGTAGTTGTTTCTAAAGATAATACAACAATTGTTGAAGGAGCAGGTTCAAAAGAATTAATTGCGAATCGTGTAGCTTTAATTCGTTCTCAAGCACAAGATACAACAAGTGATTTTGATCGTGAAAAATTGCAAGAACGTTTAGCAAAATTATCAGGGGGAGTAGCTGTTATTAAAGTAGGTGCTGCAACTGAAACAGAATTAAAAGAGAAAAAATTACGTATTGAAGATGCTTTAAATGCAACACGTGCTGCTGTTGAAGAAGGAATCGTTTCTGGTGGTGGAACTGCACTAGTGAATGTTCAAAAAACAGTAGATGCTTTAGAATTAGAAGGTGACGAAGCAACAGGAGCAAAAATTGTTTCTCGTTCATTAGAAGAACCACTTCGTCAAATTGCAACAAATGCAGGATTAGAAGGTTCTGTAATTGTAGCTCATTTGAAAGCTCAAGAGTTAGGAATTGGATATAATGCAGCGAGTGATGAATGGGTAAATATGATTGAAGCAGGAATTGTAGATCCTACTAAAGTGACTCGTTCAGCTTTACAAAATGCAGCATCTGTATCTGCTTTATTATTAACAACAGAAGCAGTTGTAGCAGATAAACCAATCCCAGCTGCACCAGCAATGCCTGGAATGGATCCAGGAATGGGTATGATGTAATTGTAACATATATAAACTAGACTTCTCTGAAGTAGCAGAGGGGACGCAAGCAGCCTCGCGAAGGCGAGTCTCATTGCTAAAAATTGAGCCTAGAGTCTCAATTTTTCCAGTGATAAAATCTGCAATAGCAGTTTTTATCACTCGTGCTACAGCGAGAAGTCTGTTTATTTGGACGTGTGTTTATGACTGAACGTATAAAAGCAAGACTTCTCTGAAAGTAGCAGAGGGGACGCAAGCAGCCTTGCGAAGGCGAGTCTCATTGCTTAAAAATTGAGCCTAGGGTCTCAATTTTTCCAGCAAGAAGTCTGTTTATTTGGTCGTTTATTTATAAGAATACGAATAAAAGTAAGACTTCTCTGAAGTAGCAAAGTGAACGTAAATGGGCGTGAGCTACTTTGGGAAGTCTTTTTTCATTTTCATAAAAAAACATTGAATTCTGTAAAGTTATAGTATACACTACTGTATATACAGTAGAAAAGGGGATATATTCAATGAAAAAGAATAGATTTTTAACGTTAACAGCTTTACTAACAGCAATTGCGATTGTGATTCCAATTATAATGCCATTTAAAATTGTCATTCCACCGGCATCATATACTTTAGGAAGTCACGTAGCTATTTTTATTGCGATGTTTCTTTCTCCATGGATGACGGTATTTGTTGTATTAGGTTCTACCATTGGTTTCTTCCTAGCAGGATTCCCATTTATTATTGTTTTGCGAGCATTTTCTCATATTTTATTTGGAACTTTAGGGGCTCTTTATTTGAGAAAGTTCCCCAATATATTAGAAAATAAAAAATCTTCATGGATTTTTAATATTGTTTTAGCAATTATTCATGCCATTGGTGAAGTTTTTGTATGCTTTGTCTTTTATAGTGTGACAGGTCAAGATCTTCAAAAATTATTGTATGTCTTATTTGTCTTAGTGGGGGTTGGTACGATTATTCATAGTATGGTAGACTATGTAGTAGCGATTGGTATTTATCGTTCATTAAAGAAAATCCATAAGAGAGAGGGTTAATAGTGACCATTACACGTCGAAAGAAATTATTGACTTTATTAAAAGAATCTTCATCAGCGATTAACGGACAGCAATTAGCGGATCATTTTCATGTGACAAGACAAATTATTGTTCAGGATATTGCCATTTTACGTGCAGATGGGGAAGAAATTATTTCAACGAATCGAGGTTATATTCATTCTGCTTCTAAGCAACCGCAACAAATGCATCGTTTGTTTAAAGTAAAACATACGATTGATGATATTGAAGATGAGTTAGTTGCTATTGTGGATAATGGTGGAAGAGTAAAAACAGTGTTAGTGGATCATCCTGTTTATGGGGAAATTCAAACATTATTGAAAATGACTTGTCGTAGAGATATTGTTCATTTTATGAAGCAAGTGGAGAAAACGAAGTTTCGTCCTTTGTCTGAGATTACTGATGGAGTTCATTATCATTTAGTGGAAGCTGATACGAAGCAAGATTTAGATGAGATTGAAAGAGCTTTGAGAAAATTGGGGTTTTTAGTCGACGATTCCTTATAATTTACGTATAGACTTTCTAGTATAGTAGTAGGCGACGCCAGCAAACCTTCGGTTTCATGGCTAAAAATTGAGCCTAGGGTCTCAATTTTTCTTGTAATAAAATCTGCGTGGCAGTTTTTATCACTTGTACTACTATAGAAAGTCTTACTTTTTGGACGTGTATTTATGAGAGAGCGTATAGGATTTAGACTTTCTAGTATAGTAGTAAGCGACGCCAGCAAAACTTTAGTTTCATTGGTACTACTATAAAAAGTATTACTTGTATTCATCTCTATGTAAAAAACAAGACTTGTCGAAGTGCAAGTCTTGTTTTTTGTTTGTCCATTATTCGTTTATTTTTGTTGAATCAGTTTGTAAGCTGGAGAATTTTCTAATTCTTGTTTTCGGTATTCCAGTAAAAAATCGAGAGCTTCTTGTGCAATGGAAGAAATTGGTGAATGTTGTTCTAAGCCTTTAGCAATCCAGTAAATATAGCTATTAAAATCTTCTTCCTCTTCAATTTCTAATAGTGTTTGAAAATTTTCTGGATGGAATAATCCTAATTGTTGTCTGCGAGTATGAATGCTCATCCAATGACGATGGTTGAATGATACAATTTCAATATGAGGTTTCAGAGAATCGATTAAATCCTCAAATGAAGAAGCAATCGTTAACCATTGATCCATCTCTACATCTATGAGGCGAATGCTAGGTTCTTTTCCTTTTTCAAGATAATCAAAACAATAGTAAACAGATTCGTCTTTAAAAAATGGAATAAAGTAATCGGGCAGACCTGTTTCTTCAGGGGAAAAACAGTCATCCAATAAACTAATCCAATTTCCCTTTTCTAAACCTGCAATGCCATTTAATAGAGTATAGTCTAATCCAAAACGAGTAGGTTCAATTGTTTTAATTTTTGAATGAAGAAAATAACCTGCTCCTTCCTGTTGAATCCATTGTAAATAACTTTCAGGTAAGTCTCCAATAGTCCAATGGTGATGAATTGGAGTAGTAGAATCTAATAGTACTTTTGTAAAAGCTTGTTGAATCAGTGACATGTTTTCCTCCAAATTTAGGTCTAAAGTATGAGGTAAGTTGTAGTAAATATGGTAGAATAAACTCAATTAATCGATAATAGTTTGCAAAACTAAAATGATTTGTTACAATTAACTGTATAAAATATAAAGGAGTGTGTCAATATGACATTATGGATTATTTTAGGAATTATTGCAGTAGTCATTATTTGGGCTGTGTCTGCATATAATGGTATTGTAAAATTAAAAAACTGGGTAGGCGAAGCAGCAGCTCAAATTGATGTTCAATTAGGGAGAAGAAATGATTTAATACCTAATTTAGTAGAAACGGTCAAAGGTTATGCTAAACATGAACAAGAAACACTTTCTCAAGTAATCGCAATGAGAAATCAATTAACAAATATGGGAAGCGATGCTTCTGTTCAAGAAAAAATGGATGTTTCAAATCAATTAAGTGGAACATTAAAAACAATTTTTGCGCTTTCAGAAAGCTATCCTGATTTAAAAGCAAATACAAACTTTATTAAACTTCAAGAAGAATTAACAAATACAGAAAATAAAATTGCGTATTCTCGTCAATTATATAATTCAAGCGTGGCTCAATATAACATTAAAATTCAAATGATTCCAAATAATATTATTGCGAATTTTGGAGGGTTTACAAAAGAACAAATGTTAGAAATTCCAGCGGAAGAGCGTGCAGTTCCAAAAGTTCAATTCTAAAATTGACCGTAGGTGACGAAAATGATGTATGAACAAATTGCTGCCAATAAAAGGAAAACGTGGTTGGTAGTAGGATTATATCTAATTTTATTTTTACTTGTAGGTATTGGATTAGGTTATACAGTAATGGATAATGCTGTTGCAGGAATGGTAATAGCTTTAGTTGCAGGTGGATTATATACAATGATGATGATTAGTCAATCAACAGATGTTGTGATGCGATTAAATCATGCAACTGAAGTAACGGAATACGAACAAGCACCTCAATTGTGGCATATTGTTGAAGATATGGCAATGATTGCAAAAGTTCCAAGACCAAGAATATTTGTGATTGACGATGACTCTCCGAATGCATTTGCAACTGGAAGTTCTCCTGAAAAAGCAGCTGTTGCTGTAACAACAGGTTTATTACAACGTTTGAATCGTGAGGAATTAGAAGGAGTTTTAGCTCATGAATTTGCTCATATTCGAAATTATGATGTAAGATTACAAACTATTGCGATTGCACTTGGCGCGGTGATTGCTATTTTAGTGCAATTTGGTAGTCGAATGATGTTTTGGGGGCGTTCTTCTAGACGTTCAAAAGATGATGAAAATGGACTTGCAGTGATTATGATGGTGATTTCTATTTTAGCAATGATATTAGGACCATTTATGTCTACCATTTTACAGTTAGCAATTTCAAGAAATCGTGAATATTTAGCAGATGCAACAGCAGTAGAATTTACTCGAAATCCTCAGGGATTGATTTCAGCATTGGAAAAAATTTCTAAAGCTCCAGCAATGGAAGAAGCAGATCCTCAAAGTGCAGCATTATATATAGCAAATCCTTTTAAAAAGGGAAATGAGGAAAAAGATTCTTGGTTTGCAACGCATCCAGCAACAAGTAATCGAATTAAACGTTTAAGAGAGATGTAGGATTAAAGACAGTTGAAGTTTTATTAAGAAAGGCTTCGATTGTCTTTATTTCAATTTTGTTACAAAGAAAAAGCTTTCACATGAAATTTGTAACGAAATAAATATACATAAAATGGGATATTTCCCCTATAATAGTAATGTGGAATAAATATAAGGGAGGAGTTTTGTGATGCAATCAATTTATGTACATTTAGATTCTATTTCGAATCATGTATTAAGTAGTTCGATTCGTTTTCAACCAACTGTATTGACACAAAACGAGGTTCCTAAAAATTTATTATTATTAAAGGGACGGTCTCCATTAGCAACTTATGATGATTATACAGGATTTTACTATATTAAAGATTCTAAAAAAATCATTGCATTTTTAGAAGAAGTTCAAACGGGTACAACAGAATATAATTGGATTGATTTTGAGTCGTTAGAATTTTTACATCAACTAACGCCTCAAGAAATTGCTGATTTACTATATATTTCGCATGCAAATACACATTTACATTCTCCGTTTTTTTATAAATTACAAAATAATTTTATATTTTTAAATTTGGGGCAAGAATTTACAAAAGTTTATTATCGTAAAATGGATGATTTTTATCGACAATTAGCTGGGCAATTAACGAAAAAAATGAGTGAAGAAATGACTCGTTTAAACCGACGATTATTTTTTAATCAAGAGAAAAACGCTACAGAATTACCCGTAGAATTATTAAAAGAATTAGTGACGTATTTTAAAGTCGGTATGGTATTTTCAACGGAAAGAATCAAAAAAGATTTACTAGAATATACGATTCCACTATATGTAGCAGAAGATCGTTATCATGTGATGGAAAATGTGTATATTAAAGATAACTTATTTGGTCAGTTAATCTATCATGATGAGCGAGGCTGGACATTAGATATTTTTAAAAGAAAATCAGATATACTATAGAACGTTCTTAAGTGAAGTTGCTTACTTTCTTTAAGAACGTTTTTTTGATAGAATAATTGTAATAAATAAGAAAAGAGGTTAGGTCATGTATTATGTAAAAAATCAAAGAAATGGGAAAGAAATCTATGATGCAACAACAAATTTGGCAATCGAATATTTCTTATTAAATGAGAAAAAATTAGATGAGCCGATTTTGTTATTTTATGTCAATGAAAATGCGATTATTATTGGGAAAAATCAAAATACTTATGAAGAAGTCAATCAAGATGGAGTCGATGCATTAAAAGTCCAAGTTGTTAGACGTTTTTCTGGTGGTGGAGCTGTTTATCATGATATGGGAAATATTTGTTTCTGCTTCATTACAGAAGATGATGGAGATAGTTTCCGTGATTTTGGGAAATTTACACAACCTGTTATTCGTGCACTACATAAAATGGGAGCAACTGGCGCTGAACTTCAAGGAAGAAATGATTTACTCATTGATGGAAAGAAATTCTCAGGAAATGCAATGTACTCAAATAATGGTCGTTTAACGGCTCATGGAACATTGATGCTAGATGTGGATGTAACGATTTTACCGCAATTATTACGTCCAAAAGCTGATAAAATTGCATCAAAAGGAATTAAATCCGTTCGTTCACGTGTCACAAATATTAAGCCTTATTTGGCAGAAGAATTCCAAGATTTAGATATTTTACAATTTAGAGAAGTGTTATTAAAAAATATTTTCGAAGTGGAAGATACTTCACTCATTAAAGAATATGTTCTAACAGAAGAAGATTGGGAAAAAATTGAAGTGTTGAGAAAGACTTATTTTAATAATCCTGATTGGAACTATGGAAAAAATCCAAAATTTGCGTTAACACAATCAAAACGTACAACAGCAGGACAAGTTGAATTCCACTTAAATGTTGAGCAAAATCATATTAAAGAAATTAAAATTAATGGTGATTTCTTTGGACTTGGAGAAATTAGTGATGTAGAAGAAAAATTAACAGGAATTGAATATCAAAGAGATGCAGTCTCTAGAGTATTTGAGACTATAGATGTTCGTAAATATTTTGGAAATGTAGCGGCTGAAGAATTAGTAGAGTTATTATTGAGCTAATACGAATGATAGAAAAGGTGTTATTACTTTACATTCTATGAAAATTCGTTACAATAGTACTATTCTCAAAAAATAATGAATGAATTTTTAAATGTATGTAAGTGAGGTGAATATTATGGAAATGGAACGTATAAATGATGATACTATTTTAGTAAGAATTGAAAATGAAGATCTACAAGAACGTGGCACTTCTGTTTCAGAATTATTAGCTAATCCTACAGAAATAGAAGAATTTTTCCATAGTATTTTAGTAGAAATGGATGTCATTGATCAATTTGAAGATTCTGAAGGTATGAGTTTCCAAGTGATGCCAAATCCAGAAGGTATTGAATTATATGTTACTAAATATGTTGAAAAAAAAGATATTGAAGCAGATAGCGAACGTTTCGTTCGAAATTTAGTCGATACGATTCAACATTCTTTAGGACATCGAATGGGAAAACCAAAAAAAGAGAAAAAAGTAGAGGCGCCCATTGAGAAAGAAAAAACATTGGAGCCGCTGGATTGCACAGTATTTTTTGACTCATTTGAGGATTTTGTTCAGTTAGCAAAAATGTATCCATATAATGTTCAAAAATCATCTTTATATCGATATAGTAACTATTATTTTCTACATGTATACCAAGATGTTTTTGGAGGAGAAGATTTTACTGCAGATGTAGCTCTTTTAAGAGAATTTGGTGAATTTTCTAGAGTATCTTGGGAAGTTGTTCAAGAATATGGCGAAGTAATGATAAAAGAGAAAGCAATTGAAACAGCTAAAAAATATTTTAAATAATGTAAGTAGTGGGAGTGAGCAAAAACAAATTCTGTCATTTGCTGACTCCACTATTTTTATAGAGGAGTAAAAATCATGAATGAAACAATTCAAACACAATTAAATCACCGCTCCATTCGAGCGTTTAAGGAGCAAGAATTAACAAAAGAAGAAGTGGAATTATTAGTAGATGTAGCAAGACATACTGCAACGAGTAAATTTATGCAAGCTTATTCGATTATTAGTATTACAGATCCAACATTAAAAGCTGCCTTTGCTGCAATTTCAAAACAACCATATGTTGAAAATAATGGGCATTTATTTTTATTTGTAGTAGATTATCATCGTAATGTTCAATTAACTAAAGCGCAAGATAGACCAGCCAAATTACAAGGAACAGCAGATTATTTTATTGCAGGATTAACAGATGCAACGATTGCTGCTCAAAATATGGTAGTAGCGGCTGAATCACTAGGAATGGGAACAGTATTTTTAGGAAGTTTACATAATGATGCTCAGCAAGTTATCGATTTATTAGGATTGCCTGAATATACATTCCCAGCAGTTGGTTTAGCGGTAGGATGGCCAGATCAAGAACCTCAATTAAAACCACGCTTACCAAAAGAATTGATACATATGGAAAATCAGTATCAAGCATTAGAAAATCCATTAAAAGACATTGAAGTATATGATGAAGAGATTACAGGATACTATGACACAAGAGACTTAAATAATCGAGTGGATCGATTCAGCAAACAAGTGGCGGATAAAATGGAAACATTACCTCCAAAAAGATTAGCGTTATTAGAAGTAATTCAGCAACAAGGATTTTTGAAAGAACAATAATTGAAAATAAACTAGAGAAAAAACGTAAATAGAAGAGGAAAAGAATGAAAATATTAATAGCTGAAGATGAATGGGATTTAGCCGAAGCTTTGAAATTAATGTTTGAATTACAAAAATATAATGTAGAAGTGGTAGATAATGGAGAAGATGCGATTTTTTATGCGGAAACAACTCCTTATGATGCCATTATTTTGGATGTGATGATGCCAAGAAAAAATGGTGTTGAAGTAGTAAGAAATTTACGTGCTAAAGGAATTTCAACACCTGTAATCATGTTAACTGCTAAAAGTCAACTTGAAGATAAAGTGTTGGGCTTAGAAGAAGGCGCAGACGATTACTTAACAAAACCATTTGAAGCCGCGGAATTATTAGTCCGTGTAAAATCACTTTTACGTAGACCAACTCAATTTGTAAGTTCAATTCTTTCATTAGGAAATGTTCAATTGAAAAGGGAACAATATTTGATGGAGACACCTTCTGGACAAGTATCTTTAAATAATAAAGAATTTCAGTTAATGGAATATTTTATGTTGCATCAAAATCAAATTTTATCGACAGATTTTATGATGGAAAAAGTTTGGGGATATGATGCAGAATGTGAGATTAATGTTGTATGGGTTAATATTTCTTCTCTTCGAAAGAAATTAGCAAGTATTCAAGCTAATGTCGGAATAAAATCAGCAAGAGGATTAGGATATCAACTTGTAGTAGAAGAGTAGGAGGAAAATATGTTTCAAGAACTTCAAAAAAGTTTCATAAAGAATGCCATGCTATCTTTTTCTCTTATTCTCACGTTCGTTTTGATGTTACTGAATGGGATATACTATAAACAAACGATAGAGCAAATAGATAGAGTAGCAACTATGTTAGTCGATCATAATGGAATTTTTCCAGATGCTCCTAGTACTAATCCACCCGTAAATTTTCTAGAAGAATTTATAACTTTAGGAACCGAATGGAAAAAAGATGATCAATTATCGACTCGATATGCGGTTGTTAAATTTTCCAATCAACAAATTCAATCAATAAATCAAACGAATTTAGTGAGTGTTGATGAAGAGCTCTTAAAAAAACAAGCTCAAGAAATTATAAGTGGAAATGTTCAAAGTGGTTGGAGTAAGATGTTGCGTTTCCGTTTATCTAAGGGAAATGAAGAAACATTGTTAGTATTTGTAGATGCTAAAAAGGAAATTTTACAGATTGTAAGATTGATGATTGTGACAATCCTTGTCTTTTTCATCTGTTTAATCGGCATTTATGGATTGATTCGTTTGTTATCTAAACGTGCGATTCAACCATTTGTTGATAATGTAACAAAACAACAGCAATTTATTGCAAATGCCAGTCATGAAATAAAAACTCCTTTAGCTGTTTTATCTGCTAATAATGATTTACTAGCAATGATGGGAACAGAAAATCGATGTATTGATAGCAATCGAAGACAAATTAAACGTTTAAATGCTTTAATAGAACAAATGTTATTTTTAGCAAGATATGATGAAAGTCAATTAACTCTTACAGTTGAAAAAGTTGACTTAGTTCAAATTTCCAAGGAAATAATTGATGATTTATCTCCAATTCTACAAGAAAAGGGATTATTTGTTCAGTTTCAAGGGGAAACTAGTTATGTAGTAAATGCTGATAAAGGTTCTATACAAGAATTGATTAGAATATTAATGGATAATGCTATTAAATATACAGTTATTGATAAGGTAATCACCATTAAAGCTACGGCTGAAGCATTTTTTATGGTCAATCAAACAGATCCGATGACAGATGAACAAGCGAGACAATTATTTGATCGCTTTTATCGAATTGATTCATCAAGAAATCGAACAACGGGCGGTAGTGGATTAGGATTATCGATTGCACAAAAAATTGCTGAAATCAATCAGCTACAATTGAGTGCAGAGCTAGTCGATCAAAATAGAATTCGATTTAAAATTGCTTCAAAGAATCGAAAATAAAGCAGTAACTTGATACAATAAAAATGTAAAAAAAATTAAGAAGAAAAGAGGATGACAATGGATATTAAAGATTTTACAGAACATGAACAAAAACAAATTAATGCGGGATTAACGACTTCTGTTATTACTGATAAAGAAGCAGCAAAAAAAATTCTTGAATTAGTACCAAGTGAATGGATTAAGAAAATTCCATTTTTAGTTAGAGCTCATGCAACAACAAGAACAGTAGCAAGAGTTGCAAAACAGTACCCAGAACTTTATGCAGTAGCCAAACAAGAAGGACCTTTACCTGAAAAGGAAAGAGAAGAATTAAGAGAAATTATGACAAATATTTTTGCAGAAAAAATGAATAAGCATAAAATTAAATAACTATTATTAAAAAGATAGGGATAGTCATTTAGACGACAAAAAGTAAAAACTTTGTGTCGTCTTTTTTGTTTGGTTAAAAAATATTTTTTCATTGATGATTTTAAGTTGATTTTAAGTTGATAGATTAATATAACATCATCAACAACAAGTTGATGGGAAGAGAGGAAAAAAAGATGAATAGACAAAGAATCATACAATTATTATCAACCATTACAATTGCAAGTATTTTAGTAGCTTGTCAAACTACTCAATCTCAAATTGATAGCACTTCTAATAATGTTCAAACAGCACAAAACGTACCAGCAAAACCAGGAGGAGAGGGCTTTGGAGGAAGTGACCAAGTAACTCAAGGAGAAGCTGCAACGAATTTAACAACAGATTCAACTATTTCAGGAGAAACCTATGAATCAACAGGAGATGATGAAAATGCATTACGTGTTACAGGAGCAACAGTGATGTTAAATGGAGTAACTATTCAAAAAAGTGCAGGTGCTACTTCAAATACTGAAAATGGAGATTTCTATGGTATGAATGCAGGATTTTTAGCAACAGATGGAGCAAATGTTTCTATTAAAGATGCGACTATTTTAACTTCAGCACAAAACGGAAATGGAATTTTCAGTTATGGAAATCAGACAACGGTTAATGTAGAAAATACTACGATTCAAACAATAAAAGATAATTCAGGAGGAATTCAAACAACAGGTGGAGGAACAATGAATGCGAGTAATTTAACTGTTACAACTGCAGGAAATTCATCAGCAGCTATTCGTACAGATCGAGGTGGTGGAACAGTAGTCGTTAATAAAGGAACATATACCTCAAATGGTTATAATTCACCAGCAGTTTATTCAACCGCTGATATTACCGTTAAAAATGCGACTTTAAATGCAGAAAATTCAGAAGCTTTAGTAATTGAAGGGCAAAACTCTATTTACTTAGAAAATACGGATGTAACAGGAAATATGAGTTCAACACAAGGTAGTTCTTCAGATAATAATGTTCATAATGTAATGATTTATCAATCAATGTCAGGAGATGCAGAAACAGGAACATCCGTATTTACAATGAAAGGTGGTACATTAACAGGACGAAATGGAGATCAAATTTACGTAACGAATACACATAGTAAAATTCATTTAGAAGATGTAACCATTAAAAACTTAGATACAACAGGAAGACTGTTAGCAGTTTTAGGAAATGATGCTACTCGTGGATGGGGAACAGCAGGTCAAAATGGAGGCCGAGTAGAGTTAACAACGAATCATCAAACTTTATCAGGAGCTATTGAAGTAGATACAGTTTCAACGTTAAACTTTACGATGGGAAAAGGAACAAACTTCACTGGAACTATTCAAATTGTAAAAAATGCAGAAGGAGGTACAGCAGTTGAGAATAATGCTGTGATTACAGTAGAAGAAGGGGCGACATGGACACTAACAGGGAATGTAACAATTACTGCATTAGAAAACAAAGGAACAATTAATTTCAATGGATACACGATTACATTAGCAGATGGAACAGTTTTATCATAAATAGGAAGGAGAGAATCACTACAACAAAAAGCCCAGCCATATTTTTCATGGTTGGGCTTTTTGACGTTAAATGTTTAAGCTATCATAAACAGATTGTTTCATTTCTGAAATTTCAAGTACTCTTGTGTGTCGGATTTCTGCTTCCAGTACACTTGTTACTGCTTGAGGAATCTCTATACCGCTTAATTGACGTACTTCATCAATTAATTGTTGATCACTTAAAGTGGTAACGTCAGAGTCTTTGACAGCCGATACAACGCTTTGTGGGAATTTGTATGGGCTTGCTGTAGATACAATGACTGTTGGAGTGTTGTCTTTTGTTTCTTGTTGATATTTATCATAGGCACATTGAGCAACAGCTGTATGTGGATCTAATAAATAGTTTTCTTTTGTTAAAACAGATTCAATGGTTTGAGCTGTTTCTTCTTGACTAGCACGAGCAGCATAAAACTCTTCGTATGAGTGTAACACTTTTTTTTCGATATGATAGTGACCATTGTTTGTTAAGGAATCCATTAATGCTTTTGTTTCTTCGGAATTGTTTCCTGTCATTTCGAAAATTAATCGTTCTAAGTTACTAGATACTAAAATATCCATACTTGGTGAACTTGTTACTTCAAATTTTCTTTGACGGTTGTATGTCCCTGTATGGAAGAAGTCTACCAATACATCATTTTCATTTGAAGCACAGACTAATGTTTGAATTGGAACCCCTAATTGTTTTGCATAATATGCTGCTAAAATATTCCCGAAATTTCCAGTTGGAACGACAACATTCATAGCTTCTCCAATGTTAAGAGCACCTTGTTTTACTAATTGTGCATACGCATAAACATAATACACAACTTGTGGGCATAAACGACCAATATTGATAGAGTTAGCAGAAGAAAGTTGGAATCCTTTTTCTGCTAATGTTTGGTTTAAATCTGCATCATTAAATAGTTTTTTCACCATTGTCTGAGCATCATCAAAGTTTCCTTTGACACCATAAACAAATGTATTGTCGCCAGCTTGAGTAACCATTTGACGTTCTTGAATCGTACTTACGCCACCTTTTGGATAAAAGACAATAATTTTTGTATGTGGCACATCTGCAAATCCTGCTAAGGCAGCTTTTCCTGTGTCTCCAGAAGTAGCTGTTAAAATGACGATATCTTTGTCTTGTTGATTTTTCTTAGCTGCAGTGGTTAATAAATAAGGTAAGATTGATAAAGCCATATCTTTAAAGGCAATGGTACGTCCATGGAATAATTCCATAATATAGGCATTGCCAACTTTTTTAACAGGGGCAATTGCTGGATCATCAAAAGTTGTATCATAAGCAGAATGAATACAATGTTGTAATTCTTCATCTGAAAAATCAGTTAAAAATGCTTTTAAAATTGGGAATGCAATTTCTTGATAAGATTGGTGTTGCAATGTTTCCCAGTTCAATGATAATTGTGGCATTGTCGTTGGAACGTATAACCCTCCATCTTCAGCAATCCCTTTTAAAATTGCTTGAGAAGCTGTTACACGATTATTTTTATCTCGAGTACTAATATAGTGTAATTCTGTCACAATTTATCCTCCTTTATCTCTTCTAATGCTTTGTATTTTACCATAAGTTTTTCCATGTGCCTACTAAGTTGAATAGTATCGTTAAAAGAGAAACCATAAAAAAAGAGGGTAGAATTTTATATTCTAACCTCATAAAAAAATTATGCTTCATGTCTGAAATAAGGTTTATTTTTTAAACTCTTTAATAGTAATAATCCGAAAACTGTTGTGAAACTGATTTTAATCAAATCCGGCAAAATAAATGGAATAACTACAAGGTTGAGAGCTTTTGAAAAATCTGCATGTGTAATCAGGATAAAACCAATTACTCCACCAATAAATAGAGCGACTTCACCTAAAAGATTCGCTATAAATAAACGAACGGCATTTTGTTTTCTCTGTGCAATAATAGAAGTAACGAATGCACGAATAGGGAAGAAAACTAGAAAACCAGCAGTTGGTCCAAAGAAAGCTTGAAATCCACCTTTTCCACCTGCAAAAACAGGAAGTCCAATGGCACCTAATAATAAATAAAGTAAAATAGCAAGTGTGGCTTCTTTTGGACGATAGACGGTAGCAACTAATCCAATCGCTAATGTTTGTAAAGTAATAGGAATAGGCCCTAAAGGAATTTGAAAGGGTGACAATGCTGCCACTAGTGCTGCTCCCAATGCGATTAATGTTAAAGAATAAGTTTTGTTCATAATTGTTAACCTCCTAACTTTCGTTATGGTAACAATATAAAAGAGTTTAGAAGTGTTGTCAATCTTTTTTTATAAATTTTGTATAGATTGTTTGAAAAACATTATAACCCTTGATAAAATAGATACAATACTTTTTAGATTAATACGAAAAGGAGTGAAGATATGCTTAAAAAAATAGTTCCCTATTTTTCAAAATATAAATATTTCCCATTTTTAGCATTTTTATCTATTTTAGTGGAAGTTGTCTGTGAAGTTGGTCAACCCATTATTATGTTAAAAATTATTGACGAAGGAATTCCAAATCGAGATACTTCTATGATTTTATGGTATGGAATTTTAATGATTATCGTTGCGATGATTTCCCTTGGAGCAGGAGTGTTAGGTGCAAAATTTGCTTCTATTGCAGGAACAGGTGTTGCGAGTGAATTAAGAAGTGCTCAAATGAAGAAGATTCAAGAATTTTCGTTTAAGAATTTAGATTTCTTCTCAAATGCATCCTTAATTACACGTATGACAAGTGATGTGACAAATGTTCAAAATACAGCGATTATGACGATGCGTATTTTAGCACGTGCACCAATGATGTTTTTATTCGCCTTCTTCTTTGCGGTATCATTGAATGCACAATTGTCATTAGTCTTTGTAGTAGCCGTTCCATTTTTAGTAGTGAGCTTGGCTCTTATTATTTCAACAGCGTTTCCTCGTTTTAGATTATTACAACAGGCAACAGATGGTATTAACCGTACTCTACAAGAAAACTTTATTGGAATTCGAGTAGTGAAGTCCTTTGTTCGTGAGCCTTTCGAACGTGTGAAGTTTGGCGTTGAAAATACAAACTTTAAAACACGTGCTTTACATGCGATGTATGTTATCGTTTGGAATAACCCTATCATGCAATTAACCGTTTATGCTTGTACGATTGCAGTGATGTGGTTTGGTGGGAATTTTGTAATGCATGGAGAGATGACAACAGGGGAATTAATTAGTTTCATTTCTTATATTACACAAATCTTAATGTCCTTAATGATGATTTCCTTTGTTTTTGTCATGTTAACAATGACAAAAGCTTCAATGGATCGTATTTTTGAAGTGATTGAAACAGAAGTAGATATTGTAGAACCTGAGCAAGTCATTCCAACAAAAATTACTCGTGGTGATGTAGAGTTTGATCATGTTCATTTCTCATACGGAAAAGATCAACAAGAAGAAGTGTTAAATGATATTCATTTTTCAGTGAAAAGTGGTCAAGTTCTTGGGATTATTGGACCAACAGGTTCTGGGAAAACATCCCTTGTTCAATTAATTCCTCGATTATATGATGCTACGGCTGGAACTGTTCGAGTTGCAGGGAAAGATGTTCGAGACTATGCCTTTTCAGATTTAAGAAGCCAAGTAGCGATGGTTCTTCAAAAAAACACACTATTTTCTGGAACAATTCGAGAAAACTTATTATGGGGAAATCCTCATGCAACCGAAGAAGAAATGATTCAAGTTGCGAAATATGCTCAGGCTCACAACTTTATTATGGAGATGCCAGATGGATATGATACAAAAGTAGAACAAGGAGGAAGAAATTTCTCTGGAGGTCAAAAACAACGTCTATGTATTGCAAGAGCGATGTTGAGAAAACCAGCTGTTTTAATTTTAGATGATTCAACTTCTGCGGTGGATACAACAACAGATTCATTAATTCGAGAAGCGTTCTTTAATCATTTACCAGATACAACCGTTATTATAATTGCGCAAAGAATTTCTTCTATCCAAGGTGCAGATAAGATTGTTGTATTAGAAGATGGAAAAATGAATGGAATTGGAACACATGAAACATTAATGGAAACCAATGAATTGTATCGTGAAATTTATAAAACTCAAATGGAAGGAGCGAAAGTAGATGAGTGCTAAAAAAATCGGGCAAAAACGTCCTGAAAATTTAAAGCAAACATTAGCCGACTTATGGAGCTATTTATGGAAAAGTAAGTGGAGTCTTTTCGCAGTTCTTCTATTAGTTGTGTTAGGCAGTGCCGCTGGGATTGTAGGGACTTACTTTATTCGTCCATTGATCAATGATTTTATTGCGACAAAAGATGTAGCAGGTCTAGCGAAAATGCTAGGAGTTATTGGATTGATTTATATCACTGGAGCGATTGCGAGTTATTTCTCTGGTAAAATTATGATTACGATTGGTCAACAAACGATTGAAACAATGAGAAAAGATTTATTTGACCATATTCAAACATTGCCGATTCGCTTCTTTGATACGAATAAGCATGGAGATTTAATGTCACGCTTTACAAATGATTTTGAAAATATTCAACAAGCATTTAATAATAGTATGTTGATGATTGTTAGTTCTTTATTACAACTAGTATTAACATTTGTTATGATGATTATTTTATCTCCGATTTTAACGGGAATGTTGATTATTATGGTCTTCATTATGTTTGCAATTGTAAGATTTGTAGCAGGTCGTTCTGGTAAATTTTTCGCTGAGCAGCAAAAAGTTTTAGGGCAAGTGAATGGCTTTGTGGAAGAACATATGGAAGGACAAAAAGTTGTTAAAGTGTTCAATCATGAAAGATTAGTCTTAAAAGAATTTGAAACTTTAAATGCTCAATTAAGAGAAGCAGCAAATCAAGCGCAATTTAATTCAAATATTATGTTCCCCATTTTAGGTAATATTAGTTATATCAATTATGCTTTAACCGCTTCTGTTGGTGGATATTTAGTTGTATTCCAAGGAATGGATGTTGGGGCGTTAGCTTCATTCTTGCAATATTCAAGAACGTTTGCACAACCATTAGCACAAATGTCACAACAAACAAATGTTTTATTAGCAGCGATGGCTGGAGCAGAACGTATTTTTGCGATATTAAAAGAAGAATCTGAAGTGGATGAAGGAACGGTGACTTTAGATCAAACAGATTCGAAACAATGGTATTGGGTAAAAGGCGACGAGAGAATCCCTGTTGTTGGGAATATTCAATTGAATGAAGTGGACTTTAGTTATGTTCCAGATGTACCGATTTTGAAAAAAATAAATGTTTGGGCTGAACCCGGATTGAAAGTAGCCTTTGTTGGTGCAACAGGAGCAGGGAAAACTACCATTACAAATTTAATTAATCGATTTTATGAAATTGATAATGGGAATATTACGTTTGATACAATTCCTATTACGGAAATTAAGAAAGATGATTTACGTAAAACCATTTCGATTGTATTACAAGATACTCATTTGTTTACTGGTTCAATTGCGGATAATATTCGTTATGGGAATTTAGAGGCGAGTGATGATGAAGTAGTGAAAGCTGCAAAATTAGCGAATGCACATGGATTTATTAAACGTTTGCCTCATGGGTATCAAACAGAGATTACTGGTGATGGTGAAGGTCTTTCTCAAGGACAAAGACAGTTACTTGCGATTGCTAGGGCGGCAGTGGCAAATCCGAAAGTGTTAATTTTGGATGAAGCGACTAGTTCGATTGATAGTCATACGGAAGCATTGATTAGTAAAGGGATGGATCAATTGATGGAAGGTAGAACTTCATTTGTAATTGCCCATCGTTTATCTACGATTCGTAATGCGGATGTGATTATGGTAATGGATCATGGTGAGATTATTGAGCGTGGAAACCATGAAAGTTTAATGGAAAAACAAGGTGTGTACTATCAATTGTATACAGGGCAGCTTGATTTAGACTGATAATTTTAGAAATAGACTTTGCAATATAGTAGCTAGGGACGGCAGCAACCACCTTCGGTGTTTCATGCCTAAAAATTGAGCCTAGGTCTCAATTTTTCCCGTGATATAATCAGCGTTCGCTGATTATATCGCTTGAGCTACTATGCAAAGTCTTTTCTGTTCGTACGGATATTTATGAGAGTTCGTAAATGAATTAGACTTTGCTATATAGTAGCTAGGGACGCAAGCAGACCTTCGGTCTCATGCCTAGAGTTACTAAGCAAAGTCTTTTTTCTTTGAACGGATATATATAAGTGTACGTTCGAGAGATAGACTTTATATTGTTAGAAATATACCTTTTCAACAAAAATGTAACTACTTTCAATCAATTCAATTTTATGTTAGGATAAAAACGATTAGGAGGTTTTTATGACAGATACAGAATTAACCATTGAACAACGTGCATTGGATATTGTAAAGAAAGAATTAAATCAATATTCACCAAAACAAATTGATACAGTATTAGCTTTATTAGAAGATGGCAATACTGTTCCTTTTATTGCACGTTATCGTAAAGATCAAACAGGGAGTTTGGATGAAGTTCAAATTCGTGAAATTGAAGAAAGACATCATTATTTAGTAAATTTTGAGAAAAGAAAAGACGAAGTTATTCGATTAATTGATGAACAAGAAAAATTAACAGATGAAATTTTATCTGACTTAATGAATGCTAAAACACTAACGGCATTAGAAGATATTTACCGTCCATTTAAACAAAAGAAACGTACGAAAGCGACAATTGCTAAAGAAGCAGGTTTAGAACCGTTAGCTGAATTTTTATTAGCTTGTACTTCTGAAGAGGTTGAAGCAAAAGCTGCAACATTCATTAACGAAGAAAAAGAAATTTTAACAGTAGAAGATGCGTTAAATGGAGCGTTAGAAATTATTGCGGAAAAAGTCTCCGATAATGCTCATTACAGAAAATTACTTCGTGAACACACGGTTCAAAAAGCCATGCTTGTGACAAGTCTGAAGGACGAAGAAAAAGATGAAAAACACGTATATGAAATGTATTATGATTATCAAGAATTGGTGAAAACAATTGTGCCACATCGAATTTTAGCGGTGAATCGTGCTGAAAAAGAAGGTGTGTTAAAAGTTAGCTTAGAAGTTGATAAAACAATTCCGTTAGAAAAAATAATGAAGAAAGAAATTTTGAATACGAATTCTCCATCTGCTCCATATGTGAAAGCCGCAATTGAAGACAGTTATAAACGTTTCATTGCACCCGCAATTGAACGTGAAATTCGTTCTGAATTAACAGAAAAAGCCCAAACTCAGGCTATCGAGATTTTTGGAGAAAATTTACAAAATCTGTTATTACAAGCACCAATGAAAGGTCATGTGATTTTAGGATTAGACCCTGCTTATCGAACTGGTTGTAAACTAGCGATTATTGATGAAACAGGGAAAGTATTGGATAAAGCAGTTATTTATCCTCACCAAGGAGCAAGCGATTTTAAGCGTGCTCAAGCAGGAACGACATTCAAGAAATTATTGGAAGATTATCAAGTTACTTTAGTGGCTATTGGAAATGGTACTGCAAGCCGTGAATCGGAAGCATTCGTGAGTGAACAGATTAAAGGGCTGAATCGTAAAATTTATTACACGATTGTCAGTGAAGCAGGAGCATCTGTTTATTCTGCTAGTGAGATTGCACGAAAAGAATTTCCAGATTATCAAGTAGAAGAACGTTCTGCAGTAAGTATTGCTCGTCGCCTGCAAGATCCATTGGCAGAATTAGTGAAAATCGATCCAAAAGCAGTAGGAGTAGGACAATATCAACATGATGTGAGTGAAAAACAATTAGATGCAAAACTAGATATTGTGGTTGAAACAGCTGTGAACAAAGTCGGTGTCAATGTTAATACAGCAAGTGCTGCATTATTGGAACATATTGCTGGATTAACTAAAACAACTGCCGCAAATGTAGTCGCTTTTCGTGATGAAAATGGAAAATTTACCAATCGTTCTCAATTGAAAAAAGTTCCTCGTTTAGGACCAAAAGCCTTTGAACAAGCAGTAGGATTTTTAAGAATTGTAGATGGTAAAAATCCACTTGATGGGACAGATATTCACCCAGAGTCTTATGAATTTGCTGAAAAGATTTTAGAAAAAATTCAAGCAACAAAAGTAGAAATCGGGACTGAAAAAGTAGAACAAGCTTTATCTGCATTAGATAAAAAGGCATTATCTAGTGAACTAGGAATAGGGATTGAAACTTTAGAATTAATTTTTGCAGGATTAACAAAACCAGGAAGAGACCCGCGTGAAGAAGTTGATCCCCCAATTTTAAGAAGTGATGTATTATCCATGGAAGATATTCAAGTCGGAATGGAATTACAAGGGACGATTCGTAATGTAGTCGATTTTGGAGCATTCGTGGATATCGGAGTTAAACAAGACGGTTTAGTTCATATCTCAAGAATGAAAAAAGGTTTCGTGAAGCATCCTAGTGATGTCGTTGCAGTTGGTGATATTGTGACAGTTTGGGTTACTGAAATTGATATGAAAAAAGGAAGAGTAGGCTTATCGATGCTACCTCCAAAAGAGAATGAAAAATAATTTATTAAACTTCATTTAGGGCATTATACCCTAGATGGAGTTTTTCTTTTTTTACATTCAGTATTTAAATTGAATTAATTTCTCATCATTCTTTAGAAAAAACGATGCTTTGTGGTATAATTATTTTGAGTTATTTTATTCAAAAGGAGAAAGAAAATGTCAGAGATTAATCAAAATCATGCTCTTGAGCAATTAAAAGAAAATGCTAATAAAATTTACCAATTAATTAATCAACAAAAAAATCATTTATGTATTGCTAAATGCCCAGCATTTGAAGAAGTGGTAGATACACAATTATTTGGATTTTCTAAACAAGTAGAATTTGCTGTCGCAATTGGAGTTGTGGAAGCCAATGAAGGACATCAGTTAATGGCTGATTTGGAATATGCATTAAATGAAGTATATAGTGATGTATATGAGAAAAACTGGCAATCTTAAAGAAAGTAAGAGGGATTATTGGTTTGAAAGTACAAGATAAAGTAAAAAATCTCTTCCAAGTAGATAAAATTATTTTGGTGATATTCATTTTATTATCTGCATTTGGTCTTGTTATGATTTATAGTGCAAGTAGTTATTTTTCATTAACTTCTGTAGGGAACTCCGAATATTTTTTAATTCGTCAATTTGCATTCGTTGTGGCAGGAATTGCTATAGCGATTGGAATTGCTAATAATGGGAAAAAATTCTTTTTTAATGAACGCTTATTACAGATAGTCTATGTAATACTAATTTTATTACTCTTATTCGTTTTCACTCAATCAGGAATTAAGGGTGCTAAAAGTTGGATTAATTTACGGATTTTTAATTTACAACCTTCTGAATTTGCTAAAGTTATTTTAATATGGGCAAGTGCTTTTTATTATCAAAAGTTTAAAGACAGTAAGGATTGGAAACAATTATATATGTATCCAATGGGGATGATGGCTTTAGTAAGTATTCTTGTTTTAATGCAACCAGACTTTGGAACAGTAATGATTACAGTCGTGATGATGTGGTTATTAGCATTAACAACAGGATTTTCTAAACGAGCGATTAAATATTCTGGAGTTGCTTTTGTGATAGGTTATTTATTTACTTATTTACCAATTTCTATTATTCAGTACTTACCTTTTAAAGCTTATCAAATCGGTCGATTTCTTTCATTTCATAATCCTTGGGATGATACGAGCGGTGTAGGTTATCAATCGATTCAAGGATTCTTAGCTTTAGCTAGGGGTGGACTAACAGGTACTGGTTTATCTAGCTCTATCCAGAAGACAGGATTTTTACCAGAAGCTCATACGGACTTTATTTTAGCGATTGTTGGTGAAGAACTAGGATTTATTATTGTGTGGCTTGTATTAGTCGTTCTATTCTTCTTAATTTTATATATTTTTTGGAAAGCTCAATTTTGTCGATCATTATTTTCTCGATACTTATGTCTAGGTGTTGGAATTTTTCTATTAGTACAAAGTGGAGTGAACATTGGAGCGTTACTTGGCTTGGCTCCAATTACTGGAGTTCCATTACCATTTTTAAGTTATGGTGGTTCGAGTTTTATTGTTTCTAGTATTGCGATTGGGATGGTACTTTTTGCATTAAAATATGACCAAGAATATCAGGAAGAAGTTAAGAATTATATTAGAATGAATGAATTCAAACTTGAGGAAGATGAAGAAGAGGAATTTTCTCAAGAAGAAAAGTCAGAAGAAGCAAATGAACAATTGATTGATGAAAAGGAGGATGAGCATGAAGAAATTACTAGTGGCTAATCGTGGAGAAATTGCGATTCGTGTATTTCGTGCAGCTTCGGAATTAGGATTTGAAACGGTTGGTATTTTTGCCAAAGAAGATGATCATTCATTACATCGTTTCAAAGCTGATGAAGCATATTTAGTTGGAGAAGGAAAGAAACCAACTGAAGCTTATCTAGATATGGATGATATTATTCGTATTGCGAAACAATCAGGAGCAGATGCGGTTCATCCTGGTTATGGTTTTTTATCTGAAAATATTGATTTTGCTAGAAAGTGTCAAGAAGCGGGACTAACATTTGTTGGGCCTCGTTTAGAACATTTAGATATTTTAGGAGATAAATTAAAAGCCAAAACTGCTGCACATAAGGCTGGCTTACAATCTATCCCTGGGACAGAAGGGACAGTGTCTTCTGTTCAAGAAATTTATGATTTTGGAGAACAATTTGGTTATCCGATTATGATTAAAGCTGCACTTGGTGGCGGCGGTCGTGGAATGCGTGTTGTTTATCGTAAGGATGATGTTCAAGATAGCTATGAACGTGCAGTTGGAGAAGCGATTAAAGCTTTTGGTGCTGGAGAATGTTATGTTGAAAAGTATATTGAAAATCCACAACATATTGAAGTACAAATTTTAGGGGATAAACATGGAAATGTTGTGCATTTATTCGAACGTGATTGCTCTGTTCAAAGACGACACCAAAAAGTTATTGAAGTAGCTCCATGTGTTTCTCTTTCAGAAGATATGCGCTCAAAAATTTGTAATGCTGCAGCTAGCTTTATGAAAGAAATTGAGTATGTCAATGCAGGAACGGTTGAGTTTTTATTAGATGGAAATCAATTTTACTTTATTGAGGTAAATCCAAGAATCCAAGTAGAGCATACCATTACTGAATTGATTACAGGAATAGATATTGTTCAAGCACAATTAAAAATTGCGCAAGGAATGGATCTACATCAAGAAATTGGCATTCCTACTCAAGAGGATTTAACCTTCAGTGGTGCTGCGATTCAATGCCGTATTACAACTGAAAATCCTGAAAATAACTTCTTACCAGATACTGGTAAAATTAATACGTATCGTTCTCCAGGTGGATTAGGCATTCGTTTAGATGCGGGAAATGCCTTCCAAGGAAATGTGGTAACGCCATATTTTGACTCACTATTAGTAAAAGTATGTACGTATGGTCGTGATTTTTCTCAAGCAGTTACAACGATGCAACGTGCTTTAAAAGAATTTAGAATTCGTGGAGTGAAGACGAATATTCCATTTTTAAAAAATGTAATCCATCACGAAGATTTCTTAACAGGAACCGCTAAAACAACGTTTATTGATACAACACCTAAATTATTTAAGTTTCCAAAAGAAAGCAACCGTGGAAATAAAATTTTAAAATATATATCTGAAATTACGGTTAATGGGTATCCAGGAATCCCACAAGAAACAAAGGCGTTCGAGAGACCAACTTATATCGAAACATTGAAGTCCGTTTCAAAACCAGAAATAACGGCTAAGCAGTTACTGGATGAAAAAGGTGCGGATGCAGTTTCGAAATGGGTATTGGAACAAGAAAAAGTTCTTTTAACGGATACAAGTTTTAGAGATGCGCATCAAAGTTTAATGGCAACAAGAATGCGTTCGATTGATTTAATTCAAGCGGCTCAGCAATATGAAGCAGCAGTTCCTCAATTGTTCTCAGCAGAAGTATGGGGTGGAGCAACGTTTGATACAGCTTATCGATTCTTAACAGAAAACCCATGGAATCGATTGGAAAAAATTCGTAGAGCAATGCCAAATACTTTGTTACAAATGTTATTGCGTGGTTCTAATGCAGTAGGCTATTCTAACTATCCAGATGCTGTGATTCGCTCGTTTATTTTAGAAGCAGCAGCAACAGGAATTGATGTGTTTAGAATTTTTGACAGCTTAAACTGGTTGCCTCAAATGGAAGTGAGTATTCAAGCCGTTCGTGATGCAGGAAAAATTGCAGAAGCGACAATGTGTTATACAGGCGATCTATTAAATCCAATGCAAACAAAATATACATTAGAATATTATAAACAATTTGCTAAAGATTTAGAAAAATCGGGTGCACACATGATTGCCATTAAAGATATGGCAGGATTATTGAAACCTCAAGCAGCCAAACAATTGATTACAACTTTAAAAGAATCAGTGGATATTCCAATTCACTTACACACACATGATACGAGTGGAAATGGTATTTTAACATTAGCAACAGCGATTGATGCTGGAGTGGATGTAGTCGATGTAGCCTTTAGTGCGTTAGCAGGTGGAACATCTAATCCAAGTATGGAAACTTTATACTATGGATTAGAAGGTACAAGTCGCCAACCTGAATTAGAAATGGAAAATGTAACAACGTTAAACCGTTATTGGGGAACAATTCGCAAATCTTATCATGCATTTGATCAAGCACAAGTTTCTCCAAGTCCAGAAGTTTACTATCATGAAATGCCTGGAGGACAATATACGAATTTATACCAACAAGCTAAATCAGTTGGTTTAGGAGAACGTTTCGAAGAAGTGAAAGAAATGTATCACCGTGTAAACCAATTATTTGGAGATATTATTAAAGTAACACCTTCCTCTAAAGTAGTTGGAGATATGGCGTTATTCTGTATTCAAAATGAACTTAATGAAGAAAATATTTATGAAAAAGGGTTAACACTATCCTTCCCTGAATCAGTGATTCAATTCTTTAGAGGAGATTTAGGTCAACCGGTTGGTGGATTTAATGAAAAACTTCAAAAAGTTGTATTAAAAGATATTGAACCAATTACTGTTCGACCAGGATTATTAGCTCCTGAAGTAGATTTTGAAGAAGTTCGCAAAGAATTAGAAACTCTACTTGGGCATAAGCCAAAAGACCAACAAGTACTAAGTTATCTCATGTATCCAAAAGTGTATAAGGAATACCAAGAGAGAAAAGAACTATATGGAGATTTAAGTAAATTAGATACGCAGACATTCTTCTATGGAATGCGTATGGGTGAGACGATTCAAATGGAATATGCTCCAGGCAAAGTCTTTATGATTACATTAGTACAAATTGGGGAACCAGACCAAGATGGAAATCGAATTATGTTCTATCGATTCAATGGACAAAGCCGAGAAATTATTGTCCATGATGCGAGTGCAACAATGACAACTGTTAAACGTCAAAAAGCAGATGCGAATGACTTTGGACAAATTGGGGCAACCATGCCAGGTAGTGTCCTAAAAGTATTTGTAACAAAAGGTGAGGCGGTTCGTAAAGGACAAGTGTTACTTGTGACAGAAGCAATGAAGATGGAAACAACGATTCAAGCACCATTTGATGGCGTTGTTGAAACGATTGCTGTTAAAGAACAAGATATGATTGATGTCAGTGATTTACTATTAACAATTCGTAAAAAATAATGAAGAGAGGAGTAAACATGGAACAAGTAGAAAGAAGAGCGATTATTGTATGGCTCTATACATTAAAACCTATTAAACAATTAAAACGTTTCGGTAATATTCAATATATTTCTAAACGTCTAAAATATATTTACTTGTATGTCAATGAAGAAGAAGTGGAAAGTGTTATAGATAAAGTTAGCAAATTTCACTTTGTTCGAAAAGTTGAAGTATCTCCTCGCCATGAAGTTCGAATGGATTTTACACAAATCTTACCGGAATTACGTGAGGAAATTGAATTAGAAAAACAAGCATTGGCTACAGAAGCGTAATGTTTAGATGTAAAAGTCATGACCATCTATTTAAAGGGTGGTCATGTTTTTTTTAGAGGAAATAAAGCGAAAACATCTTTACTTGCTTCTGTTTTAAACCTATCGAATTCGAGAGGTTTAAATGGTTATTTTACAAACGAGTGACTTTTGCAAAGCTTTCTTCTGCTTATTGTGAGTTGTTATTCTTTTTTTGAAAGTTTATAATAAGGAGAATCATATTAAAGGAGGAACACAGATGAGAATTATTTCTGGCGAATTTGGTGGAAGACATCTTCGTGCTGTTCCAGGAAAGAACACAAGACCCACAACGGATAAAATTAAAGAATCCTTATTTAATATTTTAGGAGGATATTTTGATGGTGGTGTCATGTTGGATATGTATGCAGGCAGTGGAGGAGTAGCCATTGAAGCTGTTTCTAGAGGAATGGACCATGCCTTTTTATTTGAAAATAATCGACAAGCGATTCAAACCATTGAACAAAATATTGAAATTACAAAGAGTTCGAATCAGTTTACATTACTGAAACAAAATGTGAAGCATGGATTAAAAACATTAGCTACAAGAGAAGAGTTTAAACCAGTCTCATTAGTATTTATGGATCCACCGTATCGTCTGCAAGAAATTATCCATGATATTGAACAATTGGAAAAATTATCATTAGTAGCAGAAGATGCTGTAGTTGTCGCAGAAGTGGATAAAGCAGTACAATTACCAGAAAAAATTGGACGATTTACTCAATGGAAACGAGTAGAGTATGGAATTACAGCATTAATTTTCTTTGAATTTGAATAGGAGATTTGTATGGTAAAAGCAATTTATGCAGGAAGTTTTGATCCCATTACAAAGGGGCATCTTCATTTAATCCAACGGGCGACAGTATTATTCGATGAAGTGATTGTGTTAATTTCTCATAATCACCAAAAGCAATATACTTTAACAAAAGAAGAGAGAGTTCAAACAGTTCAAAAAGCTGTGTCAAATTGGGAAAATGTTCGAGTTGTCGTACAAGATGGGGGCTTAACGGTTGAAGCGGCGAAACAATTAGGAGCAACTGTCCTTTTAAGAGGAGTTCGTAATAGTCAAGATTTAGAATTAGAAAAGACATTAGCGTATCATAATCATCGATTAGATGAGAATATTGAAACTGTCTTACTCATAAGCGAGCCAGCCTATGAATATGTCAGTTCAACAATGGTGAAAGAATTAGCGAAATTTGGCGGAGAATTTGAGTCTTTTGTTCCAGAGTCTGTAGCAGAAATTTTGGAAAAAAGATATACTGGACAAGAGTGTCAACAAATGACGCTTCAAGAAAGAAGTGAGTAAGTATGAAAAAATTTTCTTTACGAACGATTGTTATATCGCTCGTCAGTTTATTAGTTCTAGGAATCATTGCATTTTATCCTTTACCTTATGTATTAGAAATGCCGGGCAGCGCTGAAAAAGTAGAGGATTTTATTACTATTGAAGGAGTTAATGAGAAGAAGGAAGGATCTTTCCGAGTAATGACGGTATTGTCCCAACAAGCAACCCCTTTATTGGCACTTCAAACATTACTTCCTCATGTTGAGATGATTCCAAAGGAAAAAGTGTATGGAACAACTCCTAGTAAGGAGTACAATAAAATTCAGGAATATTATATGCAACAAGCTAGAAATGCAGCCATTTTAGTAGCGTATAAGGCAGCTGGGAAAAATGTTCAAGAAGAATTTTTAGGTGTATATGTGATGACTGTAGTTCCTGAATCTGATTTTAAAGAGAAGATTCAAGTAGGAGATATTGTGACAAAAGTGGATGGAGTATCATTTTCATCCGCACAAGAAATGATTGAAGCCATTAGTTCTAAAAAAATTGGGGATAGTGTTACAATTGAAATTAATCGTAATCAAGAAATTATTGAAAAAACAGGAGTCTTGGTAGAAAATCCTGACACAGGAAAACCAATGTTAGGGATTCAATTAGTGACGCATTCAAAACTTCATGAATCTCCTAAAGTAGATTTTGATCCGCATGGGGTTAGTGGACCATCGGCAGGTTTGATGTTTACATTAGAAATTTATAACCAATTAACGGATAAAAATTTAAAACAAGGTAGAATTGTGGCTGGTACTGGCACAATGAATGAAAAAGGAGAAGTTGGACGAATTGGTGGAGTAGATAAGAAATTAGTGGCAGCTGTTCGAGCAGGAGCAACTATTTTCCTAGCACCAGATGATGAAATCACGGATGAAATGAGAGAAAAAAATCCTAACATTTTATCGAACTATGAAGAAGCTAAACGAACCGCTGAAAAGATAAAATCCAACATTCAAGTTTATCCTGTAAAAAAATTTGAAGATGCAGTAAAAATTTTAGAAAAATAAAATACAAAACGTCATTTTTTTCGTATCTATAGTTAGAGGAGGGGAAAATGATGTTTTATTTTTTTATGCAAGTGAAAAGGTGGTTGATGGAATATAAAAAGGTTCTGTCAATTATTGGTGGTGTGTTAGCAGTTATCGTTATTATCTTTGTAGGAAGAGGAATGATGGCTTCACCTACGAAAGAAAAAGTAATGGTAACGAATGCTGTGAATACAACAAGAGTGGAAGAAACAACTGCGATGATGCCACAAAATTGTTATGTGGATATTAAAGGAGAAGTTCTTCACCCTGGAGTGTATGAGTTTTCTTGTGAGAGTCGTATGCAAGAAGTGATTAAAAAGGCAGGAGGATTTACAAACGAGGCAGATGAAACAAAAATTAATTTAGCACAAAAAATTACCGATCAAATGCAAATTATTGTCCCTAATTTACATTCCAAACAAGAAGGTGGAGTGACAGAGGAAACTTCAGGAAAAGCAACTTCCTCTAATACGACTCTATCTAACTCAAAACAAGGAGTTATCAATATTAATACAGCAACTTTGGAAGAATTACAAACGATAAAAGGAATCGGAAAGAAAAAAGCAGAAGCCATCCTACAATATCGAAAAGAACATGGAGCGTTTCGTTCAAAGGAAGACTTATTACAAGTGAAAGGGATTGGAAAGAAAGCTTTAGAAGCGATTGAAAGCCAAGTGACTTTCCAATGAAGAAGTGGATTTGGATAGCGGTCTTAGAAATTATATTAGGAAGTTTAATCTTTTCTGAATCTTCGCTGTTTTTAAAAGGGATTTATGTTTTGATAGGAATATGGACGTTCATTCTTCATTTTAGAAGTAAACAACAGATGTTCTGGGTAGTTATTTTCCTCATTTTTGTTGGATTACGTTCTTATCAAGTTTATCATCCTAAAGTTGTTCCTGAAGGGGAGTTGTCCGGAATCATCAGATTAAATCGAGATGATTTGAAAATCAATGGAGACTTTGTAACGGGAATTGCTGAATTAGAGTTGACTTCTTCTAAACATCAAGTGTTATTCCAATATAAAATGCATTCAGAAAAAGAGAGAGCCTTATTTGAGGAAGAGGAAGCGAATCTCACTTTATCCGTAATAGGAAAGAGTAAACAGGTGAATGAACCTAAAAATAGAGGGGATTTTAATGAAAAAAGTTATTATCGGAGCATTGGGATTCTACGTGTATTTGAAGTCAGAGGGTTTAAACAAATGACAAATGCTCCTTCATGGATGTCGCTATTTCAAAATTGGCGTAGAAAATTTTATTTAAAAATAAATGCTCAGCCAGAAAGTTTTGTCCGTACCTATGCTTTATTATTACTGTTCGGAAAAACGAAAGATGCGGATGCAACAGTAATAGGGCATTATAAGAGACTTGGCATCATGCATGTTTTAGCTATTTCAGGGCTTCATATTACATTATTTATTCATATGCTTGAAAAAGTATTATGGAAATGGAAAATTTCTCGAGAAACAAGTGTTACTGTTATCATCATTGGATTAGTCATTTATGGCTACTTTATTCATTGGAATATTAGCGGCACACGAGCGATTTTGATGTATGTTTTAGCGCAAATATCCAAGAAGTTTCATTGGAAACTGACAACAGCGGATTGTTTAGGAATCATATTTTTACTGTCACTGTTTTATCGAGCGAGTATCATTGAAAATGTAGCTTTTCAACTAAGTTATGGATTAACAGCTATTTTATTATTGACGAGTTATTTTGCCAAACATAATCTTCAAGGAAAATGGAAGAAAACCATTTGTATTGCTTTTTTGACGCCTATGCTTGCCTTGCCATTGATTTGTCACTATTTTTTCACGTGGAATATTTTAAGTGTGTTATTAACTGGTTTAGTTGTTTTGTTGTTTGAAAGTATCCTTATTCCAGGAATTTTGTTCTATGCCTTAGCAGTAGTATTAGATTGTGTGTGGATTTCTAATGGCTTAGTTTTCTTTTTAGATACGTTATTAAATGGATTGAATCAAATCTTTTCTTTTTGTGAGCAATTTTTATTTTTACGATTTACATTTGGTATCTGGTCAGCAGTAGCTTGGATGTTGTATTGGGGTATTCTTTATGCAGCTCTTGTTTGTTATGAAAAATCATGGTTTCGTCCTTATTCAAGTATCGTTTTTGCGTTTTGTTCTTTTATGATTGCGCTTAGCGTTCCTTATCATCTACAGGAGCAAATCATCTTTTTAAGTACAGGTTCGCAGGTTTCAGTATTGTGTATTCCAAAAGGATTTAATGATGCTACTTTAATAGTAAGAGGAGGAAATTCATTCATAGATTCTAAGGGGAGTGTCCTTCATAAACAATCATTTTCTAAAACTGTTACGAATAATGTTTTAGTCGAAGGAATTTCTCAGTTGGATTCCATTGTACTAACGAATGCTAGTGTGGAAGATAGTGAGGATTTAAAAGAATTAATACAAGATTTTTCCGTAGGTGAGGTCGTCATTTCTAAAAATTCATCTGAAAAAAGATATTTTGGAAAATTGGATGATTCAACACAGTTTCATGAAGTAGGAAAGAGACAGCTAAATTCTGGAGTACAATGGGAATTGATTCCGGAGAATGAAAGTAAGAAGAGCGTTCGAAATTCCATTTTTACAATTCAAGGAGAACGAATACTCATAGTAGAAGATAAGATAAATACTCTATCTCATAAAGCTGAAATTGTCATAGCTACTAAGAAAAATACAGAGGTAATTGAAAAAGCAAAAGGCTTTTCAAAAATGCAAACGAAAACTTTACTATTAGAAAAAGGAAGAGGAACGGTGAAATCACATCTTAGTTCACGCTTCTTAGATCAGTTAGAACAACAAATACCTCATATATGGATTTCAGAAGAAGATGGAGCAGTTCATATGATGCAAGAAAAAGGCGTACGAAAATTCCATACGATAAAAAGTCATAAAGACGAGTGAAACCATGGACAAAAAGAACACTTCACGATACACTAGACTAAGAGAAAGGGGAGTCATGAATGGAATTTCAAAAGAAAATAGAAGAAATTAAATCGGGGAAATTGTCGCCCATTTATATTGTTCAAGGAAAAGAAGATTATTTACAAAATTGGGCAAGACAAGTATTTTTAGAATCCGTAGTGGCTCCTGAAGATCAAGAATTAAATGTCGGTCGTTTTAATATGGAAGAAATTTCTGTCCAAACAGCCATTGAGGATGCAGAATCTGTCCCATTTTTTGGAGATAGACGTTTAGTGATGATTGATAAACCCCATTTTTTAACAGGTGAAAAAGAAAAATCAAAAATTGATCATCAACTTGAAAGATTACAGTTTTATTTAGAAAATCCCTTAGAGTCTTCTGTCGTTGTATTTTTTGCACCTTATGAAAAGTTAGATTCTCGTAAAAAAATCGTGAAGCAATTAAAAAAAGTAGCAGTCTTATTAGATGCTTCTTCATTAGAAGAAAAAGATGTTAGAGCGATGGTCCAACATAAAGTACAAGAACAGGGCGTTTCGATGGAAACGTCAGTTCTACAGTTATTTTTAGAAAAATTACACTATTCTCTAACCGATGCGATGAGAGAAATTGATAAGTTAATCTTATCTGCTATGGATACGAAAGTGATTGATAGTGACTTAGTGGCAACATTAGTTCCAAAAAGTTTAGAACAAAATATTTTTGAACTAGGAGAAGCCGTCCTTCGAAAAGATAGTAAAGTAGCGATTGAAATTTATCGAGATTTACTATTACAAAAAGAAGACCCGATTAAAATGAATGCCATTTTATTAGGGCAGTTTCGCTTATTATTACAAGTAAGCTACTTACAAAAAGAAGGCTATCACGAGCCTGAAATGCAAAAGGTATTAGGGATCCATCCATACCGTGTAAAACTCGCTCTAGGGCAATCTAGAAAATTTTCGATTGCTTTATTAGAAGCAGCGTATCGATTATTAGTAGAAACAGAGTATGCTTTGAAAACAGGACTTGGAATGAAAGAATTGCAATTAGAAACATTTATTTTGAAGTTTTGTCAAAAGAGTGTATCAGCAGGTTGAAATGAAAATAAAAAGTACAAAAAAGGCCCGAGAATCATTTCTCAGGCTTTTTATTATTTGCTTAATTTTGAAGCAAGACGTGATTTATCACGAGAAGCTTTGTTTTTGTGGATTAATCCTTTAGAAGCAGCTCCGTCGATTGCTTTGTGAGCAGCACGTAATAATTCTTCAGCATTTTCAGCACCTTCAGCTACTGCAGCTTCAAATTTTTTGATAGCAGTACGCATAGCAGAAGTTTGTGAGTTGTTTGCTAGTGTTGACTTTTTGTTTGTACGAACACGTTTGATTTGTGATGCGATATTTGGCAATGGGTTCACCCCTCTTTCTTACATTTATATAATCACTGATCAGTTGTCTCCAACAGGAATTATTATACAAAAGTCCTTATAAAAATGCAAGTCTTGCGATGAAATAGTATATAAAATAAGTGGATTTGGAGGACTTTTCTGTCATTAAAGAATCCATATTTTGATAATTCACTCTTGTTTGTTTTCCACTTCGAGCATGCTATACTATTTAGGAATATGGAAAAAGGAGTGGACGAATGGATCATTTTGAATTACATTCTCCCTATCAACCGCAGGGAGATCAACCACAAGCGATTAAAGAATTAGTCTCTGGAATTTTAGAAGGAAAACATGAACAAACCTTACTAGGAGCAACAGGAACGGGTAAAACTTTTACGATTGCTAATGTGATTAAAGAAGTGAATAAGCCTACTTTAGTATTAGCGCACAACAAAACATTAGCGGGGCAGTTGTATGGAGAATTAAAAGAATTCTTCCCGAACAATGCCGTAGAATATTTTGTATCTTATTATGATTATTACCAACCTGAAGCCTATGTTCCTTCTAGTGATACTTATATTGAAAAAGAATCTAGCGTCAATGATGAAATTGATAAATTACGCCATTCTGCTACAAGTGCTTTGCTTGAAAGAAGAGATGTTATTGTTGTAGCTTCTGTTTCATGTATTTATGGATTAGTAAATCCTGAAAATTATAGAGAGCATGTTCTATCTTTACGAGAAGGAATGGAAGTTGAAAGGAATCAGTTACTCACTCGATTAGTAGAAATGCAATTTGAACGTAATGATATTGATTTTCGAAGAGGTAGTTTTCGAGTAAGAGGAGATATTGTAGATATTTTTCCTCCTGGTCATGATTCTTCTGCTATTCGTGTAGAATTTTTCGGTGATGAAATTGAAGCTTTAAAAGAAATTGATGTTTTAACAGGAGAAGTGAAAGCTACCGTAGAACATGTACCTATTTTCCCAGCAGCTCACTTTGTATCAAATGAAGATGAAATTAGTCGAGCAGTTTCTACGATTAAAGCAGAATTGAAAGAACGCTTAGAAGAATTAAGAGAAAATAACCAATTATTAGAAGCACAACGATTAGAACAACGAACGAACTATGATATTGAGATGTTACTAGAAATGGGCTATTGTAATGGAATTGAAAATTATTCAAGACATATGGACGGAAGAAAACCAGGTGAAGCACCCTATACCTTATTAGACTTCTTCCCAGAAGATGCCTTATATGTTGTTGATGAATCTCATATTACCATGTCACAAATTAGAGGAATGTTTAATGGAGACCGAGCTCGTAAAGAACAGTTAATTCAATATGGATTCCGATTACCGAGTGCTTTAGATAATCGACCATTACGATTTGAAGAATTTGAAGAAAGAATTCCACAAATGATTTATGTTTCTGCAACTCCAGGACCTTATGAAATGGCTCATACTCCAACCGTTACAGAACAAATTATTCGACCAACAGGTTTATTAGATCCATTAATTGAAGTGCGACCTATTAATGGACAAATTGATGACTTAATCCGTGAAATTCATGACCGAATTGAAAAGAATGAACGGGTATTTATTACGACATTAACCAAGAAAATGTCAGAAGATTTAACCGATTACTTAAAAGAAGTCGGTATTCGTGTGAAATATCTTCATAGTGATATTAAAACACTAGAAAGAACAGAAATTATTCGAAATTTACGTCTAGGTGAATTTGATGTATTAGTCGGTATTAACTTATTAAGAGAAGGATTAGATGTACCGGAAGTATCACTTGTTGCCATTTTAGATGCGGATAAGGAAGGATTTTTAAGAAGTGAACGTTCCTTAGTTCAAACAATTGGACGTGCTGCAAGAAATGCGAATGGTCGGGTAATTATGTATGCTGATAAGATTACGGATTCTATGAAATATGCCATTGATGAAACCAATCGTCGTAGAAGTATTCAAGAAGCTTATAATAAAGAACATGGTATTACTCCAAAAACGATTCATAAAAATATTCGTGATTTAATTGCAATTACTCATGTAGTGGAAAAAGAAGAAACACCTAAGACTGATTTCAAACAAATGACGGCTCAACAAAGAAGAGAAGCCATTGAAGTGATGGAATTAGAAATGCGTGCTGCAGCTAAAGACTTGAACTTTGAAAAAGCGGCACAAGTTCGAGATATGATATTAGAACTTCGAGCGCAATATAAATTATAGGAATAAGGATAAAAAAATGAAATGGACATTAACTTCTGATTTAAAAGAATATGAAGGGAAAACATTTCCTAGCAAAATAGAAGGATTTTATTTTTATATTGAGAGTGCTTCTGTCGAAAAAGGCTTAGAAATTATTGTAAAAGATGAATTTCATGAACGGTATTCATTATTTGATGTGATAACTACAAATAGTAAAATTGCAGAGCAATTAAGGCAAGAAGCGGAAGAGATGGTATTTCAATGGTGTTATTCAGTGGATACATATTTAGTAGCTTTAAAAGAAAAATGGAATCATTGGATATTGGAGAATGTTACGCCTTATTCAGCAATGCCCTTTAAAAAATCAGCAGCTACAGTATACAATGTGAAAGAAAACGGAAAATGGTATGCATTAATGATGGAAATTCCATTTAGTAAATTAGGAATTACAAGTAATGAAATAGCACTGATTCTAAATGTAAAGATTTCTCCAGAAGAAAAGGAAACTCTCCTACCAAAAGAGGGAGTGTTTGAAGCATATCATATGAACAAAAAGCATTGGATTTCGATTGCATTGAATGTTTGTAAGGATGAAGCATTCATACAGAAGTGTGTTGTAAATAGCTACAAATGTATTCGTTAAAAGGACAAATTCTTTACATTTTTTGAAACATTCGATATAATTTTCATCACATAGACTTATAGTAAAGAGGAGATTCATTATGGTAAATATTGCAATTGTAGGTGCAACAGGTGTTGTAGGTACAAAAATGATTGAAAGATTAGCAGAAAGTAACCTTCCTGTGGAAAATTTATATTTATTAGCTTCTGCTCGTTCAGCAGGAAAAGTATTACAATTTAGAGGAAAAGATTATGTTGTCGAAGAATTAACAGAAAATTCTTTTAAACGTGAGATTGATTATGCGATTTTCTCTGCTGGTGGAGGTACTTCATTAAAATTTGCTCCAATCGCAGAAAAAGATGGCGTGATTGTTATTGATAATTCAAGTGCATGGAGAATGGATCCTGAGATTGACTTAGTAGTTCCAGAGTGTAATGCACCAACATTAGAAAGAAAAATTATTGCGAATCCAAACTGTTCTACAATTCAATCAGTAGTGCCATTAAAACCACTACATGAAGCGTTTGGCTTGAAGAGAGTCGCTTACACAACTTATCAAGCAGTATCTGGTTCAGGACAAGCAGGGATTAATGATTTAGTCAATGGAGAAAAAGGATTAGCGCCAACAAATTATCCTCATCCAATTTATAATAATGTATTACCGCATATTGATGTTTTCTTAGAAAATGGTTATACAAAAGAAGAAATGAAAATGATTCAAGAAACTCGTAAAATTTTAGGGTTAGAAGAATCAGTGGCAATTACTGCAACTTGTGTGCGTGTGCCTGTTATGAATTCACATTCAGTAGAGATCAATGTCACTTTTGAAAAAGATACTACTCCAGAAGAAATTCGTGAAATTTTATCAAAAGCTCCTGGTGTCGTAGTAGTGGATAATCCTGCTAATAATGAATATCCAACACCTTTAATGGCAACTGGGCATGATGAAGTGTTTGTTGGAAGAATTCGTCGTGATATTTCTCAACCAAATAGTTTCCATATTTGGTGTGTAGGGGATAATATTCGTAAAGGTGCAGCAAGTAATGCTGTACAAATTGCGGAGTTAATTGAAGAAAAAGAATTGCGTAGAAAATGACTTCCCTGAAGTAGCACTAGGACGCCAGAAGCCCCTTTCGGGTCTCTTGGCTAAAAATTGAGCCTGGGTCTCAATTTTCCCTGTACTAGAAGCCGGTTTGGCTTCTAGTACTCGTGCTACTGCGAAAAGTCATTTTCTATTTTAGGAGATGTGTAATGAGAAGGCGTATGAGAGTATGCCTTTTTTGCATATATTTGCATTTTTTATAGACTTTGTTACAATTTAATTATTAAATTTTTGGATTAGGAGTAAGAGTTTGAAGACATTATGGAAATATGTTCGTTATTATAAAAAAGAAAGTTTGCTAGCACCTTTATTTAAATTGTTAGAAGCCAGTTTTGAACTATTTGTGCCATTAGTGATGGCTCAATTAATGGATGTTGGAATTACTCAAAATCGCCCGTCTTATATTTTAATGATGTGCGGTTTGTTAATTCTTCTTGCGGTGATTGGTTTAATCGTTTCGATTACTGCACAGTATTTTGCTGCTAAATCAGCGACTGGCTTTGCTAAGAAATTACGTTATGCTTTATTAGAAAAAATTACAACATTAGATTTTTCAACCATTGATCAACTTGGAACAGATTCACTGATTACAAAAATGACAAGTGATATTCAACAAGTTCAAACAGGTTGGAATTTATTTTTACGCTTATTACTTCGCTCACCTTTTGTAGTTGTAGGGGCAATGATAATGGCATTTATTGTAAATGTACAAGCAGCTTGGGTATTTGTTGTAACGATTCCTATTTTAGCCATCATTATTTATGCTATTTTATTAAAAACCATTCCTTTATTTACAAAGGTACAAGAAGGAATGGATCGTATCACTCAAAAGACAATCGAGAATTTAACGGGAGTGAGAGTTCTTCGGGCTTTTAATCGAGTAGAATTTGAACAACATACGTTTCAAAATGAAACAGATGCATTAGCGAATCAACAAAAATTCGTCAGTCATCTATCGAGTTTAACGAATCCAATGACGATGATTATTATTAATATTGCGATTATTATGTTATTACAATTAGGAGCTGTACAAATTGATACAGGAATCTTAACAAAGGGACAAGTTATTGCGTTAGTCAATTATATGTCTCAAATATTATTAGAGCTTATTAAATTAGCAAATCTAACGATTCAAGTGACACGTTCCATTGCTAGCGCTAAGAGAATTGAAGCAATATTGACGATTGAACAACATGATGAGTTTGCAGAAGAGATGGACAGTTTATCTTCAACAGAAGAGAAAGATATTGTACTTTCATTTGAAAATGTTTCTTTGAAATATGAAGGAGATAGTCATGAAGTGCTAGAAAACTTAACTTTCTCTGTAAAAAAAGGGGAAACTTTAGGGATTATTGGTGGAACAGGAAGTGGGAAAACTTCACTGATTTCATTGATTCCTAAATTTTATCGACCAACAAGTGGAACGATTCGTATGTTTGGGCAACCCCTAGAAACTATTCCAACAGAAGAATTAAGACAGAAATTAGGGATTGTTCCACAAAAGGCAGCTTTATTTAGAGGAACGATTGCTGAAAATTTAAGATGGGGAAAATCAGATGCTACAACTCAAGAATTATATGAAGCCTTAGAAATAGCCCAAGCAAAAGAAATGGTTGAACAAAAACCAAATCAATTAGAGTATGTATTGGAACAAGAAGGAAGAAATCTGTCCGGTGGACAAAAACAACGCTTGACGATTGCTCGAGCAATGGTTAGAAAGCCAGAGATTTTAATATTAGATGATAGTTTTTCTGCTTTAGATTATGCAACAGACGCAGCATTAAGAAAAGCTATTGCAAAAGCTCCATTTAAACCAACAACAATCATTGTCTCTCAAAGAGCGGCTTCAGTGATGCAAGCTCATCAAATTATTGTGATGGAAAAAGGAAAAATCGTTGGAATTGGAACGCATGAAGAGTTACTGGAAACAAATGCGATTTATCAAGAAATATATGCCTCACAATTTCAAAAGGAGGAACAGCCTCATGAAGCATGAAAAAAGGGAAGTGTATAAAAAATTATTTCCTTATTTAAAACCATATCGTTTTATCTTACTATTTTCTCTGTTTTTAGCAATAATTAGTGTGTTATCTAGTGTATGGATTCCAAAAGTAATTGGTCAAAGCATTGATGCTATGATAGGAGTTGGTGAAGTACAATTTTCTATTGTAACAAATGGCTTATTATGGATTTTTGTTTTAGCACTCATTAGTATGGTGAGTCAATATGTGATGAGTTTGTGTCATAATCATATTGCTTATGGCATGGTGAAGTCATTGAGGGATGATGTTTTTATTCATTTATCTAAAATACCCTTAAGTTACTTAGATTTAAAAGCCCATGGTTCTCTTCAAAGTATTGTTATTTCGGATACAGAACAAATGGCAGATGGATTGTTATTAGGCTTTTCTCAATTATTTACAGGAATCTTAACGATTATCAGTACATTATTTTGGATGTTTAGTATTCAACTGACAATGACAGTAGTAGTTCTTCTTTTAACGCCTATTTCATTTGTCGTTGCATCCTTTATTGCTAAAAAAACATATGATTTATTTCATGACCAATCAACATTAAGAGCGGAACAAACAGCCTTTACTCATGAAACGATTACTGGAATAAAAGTAGTTCAAGCGTATAGTCAAGAAAAAAATGTATTAGAAACTTTTGATAAAATGAACGAAAATTTGGCGAACCGTTCTTTAAAAGCTATTTTCTATTCTTCGATTACGAATCCAGCAACTCGTTTTGTGAACAGCTTAGTGTACACCGTAGTAGGATTAGTGGGAGCATTTTTTGTATTGAAATCTCAATTAAGTATTGGACAATTGGCAGCATTTTTAACGTATGCAAATCAGTATACAAAACCTTTTAATGAAATTTCAGGTGTGATGACTGAGTTTCAAAATTCAATTGCTTGTGCAAGTCGTGTATTTGAATTGATGGAAGAGCCTATTGAATCTGAAGAAGAAAAAGAAATCCAATTACCAGAAATGATTAAAGGAGAAGTGCTATTTGAAAATGTGTCATTTTCTTACCAAAAAAACCAATCACTGATCGAGGATTTTTCTTTAGAAGTAAAACCTGGAGAAAAAATTGCGATTGTGGGACCAACTGGAAGTGGTAAGAGTACACTTATTAATTTATTAATGCGATTTTATGAAGTAGATAAAGGGAATATTACAATTGATGGAATTTCTATAAAAGACATGAGTAGACAGCAACTCAGACAATTATTTGGAATGGTCTTACAAGAAACATGGTTGCAATCGGGGACCATTCGAGAAAATTTATTATTAGGAAATCCCAATGCAACCGATGAAGAAATTCAACAAGTATTAATGCAATGTCAATTAGATAAAATGATTGAAAAACTACCAAAAGGATTAGAAACACCTCTTCATCGACAAGGAGAAGACTTCTCACAAGGGCAGCGACAACTCTTGTCCATTGCTCGAGTAATGCTAAGTAAGCCATCGATGCTGATTCTTGATGAAGCAACTTCTTCTATTGATACAAGAACAGAGTTGAAAATTCAACAGGCCTTCCAAACATTAATGGAAGGGAAAACAAGTTTCATTGTGGCTCATAGACTTTCAACGATTCAAAATGCAGATAAAATATTAGTGTTGAAAGATGGGCAAGTCATTGAACAAGGAATACATGAAGAACTAATTGCTCAGCAAGGGTTCTACCAACATCTTTATCAAAGTCAATTTATGAATGAGTAAGAGTAAAAAAGACTTTTCTTCAGTAGCAGAACATGTCGTAAGCTACGAGGAAAAGTCTTTTGATTTATTTGAGAGAAGTCATTAAGTTTGGAATTCTTCTAAAGCTAAGCTTGCTTCTTCCCATTCTATCATTACTTCTTCTAATGATTCATTTAAGGTTTGTAAAGTTTGTTGAAGTTCTGCTGAACGAGTAGGGTTCGTATAAACTTCTTCTAATGTTAATTCTTCGTGAACGGAAGAAATTTCTTGTTCGATTTGATGTAGTTTTTCTTCAAGTTGTTCTACCTGTCTTGTTAGAGTACGAAGTTGTTTTTGTTCTTCTTTTGAGCTTAAGTAATTTTTCTTTGTATCGGTTAAAGCTACTTCTGCTTGAACGACAGGAGTGGCTTCTTCTTGTTTTAAGGCTTCAAGCTCTTGTTTCTTTTCAATATAGTAATCGTAATCTCCTAAATATAAGGTACTTCCTTCAGGAGTGATTTCTAAAATAGAAGTTGCCACTTGATTAATGAAATATCGGTCGTGTGAAACAAAGCAAATTGTTCCATCATATTCAATGAGCGCTTGTTCAAGAACTTCCTTACTATCGATATCTAAGTGGTTCGTAGGTTCGTCGAGTAATAAGAAATTATCATGTTCTAATGAAAGTTTTGCTAAAGCAAGTCTTGCTTTTTCTCCCCCACTTAATTGGGCAGTGGATTTTTCAACATCTTTTCCTGAAAATAGGAAACTTCCTAAAATCGTACGAATATCTTTTTCGGGCATCGTTGTATGTCGGCTCCAAAGCTCTTCTAAAACGGTTGTTTTAGAGTTTAATCCACTTAAGTTTTGATCATAGTAACCGACTTGAACATTAGCCCCTAATGAACTTTCTCCTGAAATCCATGGAATTTCTTGCGTTAGAGATTTTAAAAATGTTGATTTACCAATTCCGTTTGGACCAACAATCGCAATGGCTTCTTGTTTGCGGATGTTTAAATTGATTGGTCCCGCTAGCGTTTGCCCGTCATATCCAATAAAAGCATCTTGCACATTTAACACTTGATTCCCAGATTCTTTTTGAACAGAAAATGAAAAACGAGCGGACCTTGAATCTGACTGAGGTTTTTCGATGCGTTCCATTTTTTCTAATTGTTTTCTACGGGATTGTGCTCGTTTCGTCGTAGAGGCACGAACAATATTTTTCGCAACAAATTCTTCTAATTTTTGAATTTTCTCTTGTTGTTTTTCATAAGCTTTTTGTTGTAGTAAGAATCGATTTTCACGTTCAGTAACATAGTATGAATAATTTCCCTTATAATATTCGCAAGTGTGATGATGAATTTCATAGACTTCTTGACAGACTTTATCTAAAAAGTATTGGTCATGGCTCACAATTAGTAGTGATACCGGTGAAGATTTTAAGTAATCTTCTAACCATGTTAATGTTTCGATATCTAAATGGTTGGTAGGTTCGTCTAAAATTAAGACGTCATGTTTTTCTAATAAAATTTTAGCTAATGCTAGACGAGTTCTTTGTCCGCCGGATAATTGTTGAATAGGTTTATCATAATCTTCAGGATAAAATTGGAATCCATGTAAGACAGAGCGAATTTCACCTTCATAGCCATAGGCGTTCATTTTATTTAATTGTTCTTGTAAATCATCGTAACGTGTTAATGTTTGTCGGTAGAGTGATTCATTGGCTAATACGTCTGGATTTCCTAATTTATCAGCGATTAAAAGAGCTTCCTTTTTTAAAGCTTCAACTCCTTTAAATAATTCTATCATTTCTTCCCAAATTGTATTTTCAGAATGGACTGAAGCATATTGATCTAAGTAACCGATGGAAAGGTCTTTTTTCTTACTGACCATTCCTAAACTAGGTTCTTCAATTCCGGCTAAAATTTTTAATAATGTTGATTTTCCTGTTCCGTTTCTTCCCACTAATGCAATACGAGAACGTTCTTGGACTTCAAGGGAAATATTTTCAAATAGTACATCTGGGCCAAAATGTCTAGCTAGCCCTTGACCTTGTAATAAAATCATGTCATAATCCTCTTTCTATGCAGTTTCAAATTTATTCTATCATACATATGGTAAGGACAAAAGTTTTTAATGTTCTTTATTTAAATGTAAGATTGAGAAAAAATCACAATATGCTTGAGATGTGAATATTTTAAGGAATATGTATAATAAAATGTACAAATGTAATAATTTTATGTAAAAACAAGCATATCGCTTGTGAAATATATGAAACTTATGCTAGAATATTTATGAAATTTGATATAAAGGAGATTGAAAAATGAAAAAAATTGAAATTCCAAAAGCTACGGCAAAGCGCTTGGCAATTTATCATCGTTATTTAAGATTTTTACATGATGCAGGAAAACGTCGTATTTCATCAACAGAATTAAGTGATGCTGTAAAAGTAGATAGTGCGACAATTCGTCGTGACTTTTCATATTTTGGAGCGTTAGGAAAACGTGGTTATGGTTATGATGTGGAGTATTTATTAG
>NZ_CAUQUN010000004.1:0-95046 GCF_963521425.1 uncultured Granulicatella sp.
GCAATATTTTTTTTAGTGGAATTGTATTGTTTTTGTTCAATATTTTCTTTTTCAATTTTACCTGAAATATATTTTGCTCCACCATAAAAACGTTCAATCAGTCCTTGATCTTCAAAACGTTGTAAATCTCTACGGATTGTAATTTCAGAAACTTCTAATCTGGCAGATAATTCTTCCACAGATAATTGCCTATGTTCCTGTAATAATTTCAAAATTTCTTGTTGTCTTTTAAACACAACACCTTTGCTATTTTTCATTAGTATTCGTTCCTTTTTTCTCTATGAAGAACAGAGGAGAAGCCTTCATTGACGACTTCTCCATTGTTCATTGATTTTAGCGAATTTTTAATGATAATTCTTGTAATTGTTGTTCAGATACTGGACTTGGTGCTTGTGTCATAGTATCCATTGCTGAACCGTTTTTAGGGAATGCAATCACTTCACGGATGTTGTCTTCTCCAGCTAATAACATAACTAAACGGTCTAATCCTAATGCAATTCCTCCATGTGGTGGGAATCCATAATCTAATGCATCCATTAAGAATCCAAATTGTTCTTGTGCAGATTCTTTTGTGAATCCTAATACATTAAACATTGCTTCTTGCATATCTCTTCTATAAATTCTTAATGAACCTCCGCCTAATTCATATCCATTTAATACAATATCATAGGCTTGAGCTTTAGCTGCTGCTGGATCTTCTAATAACGCATTAAAATCTTCATTCACTGGACGAGTAAATGGATGGTGCATTGCTACATAACGATTTGCATCTTCATCATATTCTAATAATGGCCAATCAACAACCCATAAGAAGTTGAATTTAGATTGATCAATTAATTCATGTTTTCTACCAAAATGTAAACGTAATTCAGATAATGATTGAGCAACAACACTTGGTTTATCCGCACAGAAGAAAATAATATCTCCAACTTCTGCATCTAAACGTTCTCTTAATGCTGTTTCTTGGTTTACTAAGAATTTAGCAATTGGTCCTTTTAGACCATCTTCTTCCACTTTCAACCAAGCTAATCCTTTTGCACCATATTTAGCAACAAATTGCGCTAAGCTATCTGCATCTTTACGTGAATATTCATCTGCTAATCCTTTTAAGTTTAAGGCTTTTACATGTCCACCGTTTTCAACAACTGTACTGAACACTTTTAAATCAGAATCTTTCACAATATCTGCCACATCGATTAATTCTAATGCAAAACGAGTATCTGGTTTATCATTACCATAACGGCTCATTGCTTCAGCAAATGATAAACGAGGGAATGGAGTTGTTACCTCTACTCCTAATGTATCTTTCATGACTTTTTTCAATAAGCCTTCCATCATTTCTTGAATTTCTTCAGCTGATAAGAAGCTTGTTTCAATATCGACTTGTGTAAATTCAGGTTGACGGTCTCCACGTAAATCTTCGTCACGGAAACAACGAACGATTTGGTAGTAACGATCTAAGCCCCCACCCATTAATAATTGTTTAAATGTTTGAGGTGATTGTGGTAATGCGTAGAAACTTCCTTCATGTACACGAGAAGGTACTAAGTAGTCACGAGCTCCTTCTGGTGTTGATTTTGCTAAGTATGGTGTTTCTACATCAATAAATCCTTCAGTATCTAAATATTCACGAATCGCACGAGTTGTTTTATGACGTAAACGTAAGTTTTCTAATACAGGTTTACGACGCATATCTAAATAACGATATTTCATACGTAATTCGTCTGAAGCTACTTTATCATCTTCAATGTAAATTGGTGGAGTTTTAGCTTTTGCTAATAATTCAACATGGTGAACTTCTAATTCCATTGAACCTGTTTTTAAGTTTGGATTTGTTAATCCTTCACCACGTAAAGCAACAGTACCTGTTACTTCAATAACGTATTCAGGACGTAATGTGTCTGCAATTTCAAAAGCTGCTTGGTTATGTTGTGGGTTAAATACAACTTGCATCACACCTTCACGGTCACGTAAGTCGATAAAAATAACCCCACCATGGTCACGACGTTTTTGTACCCAACCATGTAATGTAATTTCTTTTCCTACTAATTCTTCTGTAACTAATCCACAGTAAATTGATCTCTTTTTCATACAAATCCCTACTTTCTATTTTCCAAAATATTCATCGATTGCTGTTGTATCCATTGTTGCTTGGCGGAATAGACTATCAAAATCTTCATATACATCTGCTAAGTCAACTTTTACTTCTTTACCAGTGCTCATTACTTTTAGTGGAACTTGACGACTTGCCAATTCTTCTTCTCCTAAAGTAATCACAACTTTTGCTCCATATTTTTGAGCATTTTTAAATTGAGGTTTTGCTTTTCTACCGAAGAAATCACGGTCCACAGAATAACCTTGTTGCCGTAGTGAGATAGAAAGTTTTAATACTTCTTCTTCTGTTTCTTCTCCTAAACCAACAATATATGCATCTAATTCTTGTAGGTCAGGAATTTCTACTTGTTCATCTTTCATTAATAACACAAGTCTTTCCATTCCTAATCCAAATCCAAACCCTGGTGTTTCTGGACCATCTAATTCTTGAACAAGACCATCATAACGTCCACCACCACAAATCGTTGTTTTAGCACCAAATGATTTTGAATCTGTCATAATTTCAAAAATCGTATCTTGATAATAATCTAATCCACGAACCATTGTTTCATCAATTTCAAATGGAATTTCTAAGGCAGTTAGATATTGTTGCACTTTTTCAAAGTGAGTACGTGCTTCATCTGATAAAAATTCTAAAATACGTGGTGCATTTTTTACGATTTCAATATCACGTTTATCTTTACTATCTAATACACGTAATGGATTTTTATGAAGACGATTTTTAGAATCTTCACTTAATTCTTCAGTAAATGGTTCTAAATAATTAATTAAAGCTTGACGATATGCGATACGGTCTGCAGTTTTTCCAAGTGAATTAATCACTAAACGCATATTAGATAAGCCAAGTTCTTTTAATAAATCCCATGCCATTGCAATTGTCTCAACATCTGTTGCTGGATTTGTTGAACCAAATACTTCCACACCTAATTGGTGGAATTGTCTTAAACGTCCTGATTGTGGACGTTCATAACGGAACATTGGAGCCATGTAATAAACTTTATAAGGTTTCTTATGTTCTGGTCCAAATAATTTATTTTCTACATACGCACGAACGATGGCTGCAGTTCCTTCTGGACGTAATGTAATATGACGGTCTCCCTTGTCATAAAAATCATACATTTCTTTAGAAACGATATCCGAAGTATCACCCACACCTCTACTAAATAATTCATAGCTTTCAAACATTGGTGTACGCATTTCTTCAAATTGATAATCGCCTAAAATAATGCGAGCTGTTTCTTCAATGTAATGCCAAATTTTTATTTCCTCTGGTAATAAATCGGCTGTTCCTTTTGGTTTTTGAATCATTTTATCCCTACTTTCTATGTATAAAAAATATGTAAAAAAAATCCTGACTCAAATGAATGAGTCAGGACGATTAATTTCGTGGTACCACCTAAATTTGAATAGAGTCACCCTCTATTCCTCTACTAAATAACGGCTCTTTTGCCGGAATAACTTTGCATTATTCTCCTCCAGAGTGTCTTTCGATTCTTTCAGTCTTATGAGAAACTTTCAGCCACGATTTCTCTCTCTAATTGCTGTGAATCTACTTGGCTCCTTCATTGGATTTCCTATGAAATTGATACTAATTTACTAAAAAGTTGACTTTTTGTCAAGTAATGTGAATAGAAATGTTAAATTTTGATGATAAAACTTTATTCAATCAATAAACCATGATCGTCTTCACTATTAGTATTTTCTTCATATGTTCTTTTAGAAATAATATATCTTGGTCTATTTTTAGTTTCTAAATAAATTTTTCCTATATATTCTCCAATAACTCCTAAACTAATAAGTTGAACTCCACCTAATAAGCTAACAATAGCATACGTACTAGCCCATCCTGCAACACTTTCTCCTGTAAATTTAGTCCATAAAACCCAAACAATTAGTAGAAAACTAAAGAATGATGTACAAACTCCTAAAATAGTAATCATACGTATAGGTTTTACAGATAAACTTGTAATACCATCAACTGCTAATTTAACCATTTTGTTAAGTGGATAATGACTCTCACCGGCAATTCGCTCTTCTCTTTTATAAGTTACAATCGAATATTGAAAACCAACCAGAGGAACAATTCCTCTTAAAAATAAGTTTACTTCTTTATATTTCCCTAATTCTTCAATAAATCGTTTACTCATCAAACGATAATCTGCATGATTAAATATAATTTCTGCGCCAAAAAAATTCATTAAACGATAAAAACTTTCCGCTGTAAATCTTTTAAAAAAAGTATCTGTTTCTCTATTTTCTCTTACACCATATACAATATCAGAACCTTTTTCATAAGCTTCTAGCATTTTATTTATACAATGAATATCATCCTGTCCATCTGCATCAATGGTAATAACTACATCTGCATATTTTTTTGCCTCGAAAATCCCTGCTAGAATACTACTTTGGTGTCCACGATTTCTACTTTGGCTAATTCCAACAACAAATTCATTTTTTGAATATTCTTCTATTAAACTCCAGGTATCATCAGTACTTCCATCATTCACAAACATCACTCTTGATTGTTGCGAAATAATTTCTTTTTCTACCAATTCTTGAATTTTATCTTTAAAAATTACATTAGTAAAAGGTAAAACTTTTTCTTCATTAAAACATGGAATAACTATATATAAGATTGGCTTTTTCTTCATTGAAACTCCTTAATTATTCTTTAATTTATAAATACTCATACTTTCAACTTCTTTTTCAAAATCATAGAATTCTTTTATATATTCTTTAATAAATTCATCTGTTAATCTATGATAGTCCCATCTCGAATCAAAAACAATATATTTCGGTGGATTGTTTAGAATAGAATTTTTAAAATCATCCATTAAAGGTGTTTCATCCTTTAGCGAGGGAATAAAGAAGAATTTAGTACTAGATAATCGATCGCTTTCTAAATAAATAATCCCATTCATTCTATGAGAATATATTCTATCATCCTTATTTGTATGAGTACGAATATAGTTAGCTACTTCTCTTTCATTAACAGACAAATCTTCATAATGATGGGATATATTATCTTTTATTTCCATTAAAGGATGATAATAAATGATACTCATTCCAATTAGTAAAATTACAAGTCCATATTTTGATAAATAACTGTTGAAATGATCCATAAAAATACTGATAAAAGGTACATATAATGGAATAAGTACCAATAAATAATGGAAATATGTTCTCTTAGAGACTAATGCAACCACAATACAAAAAATCACTAATATATTATAAGCAATGACTTTCCAATGATATTTTTTTAATGCTAGTAAACTAGATAACACTATTAATAGGTTAATTTGTAATTGATTTGTTTGTAATAAATACCATTCAATTACTTCCTTTAGTGAATACTCACTCGGCTGTTTCGAATAAATCATATTTACAATAAAGGATTGATAAAACATATCAGTCAATGCACCATTCATCATTAAATATAGGAATAATGGTACAAGAATTAGAAGAATGCCACTTAAAAATAATCCTATTAATTGAAATAGTTCTTTCACCTTTTTCTGATAGAGTAAACATAAAGTAATATATAAACTGAAAAATAACCACATTCCTACCATATTAGCTTTCGTAAAAAATACGATAGAAAAAAATACACCATTTAGAATGACTTCAATCGGTTTAATTTTACTAGTTAATGCATAGTTTAAAAAGACAAATAAAGAATAGCTAATACAAGGTAAAACATACCCTTCTAATCCCCAACCACCTTCAAAAAAATTCTCAAAAATAATGAACACGATAGCATTAACCAATATAGAGATTGTTTTACTCGAAAATAATCGTGAAATATGATAAGTCCAATAAAAAAATAAATAAATACTAAGTAAATATAAAGCTTTTATCCCCAAAGGACCGGCAATAAAGTATCCTAAAGCATTAAAAATAAAAATAAACGGTCCTTTATGATCAAATAAATTAGTATACATCATTTGACCATGATTCATAGCATAACCAAAATATTCAAAAATACTAGCATCATAAAGTGCTAAGCCTTTTCGAACACTTGTTGTCATTGATAACCAAACTAAAATCGTAAAAACAAAGGAAACAAAATGACTAATAATAAAATCCTTTTTTAATTTCACAAACATCCTCCTAAAGATATAAAACTATATCCATATTATATCATAATCTCATAAAAATCGTTTAATATCTTTTATACTTAGGAAAGCTAAAAATCCCCTACTATCTTATTAGTAAGGGATTCTCAAATTGTATTGTTCTTAGTCTTCTGTAATAACATTCTCCATCAATTGACCCTCATTTAAAACAATAATATTTGAACAAATCGCTTCAATCAACGACTGATTATGGCTAATCAATACTATGGTCATATTAGTTTCTTCTTGAACTTTTTGTAACACTTTTATAACTTTTTCCTGATTCGCATCATCTAGTGAACTTGTTATTTCATCACAAATTAAGCATTCTGGTTGTGCTAAAATAGCCCTTGCAATCGCACAGCGTTGACATTGTCCTCCAGATAATTGATGAGGATATTTTTCTAACCAATCGAATTCTAACTCTAGTTTTATAAATAAATCCTGTATCATTTGAATCCGTTCTGGACGTTTTTTTATTTTTCGCATAAATTTTAACGGTTCTTCTAAGCTTTTCACTATCGTTTGATTCGGATTAAAAGCTAATAAACTATTTTGGAATAAATATTGAACTCTTCGGTAATAGCTTTGTTTTTCATGAGTCAATACTTCTCTTAATTCTTTTTCTTCAATTTTGATATTACCTTCATATGGAATAAAGCCAGATAAAATCTTTGCAAGAGTTGTCTTCCCTGCTCCTGAATGTCCGATGATTCCTGTTACTTCATATTTTGGAATATCAAGTGTAAGATTTTGAAGAATTACATCCTCAACTGTATAATTATTTGTTACATTTTTCAATTGGAAGAATATTTCTTTTTTCTTATTAGATAAATGATTAAAATTGAAATTCTTAAGAGATTTATTCTTTTGTACTACTAATTCGCCCTCTTCTAAAGTTAACACTTTTGTACAAAATTGATATGCTAACTCTCGTTGATGCGTCACCATAATCGTTGCGGTGTGATATTCCTTTGCAAGATTAAGAATTAATTGCATCATCTCCATTTGCAATGGAACATCTAAAGCACTAAAAGGTTCATCAGCAATGATTAATTTCGGCTGATTGATAAACGCCATTGCAATCATCACTCTTTGTAACATTCCTCCAGATAATTCATGAGGATATAATTGTAATACTTTTTCTTCTAATTGAACCATTTTCAGAATTCCCACAATTTTTTGTGGATTTTCTTGTAATATTAATTCTTCCAACTGTTGTCCAATTGTAAATAAAGGATCTAAACTGTGTTGTCCATTTTGAAAAATGATGCCAATATCCTGCCTTAAATATTCTCTTCTCTGTTTACTAGATAATGTCAGCCAGTTTTCTTCTAAAAACTTCATTTCACTTGCATTCATCATTACCTTTTGATGAACATTTCCAAGTAAACATTCTAAAAAAGTCGATTTTCCAATCCCAGACTCACCAATAATCCCGATGACTTCCCCTTCTTTAATTGAAAAGTCTAAATTTTTAAGGACTACTTCCTGTCCATATGAAGCATTTAATTGTTTGACTTTAAAAATTGTCTGTTTCATTAATCTTTTACCAATTTATTCGTAATATGATAGAAATCAGATGGAGAAAGTTCAAAATTGTGAATATAATTGTTCATCGCCCCATGTAAGTTGACAAATCCAATGTAATCTACAACTGCTTCTTCTCTTGCATAGTCTTGAATTTCTGCCACTTCACTACGTGTTTTATCAGCATCTACTTCATGACCTAAGGTAGAAATTTTTTCATCTAACCATTGGTCTGAATTTTTTACATAATTCAAGGCTCCTTCACTAGATAAAGTTGCATTTAGGAAGTAATGAGGATCTCCCGTTGGTAATGTTAATGCTGAAGCTAATGCGATGTCATAATCTAATTGATTTAATCCATCGACTTTTTCTTGAATATCAATTTTTAAATCAATTCCCACTTGTTTCAATTGTTGTTGTAGTGCCGTAGCAATTTTTTCATTAGCTAATCTCTTATATGTTTTTAGAACAATTTGTAACGGTTCATTTTGTGCATTCAGCAAAATACCATCTGCATTTTTAGCTTTATAGCCGGCTTCTTCTAATAATTTTGTCGTCATTTCTGGTTGGTATTGTTTATTAGCAAATGTACCACTTGAATAAATACTTGAATCTAAAAAGGCTCCATCTGCAGGTGTTACATGACCTTTTAAGAAATCTTGTGTTAATTCTTGTTTATTAATCGCATGTAAAATCGCTTGACGAACTTTTTTATCTTGTAATCTTGCTTTATTCAATTCTAAATGGTACGTTCTCGTACTTGGTTGATTATACACTTGAACTGAAGAATCTTTCATTAATGAATCTGCCACATCATTATTTAAATCTAATCCACCATCAACTTCTTTTGATTTAATCGCTAATTCCAATGTTTTTTGATCTGGAATTAATTGATAATGAACTTCTTTAATCGATGCATTACCATCCCAATAATGAGTGGAAGCCATTAATGAAATAGAATCATTTGGTTTAAATTCAGTCACTTCATAAGGACCTGTTCCTATAATTTTATCAGTACTTGTTACATCTATAATAGCTGTTTTAGCATCCACTAATTCATGAATAAATTGAGGACTTGGTTTTTCAGTATGAACTGTAAAAGTGAGAGAATCATTAGCTGTATAAGTAGCTGTTTTAAAAATTTTTCCTGATTTATGATTTTCTCCTACTCTTTGAAGGCTAGCAATAACTGCATCACTATTAACAGGATTTCCATTAGAAAAAGTGATATTTTCCTTTAAATGAATTTCCCATGTTTGATCATCAATCTTCTTATAAGAGGATGCTAACCATGGTTCTACATCAAAGTCCTTTGTTAAACGGAATAATGTTTCACCAATTCCAAAACGAATCGTATACCAGCCTTCCCAATCTTTTGCTGGGTCAATTCCTGCTGTAAATTGAGAATACCCAATTTTAAACGTTGAATTTTGGTTACTTTCTTGTTGTTGTGATGTTGGTTGTACAGGTGCACATCCAACTAATACTGCTGTTGCGACTGTTAAAAATAAATTTCTTAATTTCATAAATTTCTCCCTTTCTTCTGTAGAATCCAATAATGAATTCTGTTAAAAATAATAATCGTTATCGTAATCGCAAGTCCTGGTGCAATCATTAACCATGGCGCTTGTTCAAATGATAATCTTCCCTCATTTAACATTGCTCCCCATTCTGGTTGAGGAACTTTTACACCGATCCCTAAAAAAGATAATGTTGCTAAACTTAAAATAGTACTTGAAATATTGACGAGCATATACGTCACTAATGGTCGTTGAATATTTTTAAAAATCGTCATCATCCGATACCATAATGGAGCTCCTTGCATATACATTACGGTCACATATTCTCGAACTTTGATTTTACGAATTTCTCCTCTTGTTAATTTGGCATAATACGGTAAATAACTAATAACAAGAGCAATAACTCCATTTCTTAACCCTCCACCTAATACTCCAGCTACCGTAATAGCTATTAGTAAACTAGGAATGGCTAATAAAATATCTACCATACTCGTTACTATTCTGTCGATCCAACCACCAAAAATCCCTGCTAATCCTCCTAATAGCATGCCTCCTAAATATGATAATGCTACAATTAATAGAGAAGCTCCAATAGAATATCTAGCTCCTACTATCACTCGAATAAAAACATCTCGACCAAAATCATCCGTACCAAACCAATGGTTAGAATTTGGTGGACTTAACAATTCATTGGCATTCATTGTTTCGTAGTTTAAAAATAATGTACTCCACAATAGTAATGCAACTACTAAAACAATCGTTCCAATTCTCCATTTTCTTATATCTATCATGACAACTCACCGCCTTTTATACGGGTATCTGTCCTATTTTGTAATCCATCGGAAATTTGAGTGAGCACTAAATATAAAAAGCTAATACAAACTACAATCATTTGTACGAGTGGATAATCTCTTGAACTAATACTATCCATTAATAACTTCCCAATTCCTGGCCAATAAAAAATAGTTTCTACTACAACGACACCAGCCATTAAGGAACCAAACGATAATAAAATAATGGTTATCATCGTAGGAAAGATATTTTTCAATAAATGCCGTTGAAAGATTTTTGATTCTTCCATTCCACGGTAATAAAGCACTTTAACATATTCCTGTTGTAATTCATGTTCTAACAACGCTGAAAATTGTTGAATAAATTTTGCACTCATGGGAATAACAATCGTAATAATCGGTAATATTAATCCACTACCACCTTGTTTAGCTAGTAATGGAACCCATTTTAATTGAACACTAAATACATACATTAAGAAATAACCAATCACGAAAGACGGTAATGACATTTTGAAAAATAAAATCAATTGAAAGATTGATTTTAAAATCCGGTTTTGACATCGTACAAAAAATATAGACAAGGGAATCGAGATTCCTAATGAAATCACTAATGTTATGACTGCCAATTGAATCGTATTTATAGCTGCTGGAATCAATAATTTCTCAGTTGGAATATCTGACATTAAACTCTTTCCAAAATCTCCTTGAAGAAATCTAAAGAGCCAATTTCCATATTGTACAAGTAAAGGTTGATTCAATCCCATTTCCTCACGCATGAGCGCAAGTGCCTCAGTTGAAACTCTCCCTGTTCCTGCTGACATTTTGACAGAAGCTGGATCACTAGGTGCTATATGAATGAGTAAAAATACAAAAAATGAAATGCCAATAAAAAGTATAAATACGCTTAAAAGTCTCTTCATTACTTTAAACATTTACTTCCACTCCTTACTTTTTAGCACATAGTAAGAATAAAGGTGTTGGATTATAAAATTCATCTTTTTCCAAATAAATCCTTTGGCTAATCGATCGATCAATTTGCAGAGAGTCCACTTCTTGATTTAATAAATATTGCACATCCCATTGAGGTCGTACTTCACTAGAAATAGATAAGCTTCTTTGAATCATTTCGCATTCTGTTAAAGTATCTTGACTTAAATGATGATGTGCATGATGCTGTGGTAAATGACTCGTATCCGTCATACTCGTAGCACCGTAATTTCCATCAATATTAATAAGGTTTCCACCTTTTTTCAACACTCGAAGCCATTCACGATAAGCTCTCGGAACATCTGGTAATGTCCAAGTAACATTTCTTGCAATGACAATATCAAAACTTTCATCAGCAAATGCTAGATTCTGAGCATCCATGACTAAAAATTGCGCATCAAACTTTTCCTGTTTAGCAAAAACAGTCGCTAAATGAATCATTTCCTTTGTTAAGTCAATTCCAATAACTTCATGTCCCATTTGACTTAAAATTCCTGTAAAAAATCCTGTTCCACAACCAATATCTAAAATTTTTAATGATTTTTCTTGTGGTAAATATTTTTTAAATTCTGTAATCCATCTATTCTTTAATGGACTATGAAATTCTCTTGTTCGTTGTTCTAAAAAAGAAGAACTTCGATTTGTCCAATAATTTTCAACTCGTTCATGTATAGTTTGTTCCACTGTCATCATACATCTCCCTTTACGACTTTGATACAAAACATTGGTGTTGCACCATAATTTAATTGTTCTTCATAATCCCACACTAAATCTCCAAAGTTTTCTTCTGTTTCTACTGAAATACCTTCCAGTGAGGAAAAATACTCCATATCCCATTGAGGTCTTTGTTGATAAGTTAAAGGCAATTGTTGAACAATCCAATCCATTTTTTTCTCATCAACACCTTCGCCTTGCCAATAATCTTCTAACTTTTCTTCTATAGCTTTTTTCCGTTTTGCTTCAAATTCTTTTTCTAATGTTTCATTCTGAAGAAATGCATACCAATTCGCATCAAAAATAAATAAAGCTCCATTGGGTTTCAAAACTCTTAACCATTCTGAATAAGCTTGTTGAGGTTTTTCTAAATTCCAAGTTAAATTTCGACTAACAATGATATCAAAACTTTCTGAGTCAAACTCTAACTTTTGAGCATCCATTTGAATGAGTTGTATACTTGAATGTTCTTTGCCATATTGTTGAATATTCTCTTTGGCAACTTCTAGCATTTTATTGGAAACATCAATAGCTGTTATAGTTGTATAACCTAATTCTTCTAAAATAATAGAAAAAAATCCAGGCCCTGTTCCTATATCTAATACTCTAAGATCTTGATTAGCTGGTAACAATCGTTTCAATTGTTCTTTCCATCTTTCTCTTTGAATTCCTTCTAATTCTTTTTGATTTACTTTGGAATATCCTGTATAACGATGATTCCAATAGTTTTGTATTTCTTCTAATAGGTTCACATTTGTTACTCCCTTTTCACCTTATTTTTGTAAATTCTGTTACAAGTTTATCAAAGAGTTTTTAAATTAATGTTAACAAATCATCACATCAAAATTATATTTTTTAATAAAACGTATGTTAACAAAAAAGAATTCCAGATTAAATCTGAAATTCTTCTTAATTCATCACTTTTATCGTAATTTTTCTTCTTCCAAAATCCATTGCTTGTTGTACTTCAGGATAATGTACATCAATTCGATTTCCTTTAATATCTCCACCTGTATCACCAGCAATCGCAATTCCATACCCTGGAACTTCTACTAAAGTTCCTAAAGGAATTTGAGTAGGATCTACTGCAATCACATTAGGATTCGATCTTAAATCAATTCCCATCGCAGTATAATAACTTAGGCCTGCTTCTTTATAAGAATAGGCAGTTGCTTCTGCTGCAAATTCTTTGCCGCTCGATGTAGATTTTACTTCATTTGAAACTGTCTGAGCCTTAGTAGAAGTCTCAGCACTTCCTTTAGATTCAATATTTTTTTCAACAGTTGAAGCTTTGACTTCAGTTGCATGAACTTGTTTTGTTTCCTGAACTACTGCATCTGTTTTCTTTTCCTCAGAAGCATGGTGCGTCGTTGGTTCAGTATTTTCACTTAATTGTTGAACTTTACTTTCCTGTTCATGTATCGCAAACAATGCTTCTTTATTTTTCGCAAGATTTTGTTTTAACACTTGAATGCTATTCGCATAAAGTGTAGATTCTGTTTGTAAATCATCTTGTTTTTTTAATAAAGTATCTTCAGTATCTTTTAATTCCTTTTGCGAATTTACTAATGTTTGAACATCTTTATGATAATTTTGAATCGTTAAAATATCCGATTTGAATAACTCTTGAATAACAATTAATCGATGAAAGAAATCAGAAATACTTGTTGCTTGCAACAGTTGAACAACTCGTTGATAAATCACACCACTTGATTGTAAAGCTACCATTCTTTCTTTTACGACCGTTTCTTTTTCTTCTAATTTATCTTGTTGTTCATTTATTTGTAGTTCTAATTCTTTCTGATTAGATTTCAATTCATCTAAGTCCTGTTTCAATCTTTCAACTTGTCGGTATTTCTCATTAACATCATTTAATTTTTGAGAAATTTCTTGTTCTAATTGTTGAATCGATTCTTGAGAAATTTCCTGCGCATGAATGGACATTGGATAACTAGTCATTAATAGACATACTAATCCACTAAAAATGAAACTTTTTCTTAATCGTTTATCCAGTACAATACACCACACTTTCTCCATCGTATTCTTCATTATACAATTTACATATAAAAAAAACGTAACAACCTTATTACATTGTTGTTACGTTTTTAGAATTTAAGCCATAATATAAGCAGGTAAAGCTTCTAATAATTCTTGCGTGCTTGAGAATACTTCCCCTCTTAATTTAATGAGACCTACTGTATATAAATTTGCATATGGGAATTGAGATTCAGCAACTTCTTGTAAGGCTACTAATTTTTCTGCATTTTCAGCCCCATATTGACGACTATCACTATATAAAGCCAAAATTGGAATACCAGCTTGATACGCAATTCCAATCTCACTAGCAACACCTGCATCAATAATCGCACCATCTAAAATGGCAATCACTAAGTCAGCATCTAGCAAAGCATCTGTATCATATCTAGCAATCATCGTTGAATCTGCAAAAGAATTTTTATCATTAATCGCCATTTGTTCTTGAGGAAGGTAAACTTCCAATTGCGGATATTCTTCTCGAATTCGTTTAACAAAACTTTCGTTAAAAGCTAATTCCATTTCTGAAAATAATGGACTGGCAAAATAAATTTTTTTCATAGCACTTCTCTCCTATAGCAAATTAAAGTCAATCTTATTGATATAAAGCATCTACACGTGCTTGAACTTCGTCATTTTCTAAGAATTCATCATATGTTGATTCTAGACGATCCACTACACCTTTTGGTCCAATTTCAATAATACGGTTTGCTGTTGTTTGAATAAACTCATGGTCATGACTTGAGAATAACAATGAACCTTTGAAGGCAATTAAACCATCATTTAATGCTGTAATAGATTCTAAGTCTAAATGGTTTGTTGGGTCATCTAATAATAAGACATTCGCTTTTGATAACATTAATTTAGATAACATACAACGTACTTTTTCTCCCCCTGAAAGAACTGTTACTTGTTTCATTACATCGTCTCCAGAGAATAACATACGACCTAAGAAGCTACGTAAGAATGTATTATCTTGTTCTTCAACCGGTGCATATTGACGTAACCATTCTAAAATATTTAATTGTGGATTTGAGAATTCTTCCGTCATATCTTTTGGTAAGTAAGCTTGACTAGTTGTTACTCCCCATTTGAATGTACCGCTATCTGCTTCCATTTCCCCTGTTAAAATTTTGAATAATGTTGTAATCGCAATATCTGAACGACTTAAGAAAGCAACTTTATCATCTTTTTTCAATTGGAAGCTTACATTTTCAAAAATAACTTCGCCATCAATAGTTTTTGATAATCCTTCAACCATTAATAAATCATTTCCGATTTCTCTTGCAGGAGTAAATCCAACGAATGGATATTTACGGCTTGATGGTTGAATATCGTCTAATGTAATTTTATCTAACATTTTCTTACGAGATGTCGCTTGTTTTGATTTAGAAGCGTTCGCAGAGAAACGAGCAATAAATTCTTGTAATTCTTTAATTTTTTCTTCTTTTTTAGCATTTTGGTCTGCCATTAATTTAGCAGCTAATTGACTTGAATGTAACCAGAAATCATAGTTCCCTACGAATAATTTAATTTTACCAAAGTCAACGTCAGCCATATGTGTACATACTTTATTTAAGAAGTGACGGTCATGGGAAACAACGATAACCGTATTTTCAAAAGTAATTAAAAATTCTTCTAACCATGCGATTGATTTAGCATCTAAACCGTTTGTCGGCTCGTCTAGTAATAGTACATCTGGTTTACCAAATAAGGCCTGAGCTAATAATACTTTTACTTTTTCAGCTTCCACTAATTCACTCATTAATTTATAGTGTAAGTCTTCTGTAATTCCTAAACCTTGTAATAATTGTGAAGCATCACTTTCCGCTTCCCAACCATTTAATTCTGCAAACTCCCCTTCAAGTTCTGCAGCGCGAATACCATCTTCTTCTGTAAATTCTTCTTTCATATAGATGGCATCTTTTTCTTTCATAATATCAAATAATTGTTTATGCCCCATAATAACAGTATCAATAACACGTTCATCTTCAAAAGCAAAGTGATCTTGTTTTAAGACAGTTAAACGTTCATGGGGATCTAAAATAACTTCCCCTGTTGTTGGTTGTAATTCACCAGACAAGATTTTTAAAAATGTAGATTTACCCGCACCATTTGCACCAATAACTCCGTAACAGTTACCAGGTGTGAATGTAATATTTACTTCATCAAATAATTTACGATCTGAAAATAATAAACTTACGTTTGAAACTTTTAACATGAAATTCTCCTTTTATAACATTTTTATCCTTACTGATTGTACTATAATTGTCTATAAATAACAAATAATCACTAAAAAAGATGACACCAAAATGGCATCATCTTCTCATCAGTTTATTCTGTTACGACTACTGGACGTCCTAATCTTTGAACAGTCTCACCAATATTTCTAAAGTGGTCACTAATACGTTCTAAGTTACTCAATAAATCCATGACGAAAATACCTGAATCGGCACTCGCAATACCCTTGTTCATACGTTTCATATATTTATCACGAATTTCAATTTTCAATCGGTCAATTTCTCGCTCAATAGTAATGACTTCTTTAACTTTTTCAATATTACCAGTCGATAAAGTATCAATCGACATTGCAAATCCTTTTTGAACTAAACCAAATACATGTTCTAATTCTGATAATGTCTTTTCATCCAATACAATATCACGTTCCAATACAGCTTTTGCAAAATCCGCAATATTTTCTGCATGGTCACTTATACGTTCCACATCATTTACAGTACTAAATAATTCATCAATCGTTTCTTGGTCATTGATTGAAACATTTTGTTGAGAAATTTCTACTAAATACTCAATAATTGCTTTTTGGAACTGATTCACTTTTTGTTCTGAGGCAAATGCTTTTTCGATTTTTTCTTGGCTACGCAAGCGAATGGCATCAATCGCATACGTTAAAGTTTTGTCTGCAGCATGAGACATCGCTGCAAATTCATACATTGTATTTTGTAACGCAATCGATGGTGTTACTAAAATACGTTTATCTAAATAAGATACTAGTTTTTCTTCATCATCCATTGTTTCAGCTTGTGGTTCTGGAATAATGAAGTCCGCTAATTTCACTAATAGATTTGCAAATGGGAATAATACAATTACGTTCACAATATTAAAAATAGTATGAGCATTTGCAATTTGTCTTGCTATATCAGTAGCATTCATAGAAGTAACAATATTTGTTAAAATTCCTGTTAAAAACAACATGAAATAGATAGTACCAATAATATTAATACTTAAATGAATTACTGCGACTTGTTTTCCACGTCTTGAAGTGCCTAAACTACTAATTAACGCTGTTGTACATGTACCGATATTGTCTCCAAAGATAATATAAAGAGCTGTAGCAAATGGTAAAACGCCTTGTGAAGCTAAGGCAATTAATACCCCAATCGTTGCGGATGAACTTTGTAGAGCTAATGTCATAATAAATCCAAGAGCTACTCCAAATAGTGGATTATGTCCATAATTAACAATCCATTCTGTAAAGGCTGGTAAATCTTTTAGTGGCGCTAAAGCGTCTTTTAAATAGTTCATACCGATGAACAAAATTCCGAACCCTATTAAGATTTCAGCTAATTCTTTCATCTTAGGATTCTTCACAATTGCTCCCATTAAAATTCCTGTACCAATTGCAATAGGTGCCCATTGGGAAAGATTAAAAGAAACCAATTGGCCTGTAATTGTTGTACCAATATTGGCTCCAAAAATTACTCCCACTGCTTGTTCAATCGTCATAATACTTGCATTCACAAATCCGACTACCATTACTGATGTAGCACTTGAACTTTGAATCACCATTGTGACGAACATCCCAACTAAAACAGCCATCAAACGATTTTTTGTTAGCGTACGAACGATACTTTTTAGCTTATCTCCTGCAAACTTTTGCAATCCATCTGCCATTAATTTCATTCCGTACAAGAACAAACTTAAACCTGCAACTGCACCTAAAAACATCTCTAAATACATGGTGTTTTTAACTCCTTTGTTGTCTATTAAATTTTAAACAGTTTATGTTCTATAAACAACACGATTGTAACATAGCCACTATCACTTGAAAAGAGAATTTTATGCAAAACATACAAATAACTCTCTTATAAAACTATACATTTATTCTCATATATCTATAAATGAATTTCTAAACACTTAATGTTTTTCATCTCAATAACTATAAGAGGTTAATGTATAAAATAAAAAGCCTTCCGAATCATTCGGAAGGTTCTGTTCAGCGTTTCTAGTTGCAGAAAAGTTTGTTTTTCAATAACTAATTCTAAAAGTTAGTTTAACCTTAAGACAACTCTCGCTTAAGAGGTTGACTTTCAAAATTCTTCACGTATGGTGCAATATTTTGAACATATTCTAACACGCCCATATACTCTCCTTGAGCATTTCGTACGGCATGATACGTGACATGAATCATTTTATCTTCTTTTTTAAACCACATTTCTTCTTTTTCTTTTTGACCAGATCGTAATTGTTCAAATAATTGTGTCACAATGGCATGGCTTTTTGGTGGATGACAATTAATGACATCTCGACCAATCGCACTCTTTGTGCGTTGGAAGATTTTTTCTTCTCCGTTGCCTTCGTTGTAATATTTGACAATATTATCCTTATCCACAAATGACAGTTCCATTGGAAGTAGATTTAATAATAAGTCTAATTGTTCTAAGGATAAGGAACCAGTCGATAATGGGATATCTCCTGTTTCTTGAATTTCTTCTTTAGACTGAATGGTAGATGGTTTCTTTTCTACTTTCCATTCTGCTTCAGGAGTGACAATGCAATAGCCGTATTGTGGGGTATCTTGTGCCATTTTCTCCCAATCATCCACATGAAAAGCTTGCGCAACCATTGGAATCAAAATATTTTCCTCTTTAAAAATCATTTCTAGCAATTCTTCTTTAGCTACTAGAAACTGTTCCATGACATCATCTGCTTGTTCATCAAAAGCTTGTTTGAAATTTTTATAAATTTCTCTAATTTCATCATGAACTCCCCACATCACTTTCGGCGGAGCTGTAATTCCTTTTGATTCCATAATCGGAAATAGGGCATATTCTTTTCTTAAATAATGATTTTCAAACTGATCGAGTAAACCAATTTGACGTTTTAGTCCTTTTAATAGTTCTTCATCTTTTGAAGATACATAAGCCTGTAACAAACGTTCAATTCGGTCAAGCGCTCCTCTGAGAGCTAAATTTTCCTTTTTTAGAACCATTACTGGATGTCCTTCTTTTTCAAAATCAGGCATTCCTTCTCCAGCTTCTACTTTTGCACTCATTAATGAAGCATGAATTTTACAAAGACGCATAATTTCTTCATAAGTAATTCCCTCTTGCATCAAGTTTCGTTCCATTACTTGAATTTCATAAGGGGAAACGGAATCAAAATGTTTGTTAAATTCTTCCTGAATAACTTCTTCTTTTTCCCCTTGATGTAATCGGAGCATTAACTCTTTTAATTTTTCTTGACGTTCTAATGGTGACATCGCATCATTACTCATTGCTCTCCCTACTTTCTTTTACAATATATCCATTCAATTCTAATTGACGAATAATTGTATCCAGTGGGATTTTAGCAATTTTTGAACCTTTTTTTAAGCTTGTAATTCTTCCTACTGTTTGAACCATTTGTGGTTGAGATAAAGGCGTGAATCCTAATTCAATAAGTAGCTCTTTTACCTCAGGATGATTTTGTAGAGTTGTATATACTGAATCTTCTAAATAAATCGTATTCATCGAATCTCTCCCATCTTATAATCGTTGTAAGCCTAATAAACCAACTAATAAACAAATCACAACATAAATCCAAAATCTCAATGTTGTAAAGACAACAGGATAAGTACCTTTTGGAGTTCTGTTTGCTCTAATATATGAAATGATTTCTTTACGATAAAGGATTAAGAAAATCACTGATGCACTACCAGTAATCACTAAAAGCATAGTTGTAACAGTATCTGCTAATTCCGGTCCTAAAAGTAAAGGTAATCCACTTTCTACTAAAAAACTAAATCCAAAATTATTTAAAATATGGAAAAATACTGCCCATAAAAAACTATATTCAAGCGCAATATAGGCAAATAGTATTCCGACAAAGAAAGCAAAAAATCCTTGAATTAAGTTCATATGAAATAATCCGAAGATTACTGCTGATAATAATATACTGAAAATTTTTCCATAATGTTTTAAGCGATAAACAACACCGCCTCGAACTAATAATTCTTCTACAAATGGCCCAACAAACGCTGCATAAATGACTAACATAAAGGAATCATCTCCACTTGTGGCAGCTTCAATTGCACCTTTAGTACTTAAACCAATTTGATTTAAGAAAAATTCAAATAAATTAGCACTTTGCGTAAAAATAAACTGACATCCAAATAGTATGATTGCAAACACTGCAAAATATTCTAATGTCATCTTCTTTTGACGATAAAATACGGTCTCGAAAAAATTAATTTTTTGAGTTTTATAAAAAATCGTAATACCAATAATGACCGCAACAATATAACCAGAATCTGTAAAATTTTGAAGTTGTTCAACCGTTAAACCTGGCATAAAACTTGGACTAAGATGTTTAATCATTTTTACAATTTCACTAGCTACTACAAAGACTAAGATAATTCCTATAAAAACACCGAGATAAATTAACAAATGTTTAAATATATCTTTTATGGACTGTTTTAAAGGTGACTCCGGTTTATTCAAACTCATTACTTCAGGTACATCCATTATTTCAATAGTTTCATTTTCCATGTACTAATCCCCTTTTATCATATTTTTTTTGGACAGTTCTTAATCGCAACATTAATAAGAAACAGTTTGACATTAATCCTGCAATTAATGCGATCCAATAAGCATACGGTCCTAAATCTGTCATCCAATCTAACATAATCCCTACTGGAAGACCAATGACCCAAAATCCTAATAAACATAAAATAAACGGCATTTTTGCATCTTTATACCCACGCAATATTCCTTGAATCGGTGCTGCAATAGCATCAAACATTTGGAATAATAAGCTATAGGATAAGAACACCATTGTTAATTGAATAAAACTTTCTGAAGTTCCATATAGTCCAGCAATCATTGGACGATTGAAATATAACCACACTAATGTTAAAAAGGCAATGATGACAGATGTAGATATCCCTAAACGAATATATTCTTTTGCAGACTTTTGATTTTTCTGTCCAATCTCATACGATACAATAATCGTCAATGCGTTAGAAATGCTCATTGGAAAAGCATATGCTAAATAAGAAAAATTCATAGCAGCTTGGTGCGATGCAATAACTTGTGAACCAAATTTTGCCATTAATAAACCAACCAGTGCAAAAATCGCTACTTCCCCAAAAACATTAAATCCAATTGGCAAACCTAATGCAAAAGGCTCTTTCCACAATAGTAAATGAGGTTTTTCAAAACTTAATACATTAAAAGCTTTTAATTTTGGATGTTTTTTAAGAACAACAATCGCCACGATTAATAACACCCAATAAGCCATTGCTGTCCCAAGACCTGCCCCTGGACCTCCTAATTCAGGAAGTCCAAATTTTCCATAAATTAATGAATAATTGAAGAATATATTTAATGGAACTAATAAAATCATTAAAAACATAGAGACTCTTGTTAATCCTAATGCATCAATGAAAGAGCGAATCACACTAAATAGTAAAAATGGAATAAATCCAATCGATAAGAGTAATAAATATTCTCTTGCAATCCTAGATACTTCAGTTTCTAAATGCATTTGATTTAATGCTGGATTCAATCCAATTAAGCCAATACAAAATAAAATAATCGCTAATAAAATTCCAATATACATAAATTGGAATACAATTTTTTGAATTCCTTCTTTATCTTTCTTTCCAAGTAATTGCCCTACAATTGGAATAAGTGCTGCTACAATCCCATTTAACAATGTAAAAAATGGATTATATAAACTTCCTGCTATGGAAACACCTGCTAAGTGCATTTCATGATATTGTCCCGTCATAACCGTATCAATGAATTGAGCCGAAAAGTTCGCTAATTGATAAATTAAGACTGGAATTAAAATTTTAAATAATAATTTCAAACGTTCACTTGTATGATTTGTTTCGTACATATTCACTCTCCTATTAGAAAATCTAGTAATTGTTCTACAGAATCTAACACTAACACAGATTGTTCTTTCATGATTTGAACATCACTCCCGCTTGATAAAACAGCAATTCCTCCACCACAATGTTTGGCATAATCCATATCTAAATAAGAATCTCCAACATAAAAAATTTCATTCAATGGTACTCCTAATTGCTGACTCGCACCAATGAGGGAATCTGCAACCGGTTTAGCTGCATAATCATCTGGAGTAGCTACATAATCAAATAAATGCCAAACCTTTAAGATTTCAAAAATTGTTTTTGTAAGAATATAACTATCATTTGTGACAACTCCAACTTGGATTCCTTTATTTTTTAATTCAGAAATTAAAAAAGCTACATCACCAATTGGAACAATCATATCTGGATGTGCTAATAAATACTTTCTGAAATCCTGTAATACTTCATCATATAAAGCTATTTTATCAATTGGGAAATATTTTCCAATCTCGTCTAACATATCTTCAACTGTACCTGAAGCAATGACACTATTTGGAACAATCTCTCCTCGAACAATCCCTAATAACTCTATCATTTGCTCAATCGTTATCGGTGAGTCTTCTTTGATATGTTGCTTTAAAATTTTACGGATGACCATTTCTGTTGGCTCGATCCACAAATTATCTATATTAGTTAAAGTGCCATCCTTATCAAAAAGAATGGCCTTTACTTCGAGATTTCCTTTATTCGTTTGTAATTTCATTTTATTTCCTATTCTACATTTTGTAATTCAACACCAATAATATTATCCATTTTTTCTAATTGTTTTAAAATCACAGATAAATCAGTTGTTGATTCAGAAATGTCTAACATTAATTGAACGATTGCTACACTATGGATTGCTAATCCTTGGAATATTGTTAATACATTCATATTATAACTAGCAAACAAATCTAATGTTTTGGATAATGTTCCTTTTTCATTTTTCATATGAATATTTAACGAAGCTTTCCGTCCATAAGTCACTGACGAGAATCCTTGAACTTTTCTATAATATTTATAATACACACTGCGTGAAATTCCTACTAATTTCACTGCTTCTGTAACGTCCTTTGCTTGGTTAGTTGCTAATAATTCTTTTGCTTTTAGTACTTTAGAAAACACAGGAGGTACAGCATCTGCTGATACTAAAAAATGTTTTTGGTTTTCCATATTTTTCACCTCGAAACTATTGTATACAATATAAAGACAAAATACTAGGTTATCGCTTCATTTTTTATAAAAATTGTTATAAAAAACACTTATTTCAGTTACACATAACCAATAGTTATTACGTGAAATAAGTGTTTGTTATATTAGTCTATAATCTTTTTACAAAGTTAAGTTTTAACGCCTTATTATTTTGACATAAAGTCATATGGAGTCACATCTTCCATCCCAATCATTGGGTCGATACGGTAAGAATGAATGGCATCCATTGTTAAAATAAACGGTTTATTCTCTCTTAAAGTTTCGATTTCAGAATGTACAGAAAATACTTCAACAGTTTCTTCTACTTTTAATTCTCGTTGGTTCTCTTCAGAGTACTCTCTTTTATTGATAGTTGTATGAGAAACTTTTTCTGTAGTATCTTGAATCTTGTCGTCAGTCTTCTGTTTCGATTCAAGTCTCGTTTGATGTTCTTCTTCAATGGATAAGCTATCAAAGCTATTTCCTTGTAATAAATCTTTTAAGCAGGTTTGACGTCTTGAACTTTGACGGTTCGCTGCTTCTTGAAACGCTTCATATTGTCCACACATAATTAGGAATTTTTTACTTCTTGTTACAGCTGTATACAATAAGTTACGTTCTAACATTCGCTGATATTGACCTACCATTGGTAAAATAACCATTTGGAATTCACTACCTTGAGATTTATGAATCGAACAACAATAAGCATGCGTCAATTGAATAAAGTCATTTCGTTTATATTCCACTTCTACGTTATCAAATGAAACATACAATTTATCAACTTGATCTTCATTTTCTTTTGCAAATATAATCGCAGTAACTTCTCCAATGTCTCCATTATAAATATTTTCCTCTGCTACATTCACTAACTGCAAAACTTTATCGCCTACACGGAATACACGGTCAAATGACTCAATTTCTCGAACAGAATTTCCGATTTTTGGATTTAAAATATTTTGCATCATTTTATTAATTTCATGAATACCAGCTTCTCCTTTATACATTGGAGCAAGTACTTGAATATCTTTCTTCTGATATCCTTTTTTAATAGCTTTCACCACAATTTGTTCAATCACATCTAAAATTTGAGTTGAACGGCATGGAATAAAGGTACGATCTGGTTGATTTTGAGTAAAATCCATCGGTAAATGCCCATCTTTAATGGAGTGCGCTAATGTGACAATACTTGAAGAATCTTTTTGTCGATGAATTTGAGTTAATTCAATCGAAGGAATTTTATTTGATAATAGAAAATCCGTTAATACTTGACCTGGTCCAACAGATGGTAATTGATTTTTATCCCCTACAAATAAAATCTTTGTTTTCCCGGGAGTTGCACGAAGCAGACGATTCATGAGCCAAGTATCGACCATCGACATCTCATCAATAATTAAAAAGTCACAATATAATGAACGACTTTCATCATAATCATCCTGTTCTAATTCAGAATTTTCTTCTGCAGAAATTCCTAACATTCGATGAATCGTAGAAGCAGATATTCCTGTTAATTCATTCATCCGTTTCGCAGCTCTTCCTGTTGGAGCTGCTAATTGAATGGCATCAGAATCTAAATCAATCTCTTCTAAATAACGATACATTTCTACAACACCATTAATAATCGTTGTTTTCCCTGTTCCAGGTCCCCCTGTTAAAATAAACAAAGATTCTTGCATAATTTTAATAAGTGCTTGTTTTTGAGAATCATCATAAATAATGCCAAATTTCTTTTGAACATGCTGGATGGCTTCTTCAATTTCTTCATCTGAATACAGAGATTTCTTAGAAACTTCCAAACGATGATGAATCGCATTGACAATTCCAATTTCCGCATAATATAAAGAAGCTAATGATAAATGATTTTCTTCAGAAATAATGATTCCTTCTCGGATTAATTCATTTAAGGCATTCACGATTTGATCCGGTTCAATTAAAAATGAGCGAGTTTGCTCCAATAATTTTTGAGCTGCAAGAACAACTTCTTTATCGATTAAATACGTATGCCCTTCTTGATAAGATAAATCTCTTACTACTACATAAACAGCACCTTTAATACGGTATAAATTATCTGGTGCTATTTCTAATTTTTGAGCGATCGCATCAATTCTTCTAAAACCAAGTCCTTCAATAGATTGCAATAAGACATATGGATCTTCTTTAACGATTTCCATTGTTTTCTCTTTATAGAGAACCATAATTTTTTGAGCCATTAATGGAGTAAAGCCCATATTGGTTAACTCAAATAAAATACGTTCTGTTCCTTGATTTTCGATAATAATGCTACGAATACTCTCGCATTTCTTTGTCGATAATCCTGGTACATTTTTTAAACAATCCTCGTCTTGAATAATTTGCTCAATCGCATTTTCACCTAAGCAATCCACAATTTTTTCAGCGGTTTTTTCTCCAATTCCTGGAAACCGTCCACTAGAAAAATAAGCAATGAGACCTTTTTTCCCAGTAGGTTGATGTTGTTGATAACTTAAGACGGAAAACTGTTGCCCATATTTTGGATGAGAAACGATTTTCCCATTAAAACGATAGGGGGAATTATCATGAATGGTGCCAATAATTCCCGTCACAACAATCTCATCTGAGTCTAGTTGAACACTACTTTCTTGCACTCGAATTAATAATACTTTGTAAAAATTTTGCGGATTTTCAAAAAATGTCGCTAAAACTTCTCCTACAATGTATTCTTCACTCATGACTTCCCTCTTTTCTATCTATTTTTAAACGTATTGACGTTCATTTCCTTCCATATAAGCTTTATCAATAATGCCTCCACCTAAGCAGATGTCTCCATCATAAAATACAACTGCTTGTCCAGGTGTAATCGCACGTACTGGCTCTTCAAAGTATACCATAGCTTTTGTCTTGTCATCTTCTTGGAATACAACACGCACTTTAGTATCTTGTTGACGATATCTGAATTTGGCAGTACATTCAAATTCATTTGGCTTTTCTTCATCTGTATTAAATTGCAAATCTGTCGCAAATAATGAATCAGAATAAAGGTTAGGATGATGGAATCCTTGTCCAACATAAAGTGTATTGGTGCTTAAATCTTTTCCTATAACAAACCATGGATCATTGGTTTTACCTCCGCCACCGATTCCTAGTCCTTGACGTTGACCAATTGTGTAATACATTAAACCAGCATGGTCTCCTTTAACCTCGCCATCTAATGTTACCATTTTACCAGGTTTAGCTGGTAAATAATGAGACAAGAATTCATTGAAGTTTCTCTCTCCAATAAAACATACACCAGTTGAATCTTTTTTCTTAGCGGTTGCTAAGTCAAATTCTTCTGCAATTTTACGAACTTCTTTTTTCTCTAAATGTCCAATTGGAAACATTGCTTTTGATAATTGTTGTTGATTTAATTGACTTAAGAAATACGTTTGATCTTTATTATTATCCACTCCACGTAATAAACGAACTACTCCATTCTCGTCTTTTTCCACACGAGCATAATGCCCCATTGCTACATAGTCTGCTCCTAATTGTAGCGCATATTCTAAGAACGCTTGGAATTTTACTTCCTTATTACACATGACATCTGGATTAGGAGTTCTACCTAATCGATATTCTTTTAAGAAATATTCAAATACACGATCCCAGTATTCTTTTTCAAAATTAACAGAATAATACGGAATCCCAATTTGTTCAGCTACTGCCGCCACATCTTTATAATCTTCTGTTGCTGTACATACACCATTTTCATCTGTATCATCCCAGTTTTTCATGAAGATACCAATTACATCGTATCCAGCTTGTTTTAATAAAAGAGCTGTTACTGAAGAATCAACTCCACCGCTCATTCCGACGATTACTCGGATATTTTCCTTATTCATTCATTCACCATCATTTCTAATTTTTTTCTGTTTTAACGATTTGAAGGTCGCTGTATCAATTTTATATCACTTTCTAAAAATTTTTTCAAAAAATTTTTCTCAAAATCTTCTTAAATACGATAACGATAGGAATTATAGCCCTATGCGCATTTGACAAATAATTTTATTTTCACTACAATTAATATTGGTAAAAGGGGGGCATAAGTGTATGATAATATCTTTACGAGCAGCACGGGTTAATCGTAATTTGACACTCTTAGAAGCCGCCAAATACCTAAAAATTAATAAAGATACTTTAACGAAGTATGAAAAAGATTCTACGAATCTTCCATACTCTTTAAGTAAACGCATGCAGGAACTCTATGAGATTCCAGGCGAAAATCTTTATTTTGGCGATACTTTAAGCTTCGTGGCGCAGTTTAAGCCACTCCCTCACGAAGAAGATCAACAATAGTGATCGGAATACCTTCCCGTGCTATGTATAGAAACGAGACAGAGTAAACTCTGTCTCGTTTTTTTATACTTCTTCTAATACGCCACGTTCTACTAATCCTTCTAGAATAAATTCTAGTTTTTCAATCGCATATCCGTTTTTTTCATTTCCATATAATTGAACAGTTTGAAGTCCATCTTTTGTTGTTGTTGAAATTTTTAATAATTTCATTGCTTTATCTACAGAAACTTTTAATTTTAATCCACGATGTCCAACTACTAAATCATCTAAACTGCGAATTAATTGAAAATTCCCTGATTTTGTTTCAACAAATCCATTATCTCTTAATGTATATCCTTTTACGGTTGGAGATACACGATACACATGATTTGAATTTTTTAATGTTGCTGTTTGAGTAAATGCCATATGAACACTTCCTTTCATCACTTTCTTCTAGTTTAGCATACTATGGTCGTTTAATCGAGGATATTGAGGAAATAAATGCATCAATATCTTCCGTAGTCGTGTCACCGCCAAATGATAAACGAACGGATTCTACTACTCTACTTTTATTCTGAGGATACATAAGTGATAATACAGGACTAGGTTCTAAACTTCCTGCAGAACAAGCAGAACCCGCTGAAACAGCTACTTGATGTAAATCACACATAATTAATGTTTGACTAGCAGGAATCCCTTTTAACCACACATTACAAATATGAGGACTCTTTCTCAATTCATCCCCATTTATTTCAAAAGGAATTTGACGAGCCGTTAATTGGTCTTGTAAATACTTTGATACTTCAAGGTATCTGTTCTTCTTCTCATTTCTAGTTTGAATGGCTAATGCAAGAGCTTTTTGGAGACCAACAATGTATGGAACATTTTCAGTACCTGCTCTCCACCCTTGTTCTTGTCCACCACCTTTAATCAGTGCATGAATCGGAGCAGATTTTTTCTTATATAAAAATCCAATTCCTTTTGGGGCATGAATTTTATGCCCTGAAGCAGATAAGTAATCAATATGAGAAGCCGTTACATCAATTTCTTCTTGAGCGAATGCCTGCACAGCATCTGTATGGAAATAGGCAGGATGGTCGACTAATAACTCGCCGATTTCATGAATCGGTTGATATGCTCCAGTTTCATTATTAATCGTCATAATCGATACTAAACGTGTCTTTTCCGTTAAAGCTTCTTCCACTTGTTTAACACAAATAGAACCTGATTCATCAGGAACTAACGCAATAATCGTGAATCCTAATTGCTCAGCATAAGCTGCTGATTTTTTAACCGATGGATGCTCGATTCCAGAAATAATGATTTCTCCTTTTTCTTCTGCAAATTGCTGACAAATCGATTCAAACACTAAATTATTCGCTTCTGAACCTGAACCTGTAAAAATAATGGAATCATTCATAGCAGCATGTAATTCTTGTAATATATCTTTTTTAGCAGCCTGAATCTTTTGTTTTTGACTACGACCAATTTGGTAAACACTAGAAGGATTACCAAAATAAGCCAGTTCTTCAAAAATTGCTTTCTTTACTTCCTCTACAACCGGTGTAGTGGCAGCATAATCTAAATAATGCAAAGATATCGTCCTTTCTATTAGATAAAAATTTACATCTATCATTTTCTACTCTTACTAGTATAGTATATTTTTCAAAATAAGGTAAATATTTTTGACTCACGTCAGTATTTAAACTATGCTAGAATAGAATTGACAGAAAGTGAGGAGAATTATGAAAAATCAACCATTAGCATACCGAATGAGACCCACTTGCTTAGAAGAAGTTGTCGGACAACAACATTTAGTAGCACCTGGAAAAATTATTGCTCGAATGATTGCTGCCAAGCAACTCTCTTCGATGATTTTATATGGCCCTCCTGGAATTGGAAAAACAAGTATTGCCAGTGCCATTGCAGGAACAACAAAGTATGCCTTTCGAACATTAAATGCCGCCACTGATACAAAAAAAGAATTACAAATTGTCATTGAAGAAGCAAAGATGAGCGGAACAGTCATTTTATTACTAGATGAAATTCACCGCTTGGATAAACCAAAACAAGATTTCCTGCTTCCACACTTAGAAAATGGACGTGTTATTTTAATAGGAGCCACTACTGAAAATCCATACATTGCCATTAATCCAGCCATTCGCAGTCGAACACAAATTTTCGAACTCATCCCACTGACACCAGAAGAAATTCATCAAGCACTCAAACGTGCATTAACTGATGAAACAAAGGGACTTGGACATTATAATGTAGAAGTCGAAGACGGAGCGATGCATACATTGACGCATTTTTCAAATGGAGATGTTAGAAGTTCACTAAACGCTTTAGAATTAGCTGTGAAATCTACCCCAGAAAATGAAGACGGAAAAATTATCATCACAGAAGAAATCGCAGGAAACTGTCTACAAAGAAAAGTGTTCGCACACGATAAAAACGGAGATCAACATTATGATGTCATCTCCGCTTTCCAAAAATCGATTCGAGGAAGTGACGTAGATGCAGCACTTCACTATATGGCAAGACTTATTGAAGCAGGCGAACTCATTACATTAATTAGACGATTATTAGTCATCGCTTATGAAGATATCGGATTAGCAAACCCAGCAGGAGCCAGTCGAGCCGTATTAGCTGTACAAGCTGCCGAAAAACTAGGTTTACCCGAAGCAAGAATTCCACTTGCCAATGCAGTCATTGAATTAGCCCTCTCCCCTAAATCTAATACAGCAATTTCCTCCATTGATGCAGCACTCTCAGATGTTAGACAAGGGAAATCAGGAAAAATCCCTTCCCACTTACAAGATGCACACTATCAAGGAGCCCAAAAACTAGGACGAGGAATGAATTATCAATACCCACATAATTATCCAAATCACTGGGTAAAACAACAATACTTACCAGATACACTGAAACATACACAATACTTCCACCCAGACCCAACTTCGAAATTCGAAGAAGCGTTGAAGGAACAGTATAAAAAGTTTCAATAAATGGAAATATCCCCCGACAAGAAATTCTTGCGGGGGATTTTGTGAAGAATGATATACAATTAATAAAGATTACTACTCAATTTTGGTTTACATATCTTATCATTTTAAACTGGTCATTCATATGAGGGTTAGAATCCCTCCTAGAACGTCATTTATTCTTAAAATAAATCTTATACTTAACTATAATTCAAATCATTAATCATAGTCCATTTCTTTTTAAAACTATCAAACTTTCTTTTTACAGTTTCATCAGTAAGATATTCTTTTGCACAAAGTAAGATAAGTTATCTCCTGAAATATGTTCTATACTACTATAGTTTAACACAAAGTGTAGCAATATAATCATTTCCATAACGTGATAATCTATTTCTTTTATCACATGATTCATAAAAATCGATCATGGCAAGACCATTTTTAAGTTGTCCTCTAATCTGAGTTTCTAAGGTATGGCTAAATTCATATCCATATTCTGGATTTATGGTTATCTTGCCTTCCTCTTCAAGCTCTTTTGAATTAAAAGGTATTGAAAACTTTAAAAGTAATTCCTCATCGGGTTTGTCCCATACAATATCAGCATCATACATGTATATCCAAGGATTCATAAATCCGACCATTAACAGTCCCCCCTTTTTCAATACTCGTGAAGCTTCTTTATACATGTTTTCTAGGTCTTCTATATATACATTAGAAACCGGATTGAAAATAATATCAAAAGTCTCATCATCAAATGGAAATTGTTTTGTCATATCTCCTTGAACAGTTTTGATTTTTAACCCTTCTCTTTTAGCAACCCTTTCATCTCTTTCTAATTGTGATGTAGAGAAATCCATTATGGTTACATCATAACCTTTTAACGCAAAAACTGGACCCTGCTGTCCACCACCACAAGCTAATCCTAATATCTTTTTTCCATTGGCTTTTTCAAACCATTCTTCCGGAACTTTTTTCCCAATCGTTAATGCAACAGAAATAGGCTTATTTTTAAGTTCTTCTAATTGTTCATGTGTTAATGGCTCAGTATAGTCATTATTTACATTATTCCATCTATCTTCATTAAATTTTATATAATTACTCATCTGATAATCTCCTCGTTATTTTACATCATTTTAATTGATGTTAGATGTGTTGTCATTACATTTTTCTCATCTCTACAAATGATGAGTAGATTTTAATTAATTTCCGTATTTTAATAATGGTCTCTTTCAAAGTTTATCCTTTCGAAATACAAGCGTAAAGTATCTCCTATTATGTTTTAGTATCTTGTTATTATTTTTCTCGACTTAAATACCAAAACGAAACATACACTATGATTGCAATGAGAATATTATGGAGCAGACCTAATTGCATTTGATTGAAAACAAAATGATATATCATAAAAACTAACGCAATCACAATATTACTTTTAATAATTTTTTTCAGACCAAACTGTTCTTTTCCAATCAATATAATGAATATATGACCTAACAGTATTATTATAATTGACAGTATTAAAGAAAATTCTGTTGACCTTAACAAAAGTGTGTTCCCTAAAAAGAGTAAAATAAATCCGTAAAACCATTTTTTATTGTGTACCATACTACTCACTCCTTTACATTTTATATTGTAAGTCTAGAAGTCTGGTATGTCACCTGTTTTCACTAAAAAAAGAATACAACTCTCCACTAGTAAATTCAGACAACATATTGTCATCCTCTCCTACATCGAAAAGTCATATTCCTATTTCTTACGCTTCAATTACTCGAATACTCTCATCTAACTTCGCCCAGTGGTTTGTTGGGCCGTGTCCATTTCCTACATAGATTGGTTGAGCAATCGCTCCTTGAATAAATTTGCGAGCTGTAATAATACTTTCTTTCAAAGGTTGTCCTTTTGCTAATTCAGCGGTAATACAAGCGGAGAAAGTGTCTCCTGTTCCATGGGTAGAAGCTGTCTGAATTCGTTTGGCTTCTGTCCAAAATGCTGTTCCATCTTCTAGTAAGATAAAGTCTTTTACAATATCCAGTGTTCCATGTCCGCCTTTAATAATGACATTTTTTACTCCAATATTTTGTAAAATAGCTGCAGCTTCTATCATATCTTTTTCTGTTATGATTTTCTTGCCAATTAATTCTTCCGCTTCTGGTAAATTTGGTGTACACACTGTGGCAATTGGTAATAATTCTTTTTTAATCGTTTCAATCGCTTCTGGTTGTAATAATGGGTGTCCGCCTTTAGCAATCATAACAGGATCTACAATTAATGGTCCAAAATTTACTTTTTTATAATTTTCTACTACGGTGCGAACAACTCGACTATCTGCTAACATTCCTGTTTTTGCAGCACGAATATGAAAATCACTCGCTAATGATTGAAATTGCGCATCAATAAATGCACTAGGTACTTCATGAACTGCTTGTACTCCTAAAGTATTTTGTGCTGTTAAAGCTACAAAAATACTCATTCCGAAAACTTGCCGAGCTTGAAATGTTTTTAAATCGGCTTGAGCCCCTGCTCCTCCTCCTGAATCAGATCCAGCAATGGTCACTACTTGAATCGTTTCATTACTCATTGACTTCCCCTCCTAAAATTTCCGCTACTTTTTTTCTTAAACAGTAACATTTTTCTTGAATATTTTCAGCTTTCATAATCTCACTAACTATGGCTACTCCTGCAATACCCGTTCCTTTTAAAGGTTCCATATTATCTTCTTTAATACCACCAATGGCTACGATAGGAATCGATACGGTTGTCGCAATTTCCTTAAGAGTTTCAATAGAGGTTGGTTGAGTAATTACTTTTGTCGTAGTTGGATAAATAGCTCCTACGCCTAAATAATCTGCTCCATTGTGTTCTGCTTCTAATGCACGTTCAACTGTTTTAGCTGTAACTCCTAATATTTTATCTTTTCCAATCAGTTTTCGAACTACTTCAACAGGTAATTCATCCGCTCCAATATGCACTCCACTAGCATCAACTGCTAAACAAATATCTACTCGATCGTCAATAATAAGAGGAATTTGGTACTGGTCAGTTATAGTCTTCACCTTTTTTGCTAATTCATAATATTCTATTGTAGTGCATTCTTTTTCTCTTAATTGTACAAGAGTCACACCAGACCTACAAGCTTCTTCTACTTTTTTCAAAAAATTTTCCTCTTTCCAATCATAACGTGCCGTTACTAAATAAAGGGCTAATGTTTTATCTAAGTTCTTCATTTGTCCAGTCCTCCATTTTTAGCATTTCTTGCCAATTTTCTTCGTATAGTTTGGATAATTGATTACATGTTTCGATTCGAAAACTTTCCATTCCTTGCTGGAGTACCTTGCTTGCTTTTTCTCCACATATATTAAAATAACTAATTGCTCCAATCGTCGCTTCTAGTGGTTCAATTCCACTTCCTAGAACACCCGCAATGAGAGCTCCTACTACATCTCCAGTACCTGTAAATAATTCTAAAGAATCTACCCCATTTTTTAGGCAAAAAGTGTTTGAAGCAGTAACGACTAAGTCTTGTTCTCCCGTTGCTAGAAAAACTGTTTGAGGATAAGTTTTAGCCAACTTTCTTAATGCATGAGCTAATTCCTTTAATTCCATCATACTTTGGTCTTCCTTAGCACTATCGACTCCTTTGGCACTACTAGTTAGTCCAGCTAATCGTCTCATTTCGGAGATATTTCCCTTAACAACGGTAACGCCCATGTCTAATAAACTTTGTACTAAAGCAAGGCGATTAGATAGCCCCACTATTCCAACAGCATCTACAACAAGTGGTTTTTGATAAGTATTTGCTAGTTTCGCTGCTTTGATGATGCAAGCTTCTTTTTGATCTGTTAAGTGTCCAATATTCAGTAATACGGCAGATGAAACTTGAATAACTGATTCAATTTCTCGTTCATCTTCAGCCATAATTGGTTTTGCCCCAACATATAATAATGCATTTGCCACTAGTTCCTTTGTAATCCCATTGGTAATGCAATGAATCAGAGGTCGTTGTAATGGAAATACTTTTTCTAAAACATTTTGCATAATGGACATTCCTTAGATGGTGCAAATAATTTTTGAATCCGTTGAATAGTTGATACATTTTTTAATTTTACCCAAACTAACCAAGCAATCGTTGAACCGATAATTGCTCCTCCACAAAAACGTGGTGTGTAAACAAACCAGAATAGCCCAGTTGTAGTTCCAGTAAACCAAACCATTACAGGATAAGATAATAAGGAACCAATTAATCCTGTTCCAATAAATTCACCAATCATCGCTCCATAGATGTTTTTAGTCATTCTTGCTCCAATCCCTGCTAATAACGCTCCAAATACTGCACCTGTTAACGCTAAAGGGGGAATCGCTAATAAAGTCATACGAAGAATCGCTGTTAAAAATGCCATGGCAACTCCATATACTGGTCCCATTAACATTGCTGCAATGACATTAATCGTACTAGACATTGGTGCCATTCCTTCAATTCGCATTAATGGGGATAATACCACATCTAACGCTACCATCATTGCTAAAAACATAATTTTTTTATTTCTACTCATTTTTCTACCCTTCTTAACCTTCTAATTTCCATGTTTCTTGTGTAGTTGCCATTTCCCAAAATAGATACTCAAATTGGCAACTACGATAAAATGCTTCTATCATATCTTCTTTTGTTTCATCCGTTGCTTCTTCATATAAGCGTTCGATAACACCACATTCATACTGAACCGCTTCTTTGCTGTCTTCTCCCGCATACGTCATAATCCATCGTTGATACATTTCATGAGGAGAACCTTGTTTGATTAATTGTTCCCCAATAGCTTGATATAACCACGGACAAGGTAACATTCCTGCACAAGCTACAACTACATTTTTTTCTGCTAGTTGTCGATATAAATGTGATACATAATTATAAGCAGTTGGAGCAATCGGTGTATTTTTGATTTCTTCTTCATCAATGCCTAATTCTTGAAAAAATTCTTCTCGAATTAATTGTTCACCTTGTGCTAAATGTTCCGAATTTCTACGCATTAATTCTTTCACTTCTGGATCATCAGATGCATCAGAAATAATTTGATATAATTTACTAAAATGTTCTAAATAATAACGATCTTGTAATAAATAATAACGAAATATCGGTTCACTCAATGTCCCATCTTGTAAGCCTGTTACAAATGGATGTTCAAAACTTCCTTGCCAATAACGTTTAGAAACTTCCATTGCTTTTTCTGTAAATGTCATTTTCCTACCTCCATAACCATCCAATAGTATTTCCTACTACAAATATTACAATCATCCATCCTAAAGCTTTATAATCATTTTTCCAAATAATCGATGGTGTTCGTTTTCCTTTTTCATCAAATCCATGGCTAATCATTGCTTGTTCATATTGCTCTTGTAAGTGATAAGCTGTAAAAATGACTTTGATATAATATAAGCTTGACCAAAAATGTAAGGGACGACCTCTTAATTGACTCGCTTCCTTCATTTGAACAACTTCTCTTCGAATATATGGAAAAGCATGAATAATGACTAATAAGCCATAGACAAAATGAGGCGGCAGTCCTTTTTGTTCCAAGACTAATAATAATTCTTCCAAATCCACACTAAATGCCAATAAAAATCCTAATAAAGCAAATGCAAATGTTCTAGTAAACATCACTGTAGCTAGCTCTAAATGAATTCCTTGAACACGAATCGACCAATAACTACCAATCGCTGGAAATAATGGAACAATAATTGAAGCACCAATGACACCCCACTGATTCTTCCAAAGTAGATACAAGAATCCAACCACTAATACAAAAATATTCAAGACATTTGAAGGAACAAACGATAATTCAATCGTCACTAGTATTAGAAAAAGAGAAAAAGCTAAGCTTTTAGACTGTTTTTCCATATTGAATTCCCCCTTTTTGTAATGTCTGCTCACTGATTTGAATATGATGTTGACTCACACCTTCTAATGGGGCTAATCGATGTGAAACGACTAATAATTGTTGATCATGTGTTTGTTGATTCCACTTCATCCATTCTCCCATTAATTGGCAACTTTTTTTATCTAATCCAGTAAAAGGTTCATCCAATAATAATAATGGAATATCCAAACTTAACATACAGATTAGCTGAATCAGCTTTTGTTCTCCTCCACTTAAATACATTAGACTTGTATCTAGTTTAGAACCTAATGGTGTTTCGGTGAGTATTCGTTCTTGCCATTCTTGAGCATGAGCAAATCTCTTCATACCAAAATTCAATTCATCCCTTGGCATTAAAGTAACAAATTGATGCATCGCTTCTTGAACAGTCAATGTTAACAATTTGGAGCGATTTCTCTTAGTAATTTTTTGCCCCTCATATATAAAATTGCCTTTTACTTTTGACAATTGAACCATTGCTCTTAGTAAAGTTGATTTTCCAACACCATTATCTCCTGTTAAAGTCGTAATCCCTTTTTCTAAAGAAAACTCTGGAATCGACCATAAACCTTCTTTTATAACATTTTGAAACGTGAAAAACTTATCTTTAGAAGCTCCTTCTTGTTCTAATGGAATAACTGAATGATTCGATAAAGTGCTAATCGGAACTGTCTGCAAGCAACCTTGCTGAATATGTAATACACGACTAACATATTCACTGTAACCATTCGTATCATGATCACTAACAATAACTAATTTTCCTTTTTTTGAAAGCTCAAATAATAATTTCATTAAGGAACGTCTACTTTTTTCGTCAACACTAGCAAATGGCTCATCTAATAATAAAATCGGAACATCCATTGCTAATAAGACGGCAATAGCAGAACGTTGTTGCTCCCCACCAGACAATTGAACAAAAGGACGATCTAATAAATGTTGCGTTACTGTATCAACCGTAACATGATGAATTCGTTCTTGAATTTTTTCAAAATCATACCCTAAATTTTCAAGAGTAAACGTTAATTCACTCCGTAAATTTTTCATCGTAAATTGACGATAAGCTTTTTGAAATACAGTTCCCGTAATTGTTGCTCTTTGTACTGGTGTCATGGAAGAAATATCTTTTCCTAACAAGTAACACTGACCTTCAAAAGTCATCGGTTTAATTCCTGATAAAAATTGAAATAGAGTTGACTTCCCACTCCCCGTATCTCCAGTTAGTAAAATGAATTCGCCCATTTCTAATTGGCAATGAAGATGATGAAGAATTTTAGTGTTCCCTTGCCAAACACTGACACCTTCTAAAGTGATTCCATTCATTGATTAATTTCCTCTTGTAGCTTTTACTTTTTCTAATAAGTTCATCACTATTTTTACAAATACAACACCAAAAACAAAAACAGAAATAAAACGTACAACGATTAATGCAACTAAAAATCCTAAAGAATAAGCGCCATATCCTAATTTGAAATACTCATAAATAAAGCTAAAAACAACTGTACCAATTGCAGCTAATGTAAGAGAAAAAGTGTCATATCTCTTATAACCTGTTGCAAAAAATCCTGCTTCAGTTCCTAATCCTTGAACAAAACCAGAAACTAAAACTCCAACTCCGAAATGAGAACCCATTAACATTTCTGCTAAAGCAGCTAACATTTCTCCAAGAGTCGAACTTCCCTTCTTCTTCAACAGTACCCCAATCATTGGAGCAGCCATCGTCCATAGTCCAAATAAAATTTCATTCGCAAAAGGTTTATACCCTCCAGGTGTTAATGCCACTTCTAATGCGACATACAAAAATCCTGCTCCCATAAATACGCCCCCAAAAAGAAACGCTAATAATGCCATTAAAATGACATCCTTCAAACTCCATTTTTCCATAAAAAAAACTCCCTTCGTTTTCAAAACAAAAGGAGGCCCATTCACTAACATTATGTACATAAGCAATGAAAACTAATTTTTGATTTCTGATATAAATCCATCATAAAATAATATCTTTTTATATCAAGCAAACAAATCATTAGAAAACATTACTATCGTAACATTCCACATTTCCCTTCGCTGGTACTATCCAGATCAGGTTCAATGGGTATAATCTCAGCCAATTGGCACCCCAAATGTTTTGTAATTATTAAATTTTCTTTTATCATATCATATTTGAAATCATTTTCAACTTATCTGCTTAAAAAATATTTGTGCTTCAGTTATAAGTAAACGCTATCAATTCAAGTGTTGATTTTTTATAGCAGGAGTGATACTATAGTGACATAGAAATCTGAGATGTGCGCGGTATTTACTAAGTGTTGACCGAACAATTAATGACTTTTTAGGGATTCAGATTGTTGTTATGGATAACAAGCCATTGCACTTGGAAGTTAAGAAGTAACTCATAGAAGCCCACCTGCTTAGAATGCGGGTTCAAAACTATCAAATACATCAAACGGCATCACCGGAAATCTATCAATAAAGTTTTTACTTTGGACCACTCTTTGAGTGGTTTTTTCTTTTATAAATGGATTTTATCTTTATGAAACCCCTTTTAAAACTATTTCATAGTGGTATAATAAGGGTATAAAGATGAAGGAGTGATTGTTATGTTCCATGAATATTCAAAAATTTTAGTTCCGGTAGATGGGTCTAATGAAGCTAGATTAGCTTTTGAAAAAGCAATTGAGGTTGCTAAAAGAAATCGTGCTCAAGTTTTAATTGCTCACATTATTGATACACGAGTACTCCAAACTCCTACTGGTTTTGAAGGAAATTTTAATGAAGAAATTCAAAGACAATCAGAAAATTTATTCCAAGAATATCGACAATATGCCCAAGAACATGATTTTAATGACATCGATTTTGTTTTAGAATACGGTTCACCAAAAGTTTATATTTCTAAGAATATTCCAAAAGATTATCAAATTGATTTAATTATGATGGGCGCCACAGGACTAAACGCAGTAGAACGTTTATTTATCGGTTCTGTATCAGAATACGTCATCAGAAATGCAAGCTGCGACGTCTTAGTAGTCCGCACAGACCTAGAAAACCAACGCCAATAAAAGTCTTCAACGTATATGTTAGTGACACTAAAAAAGTATAGAAAAAGAGAAGTGGAAAGACTTCCCGTAGTAGCAAAGGTAAACATGAAATTCGCTCTGCTAAGCTCATGCAGTCCAAACAATAAGTTTTAAACGCACCTTACATGACTGACACTTACTAAGTATAGAAAAAGAGAACAAAAAAAAGACTTTCCGTAGTAGCTCACGTAATAGAAGCCAGAGTGGCTTCTATTACTGGAAAAATCGAGACCTAGGCTCGATTTTTAGCCATGAGATTCGCAACGCGAAGCTGCTGGCGTCCAAGCTACTACTAATATAAGTCTTTTTTTGTTCTCTTTTTCTATTACGCCCCATTAACGGTTCTTTGAATCCAACAGGATTGTCACTGGTCCGTCATTTAGTAACTCTACTTTCATATCCGCACCAAACTGACCCGTCTCAACAGAAATCCCCGTCTCTCTTAACAAACCATTAAACTGATCAAACATCTCAATCGCAACATCCCCAGGAGCAGCCTTTGAAAACGAAGGACGATTCCCCTTCTTCGTATCCGCATATAAAGTAAACTGCGAAACCGATAAAATCTCACCGCCAATATCTTGAATACTACGATTCAACTTCCCCTCTTCATCTTCAAAAATTCTCATCTGAACAATCTTACGAACAAGATATTCCATATCTTCCATTGCATCATCATGCGTTACACCCACTAATAAAAGAAAACCACGTTGAATCTTTCCAATGACTTTCTCCTCAACAGTAACACTCGCATGAGAAACACGCTGTAAAACAATTCTCATAACTCTTCCTCTTTCTCGTATTCGATTAAGAAATTACACGACGAACACTATAAACATCAGGAATTTGATTAATTTTCTTCACAATAAATTCTAATTGTTCCGTATTATGAATTCCAATATTGACCGTAATTGTAGCCATCTTATTAGAATCCACTTTACCATTTACAGAATTTAAAGACTTCGTAATACTATTGATGACATTTAATACCTCATTCAATAAACCATTACGATTATATCCTTCAACAACTAATTCCGTATCATATTGTTGCTTAGAATTACCTGTATCTTCCCAATCCACATCAATTAGACGAGTTTGTTGATCTTGTTGAACTTTAACATTCGGACAGTCATTACGATGGACAGAAATGCCACGCCCCTTTGTAATATAGCCAACAATTTCATCACCCGGTACTGGATTACAACAACGACTTAAGCGAATTAATAAGTTATTAACCCCTTCAATAATGACGCCATTTTCATGCTTAATACTCATCTTTTGAGTATCTTTTCGTTGAATTTTTTCAGTCGTTTGTTCAAAAGCTTCTTCTTGCATTTTTTGCTTTTCAATTTCTCGACGAGCTTTGTCTGTTAAACGATTGGCAACTGTTTGAACAGAAACTTCTCCAAAACCAATCGCTGCAAACAAATCATCCTCATTTGCAAAATTAAATCGCCCAGCAATTTCTTTTAATTGTGTTTTTGATAAAAAGTCTTTTGGAGAAAATTCTAAATCAACAATTTGTTTTTCTAATAATTCACGTCCACGAAGAATACTTTCTTCACGATTTTGTAATTTAAAGAATCGACGAATTTTATTTTTCGCACGAGTCGTAAAGACTAAATTAATCCAGTCTCTTGATGGACCAAATGAATTAGCAGAAGTTAATACTTCTACAATATCTCCTGTTTTTAACTGATAATTTAATGGTACAATTTTATTATTAACTTTTGCACCAACTGTTTTATTTCCAACTTCCGTATGAATATTGTAGGCAAAATCTAACGGCCCTGAACCTAATGGTAATTCAGAAACATCTCCTTTTGGAGTAAAGACATACACTTTATCCCCAAAAATATCTTCCTTCACACTATTCATAAAGTCATTCGCATCTTTTGAATCATCTTGTAATTCAATTAAATCTTTAAACCAATCTAATTGTTTTTGAAGTGGATCAGCCGATACTTTTTGAGTATTTCCTTCTTTATACGCCCAGTGAGCAGCAACCCCGTATTCTGCAACAGCATGCATTTCAAATGTACGAATTTGAATTTCTACCGGTTTACCACCTGGTCCAATAACTGTCGTATGAATGGATTGATACATATTTGCCTTCGGCATTGCAATATAATCTTTGAAACGACGAGGCATTGGTTTCCATTTTGTATGGATTGCCCCAACAACTGCGTAACAATCACGAATACTATTCACTAAAACACGAATCGCTAGTAAATCATAGATTTCATTAAAATCTTTCTTTTTATCTTTCATTTTTCGATAAATTGAATAAATATGTTTTGGTCTACCATATATTTCAGCTTCGATTTCTAATTCTTTTGTAGCTTCTTCGATATTCACCACTGTTTCATGGATATATGCTTCACGTTCATCACGTTTTGAATCCATTAATTGAACAATACGATAATATTGTTGTGGGTTTAGATATCTTAATGATGTATCTTCTAATTCCCACTTAATTTTATTCATCCCTAGTCGATGTGCTAAAGGTGCATAAATCTCTAATGTTTCATTCGCAATCATGCGTTGTTTTTCTGGTTTATGGAATTTTAGAGTTCTTAAATTATGTAAACGGTCAGCTAGTTTTACCATAATAACTCTTAAATCATTCGCCATTGCTAATAACATTTTACGATGATTTTCTGCTTGCTGTTCTTCATGAGATTTATATTTAATTTTTCCTAGTTTTGTAACACCATCTACTAAAAATGCAACATCTTTGCCAAATACATATTCGATATCCTCAATCGTAAATCCTGTATCTTCAACAACATCGTGCAAAAATCCAGTTGCAATTGTATCTGGATCTAATCGCAATTCTGCTAAAATTCCAGCTACTTGAATTGGGTGAACAATATATGCTTCTCCAGATTTTCTTACTTGATCTTTATGAGCGAACGTCGCATATTCAAGGGCTTTTTCAATGAACTGAATACTCTTTTCATTCATATATTCACGACAGAGTGAAATCACATCTTCAGCCGTATAATTTTTATTTTTTGACATATACGTTTTTCCCCTTAATTCATTACAGTAACCGTATTAAACTATTATTTGTTACTGCTTTCTTAACTTTAGATAATACTTATCCTATCTCTTTCTTAGCCTTCCGTCAACTATTTCTAACCTTTTAAAAGCTCGAAATGATAGGACACTGCAGTAAGTGCATACATGGGTGCTGTTTCAGCTCTTAAAATTCTTGGACCTAAGGCACAAGAATGTACTTCCTGGCTATTTAAATACTCAATTTCTTGTAGATCGAATCCACCTTCTGGACCAAAATAAAAGGCAATCGAATCTCCTTTTTGTAACGAAGTCAAAGTTTGAACAAATACTGCCGCTTCTCCTTCTTTAGCAACTTCTTCAAATGCAACTAATGCTTTTGTCGATTGCTTAGCTAAGACAACACTTTCTTTTAATGACATTAAGTCTAATACTTTTGGAACATGTAGTCGATGAGATTGTTCTGCAGCTTCTTGAGCAATTTTTTGTAGTCTTTCGATTTTCTTTTGTGATTTATCTTTTGTCCATTTCACCATATTCCGCTTCATTTCTACTGGAACAATTGTATGAACGCCTAATTCTGTTGCTTTTTGGACAATGGTTTCTAATTTATCTCCTTTAGAAAGTCCTACAAAAATCGTAACATTAATCGGTAATTCCACCTGTTGTTCTTTATGTTCTTCGATTGTTAACTCGAAAGGAGATAGTTGAGTAATTTTTGCGATATACAATTGTTCTTTTTCATCTACGACTTCACAACATTCCTCGATATTCATACGCATCACTTTTACCATATGATGTTCTTGATCTTTTAGAACAGAAATCTGTTCTCCGACTGATTGAATGACTTGATTAATAAAATAACGTTGCATCCTCTTTCACCTAGTCTTTCACTTTTGTCATGACAAATGTATTCCATTCACCCATTGTGAGTTGTTGTTTTAAAGTAAATCCTGCATTTTCATAAGCAGAACGTACTTCCTCTGCTTTTGATTGAATAATTCCTGATAAAATTAAAATACCATTTTCTTTTAAATTATGATAAGCGTCCACTGGCATCATTAATAAAATTTCAGCTAAAATATTTGCTACAATTAAATCAGAAGGTTGATGAATTCCTTGTAATAAATTATTTTCATAAACAGCAATTTCTCCAACTTCTGGATTTAAAGAAATATTTTCTTTAGAAACTCTTGTTGCCATCTCATCAATATCAAAAGCTGTGACATCACTTGTACCTAATAGTTTAGCTGCAATACTTAATACACCAGATCCTGTCCCAACATCTAGTACACTCTCTCCACCACGAACATATTGTTCCAAAGCTGCTAGTGATAATTGAGTCGTTGGATGTGTTCCTGTTCCGAATGCTAAACCTGGATCTAATCGAATTAAGAGTTCATCTTCTTGTTGTTTTTGATATTCTAACCAACTAGGAACAACTGTTAAATATCTTGTTACACGAACTGGGAAGTAATATTTTTTCCAGGCTTCAGCCCAATCTGCTTCTCCTACTGTTTGTAAAGTAACAATCCCTTTTCCAATTGTTAATCCAAAAGATTTTAGTTCTTGAACTCTATTCGTAACTATTTCAGTCATTTCATCATTCCATTGATTTGGTTGGAAATAAGCTTTGACAAAAACTTCATCTGTTTCATATAAAGACTTTCTTTCTACTGAAAGCCATTCTAATTGTTCTTGATTTAATTGATCATAATCGAGAGGATCTTCAATCGAAACTCCTTTTGCTCCAATTTCCATAAAAATTTCACTGACTGCCTCTACACTTTCTGTATGAGTTACTACTGTAACTTCTAACCAATCCATTTATTGACTCTCCTTTAACGTTTATCATTGTTCAAAAGATATTATAACAAAGAAAATAAAAATTACCTAAAAATATAATGTAACATATTTGTAATTTTTCCGATTTTTTAGTATGATATTGAAGATAGAAAAACAATAGATTTTTCACTGCTTGCAAAAGACATTTTGCATCGAGTAGCAAGCAACCTAACCAACAAAAGATAATTGATTATAGATATTAAGGAGTAATGAAACCATGGCAAGACATTTATCAACAAAAGATATTTTAAATAAACAATTTAAACGCTCATTTAGAGGATTTGACATTGAAGAAGTAGATGCATTTTTAGATTTAATTATTCGTGATTATGATACATTCCAAAAAGAAATTAGCTTTTTACAAAGTGAAAATGAACGTTTATTAAATAAAGTGGATGAATTATCTAAACAAGCAACTGTCACAAAAGGAACTCGCTCAGCTAGCATTCCTTCTGCTGGAGTTACAAACTTTGATATTTTAAAACGTTTAGCCAATTTAGAGAAACATGTATTTGATGAAAAATTAGAAGAAGATGACGAAGACGATTTAGACAAAACTCGTGTCATTACCCCAATCAAAGATTAATTATACTTGTAAACTTTGAGTAATCGCGGTAGTGTATTCACTGCTGAGGAAAGTCCATGCTCGCACAGTCTGAGATGTCTGTAGTGTTCGTGCTTAGCGAAACCATAAGCTAAGGCAACGATTAGTTGACGGCAGAAAAAATGGCTAAGGAATTTCTATGCCAAAGTATTCTTGAAAGTGCCACAGTGACGAAGCATTTCTGGAAACGGAAATGGTGGAACGCGGTAAACCCCTCGAGCGAGCAACCCAAACTTATGGTAGGGGCACTCTTTATTAGGAAATGAACGAAAAAAGAGGCACATTTGTGTAGACAGATGATTACTGAAATCAATTAGAACCTGCTAATTGATGGAACAGAACATGGCTTATAGAAGTTTGCATTCAGGTTATTTACCGGGGTCTCCCGGTATTTTTTTTGAAAAACTATCATTTTATAGAAAGGAAATTATTATGACAACTTATAAATTAGTCGCCACTGCTGCGGCTGGCATTGAAGCTCTTGTTGGAAAAGAATTAAGAACTCTTGGGTATGATTGCCAAGTAGAAAATGGAAAAGCTTATTTTACTGGAAATGATTATGATATTGCGAAAACAAACATTTATTTACGCACCGCAGATCGGATTAAAATAGTTTTTGGTCAATTTACAGCTAAAACATTTGATTCATTATTTGAACAAACAAAGGCACTCCCTTGGGAACAAATTTTACCAGTTGATGCAGAATTCCCCGTATCAGGAAAATCTGTTAAATCAACTTTACATAGTGTACCAAACTGCCAATCTATCGTAAAAAAAGCAATTGTTAATCGTCTAAGTGCAGCTTACGCTCGTAGAACCCATTTACCAGAAACAGGAGCACTCTATCCTATCGAAGTTTCTATCCTAAAAGATGTGGTAACATTAACCATTGATACAAGTGGAACAAGCTTATTTAAACGTGGCTACCGTACAGAAAAAGGTGGCGCACCATTAAAAGAAAATATGGCTGCTGCTCTTGTTATGTTAACGAATTGGTTCCCAGATAAACCATTTTACGATCCATGTTGTGGTTCAGGTACCATTCCAATCGAAGCTGCTTTAATTGGATTAAATATCGCTCCAGGATTAAACCGTTCATTTGCAGCTGAAAAATGGACATTCTTTGATCCAAAAGCATTTGACACTGTTCGTCAAGAAGCAAGAAAAGAAATTCGTACAGATGTAACATTAGACATTCTTGGAGCTGATATTGATGGTTCTATGATTGAGATTGCAAAACAAAATGCAATTAAAGCGGGCGTTAGCAAGCATATTGAATTTAAACAAATGCAATTAAAAGATTTCCGTACGAAGAAAGAAAATGGTGTATTAGTAGCTAATCCACCATATGGTGATCGTTTATTATCTGAAGAACAAGCTCAAAATATTTACCGTCAAATGGGACAAACGTATGAACCATTAGAAACTTGGAGTAAGTATATTTTAACGAGTGATTTAAGTTTTGAGGAACATTACGGAAAACAAGCCACTAAGAAACGTAAACTATATAATGGTGCCATTCGTACCGACTACTTCCAATTCTGGGGTGTACGTAAACGTAAACCTACATCTGAATAAATAAAAAAAGAAAAACTTTTCTATGTAGTAAGGACGCCAGCAGCTTCGCAAAGCGAATCTCATGGCTAAAATTTGAGCCTAGGTCTCAAATTTTCCTGTACTATAAGCCACAAATATGTGGCTTATAGTACTACTACTTAGAAAAGTTTTCTTTTTGTATTTATTTGTTAAATTTCCATATTATTCTTCAACTACATGAAATGTAACATGGTCTGCTACTACATCACATTGTACGGTATTTCCTGGTAAAATACTTGAACGAATTAATTCTTTTGCTAATGGTGTTTCAATTTCACGTTGAATATAACGAGCAATTGGACGAGCACCATAAACAGGATTATAAGCATTTTCAGAAATCCAATCTTTCAATTCATCCGTAAACACTAATTGAATCTCTTGCTCTTGTAAACGAAGATTTAAATCTTTCAACATCTTATCAATGATGCCATAAATATGATCTTTTGATAATGGTGTGAAGAAGATTGTTTCATCAATACGGTTTAAAAATTCAGGTTTAAATGTACCCTTCAAGACGCCTTCCACTGCTTGTCTCGTTTCAGCATCAATTGTTTCCCCTTGAATTTCTAATAAGAATTGAGAACCAATATTACTTGTCATAATAAAGACTGTATTTTTAAAGTCAACGACTCTACCTTTTGAATCTGTTAGACGACCATCATCTAATACTTGTAATAGGATATTGAAGACATCTGGATGTGCTTTTTCAATTTCATCTAATAATACAATCGTATATGGATTACGACGAACAGCTTCTGTTAATTGACCGCCTTCTTCATAACCAACATATCCTGGAGGTGCTCCGACTAAACGACTCACAGAGAATTTCTCCATATATTCACTCATATCAATTCTGACCATATGGTCTTGACTATCAAATAAGTTTTCTGCCAATGTTTTCGCTAATTCTGTTTTACCAACACCAGTTGGTCCTAAGAATAAGAAGCTACCAATTGGTCTATTTGGATTTTGTAATCCTGCGCGAGAACGTAAGACTGCATCTGCCACTTTTTGAACAGCTTCATCTTGTCCAATCACACGTTCATGTAAAGTATCTTCTAATTGAAGAAGTTTTTCTCTTTCTCCTTCTACTAATTTAGTTACTGGAATACCTGTTAATCGTCCTACAACACGAGCGATTTCTTCATCTGTTACAGCTTCTTGCACTAATCGATTATCTTCTTGAGCATGAAGTTTTGCTTGAGCTTCTAATTCTTGAATTTCTTTTTCTAATTTAGGAATACGACCATGACGAAGTTCAGCAGCTTTTTCTAAATTATATTCAGCTTCAGCTTCTTCTAATTCATGTTTTAAGCGATCAATTTCTTCACGTTTATCACGAATTTTATTCACTTCTTCTTTTTCGATTTCCCATTTCATTTTTAAGCTATTGGCTTCTTCACGTAATGTCGCTAATTCTTCTTGAAGAATTGATAAGCGTTTTTTACTTGCTTCATCTTTTTCCATTTTTAATGCTTGTTCTTCAATTTCTAATTGCATTAAACGACGAGTGACTGTATCCAATTGTGTTGGCATTGAATTCATTTCTACACGTATCGTTGCACATGCCTCATCGACTAAATCAATCGCTTTATCTGGTAAATATCGATCTGTAATATAACGATTTGATAAAGTTGCCGCTGCTACTAAAGCATTATCATGAATATTAACACTATGGTGAATTTCAAAACGTTCTTTTAATCCACGTAAAATAGAAATTGTATCTTCTACAGTTGGTTCATGAACTAATACTTTTTGGAAACGTCTTTCTAAAGCTTTATCTTTCTCCATATTTTCACGATATTCATCTAATGTTGTTGCTCCAATACAGTGTAATTCTCCACGAGCTAACATTGGTTTTAATAAATTACCGGCATCCATTGAACCTTCTGTTTTACCAGCTCCAACAATTGTATGAATCTCATCAATAAATAAAATGATTTGCCCTTCTGATTTTGTCACTTCTGATAAAACTGCTTTTAGACGTTCTTCAAATTCCCCACGGAATTTTGCACCAGCGATTAAAGCTCCCATATCTAATGAGTAAATGACTTTATCTTTTAAATTTTCAGGAACATCTTTACGCACAATTCTTTGTGCAAGACCTTCTACGATAGCTGTTTTACCTACACCAGGTTCTCCAATTAATACAGGATTATTTTTTGTTTTTCTAGATAAAATACGAATAACATCACGAATTTCTTCATCACGACCGATAACTGGATCTTGTTTACCAGATTTTACGGCTTCATTTAAATTTTGTGCATATTGTTTTAATGCTTCATATTGATTTTCTTGATTTTGACTAGTCACACGACTTCCTCCTCTCAATTTTTCAATTCTTTCTTGTAATATTTGTTTGGTTACTTGATGTTTCACTAAAAATTCTTTAATCGGATGATTCGTTTCCATTAAAGCTAGTACAATCACTTCAGTAGCTAAATATTCATCTTGAAATTGTTGTCTAATTTCATCTGCTTTCGTTAGTAATTGATAGAAAGATTGACTTAAGCTTTGACCATATTGGACTTGGCTTCCTTCTACGACTGGTAATTGATCAATCTTTTCATCCACAAATTTTTCTAATTCTGAAATTGGAACATGGACATCTTCATATAGATTTCTCACAAAATGATTTGGCGTTAAAAATACTTTCCACAAATGTGAGACATCGATTTCTTGATGTTTTCTATTTTGTGCAATTTCTTGTGCCTGAGCAAGTGATTGTTGCATCATCGTTGTCATTTTTTCAATATTCATCTTGCTTCCCCCATTCTTTTACTTCCATTTCTAGTATCAAATTCCTTTGATGTTTATAGTATACATCATTAGTCAATAAAGGTCAAACATTTTCTTTGACTTTTTTTGACTTTTTGACAAAAAAGAATAGAAATTCCATAGTAGCTAAAATAACATAAGCCAAAAATGGCTTATGTTATAGGAAAATTCGAGACCAAGGCTCGAATTTTAGCAATGAAACCGTCAGGTTTGCTTGCGTCCTAGCTACTATAAAATTTCTATTCAAAAAATCTATCCATTTGAATCGATACGAATTACTCTTCTTACACAATAATATCCTGGGGTTAACTCTTTCTCCTTATCCTCAATCCCCTCTCCACGATAATACGAAGATAAAGGCAATAAATTAATAATCGGTGCTTTATGAGTCTCCTCTAACCAGCCACCTTTCGTATAATGCTCATCATCAATAATTTCTGGACCAAATTCTGCATTTGCAATCATCAATCCGAACATATTCTCTTTCCATAAAGGAGAAATATTTTTATGGAATAATTGACGTTTCAACTGAGTTCCCCATTTAAACAATCGACGACAACTTGCACCACAACAATATTCCCATTCATCTTCCGTTAACAATCCAAAACCATGACGCTCTATATCTCTTTTCAACTCTACGAAAGACACAGCATCATCTATATAACAATCAAACAAATCAGAATTCAGTTGATTTTGTTGAATAAACAAAGGTGATTTTCTTCCTACAGTAGGATACTCTCTTAAAAAATGATTCCCTTGTCCTTCTGGCAGTAATAATTCTTGAATATTTTGAATGATTTCCTCTGTTTGATTTGCTGCTATTGATAATTGTCCTGAAATGACATTATAATGCCCAATAAATTTTAAACCTACAAACGTTGGCTTTTTCTCAACTAATAAAGCAGGAATATCAACTTCTCTTAAAGGTGAAGTCGAAGCATTAATTTTTTCATCGATATATTCAGTAGTTAAGTGAATATGAGAAAAATCTTGATCCAAAAATCCTTCTTCCATTAAAAGTGAACTTATCAATTGTTGATTGCAATATCTTTTTAACTCATATCTTAATTCTTGTCTTTCTTCACTGCAGTCAAGACCTGATAAACCTGATAAACCACTGTCCCATCCTAAAATACATTTCTTTTGACCTGGTATGAAGACATACTCTACACCATCAATAACTATTTCAAATGTATCAGTTTTAATACCTCCAAATTGATAACTGACAGGAGTAATTTTCATAACCTCTAATATAGGATCAACAAAATGTCTGAGAATATTTTGTATGACGACTACTTTCATTTCATTCGTTAATGTTTTCCATGTTGGATTAGAAACTGCATCCAAAAAATTATTAGACATCTATATCACCTCAATCTTATTCTAAAACAATCTTAACACTTCACCATTTAAAAAATCAACTTGATTTGTTATAATACATTGTACATTAAAGGAGAACGCTATGCATTTAATTATTATCGCAAATCCATATTCCGGTGGAGGAAATGGAAAAAAACAATTCGACTGCTTAGTCAATTATTGTTTAAAAAATAATATTACATTTTCAACTTATTTAACACAATATGCTGGAGAAATGATTGAAATTATTCCACGTATCATTCAAAACTTAACATCAGAACATAAAATCATCATAATTGGTGGAGATGGTACGTTGAATGAAGCTATTTCTGCATTGATTCAATTCAATCAAGATATTCCAGTAGCTTACTTACCAGCAGGAACAGGAAATGATTTCGCAAGAGAAATGACATTAACATATGATATTCCAACTTTTATCAAACATCTTTATAATGAAACCATTAAGAATCTTGAAATCATTTCATATCATGAAAAATTGAGTCATAAAAAAGGAATTGCAATTAATTCACTAGGATTCGGAATTGACGCTGCGATTTGTCAACTGAATACTATCCAAGTAAAATCGCAAAAAAAACGATTTGGTTTAAATAAATTATCTTATTTAACTCCTATAATTGATGCCTTTAAAAAACACCAAGAATTTCAAGCCGCTATTCAAGTGGATGATGAACCTATTCAAATTGCAGATAAAAATTTATTAGTAGGGCTTTTTAATCATTCTTATTTTGGTGGTGGTATTCAATTTGTACCCACTGCAAAACAAAATTCGCATCATTTTGAAGTAGTTGTTGCTAGAGATGTGACTACTAAAGTCATTCTTAAAGCATTTCCGTTTATTTTATGGAATAAACAACATTTTGAACGATTTCCAAATCACTTAATGAAACAGACTGCTACTAAAGCTTGTGTCAAAATACAACAACCCATTCTCATGCAAACGGATGGTGAAGTCACTTCATTTGAAGCAGTTGATTTAGAAGCTGAATTAATGACCTATCCAATCTATTTAACCTAAAAAAACTGGAGCCAATAACGACTCCAGTTTTCTAATATCCTCTCACTTGTGCTACATATTGTTGAATGGCGTCACAGGCATACTGTCCAACACCTTTTCCATAGTTATCTAAATTAGTTCTAAATTCTTCATTATGTGCATACCCAAGCCCAATACTTGAAAATACATCAATCGAACAATCAAATGCATATTGACACATATGCTGATGTAATTCTTTAGCAAGAGTTACGTTTACTTCATCAGTTGCTGGAATTCCTTTTTGAATATTATCTGCATAAGCAAAGAAAATACGATTGAATCCTTCAGCTACAATGTCCTCTTTCCCTTTTTGCTTTTCTTCAGCTTCGTTAATCACTTCTTCACCATATTCTTTTATGGCTTCATTTTTATATTTTTTATTATCTGAAACACTAAATCCTTTAAATTTTTCTTCTGATGACATCCTAATTTTCCTTTCTGTAGACAGAATTGTCTTTTCTAATGTATCAATTAATGTTAGAAGTTTTTCCTTTTCATTTTGCATTAACATTAATTGTTTTTGTAAGTGTGGTAATAAGTCCTCTTCCTTCTGTTGCAAAAGTGACTGAATTTCTTTTAGAGAAAATCCTAAATATTTATAATAAAGAATCGTTTGTAGATAAGATAAGTCTCCCTCACTATAATATCGATAACCATTTTCATCTTTTTGTGGCGAAAGTAAACCTATATTGTCATAATGATGTAAAGTGCGCACCGAAACACCACTAAGTTCACTTACTTGTTTAATGAAATACATCTTTATTCCTCCTAACAATTACAGTATAAGGTATAACGTTAGGTTATAGTCAAGATTTTTTTCAAAAAAATACACCTCCAAAATGGAAGTGTATCTAATTTATGATTTTGGTTGATAGGTAAATCCTTCACCAATAACATGTGTTACTTCTGTAATAATTGTAAATGCTTCTGGGTCCACATCATGAATAATTCTTTGTAATGTCATCACTTGTAGACGGTTCACTGCAACAAATAATACTTTTCGCTCTTCACGAGAATAAAAGCCATGTCCATCTAGAATTGTTGTCCCACGACCAATTTTTTCTTGAATTTGAGCACCAATCTCTTCATATTTTTTAGAAATAATCATAAATGATTTTTTAGAGTTAAATCCTTCTAATACAAGGTTAATCATTCTACTTGCTGTAAACAAATAAATTAACGTAATGACTACCTTTTCTAAATCAGAAATAATGGATAATGGACTTACAACCAAAATATCTAATAGTAATAATGAAACTGATACATTCCATCCTAAATATTTTTTTAACATCATCGCAATAATATCGGTACCAGCAGTCGTTCCATTTCCTAGCATCACAACACCTAATGCTGCACCACCAACAACTCCGCCACCAATAGCCGCTAATAATGAATTTTGTGGAACAAATTGATATGATCCTCTAGTAATATCTAAAAATACGGACATCAAAATAACCGCATAAATAGTATAAAACATCGTTCTTCTCTCTAAAAATTGATAGCCTATTAATAGTAAAACAATATTAATGACTAAGTTAGAAGTCCCTGGATTAATACCAAATATATAATATAGTAACAAAGTAATCCCCGTTACCCCACCACTCCCGAACTGATTCGGAATTACAACTGCATTAATCGTAAACGAAAAAATAAACGAACCAATGGTTACCATTAGTATTGACGTGAGCGTTTCTTGATTAATATATTTTTTCATAAAGACTTCTCCTTTCTCTTACTCTGGATCTCGGTGGAATCTTCCATAGAAGTTTTCTGTTGCAAATTGATTAATGATAACTCGAGGATCTGCCTCTTTTAAAACAGAAATTGCATCAATCAATTCATAAGAAGACAAGACGGTATGTAATAAATACATCTTTTCATGACTAAATCCCCCAATGGCTTCTACACAAGAAATACCATGGCGAATATTTTTTAAATAAGCTTGCATCACTTCCTCACCGTATCGTGTTGTAATTTGTAATGTTACACGATGATAACGTTGATGGAAAGTACTAATAACTTTTGTAGAAATAAATTGGAAAATAATTGAATAACCAGCATATTTCCAGCCAAAAATAGCGCCGAATATTAATAATAATAATGTATTAAAGAAAAACACTTCTTGCCAAATAGTTTTTCCGTTTCTATTTGAGAAGTACAATGCAACAAAGTCAGTTCCTCCTGTTGAAGCATTTCCTTTTAATGCAATCGAAATATAAATTCCATTTAATACTCCACCAAAAATTACATTTAATAAAACATCATCAAAGATCGGTTCGAAATTTAATACTCGAATAAAGAAACTACCAAAAAATACTTGTAAAATTGAATAAAATGTAAATCTTGGACTAATTCCTCGATAGCAAATAATAGCTACAGGAATATTTAATGCTAACATCATTAAAGAAATTGAAATATCCAACCCAAATAATTCAGCAATTTGATGAATTAAAATAGATACCCCTAAAAATCCACTAGAAAGTAAATTTGAAGGTTGAATAAATACTTTTAGAGTAAATGCTTGTAAAAAACCAGACAAAATAATAGTTAATAAACTTACTAAATGACGAACTTTAGGATCTTTACGATATTTACGATACATTGCGGGATTTAATAAACTCATAATCGTTCCCCCACTTTAAAATGATAACGAATATGATCAGGCGTTAATACTTTTAATTCAGATTCTTGATATAAATATGGCCATTCAATCTCTTCTAAACGTTCTACAATCGCTTCTATTACTTTGATTTCTGGGACAAAAAACATAATTTCTCTTACTCCATACATTGTATGACTAGCATCAATTGCCTGCCACTCATTAACTGCAATAGAATAATAATGTTCATTTATTTGAAAATTAATACGCTCTGCAACATAATCATAAGTTGTTTTAAATTGAAAATTCTTTGTTAAAAAATCCGATGTTTTTTGAATATCATCTACAATATAATGTACTTGATTTAATCGTGTTTTTGCTGGTAAGCCATGGACTCCCGTATCTCCTAATTGAATAAAATCTTGGATAGGAATCGTCACTTCGTTACCTTCTAAATATTGCATTTCATGATTTACATCTTCTAATAATAAATCTTTTTTCACACAGTAAAATTTCAAGCGATTCTGCTCGGGATCCATAATATAAAATCCTTCACTATAACCATCATCACAAGTTGCCATTATCATTTGTTCTTCTAATAAAAAATGATTACTCAAATCTCCCAATAATTGTTTTTTTGGAATTTCAAATCCTAAATAATATGTCAAATTAGTCTTGCGTGTACCAGTATTTTCAGCAGTCATCAGACGAATCATTGGAATACTTCCTTGAGGTAATCCTAACAAAACTTCCGTTTCAAAGTCTTGTAAAATGGTTAAACCAAGAACTTGTGTATAAAACCTTTTCATGCTATGAATATTTTCTACAAATAATGTTACTTGGGCTATATCCCATTCTTTTTTTGAACCAGAAGGCAATAAATTTTTTAAATACTCAAATAAATTTTTCACTGCACTTCATCCTTTATTGTTTCTATTTAAAAATAAAATAATCCGAACATGATATCAGATTTGTAGTCATCAATAGTTCGGATTCAACATTCATTCATTCTAGTTTTCGAATGCAACTGTTAAAGGTGGTACCACTTGTTTTTTACGAGATACGACACCTGGTAAAATCAATAGGCCATTTTCATATTCTGTATTAAATGCTTTTGCAACAGTATCTAATGCTTCTCCGACAACTAATCCAGTAGAAACACTTGTTAAAATATTTGTTACAACTAATAAGAATGTATCATAGCCATGAGTTGCGTTTGCTTCTTTCATACTAAATTCTAATGCTTCTCTACGAGCTAATAATTCTTGTTCATCTACAACATTCACTTGGGCAATACGCATATTGTATGAACCCATTGGGAATGATTTTGCATCTAAATCAATTAACTCAGCTTCAGATTTAGTAGATAAATTTGTACCTGCTTTTAACATTTCTAATCCATAAGAATTTACATCAATTTCAGCAATACGAGCTAATTCAGTTGCTGCTTCGATATCTTGTTGTGTACATGTTGGTGATTTAAATAATAATGTATCAGAAACAATTGCTGAAACCATTAATCCTGCAATTTCTTTTGGAATTTCGATTCCATATTCTTTATACATTTTAAATAAAATCGTATTTGTACATCCTACTGGTTCACAACGATAGAATAGAGGATTTGCAGTTTGAAAATTCGCAATTCGGTGGTGATCAACAACATATTGTACTTCAACTTTTTCAACATCAGAAGCACTTTGTTGAACTTCATTATGGTCTACTAATGCTACACGATCTGTATCTTCACTAACTGAAGATACAACACGTGGAGCTGTTCGATTAAAATAATTTAATGCATATTGAGTTTCTTCATTAGGTTCTCCTAATGCAACTGCTTCTGCCTCTTCACCTAATTGTTTTAATAAATAAGCATACGAAATTGCTGATGTAATAGCATCTGTATCTGGATTTTGGTGTCCAAAGACTAATAATTTACTCATCTTTAATCCTCACTTTTATAAATTTTATAATGACTATTTTACCACACAATGTTTAGAAAACCAAACTAAACTTCTAAATACCCTTTGTATTCTTGTGTTCTTAAAATACGGTTTGCATTTGCAACACGTTCTTTTGTTGGTGGTTCAATATGTTCTAATTTGTATGGAATCCCTAAATTTTTCCATTTATAAACACCTAAACGATGATATGGTAAAACTTCGAATTTTAATACATTTTTCAACCCTGCTACAAAATCACTTAATCTTTGTAAATATTCATCATAATCTGAACGTTCAGGAACTAGTACGTGACGAATCCAAACCGGTTGACCTTTTTCTGATAAATATTCTGCTAATTGTAAAATATTTTTATTAGTCCAAGCTGTTAATTTTTTATGTTGTTCATCATCAATATGTTTAATATCTAATAAAATTAAATCTGTATATTCTAATAATTCCTCAAATTTACTAAAGAATGGTTCATCATATGTAAATGGCATTCCACAACTATCTAATGTAGTATGAATTCCCATTGCTTTACAACGTTTGAAGAAATCAATTAAAAAATCAACTTGTAGTAAAGGTTCCCCCCCACTTACTGTTACGCCACCTTTTTTACCCCAAAAAGCACGATAACGCAAAGCTTCTTCTAATAATTCTTGACTTGTAATCTTTTGTCCTCCACCAATATTCCAAGTATCCGGATTATGGCAAAATTCACATCTCATACGACATCCTTGCATGAATGTCACGAATCGAACTCCTGGTCCATCAACAGAACCAAAACTTTCTGTAGAATGAATATATCCAACAACTGGCTCACTCATTCATTATCCCTCCATTTTGTCAAAATAATTGACACTATTTGTTACTATTATAACACATTTTTATAGAAAACGGTTGAAGCATTCTTCAAACTCTTCTAATTTTATAGAAAAAAAAGAACGTTGATTAAACAACGTTCTCATTCTTAGCGTTCTAGGAGGGATTCGAACCCCCGACCGTTCGCTTAGAAGGCGAATGCTCTATCCTGCTGAGCTACTAGAACAGTACAAAAGTTATTATAACAATATGTATAATAACTGTCAATACTTGAAAAATAAATTCTACTTTTATAAAATGTACTTTTTATAGACAATAATTATAAAATAAATGAACTTGTTTTAACTTGCTTTTGATAATATTTTTTTCGAAATTCTAATAATTGACTCAATACGATATCAACCATTTCACCATAAGTCATTGAAATTTCCGTTGTTTTGTATTCTAATTCATCTTCAGAAATAACATTACCATTATCGTCTACATATTCTACTGTATCATTTTCATTACGATACGATAATAAAAATTTTTGTTGAAATTCTGGATAATACGTATATGAGGCGTATATTTTATTCTTTTCTCTGAAATCTGATGCACAAGCTAATACTTCTGAAGTAAATTCCTTTAAATAATTATGCATTTCATCAATTTCACGTTGATTCATCTCATTCACTCCTTTACAACATTATACTAAATACACTATCTATTTCAACAGAAACTTTCATTATGGCAAAAACTATACTACAATAAAAAAAGGAGGTATTTTATGAACGTTTATTTATCAATTTCTCATGCTACAACTTGTTCTCCCCTTCTAATTTCAATTCCACATTCAGGTGTTGAAATTCCTAAATCGATTCAAAATAGAATCAATCAACAAGCAAAAAGAATTCATACCGATTGGCAATTAGATTTATTAGTAAGAGATTTTCCATTTACAATAATTGATTCAAAATTGTCTAGATATGTTGTAGATGTTAATCGTTCAAAATATAGTTCCAAAAGTTCTACACTCCCAATCATTCCAAGATACGATGAGTCTGGAAGTCCATTATTTAAACAATATCCTTCTAAATCTTTACAACAACAATGGATTAAGGATTATTATACTCCTTATTACAATACGATATTGGAACAAATAACATTAAAGAAACAAAATAATTCAAAGATTTGTTTACTTGATTTACATAGTTATGATGATCAATACTTTAATACAGATAAAATTATTATTAGCACTAGAGAACGTACAACAATATCCAAAGAGTCCTTAAATTATATTTTAAATTGTTTTAAAAAAGTAGCTTTAACTACTCAACTAGATAAGCCTTTTAAAGGTGGAAATATTATTCATGAAGTATCCAAACAATCGAATGTAGAAGCAATTCAAATTGAAATTCCATATTCACTCTATCTTCATAACAATACATTAGATTCTCAAAAAGCTAAAAGTTTACAAGAAAAATTACAACAAATTTTCTTACAAATTGAAAAATATTATAAAAAATAGACGACCAAAGTCGTCTATTTTACTTTTATGAATTTTTACTTATTAAAAATCAAATAAGGATAATTGGTTCTCATCTGGTAAGTCATCTAATACTTTATTTTCAGTCAAATAATCAATTAACGTTTTAGAAACTTTCCCACGTGTTGCTAAGTCTTTTTTAGAAATAAATGGTTGTTCTTGTCTTGCTTCAACAATTTTATTCGCTACGTTTAATCCTAATCCTGGAATTGATCTAAATGGAGCAATTAAACTATCTCCTTCAATCACAAAATTCACAGAATCGGACTTTTCAATATCAACCATTTTAAAGCTAAATCCACGTTCACACATTTCATTTGCTAATTCAAGTACGGTTAATAAGTTTGCTTCTTTTGTACTTGCATCATTTCCTTTATCTCGAATTTCCTTCATTCTTTGTTTAATCATTTCTTTTCCTTGTGACATTGCCACAATATCAAAGTCTTGAGCACGAACTGAGAAATAAGCACAATAATATAATAAAGGTTTATGAACTTTGAACCACGCTACACGTAAAGCCATTAATACATAGGCTGCAGCATGGGCTTTCGGGAACATGTACTTAATCTTCAAGCACGAATCGATATACCATTCTGGAACATTATTTTCTCGCATCATTGCTTGATAATCTTCTGGTATTCCCTTTCCTTTACGTACGCCTTCCATGATTTTAAAAGCAGCACCATTTTCAACACCTTTATGAATTAAGTACACCATAATGTCATCACGACATCCAATAACTTCAGAAAGTGGGATACCATGTAGTCGAATTAATTCTTCTGCATTTCCAAGATATACGTCTGTACCATGAGATAATCCAGAGATTTGTAGTAACTCTGTAAATGTAGTTGGTTTTGTTTGTTCTAACATTCCACGTACAAATTTTGTACCAAACTCAGGAATTCCTAGTGTCCCCGTATTCGAATCAATTTGTTCAGGCGTAACGCCTAATACTTCTGTTCCACCGAAAATTTTCATCACTTCTGGATCATCAGGTGGAATATCCTTTGGTTCAATTCCTGATAAATCTTGTAGCATACGGATCACTGTAGGATCATCGTGTCCAAGTATGTCGAGTTTTAACACATTATCATGGATAGAGTGGAAATCAAAGTGAGTTGTTTTCCACTCTGCATTTTGATCATCAGCTGGGAATTGGATTGGAGTAAAGTCATAGACATCCATATAATCTGGAATTACAATAATCCCCCCTGGGTGTTGTCCGGTACTTCTTTTTACTCCTGTACACCCTTTTGCTAAACGATCAATTTCTGCTTGCCTAAATTCTAATCCTAAATCTCGTTCATATCCTTTTACATACCCAAAGGCCGTTTTGTCTGCAACCGTACCAATGGTTCCTGCACGATACACATAATCTTCTCCGAATAACACTTTCGTATAGTTATGCGCTTGTGGCTGATATTCCCCTGAGAAGTTTAAATCGATATCGGGTACTTTATCCCCATAAAAACCTAAGAACGTTTCAAATGGAATATCATGTCCATCTTTTGCAAGGCGTGTTCCACATTTAGGACAATCTTTTTCTGGTAAATCAAATCCTGAACCGACAGAACCATCATCAAAAAATTCTGAATAACAACAGTTTGGACAGCGATAATGTGGCGCTAATGGATTTACTTCGGTAATACCTGTTAATGTCGCTACTAATGAGGAACCAACGGATCCACGAGAGCCTACTAAATAGCCATCTTCATTACTTTTATGCACTAATTTTTGAGAGATTAAGTAAATAACTGAGAATCCATTCCCAATAATACTCTTTAATTCTTTATCAATACGTTTCTCAACAATTTCTGGTAATTCTTCTCCATACCATTCATGAGCTTTGTCATAACTTAATTTTGTGATTTCATCTTCTGCCCCTTCAATTTTAGGCGTATATAAATCATCTTTAATTGGAATAATCACTTCTAACTGATCATTAACCCAATGAGTATTTGTCACAACGACTTCAAAAGCTTTTTCCTCTCCTAAAAAGGCAAATTCATCAAGCATTTCATTTGTCGTTCTAAAATGAACATCTGGATAGTTTAATTTTTGCCCATTATTCACAGATGTTAGTAAGATTTCTCGATAAATTTTATCTTCCGGATTTAAGTAATGAACATTTCCTGTTGCAACAACTGGAATATCTAGTTCTTCACCTAATTTCACGAGATTTTTAATAATTTCTTCTAGATGATGTTCATTTCGAATTAATTCTTTATCAATTAATGGGCGATAAACCGCTTTTGGCATAATTTCAATATAATCATAAAACTTAGCCTTTTCTTTAGCTTCTTCATAGCCTTTTTGCATCATTGCTTCAAAGACTTCCCCTTCACTACATCCAGACCCAATTAAAAATAAATCTCTATTTTCAATTAACATACTACGTAAAATTCGAGGAACTCTGTAAAAATATTGTACATTTGAAGCTGAGACTACTTTAAAGAGTTCTTTTAATCCTGCTTGATGTTTCGCAAAAATCGTTGCATGGAATGGACGACCATTTTTGAATACTTCTTCTGGGTGTAAGTTCGTATTCAATTGGTCATGATAAATCAATCCATGATCATTCGCTGCTTCTTTTAAGAAAATATGACATAAATGTCCGGTTGTTTCTGAGTCAAATACTGCACGGTGATGTTGTTCTAAGGCAACATTATAACGTTTCGCTAATGTATTTAAACGGTGAGATTTTAATTGTGGATGTAATAATCTGGATAATTCTAATGTATCAATAACTGGTTGAGTTGTTTTCTCTAATCCTTCTTTTTCATATCCAGTATTTAAGAATCCCATATCAAAACTAGCATTGTGCGCTACTAAAATGGTATCTTTTGTAAATGCTGCAAATTCTTTCAATACTTGAGCTTGTGATTTAGAACCACGAACCATATCATCTGTAATACCTGTTAATTGAATCGTTGTCGCAGATAAAGGATGTCCTGGGTCAATAAATTCTTCAAACTTATCGATGACATTTCCTTTATGCATTTTAACAGCAGCTAATTCAATAATGGAATCATAAATAGCTGATAAACCAGTTGTTTCCACGTCGAACACGACATAAGTCGCATCTTCTAATAAAATATGTTGTGGATTATAGGCAACATTCACTTGGTCATCGACAATATTTCCTTCTAATCCGTAAAGGATTTTAATATTATTTCCTTTTCCTGCACCATGAGCTTCTGGATACGATTGCAAGTTTGCATGGTCTGTAATGGCTACAGCAGGATGTCCCCATTTAGCTGCTTGTTTCACTAAATCACTAGCAGAATTCGTTGCATCCATGACCGACATATTTGTATGCAAATGCAATTCAATTCGTTTTTGGTCTTCTGGGGCACGATCGATTCGCCCAATATGATCCACTTTATTCATATCTCGAACAATCATGTTTAATTCTTGAGAAAATTTATTAATCTCAATATTTCCGTACGCTTTGACCCATGTTCCTTTTTTTAAGGCTGCTAAACGTTCTTCATCTTCAGCGGTTGAAGGGAATAAAGTTGCCCCAATCGATGAAGTATAGTCCGTCATCTTAATATTCGCAAAAGATTTTCCACTTGCTTTTCTAGTGCGAATTTCAATATCAAAAATTTGCGCTTCGACTAATACATTTCGCTCTTCTTCGTAAATATCTGCAATATCTTTTGTTTCTAAATTACTACGAATCACTTTCCCATATAAAATGGATGAATCTGTATTAACTGCAGCAGGTTTAGACGCTGCTGTTTCTTGAACTTCTTTTTGTTGAACAGCTTTTTCTTGATATTCTTGTTCAATCGTTTCGTGTTTAATCCGTAACTCTTCTTCTAATTGACTCCCTAGTTCGTCATTGACAATAATCTCCACACCTATTTTTGGGAATCCAAAATTCTCAAAGTATTGTTGAATTTTTTTGATGTAATTTTCGTTGACATGAGATTTGGTAATTTCATTTGGACAATGAAATTGTATTTTTTTCTGATTCCAAGTAGGGATTTGTCCTGATAGCAACTGAACTACAAGAGGAGATTCTTGTTGTAATTGGAAGAGAACCATTTCCCAATACGCTTGAATTTGTTCTTGAGTAATTGGAGATTCTTCTCTTGTATTCACTATTAATCTCACTTGAGCAATTTTTTCATAAGTTTGTTTTAATTTTTCATAGAAACGTTTGAATTTTTCATACTGAATCACTTGATTCGTCTCAATATTAAAACACCATTCTGGTATACTTTTTGTGATATCAATTTTTGTTAATAAGGCTTGATCAAAATCTGGTTGTAAAAACTCTTCATTGTCTAGCTGTAATTGATTCATTAACGTTAAAAATAATTGTTGTTGATGTTCTGACACTTAATCACTCCTCTCTAAAACTGAAAAAATAAGTGTGGTTTTCTATTCTGTTACTATCAGAAAACCATCACTTACCTCCTGTTACTTGTTAAAATAATTTACTAATATCATTCCATGTCACTAAAATCATTAAAATGATTAAAAATACTGCCCCGGCAATTGTAATATAAGATTCATATTCCGGTTTTAGAGGTTTCTTACGAATCCCTTCGATAATATTTAATACTAATTTACCTCCATCTAAAGCTGGAATTGGTAATAAATTCATAATCCCTATATTCGCACTAATTAATCCTAAAAAATTCAAAACTGAAATAACACCGCTTTGAGCAACTTGAGAAGTTAGTGAGAACATGGCTACTGGTCCCCCTAAATGATTAATAGAAAATCCTTTTGTAAAGAAGGATGCAATCGTTAAGAAGACTGAGCTAATGACAAACCAAGTTTGAGTAAAACCATAGAGTACTTTAGACAACACATCTGTTTTCTTCGCAGATTCAATTCCTAAAACACCGACTTTAGATCCATCTGATAAATCATACGCTTTAGGAGTCACCACAACTGTTTGTTGAGTTCCATTTCGTTCAATGACAAGTTTTGTTTCAAGGCCAGCACGTGGAGAAATTTGTTTACTAATATCTCCCCATTTTTGTACTGCTTGTCCTTCAATTTCAATAATTTTATCGCCAACTTGTAATCCGGCTGTTTGAGCAGCAGATTCACTTGAAAAGTTTCCGACAACTGCTTCCTGAGAAGGAACTCCACCTGCTAGAAATGCCACTATTATAAACGTAATAATCGATAAAATAAAATTATTCATCGGACCCGCAAAATTAGTTAACATACGGTCTTTTAAGCTAGCAGAATTAAACTGACGTTCAATTGGAGCAACGACCACTTCAGTTCCATCGGATTCAATAATGGTTGCTGTTTTTGAAACCTTTAATTTTTCTAATTTTTCTTTTTGAGGTTTATATCCTTTGATTACCATCTTTTCTTCTAAATCACAAGATTCAATTTGGAAAGGAATACCTTGTTCTAATTCAGTTGATGGATCAAATGAAATTTGCTGAACTACTCCATCTTCTAATCGAAGTGTCACCATCATCCCAGGTTTAATCTCTTGCTCACTTTCCTCATGACCTGCCATACGAACATATCCACCAACGGGTAATAATCGTAACGTATAAACTGTTTCACCCTTACGCACTTGGAATACTTTTGGTCCCATGCCAATGGCAAATTCTTTTACTAAAATACCTGCACGTTTTGCAAAATAAAAGTGTCCAAATTCATGAATAATCACAATGACACCAAATACAAATAAAAATGCAATAATTGTTTTAATCATATGTCCTCCTTAATGAGTACCAATAAATTTCAAGACAATTTGAAACATAAACATTGCAAAAAATGTTGAATCAAATCGGTCTAATACTCCTCCATGACCTGGAAAAATTTTCCCAGAATCTTTTACATTAAATCTACGTTTATAAGCAGATTCTACTAGATCTCCTAATTGTCCAAATACGGATAAAGCAATCATTAAAATGGTCATTTCAATAAAATGAAATCCTAGAGGGTTAAATAATTTTAAAGCAATCGTCCCTAAACCAATCGCTCCAATCACTCCACCAATGGACCCTTCAATTGTTTTGTTCGGGCTAATAGCAGGTGCTAATTTATGTTTTCCAAAAGCTCTTCCTGTAAAATAAGCAAAGGTATCTGTTCCCCAAATAATACAAAAAACAAAAACGACCATTCCAAAACCATATTCACGTACAAATAAAATTCCGGAAAATCCTCCGCCAACATATAAAGCTATAAGAGATAAGAAACTCACATCTTCAATGGACAGAGTCTCACTTTTATAAACGGTTAACGACATTAATAACATCACACATAGGAAGAAAATATAAAAGAAATCCACACCTACGGGTAATTCAATAATTGGCGCTCTTGCAAAAATAATCGATAGTGTAGCAATAAGCGTTAAGATTCCTTCAACCGAAACAATCGATAATTTCTTCATCTGAAAAAATTCAAAAATAGCTACAAATGATAAAAATGCAATAACTACTTTTAACAAATGTCCACCAATAACTAACGCTGGAATAAACAACATCAAGGAAACAATGGCAGTGATGATACGTGTCTTCATGAAATTAATCCTCCATATCGTCTCTGACGTTTCTGATACGTTAAAATTGCTTCTTCTAAATCTTCTTTGCTAAAATCCGGCCAAAAAATATCTGTAAAATAATATTCGCTATATGCTAATTGCCATAAAAGAAAATTACTTAAACGTTGTTCTCCGCTTGTACGAATCATTAAATCTGGTTCTGATAAATCCCCTAAAAAATTCGTTTGTAAATGATTGGCAAATACGTCTTCATTGATTGAATCGGCATCATACTCACCATTTGAAACATCTACTGCAATTTCTTTTACTGCTTGAAGAATTTCTGCCCTAGAACCATAATTTAAAGCAAAACATAATGTCATTCCTGTATTGTTTTTTGTATCTTCTACAGCTTTTTCAACAACTCTTCGCGTTGCTTCTGGTAATTGATCGGTAAAGCCAATTAAACGAATACGCATATTTCGCTCTTGCAATTCAGGCATGAATGAACTGAAAAAATCTCCAGGAAGTTTCATTAAAAAACTTACTTCTTCTGTCGGTCTCTTCCAATTTTCAGTACTAAAAGCATACATCGTCATCACTTTTACTCCTAATTCATCAGCAGCAATCGCAATTCTTTTAACTGTACTCATTCCCTCTTTATGACCAGCAATTCGAGGTAATTTTCTACTTTTCGCCCAACGACCATTACCATCCATAATGACAGCAATATGCTGAGGAATATTTGTTTTATCTAATTCAATAATTTTTGTTTCTTTTTTCTTTTTCCAAAAAAGCATCATTTCAAATCCTTTACTTATGAAATACTCTTTCATTGTATCAGAAAAAAACCTTATTGGGTAGTTATCCCCACTTCTTTTAACCCATTCTTAGACTTTGCTAGGCAAAGTCGTTAATGAAGGTTTCTACCATGGTGTTCTTAGGAAAAAAATGATATAATGCTAAAGGATAAAAGCATATTAGGAGGTAGAAAAACAAAATGATTACAATGAAAGATATTGTATTAGAAGGTCACCCTGCTTTAAGAAAACGTGCAGAAAAAATCAGTTTTCCATTGTCAGATGACTTGCAACATTTAGCAAAAGAAATGTTAGAATTCTTACATAATAGTCAAGACGAAGAAATTGCTGCAAAATATGAATTACGTGCTGGAGTTGGTTTAGCAGCTCCACAATTAGGAAAAGAAATTCAAATGATTGCTCTATTAATTCCGGGATATGAAGATGAACCCGCTCTACTTGATGAAGTATGGATTAATCCTCGCATTTTAAGAGAATCTGTTAAAAAAACTTGTTTAAAAGAAGGAGAAGGATGTTTATCCGTTAATCGAGAAGTTCCTGGTGTCGTATTAAGACCTCAAAGAATTACTGTAAAATATTTCACACCAGATGGTGAAGAAAAAGTTAAAACTTTGACTGATTATGAAGCGATCGTTGTTCAGCACGAAATCGATCACTTAAACGGAGTTATGTTCTATGATCATATTAACCAAGCTCAACCACAATATATTCCTGAAGGAGCTGTCGTAATTGGATAAAAAAATTGCAGTGGTATTTGATTTAGATGATACCCTTTATTCTAAGAGTGAAGTATTTTTTAATGCGTTTTGTCAATTTGCAGCACCTACTATTGATGCTAAAAGTCTCTATTTAACTTATCAAAAAAGAAGTGATGAGGCTTTTGAAAAATTTTCTTCAGGAAAAATAACACTTTCTCAATCGTATCAGGAACGAGTTGCCAATACTTTTAAAGATGTAGGAATTGAATTATCCTCTGAAAAAATTCTAGCATTTATAAAAGCTTACCAAGACACTTTAAATGCCATTACCCTTTCTGAAGAATGGATTAAGGTATTTCAACAATGTAATAAAGAATCTTATCAAATCGCTATTTTAACGAATGGTCCAACAAACCATCAGAAAAATAAACTGTATCAATTAAATTTATTCAATTGGATTCCTGAAGATTTTTGGTTTATTTCAGAATCTATTCAAGCGAAAAAACCAAATATTCAAGCTTTTCATCATGTTGAATCAAAAATTTCTGCTGATGAATATTTTATGATTGGAGACGATGTCCAAACAGATATTACTGGAGCTCTTCAAGCGAACTGGCACCCGATTCAATTTACAAAATATCATCAAATGAATGCAGAAAATCTATCGTGTTACGAAGCTAAAGAACCAAAGGAAATCTTTCCTTTAATCCAACAAATACTACACAGATAATTGTACTTAAAGTGCACTTTTGTGTTAAAATAATTTTTGAAAACTATATTGAACAAATAAGGAGTTATAAAATGATTTTTAAAATTACTTACCAACCATCAAAAACTGAAGCACCTCGTCGTGAAAATACTTTATCACTATACGTAGAAGCTCAAGATAAAGTTGAAGCTCGTCGTTTAGTGGACGAAAACACTGAATACAATGTGGAGTTCATTCAAGAACTAGATGAAAAACATCTAGCTTATGAACAAAAAAATCCTGATTTCAAAGTTACGGTGTTTAACTAATGAAACCAACAATCAAAAATAATGAAACGGGCGTATTCGCTTTTGGTGGTTTAGGTGAAATCGGAAAGAATACCTATGGCGTCCAATTCCAGGATGAATTAATTATTCTAGATGCTGGAATTAAGTTCCCTGAAGATGATTTATTAGGAATTGACTATGTTATTCCTGACTATAGCTATATTATTCAAAACCAAAGTAAAGTCAAAGGTCTCTTCATCTCTCATGGGCACGAAGACCATATTGGAGGTATTCCTTTCTTAATTAAACAAGTCAATATTCCAATTTATGCAACTAAATTGGCAATGTCTCTTATTCGAAACAAACTCGAAGAACATGGCTTACTTCGTGATGCTATCTTACATGAAATAGATGAAGATTCAGTTATTAAATTTAGAAAAACTCAAGTAAGTTTTTACCGCACTACTCACTCTATTCCAGATGCATTCGGTATTGTTATTAAAACTCCTCCTGGAAATATTGTTTTTACAGGAGACTATAAATTCGACTTTACACCAGTAGGACAACCGGCTAATTTACACAAAATGGCTCAAATTGGTGAAGAAGGTGTTCTAGTTCTTTTAGGGGATAGTACTAACTCAGAAGTTCCAGGATTCACAAAATCAGAACAAGTCGTTGGACAATCCATTAAAGAAATTATTCAACGTGTCGAAGGTCGTATTATTTTTGCTACATTTGCATCCAATGTTTCTCGTTTAAAACAAGTAACAGATGTTGCGGTAGCAACTGGACGTAAAATTGCTGTATTTGGACGCAGTATGGAAGCTAGCTTTGCTACTTCTCGTGAATTAGGATATATTTCTGCGCCAGATGATACATTTATCGATGGTCGTGATATTAACCAATATCCTGCTGAAGAAGTAATTATTTTATGTACAGGATCTCAAGGTGAACCAATGGCTGCCTTAAGTCGTATTGCCAATGGAAATCACCGTCAAATTTCTGTACAACCTGGAGATACGGTCATCTTCTCAAGCTCTCCTATTCCAGGAAATACAGCTGCAGTAAATCGTGTGATTAACTTACTATCTGAAGCTGGAGCTGAAGTTATTCATGGTAAATTAAATAATATTCACACTTCAGGACATGGTTCTCAAGAAGAACAAAAACTAATGTTACGATTAATGAAACCGAAGTATTTCATGCCAGTTCATGGTGAATATAGAATGCAAAAAATCCAAGCTAACTTAGCAAGTCAAGTTGGAATTCCAAAAGAAAATTCATTCATTTTAAGTAATGGAGATATTTTAGCAGTAACAAGTGACTCTGCTCGTCGTGCTGGACATTTCTATGCTGGAGATGTTTATGTAGACGGAAATGGTATTGGAGATATCGGAAATATCGTTTTACGAGACCGTAAAACTTTATCTCAAGACGGTTTAGTCATTGTCGTTGCAACGGTTGATTATGATGAACGCGAATTAGTAACAGGACCTGAGATTTTATCTCGTGGATTCATTTATATGCGTGAGTCCGGTGAATTATTAAACCAAGCTCAACAAATGTTAAAAGAAGAAATTTTAGCATTCTTAAGTGAAGCTGATGAACCTTTAAATGAGCGATCACTACGTAATCTCATTATTGATACGTTAAATCCATATTTATATAAACAAACTGCTCGCCGCCCAATGATTTTACCAGTCTTAATGGGTGTTAGCGCAGAAGATGTTGAAGACTAAAAAAAGACGACGCAAGTCGTCTTTTTTTATAACTGTATCATTTTATTTGCAATATGATTTACAAACCGCTGATCGTGTTCAATTAAAATCAACGTTGGTTTCACTTCTTTTATGAGTTCTTCAATTTGTATTCTTGAAATGACATCAATATAATTTAGAGGTTCGTCCCAAATATATAAATGTGCAGGTTTAGAAAGACTAATAGAAATTAGCACTTTCTTTTTTTGACCATCACTATAGTTTTTCATATTTGTATCAAATAATTCTTTTGGAAAATCTAATTTACTTAAAATGGTTCGACAAGTCGTTTCATCTACTCCTTGACTATGAATATAATTTATTAAATTTCCTTCTAAAAATGACGTATCTTGTTTAATATATGAAATATCTAAATGATTCGCCATTTTTAACTCACCAGTATAGTCAATATATTGCCCTAATAAGATTTTAACAAGTGTTGATTTCCCACTACCATTTGCTCCATTGATAGCAATTACATCGCCTTGATGAATTTCAAAATTGATATCAGAAAATAGTTTTCTTTCTCCAAACTGATAGCTCAACTGACTAGCAGATACGAGCAAAGATTTATAATGTTGTAACGGACGAAGGAATAAACTATCTTTTTTTTCAATATCTTTTAATAAATTTTCTTTTTCTTCTATTGCTTTTTGCTGACGCTTTTCCAAGTTCTTTGTCTTTTGCATCATTTTTGCTGACAACCGTCCAATATGTCCTTTATCTGGCTTTATACCAGAAATTTTCACACCATTCTTCGTATTTTCAACTTTATTCGACCAAACTTTTGTCTGCCTTGCTGCCTTGTTTAATCGCTCTATGTCCTGTTTAATCTTTTCATTTTGATTGAACTCATACTGATCTTTCAATAATTTGTTTTCATACCATGACGTAAAATTACCCGATTGTACATCAATTGAGTTTCGATTAAAAGAAATGACATGATTAATACATCCATCTAAAAAATCTCTATCATGAGAAATCAATAAAAATCCTTTTTTACTCTTCAAATAATCACTTACAATTTTTCTTCCATTCACATCCAGATGATTTGTTGGTTCATCAATCAATAAAAATCCATTATCTTTCGTAAATAAGATCGCCAATAGTATTTTAGTTTGTTCCCCATTAGAAAGAGTTTCAAATTTTCTATCCATCAGACTTTCATCTAATTTCAACTGATGAAGCTCACGATACACTTTCCACTCATCTTCCTGCGGTGTCCACTCTTCCAGTAATTCTAGCCCAGTCTTTGAAACATCCAGATGAACTGGTGGAAATTGAACAAACTCAACACTTTTATGAATCTTTCCTTGATAAGATTCTTGATCTAATAATAGTTTAAACAAAGTTGATTTTCCGATTCCATTTCTACCAATTAAACCTGTTTTCCAATTGGTATCTAAAGAAAAACTCACGTTATCAAACACAGGTTTTGTAGATGAAAAATACGAAAACGTTAAATTTTCAATTTTAATCAATGACATAGTATCACCCAGCTTTCAACTAATCTTTACTATTAGTATAACAAAATTGTATTACATTAAAAATGTTTAAATTTAAAATAAGCAAAAAAGACGACCGAAGTCGTCTCATTCATTATTGAAATACATGTTGTAAGTCTTGTAACATTAATTTAGTAGATTCTAATCCTCCGCCACTTAAATACCATAAGTCAGAAGTTAAGTTTACTACTTTATTATTTTTTACCGCATTTGTAGCCTGAATTAATTCATTTTTCATTAAAGCATCTGCTTTAGAATTATCTCCACCAATGGCTAATGTACGATTTAATACAAATAAAACATCAGGGTTTAATTCACTAACACCTTCAAAACTAATTTCTTGTCCGTGTCTGCTTTCTTCAATTTTAGCATCTGTTGGACGGAATTTTAAATCTTGATATAAGAATCCAAAACGTGATTGTGCGCCAAATGCAGACATTTTACCTTCATTTAACATAATCGCTAAACTCTTTTCGCTATGTTTTTCATTTTGAGATGCAATTGTATCAATCACTGATTGTAATTCTTTTACTTGAGCACTTGCTTTTTGTTGAGTTTCTTCGTTAAATAAGCTCGCTAAGCTTTTTACATTTTTTTGGACTGATCCCCAATAATCTTTGCTATCAACATTAAAAATTACTGTTGGAGCAATTTCTTTTAATTGAGGGATAAAATCTTTTGTACGTGCAGAAGCAATAATTAAGTCAGGTTGCATTGCTGCAATGGCTTCAATATCCGGTTCTTTCATGCTACCTACATTTTGAACTTTTTCTCCTAAATCTTTAATATACGTTGGTAATGGTTTTGTTGGCATTCCAACGATTGTTTCACCTTGTCCAATTGCACGTAATGTATCTGCTGAACCTAAGTCAAATGTCACAATTTTCTTTGGATTTGACTTCACTTCAACAGTTTCTGATCCATCTGTTAATTGTACTTGTTTCACTGAATTTTCTTGAGTAGTTGGTGTCACACTTGTTGTTTTTGTACCACAAGAAGCTAATAAAAATGTTGCTCCCATAACTACGGTTGTTAATAATTTTTTCATATGTTTCTCCTACTTTACTGTAATATATTTTTTTCCTGAAACTTCTATCACTTCGATATCAATTTCATATAATTCTGATAAGGTTTGATTCGTAACCACATCCATGGTTTTTCCACGAAACTCACATTTTCCTTCTTTAAAGGCTACTAAATAATCAGAAAAGTTAATCGCCATATTTAAATCATGCATAACAATGACGACTGTTTTATCCAGATTTTCTACCATATAACGTAGTAATTTCATAATTTCTACCGCTTGTTTTAAATCTAAATGATTTAAGGGTTCATCTAATAAAACTATCTCAGTATCTTGAGCTAATACCATTGCAATAAACACTCTTTGCATTTGCCCACCTGATAAAGTTTGTATCGAACGCTCTCTTAACTCTAATAAATTCGTATGTTTTAACGCTTGATCAATCATTTGATAATCAAGTGTCGATAATTTTCCCTTTGAATAAGGATAGCGCCCAAAGCTGACTAACTCTTCTACTGTTAAAGATACTTGAAAAGATTGATTTTGTTTTAATACAGATAATTCTTTTGCGAGTTCTTTGGAATTCCAAGCTTCAATTTCTTTACCTTTAATCCATAATTGACCAGAATCTTTCTGTAATAATCGACTCATAATGGAAACTAAAGTCGATTTTCCTGCTCCATTTGGTCCGATAAAAGATGTTAACTGATTTTTTGGAATCGTTAATGAAACGGAATCGACAACTACCGTATCATATGCTTTATGAATATTTTTTAATTCCACTACGGTACCTTCCTTTCAATAACAATACAAAGTATAATAATCCTCCAAACCATTCAATAACGACACTAATTGGAATATTTAAATGGAAGAGCTTCTCGATAACAAGTTGTCCTCCTAGTAATAAAATACTTCCTAATAAAAATGCGATAGTCCACATCTGTAAGTGACGGTAATCTTTAATCCATTGATAGGTGACATTGGCAATCATAAATCCTAAAAATTGCATTGGACCTACTAAAACTGTGGACAGACTAGTTAGTAAAACAATTACTAATAAAATCCACTTTTCTTCTTTTACTACATCTACACCTAATATTTGTGCTTGAACTTTTCCAAGGTGAAATACATTTAACACCATATGTTTTCTAATTAAATAGATTACTGAGATAGCTGTTAGGATAACGACTACAATAACTAATTCACTTTGATGATGCATTCTTTGGAAAGAAGGAAATAATTTTCCTTGCAATTTATCAAATTCATTTGGATCCATTAATACTTGAACAAATGTACTTAAACTTCTAAACAATGTTCCAAAGGCTAAACAAATAAATAATAGCATTGAAAACGGAATCGATAATAAATCATTAAATGCTCGATAAATGAAGAAGAAAAAGATCATCTGCAACACAATCGTGAACATTGAAATCCATAAATTTGGCGCAGTTTCCATTCCTAGACTTAATTGGCCCCAATAAACCAACGTTTGAAACAATACAAAGACACTCTCAATTCCAAGAACACCCGGCGTTAAAAATCGATTTTGTACAATCGTTTGGAAACTAATGGTCGATATTGAAACACATAAACTAACAAGTAAAATAACTACCCATTTTAAAACTCTCTTTTTAAATAAGAGAACAGAGAATTTTCCCATATTTCCAATTGGAAAAAATAAGAAAATAGCACTAATAATGAGTAATAAAGTTACTAATGTAATTGTTAATAGAAGGGTTCTTTTCTTCATCGAATACTCCCCCTTCTTTGAGAGCTAATTCTTAAGATTTGACTAATTAAAAGTCCTGCACCGACAATACCTAAAATCAGACTAACCGATACTTCATAAGGCGGAATAACTAATCGAGCAACAATATCACATGCTAGGACTAGTACTGCACCTAATAGAGCTGTTTGTGGAATAGTCTTTTTTAAATCATCTCCCGATAAATAGCGTACTAAGTTTGGAATAATAATTCCTATGAAAGGAAGTGCGCCTACCGTTATCATCGTAACACTCGTTGTAAGTGACACTAATAATAAGGTTAACCATTCTAACTTCTTATACGAAATCCCCAGATTCAAACTGATTGACTCTCCTAAATTAGCAATCGTATAAACATGAGCTAATCTGCTAGAAATAACAATAATGATTAAACCAAAGAATAACCATTCGTATTGGTGAGTTTGAATCATGGAGAAGGATCCTTGTGTCCATGATGTTAAACTTTGTACGAGATGAAATTGATACGATATCATATTGGTAAAGGCTGAAATCATTCCACTAAAAATTAATCCTACTAAAGGAATCATCCACTTCTCTTTCAATTGTAAGGTTTGCTGAATCATAATAAAAACAATTGTAAGTGCAAATGAACAAATAAAGGCACATAGCATTTTCTGAAATAAGCTAGGTCCATTAAAAAAGAATAAACTTAATAATAGTCCTAATTTTGCTGCTTCAGTAGTACCAATTGTACTAGGTGCTGCAAATTCATTTTGCGTCATTGTCTGCATTAATAATCCTGCAATACTCATGGAACTTCCTGCTAAGATTACACTCAACAGTCTTGGAACTCGAGATAACCAAAATACTTGTTGCATTTTTACATCTTGTTGGATTAATAATTCCCAAGAAAATGTTTGTGCTCCAACTGATAAAGAAATTAACGATAAGATGAGCAAAAGGATACATAAATTTTTAAATTTCATAATCTCTCCTTTTCTAATTGATAATCATTCTCAATTACATAATTATTAGTTTACCAAAAATTTCTGTGATTGCAATGGGTTTGGGGAAGATTGGACTTATTCTAAAATAGTACATCTTATTTATAGACTTCTTGGGTACAGTAGTATTTGGACGCCAGTAGCCACCTTTGGTGTCTCTTGGCTAAAATTTGAGCCTTGGTCTCAAATTTTCCAGTAATAGAATCTGCTTCTGCAGATTCTATTGCTCATACTACTGTAAGAAGTCTATTGGGAAGGTATTCTTAGTTGTATTTCGTTTTGATTTATTTTCGTTTCTTAACTTCTATTCTTATAGTATGAACGAAAGCCGAGGACGCAATTGGTAAAGCTACTGTAAAATGTCTATGGTGAGGGTATTCTTTTATCTTTTTCTCAATTCATTTTTTCATATCTACTTTATTATTAAAAATAAATAAGCTATAATATTCACAAGAAAACGTTATCAAATTATAGGTAGTATTTTGGTTCATTTATTGGAGGTATAGTTATGAAATATATAAATCCCCAAAGGTATAAAAATGGAGATTCTTTTTATCATTTTAAGATGGAATTCTATTATATAAACTATTTAAACTCATAATAGTAATAGTTCACTTTCTATAAAGGAGGAATTTATATGAACGGTGTTTTAATTTTTACAGTTGTATTTGCGTTAATTGTTATTGGATTGATTATGAATTTCAAAAAGATAGTTAGATGGATTAAAAATATTTAATATTTAGTTTCAAAGTAAAAAGGTATAAAAGCTTTGCTGTTGCTCTGCTTTTATACCTTCTTCTTATACAAATCTTCTATGTTTTGATTGGCTCCATTTTACGGTGATCCAGCCGCTGAATGTTCCTACGATTGCTCCTGCTAGTACATCTGTTGGGTAATGAACGTATAAGTACATTCTTGAAAAAGCAATAAGGATTGCTAAAGCGAAAGCCATAATCCAGTGCTTTTTCATACGAAGGAAATACAATACACTAACTACTGTAAATGAAATAGCTGTATGCCCTGATGGGAATGAATAATCTAATGGTTTTGAAATTAATAAAGAAACCGCTGAATTAACCTCATATGGACGTGCTCTAGCTATAATTGGTTTAATAAGACCATTACATAAAATCGTATTAACTACTACCGCAATAGCTAACAGAATCCCTAAAGTTCTTGTTTTCTTATTCATTAACAAAACTGCAATTATCGCTAGCCAAATGAAACCAACATTTCCTAATGAAGTAATAAAAATCATGATAGAATCTAATATTGGATTGTGTAATTTTTGAAATCCATCAAGAATTTGTAATTCTGTCATCTATTTAGAATCCTTTTCTTTTAATTTTTGTAATCCTAATACTAATAACAGACCTACTAAAGCTGCAATTGGTGAAAATGTTGAAAAATTCATTGCTTCTTGAGGAATTTTTAATGTCGTTGGGCCCATTACAATCGCATAAAATGAACCAATCATCATTCCAATGATGCCATAAATCATTTGACTACGATAATGTTCTAAACAATATTTAATGGCTTTAACTACAAATAAAGCTCCAGCTAACACTCCTAAACCAAAAATAGCTAAACTTGGAACATATGCTAATTGGAAAGTTAATACTGCTTTTACAGCAAAAACGACTGGAATATAAGCTCCAAAAATTAATAATAAAGTTGAACCAGAGATTCCTGGTAAAAACATTGCTGAAATAGCAATCATTCCAATAAAGAATAATTTAATGGAAGCTACAAGAGAAAACTGGCTTAAATCAAAACTACCTTTACCTGTACGAGAATTCATCCAAGTAATTCCTGCAACAATAGCCACCCCTACTAAAATATAAAAAATTCCCATTAATGGTTTTTTCAAAGATTCTTTTTCTTCCATCATCATTAAAGGAATGGCTCCTGCAATAAATCCAATAAACAAAGAACTTACTCCATAAATATGTGATTCAAATAATGAAGATAATACTAAAATGGCACTGACCATTCCAATAACCCAACCAATTCCTAATTTTACTAAATAAGTAAAAGCTTCTTTCTTCTCCTTTTTACTTCCAAATGCCATATCATGAATGGAACCAATAAATTGGTCATAAAACCCCATAATAAAAGCTACTGTTCCTCCAGAAACTCCAGGAACACTATCGGCTAATGCCATACAAAAACCATTTAAAATTTGACGAAACATAAGTTTCTCCTTTCATTTATAAATAAAGAGACTAGGCTACTGCCCAGTCTCCATCAATATTAGTCTAAGAAATCTTTCAATTGTTTTGAACGACTTGGATGACGTAATTTGCGAAGTGCTTTCGCTTCAATTTGACGGATTCTTTCACGAGTAACTCCAAATACTTGGCCTACTTGTTCTAATGTACGGATTTCTCCATTTTTGTCTAGACCAAAACGTAAACGTAATACATTTTCTTCACGATCCGTTAATTGTTCTAATACTTCATCTAATTGTTCTTTTAATAATGCATAAGCTGTATGTTCAGCTGGACTTGTTGCATTATCATCTTCAATAAAGTCTCCTAAATGTGAATCATCTTCTTCCCCAATTGGAGTTTCTAACGACACTGGTTCTTGAGCAATTTTTAGAATTTCTCTTACTTTTTCAGTTGGTAAATCCATTTCTGCTCCAATTTCTTCAGGAGTAGGTTCGCGTCCTAAATCTTGTAATAGTTGTCTTTGGATACGAACTAATTTATTGATTGTTTCTACCATATGAACTGGAATACGAATAGTACGTGCTTGGTCAGCAATCGCACGAGTAATTGCTTGACGAATCCACCATGTAGCATAAGTTGAAAACTTAAATCCTTTTGTATGGTCAAATTTTTCAACAGCTTTCATTAAGCCCATATTTCCTTCTTGAATTAAATCTAAAAATTGCATTCCACGTCCTACATAACGTTTTGCAATCGAAACTACTAAACGTAAGTTAGCTTCTGCTAATTCTTGTTTCGCTTCTTGATCTCCTTGTTGAATACGTAAAGCAAGGTTTACTTCTTCATCCGCACTTAATAATGGAACACGTCCAATTTCTTTTAAATACATACGAACAGAGTCATTAATTTTTACATTTGACGATAAAGCTGTTTCGTCTTCTGTCATTTCTACTTCAGGTTCTTTTGAAGATTCTGAAGATAATTGACGACTAGTTGGTCCACCATCTGCATCTACTACACTCACACCAGCATCTTCGAATTGTTGGATTAACTTATCCATTCCTTCTGCATCTAATTCATATGGAATCGCAATTTGCGCTGATAAATCATCATATAAAATTTGCCCAAACAATTTTCGTTCTGCTAGCAATTTACTTGTAGCTTCTTTTAGCGTTTGACCATTCTTATTGTTTTCAACTGTCATCCACTATTCCTCCATTCATGATTTTTTTAATTGTTTCTGAATATTAACTAACTCCATCATCAATTGATTTGCTCTAGTAGCATCATTTGATAATTGAGCTTCTTTCATTTCTTGCATACATCTTTGATATTGTTGTTTTAAATCTTCTTTTTTTGATAAAAAGTACATTAAGTCATGAATTTCTTTTTCCGTACATTCTTCAGGCATTTCTAGCCATTCAATCATCGATAATAAATTACGATTCACTGCATCGGATTCATCTAAAAAATTCATAAATTCTTGTACAAGTAATTCTTCAAGATGCTGCTCACGATAACTTCTCAACAAAATATAAAATTGTTGATAATCTACATATGGAAATTCAAACTCTTCATTTTCTCTTGATAAATAACTCCACGCCTCCGGAGAATGTAATAGACGATACAGAAGTTGCTTTTGAGAAACTTCCATTGGACTATCCTGTGAAATTTTCATAGGACTTGCCGTCCACTCCCCTGTTGAGTGAGAAGATTGTTGCTTGAATTTTCTCTGAACAAAATTGACTTGACTAGAAAGTAATTCTCCCGAAATTCCGAACTCATCTGCTAATGATTTAATCGCAAATTCACGTTCAATAGGTTTAGAAATTTTTACTAATTCAATCGTCATTTGTTCTAAAAATTGTACTTTTTCTCGTTCAATTTCTAACCGATATTGTTTTGAAAAATATCTCTTTTTAAACTGGAAAACAGATTCTGTATGATGAGCTAATTGTTCAAGATAAGCTTCTGCACCTCTTTGTTGAATAAATTCATCTGGGTCCTTTCCAGCATCTAAAGATAAGATTGAAATCGTTAAAGCTGAATTTTCCTGTAATAATTCAATTGCCCGATTCGTTGCATCTAATCCTGCCCTATCACTGTCGTAAGCAATAATGATTTCATTTGCTACACGTGATAATATTTGGATTTGTTCTTTTGTTAAAGAAGTCCCCATCGATGCTACACCGTTTTTAGCACCAGCTTGCCAAGAAGCAATGACATCCATATATCCTTCATATAAGACAACTTGTCCGGATTTACGAATCGCTGATTTTGCTAAATCATAATTAAATAAGAACTGTCGCTTATTAAAAATAGGTGTTTCAGAACTATTTAAATATTTCGCTTCTTGTTCATCGACCATTTCCTCATCATTAGGTAAAATCCGACCAGAAAAAGCAATCACTTTTCCTTGCTCATTACGAAGCGGGATCATAATTCTATGATAAAAACGATCGATAAAATCATCATTTCTTGCAATGAATAGTCCTGATTCTTCCATTTGTTGAGGTGTTAATGGGATTTGTTTAATCAAATTCGTCACATAAGTGCGATCTTTTAATGCTAGTCCCATTTTAAAGGTTTGAATCGTCTCTAGTGTATATCCTCTATGTTGAAGATACTCTAAAGCTTTTTCACCGCCACGTGTTTGTAATAACACATGTTGATAAAACTCAGCAGCTTTTTCATGAGCTGTTATTAGCGGTTGATGAGTATCTTGAACCGATGGTCGAGAACTCAAATATTTATTTTCAAATGGGATTTGAGCTAATTCTGCAACTTTTGCTACGGATTCAACAAAAGAAAGTCCTTCAATTTCCGAAATAAATGAAAAAACAGTTCCTCCTCTACCACAACTAAAGCAATGATAGATTTGTTTTTCCTCAGTTACTGAAAATGAAGGTGTCCGTTCATCATGAAAAGGACAATGGCCAAAATAGTTCTTCCCTCGTTTTTTCAAAGAAACATACTGACTTACAATATCGACAATATTTACTTGCGATTGAATCTGATTCAGCGTTTCTTCAGGAATGACTTGACTCATAAACTGCCTCCTTTTCCCGAAATATTAAGGAACTTTTCCTTTTACACCTAATATCCCTAATGATACAGGATATATATTATCATCAATTGAAAATTGTTTCAACTAATTTAGCTTTTCTATTATAAAAAATTTCATTCTATTTTAACTGAAATTTAAAATATAAAAAACTCAAGAATCGCTACTATTTTAACGATTCTTGAGTTCGATAAATCTAGGAATAATCCTAGCCTAATTTGTTATAATATTCAACGATTAATGATTCGTCAACATCAGATGTTAACTCATCACGTAATGGTAGACGGTTTAATGAACCTTCTAATTTTTCTTCATCAAATGTAACAAATTCTGGACGTCCATATAAAGATTCTAAAGATTCTTTAATGATTGTTAAGTTACGTGATTTTTCACGAACACCAACAACATCTCCAACTTGTACTTGGAATGAAGGGATATCTACACGTTTACCATTTACAGTAACGTGACCGTGGTTTACTAATTGACGAGCTTGACGACGAGTTGAAGCTAATCCTAAACGGTAAACTACGTTATCTAAACGTTGTTCTAGAAGGATCATGAAGTTTTCACCATGTTTACCTTCTTTAATTTTGCCAGCTTTTTTGAATAAAGTAGCAAATTGACGTTCGTTCATACCATACATATGACGTAATTTTTGTTTTTCTTGTAATTGTTGACCATACTCAGATAATTTACTACGGTTATTTGGTCCGTGTTGACCTGGTGCGTATGGACGACGAGCGATTTCTTTTCCTGTTCCTGAAAGTGAAATGCCTAAACGACGAGATAACTTCCAGCTTGGTCCAGTGTAACGTGACATTGAACATTCCTCCAATAATAAAAAATTTTTTTTGGAGTAAAATAATTGCGAAACAGTAGATTCGTGCAGTCTCTACTAGGGTTCACCTTTGCAGCCGTGGTTACTACCTTCCTCTTAATGGATAGGACTGTTGACGAGCTTCTCTTATTTCTGCTGCATATTTTACACAAAAATTATTGTATCAGATGTTTGAATAAAATGCAAACTATTTTATACGATTTCTTCCCATTTCATTTGAATATTCGCACATCGATTTCCATCCTGCGAAATTAAATGATACGTTTGTCTTCTCTCTTGACTTTCTAATGTATTTTCTTCCCATAAAGTCGAACATGAAATCGTTGATTCTGGTAATACTTCTTTTTCATATTTAATCACAACTTGTTTCAACTGATGATCCTCTAAAAACTCCATTCCTAATTCACTAAAAGCAAAATCAAAGTAACGAGCATTATTGACGTGGAGATTAGCATCAATATCATTAATTCGTATTTTGTATTCTCCCGTTGTAGCATCTGAAAAATCTTTTTTAGGAATTCGAGTTGCTTTTCTCATTTCTTTTCCAATAGATAGTGGATATTCCAACACAATTTCTTCATCTATTGAAACAATTTTGCGTGCCTTCATATCAAGCATTGCAAATGTCGTGATACATTTAAACAACTCTTCTCTTTCTTTTGAAAGAATACGATATTCACGGTAAGTAAAAAATTTATTATAGCTAATCGCTTGTGTTTCAATGATAACTTCTTCATCTACTTTTGGCATACGCTGAATCTCAATTTCGTGTTGAATCACGATCCATGTATAGCCTTTTTCATAAATTAAGTTTGGATTTTGTAATTGTTGTTGTTGCTTTCTAGAAGCTAACATCATCATTCCTAGAGCTTGGCTTAATAACAAATTTCCTTTCCAATCACATTCATAAGGAAGAATTGTACGCTCTATTTGGCAAATTACGTCAACCGTCATAGCAGCCTCCTATTAATTCCAAATATCTTCACTATTTTCATTTAATACCGATACAATTTCTCCTTTATGGAAAATCACAATTGTATCTGTTGGTAAATGCATCATATCATAAAAACTAGGATAATCCGGGAAAATTTCATAAGCTTTTGCTCCTGATAATGGTTGAGATTCAATTTCTTGATCCACAGGTGCTACATACCATGTTTCATCATCAAAACGATGCGCATAAAAATCTTCCACTTCAAATGTATGATTTGCAATAATAACAGGACTATCAAAACGGAATGGAACTAACTTTCCTAATGTTTTCGTACGTTTCCCTGCTTTAAATGTTTTTTGAACAATTTCTAAGAAATAACTACAATCTGTAATCCATTCCTCTAATTGTTTTTGTTCATAATTTGGAACGCAAACATGATACTCATTTTTAATGGACACCACTTTAATATTTCCATAATGAATTGGAATCAATTGATTTAATTCTTCTAAATTTTCTTCAAAATACTCTTCTACAATCGTTAATAAATCTTCTGCTTCTTTTTGGTAAGCCTCTTTGGCTTCTACAATAAATAAACGTTCTTGAATTGTTCTTGTAAATTTCATTTCATCACTCCTTGTATTCTAGTATACAGTATTTGAAACATTTTTTCTTGTATCTTCCCCTCATACTAATAAATTTGTTATACTAGAGTCACTAAGGGGGCTTATTATGAACGAGCATTTATTTTATAAATTTTATCAAAAAACACCGCTAGAAAGAAAAAATATTTTAACAAACGTATCTCATTTATCAGATGAAAAAAAATCAAACTTATTAACTGGATTTAACTTACCAGAATCTGTAGCAAATCAAATGATTGAAAATCAAATCGGACTATATGACTTACCACTTGGAATTGTTCCTGAAGTTACCGTAAATGGTAAAACTTATACTGTTCCTATGGTAACAGAGGAACCTTCCGTCATCGCTGCAGCAAGTAATGGTTGTAAAATCATTCATCGTTCTGAGGGATTTACTACTACTCAAGAAAAGAGAGAAATGATTGGTGAAATTGCAGTCTATGATTCCCCATATTCTATAGAACAAATAGAGAAAAAACTTTCAAAGGAAATCGAATATTTATTTACTATTGCTCATGAAGCTCACCCTTCTATTGTCAAACGTGGTGGTGGAATCCAAAAGATTTGGGTAGAAGAAAAACAACATCCAAATCATACGTTTTATGTATTTTATATTTCTGTAGATACAAAAGAAGCAATGGGGGCAAATATTTTAAATACGATTTTAGAAGCCTTAGTTTCTCCTATCGAAACTTTTACGAATGGAACTTGTATTATGGCAATTTTATCGAATTTAGCAACTCATTCTGTTGTCACGACTACTTGTCGAATTCCATTCGAACAATTAGAAACAAAGACAATCTCAGGTGAAGAAATTGCCCGTAGAATTGAAATTGCTAGTGAACTATCCCAAGTCGATCCTTATCGAGCTGCTACTCATAATAAAGGAATTATGAATGGAATTGATGCAGTTGTTATTGCAACTGGAAATGATTGGCGAGCGATTGAAGCTGGGGTACATGCATATGCAAGCTTATCAGGAGCTTATCAACCTTTTAGTGAATGGTTCATCCGTGATGATAAGGAATTAGTAGGAACATTAAGTATTCCAATGCCTATCGGAACAGTTGGTGGTTCTATAGCGATTCATCCTGCTGCTCAATTTGCTCATGAATTATTAATGAATCCATCCGCTAAAGAATTAGCCGCAATTATTGCTTCTATTGGTTTAGCACAAAATTTTGCCGCATTAAAAGCATTAGTAACCGATGGGATTCAAAAAGGACATATGAATTTACAAGTAAAATCTCTAGCTTTAACGGCTGGAGCAACAGAAGAAGAAATTCCACAAATTATCCAATTACTGAAAGAACAAAAACATTTAAATTTAGAAACCGTACAAAAAATATTAGAAAGCATTAGATAAGTATAAAAGCCATGAGATTCGCAAATGCGAATATCATGGCTTTCGTTACTACTTCAGAAAAATCTATTTCTTTATCTTTCGTCTTCAGTGTATTCCATCAATGTAAAGATGTCATATTCTTCGATTTTTTCACGGCCTTTTAAGTCTGTTAATTCCACTAAAAATGCTAAACCAACAACTTCTCCGCCTAATTTTTCAACTAATTTAGCACATGCATCCATTGTTCCACCTGTTGCTAATAAGTCATCACAAATTAATACTTTTTGTCCTGGTTTTACTGCGTCTTTATGTAAATGCAATTCTGCAGTACCATATTCTAAATCATATTCTACAGAAACTGTTTCACGAGGTAATTTTCCTTTTTTACGTGCTGGTGCAAAACCAATTCCTAATTCATATGCAACAGGACATCCAACGATAAATCCACGAGCTTCAGGACCAACAATCATGTCAGCTCCTCTACTTTTCGCATAGTCTACAATTTGTTGTGTCGCATATTGATATGCTTTCCCATCTGCCATTAAAGGTGAAATATCTCTAAAAATAATACCTTCTTTAGGGTAGTTTGGTACACTTGCAATGTAATTTTTTAAATTCATTTTTATTCCTCCATATTTGTCAGCCAATTTGTTAATTCGGAAAATTGACTATAGATAAATACTCTTTCGAGCCAAAGTTCTTCTTGCAATTGTTTCATTAAAGATGACTGCATTAAATCCATAGATGTGGAATCTGGATTTAAACTTAAACAGCCGTTTTCTATTATAACAAATTTTAATTCAAAAAACACTTTTAAAATTACTTTAAATTGATCTAATGGAATTTTTAAATAATTTGCTAATTCTCCAGTTTTTTCATTATAGGGGACATTTGAATGTGTTTTTAAATATTGATAAACTGCCACAAATCTTTCCCTTGTCGGAATCCCCATTGTCATAATAGATTTTTGAGTATATGCTATAATATACATTTTTTGCGTATACGAATGTTTACGAAATTCTTGAATGACTTCTTTAGATTGCGGACAATCAAATAATACAATCGATTCAAAATCCTCTTGTTTTTCTTCTTTTATCCATTCTTCCATTGAAAAGACTTTAGAACTTGTATCAATTCTTTCACTCACTAATGGTTTTAGAGCATCTCTTTCAACTAAATAAACTGCCTTCTTCACTGATAAATGTTCTGGTCGAATTTTATTTGTACGCCAATCAAAAATTAACGCATCTTTAACAGCAATATCTTTTAACATTAATTGAGGTAAACGGTTTTGTTGCCATTCATTAATTTCTAAAGTTCCAATGACTTCAATCTCTGCTTGAAGATTTAAGCTATCTGCCCATTCTCCTTTATTAAAAATTAAAGCCTGTAACTGATTCTGTTCAGAATTCAACGTTAATTTTAAATGCTGCTGTTGAGCTCCAATCTTTTGTTTTTGACCTACTAATATATTACTAATTTTAAAAATCGGTTCAGCATTATTCGTTCCATATGGTTTTAATGCTTGAAGAGAATCGATAAACTCAACATTTACTTGTGAAAGTGATAATGCTTCTTCGATAGGAATTACTTTTTCATCTTCCAACAATTCGGGATGCTGTTTCGCATAAGTTTCAATAGCTTCCATAAACCCTGGTAACATCACTGTTTCGACACTTAGTCCAGCAGCCATATGATGGCCTCCAAATTTAGCTAAAGACTCTTGGCAATAAGATAGTGCATCATAGAGATTAAACTGAGCGCAAGATCTTGCAGAACCTTTTGCCATTAATCCATCTGATTGAATTCCTAAAATAATCGTCGGTTTTTGTAATTGTTCGACGATTCGACTCGCAACAATTCCTAATACACCTTCATGCCAATTAGATTGAGCTAATACTAACACTTTGTGATCTATTTGAGCTTTGGCCAATTCCAATGCTTCAGCTGTAATATCATCTACAATTTGTTTTCTCTTAGCATTTTCTTGTTGCATTAAAGTCACAACTTCTTGAGCGACTTCATCATCAAAAGTTGTAAATAAAGCAACTCCTGGAGTCGCATCTCCAAGTCTTCCAAGAGCATTTAAACAAGGACCTACTTGAAACCCTATTGTTTTTTCATCTATTGAACCAGGAGTTAATTGTAATTCTTGAAATAAATAACTTAACCCAATTCGCTCCGTTTGATTTAATTGTTGCAAGCCTAATTTTACTAAACTACGATTTTCATCCGTTAAGCTAACTAGATCTGCAATTGTTCCAATACAGGCAATTTCTGCTAATTCAACAGGAAGTTCTCCTAATAATGCATGTGCTAATTTAAAAGCAACTCCTGCTCCAGATAAATCTCCAAATGGATACTCACCATCTGGATGGCGAGGATGAATCACTGCATAAGCTTTAGGGAGAACAGGAGGAATCTCATGGTGATCTGTTACAATAACATCACATTGTTGACTCATTGCCCATTCAACACTTTCATGAGCAGCAATTCCACAGTCAACCGTTATAATTAAAGATACTCCTTTTTCAAGATACTCTTCAAAAATACGGATATTCGGACCATATCCATCTATAAAACGATTTGGCAAATAATATTCTACTTGTGCACCCATCATTTCTAATGTTTCGTATAATACTGCAGTACTAGTAATACCATCAGCATCATAGTCCCCGAATATTAAAATACTTTCATCCGTTTCAATCGCTTGTTGAATACGTTGAATCGCTTTTTCCATATCATACATTAAATATGGATCATGCCATAATGTCGGTGAAGATGATAGAAATTCTTGAATTTGTTCCTCAGTTTGATATCCTCTTCTCCTACAAATTTGAATCAATAAAGGAGAAAGTCCTAATACTTTCGCAATTTCTTTTGAACTTTCCTCTATTTCATTATTGACTAAATCCCATTTAGCATTTGCAAAAGACATCCTATCACCTCCAGAACTTATTTTTTATTAAATAATTTTAAAATACTCATGTCTCCAATTTTTGGGAAACAGAAGTTTAATTTTGCTGCCAGATTCATACTATACGGTACATTCACTTCTCTTTTTTGAAATTTCATTCCTCGAACAATTTTTCTTGCAACTTCCTCACTTGTTAAAACATACCTAGACACACTTGCTAAATATTTTCCTGTTGGTTCTGCTTTTTCAAAAAATTGAGTAGCAATTGGTCCAGGATTGACCGTCATTACATGAATGCCTTGTTCTTTTAATTCTAATCGTAAAGCATTGGAATAACCTAACACTCCAAATTTTGAAGCTGAATAAACCGAAGTTTTTGGAGTTGCTGTTTTTCCAGCTTGAGAAGCAATTTGTACGAACATTCCTGATTTTTTCTGAATAAATTTAGGAAGATATTTCTGAGTGATTTGAATTAAAGTATATAAATTCAATTGTAACATTTCTTCAATTTCTTCTTTTGATAAATCAACGGCTTGTTTTAAATAGCCTCTACCTGCATTATTAATGACAATATCGACATCAATGGATTGAATTTTTTCTAATAGTAATTCTACTTCAACTGCATTCGATAAATCACAAGCATAATAATAGACGGGTTGATTTGTCCATTGTTGACAAGTGTTGGCTACTTGCTTTAAGACTTCCTCACGTCTTGCCACTAATATTAAACCGGCTTGTTGTTTGGCACATTCATAAGCTAATTGTTCGCCTAAGCCTCCACTAGCTCCTGTAATCAATACCATTTTCCCATTTATTGAAAACTGTTCACGTTTTACCATATTAATTTCTTCCAATCGTAAATGTATCAAAATCTTTAACTACTTTTGTTTGTGGGAATACTTTACGAGCTTCCTGTTCTAATTGACTCACTTGATGCCCTAAATAACGCGCACTAATATGAGTTAAATACAATTGTTGAACATTCGCTTCTAAAGCAATCGTTGCCGCTTGTTTACTTGTTGAATGGAAATGTTGACGAGCAGTTTTTTCTTTATCCGCTTCATAAGTAGCTTCATGAACAAGAACATTAGCATTTTGCGCTAAAGTAATACTTTTTGGAGTAAATCTTGTATCTCCACAGATTACAACAACACGTCCCTTAATATCCTCGCTCACATAGTCTTTTCCATCAATGACACGACCATCCTCTAAAGTAACAACTTCCCCACGTTTTAATCGACCAAAGACAGGACCAAATGGGACTCCTATAGCTCTTAATTCTTCTGCCTTTAACTCACCAATTTGGTCAGATTCTGTAATTCGAAATCCATAAGAAGGAATTCCATGTTCTAACTTCATCGCTTCTACTCTGAATTGTTGATCAGAAAATAATACTCCATCCTCTTCAAATTCCACAACTTTCAATGGATAGCCCAATTTCGAATAAGAAACAGAAATACTCGCATCAATAAAACGTTTAATGCCTTTTGGCCCATAAACGATTAATTCATCTTCTCCACCTTGGAATGATCGACTAGTTAATAAGCCTGGCAACCCAAAAATATGATCTCCATGAAGATGGGTAATAAATATTTTTTTAATTTTTCCTGGTCGAATGGTTGTATTTAAAATTTGTTGTTGCGTTGCTTCTCCACAATCAAATAACCAAATTTCATTTCTTTCATCTAATAGTTTCAAAGCGATTGACGAAACATTTCTCATTTTTGCTGGAACCCCAGCACCTGTACCTAAAAATTGTAATTCCATAATGGCTCCTAACTACCTCTTAATGTTTGATAAATCATTTTTGCAATCCACAAACCTTGTTGATGTGCCCCAGTTGTATTTACGATAGACGCTTTTTCATAAAACCAATCTGGATGTGTACTTGATTCAGATTTCCAATCAATATAATGAACATTTGAATATTTTTGTGCCAAACTTTCAGAAATATGATTAATTTCTTGTTGCCAAGTGCGATTAATCGTATTTGACACTAAGAAGATTTGTTTGTCCATACCAATATTTTTTAAAACAGCATCTAATTGTCCTTTAGTATATGCTCCATTACTTCCTACCATTAATACAATGATATCCCCTAATTGTTTTTGTTCTTTCAATTGGTCAATCATTGCTCCTAATTCAAATACTTGAAGATCTCTATTTGCACTAATTACTGCATTTGGATATAATGTCGGAATTTCTTGTGCCATTGCTAATAACATCGTATCTCCAATAAATGTAATAGAAGTATTTGAACTAAAGACTGTTTCTTCTCTACTAAGTCCTTGAATATTATTAATCGTTTTAACAACTTTCTTATCAGTATTACGTGTGTTTTGTGACAAGGATTCACTTGCCAATATTACTTCTTGTAAAGCTGATTCTTGAGCTGATAATCTCGGACTTGCTTGAATAAATCCAATCAATAAAATCAATACAACTGCAGCACTATAAACCATTTTTACAGTTCTACGAGTCGAATGAGTCCATCGTGCAGATAATTGATTCATCACTTCAGAGAATTTCCCTTTTTCAAACAATTGATACCAAAGTTCCCCTAAAATAACTAATAACACAATTTCTACAATTCTATGTAAAACAGGCGTAGAACTTGTATCACCAATTTTTGCTTGGTATAAAACCGATAAAGGTAAATACCATAAGTAATAAGAAAGACTTCTTCTTCCAATAACTGTTAAAGGCTTTAAACGGAAAAATAATGATGTTACTGATTTAGGATGCAATGAAATCATTATTAAAGTAGCCACAATTACATCAAAGATAAACATTCCACCTCTAAATGTTAAATGACTATGCTCTTTCATTATAAATAAGCTTAGAACTAATAATACAATTGGTACAAAACGAATGACTGACTCATAACGATATTTTTGAATATATTCCCCATAAAATCTTTGAATTGGAAATAATAAGGCTACAACTGCTCCTGTTAAAACAGAAAAAGCTCGTGTGTCTGTACCATAGAAAATTCTTAAAAAGTGAACATTTGAAAAATCTTTTGTAATCATTAATAAAACAGAAGCTACTAAAAGAGCTAGCACTACCTTTTGTAACACTTGATGTTTTTTAATCATCACACTTAAAAATACAAATAAAATTGGCCACAATAAATAATATTGAACTGCTAATGACATATACCATAAATGAGAAAATGGCGATTGCGTTAATACCGTTATCGCATGATCATTTTCCTGAATAATTTGCCACCAGTTATTCATAAAAAATAAATTGGAAACCATCGTACTTCTTAAATTCACTAAGAGTTCCCTTTGAAATAGCAATAAATAAAAAATTACTGCTACTATCATCGCAAAAGTTGGAATAATAATTCGTTTTAATCTTTTCGTTAAAAATGACTTTAATGGTACTTTTCCATTTTTCATTAAAGAATCCATTAGACTAGCAGTCATAAAATAACCTGATAATAGTAAAAAGATATTTAATCCTAGAAATCCACCTGGAATACGGTAAGCCATCATTTGATGGCCTACTATACTCATAATCGCAATGGCTCTTAAACCATCAAAAGCTGCGATATAATCTCGTTTTTCAATTTCAGTTCTATCAATCATGACATCACCTAATCGACAAACTCAAAGACAAATTTACGAATTCTAACCATATCTCCATTTTCCGCACCTTGACTACGTAAGGCAGCGTCGACACCCATTCCACGTAATTGACGTGAAAAACGCATCACAGATTCATCATGTTCCATATTCGTCATTAAGAATAATTTTTCTAGTTTTTCTCCATATAATACCCATGTACCATCAGGATCTCTTGTAATATCAAATGGACGTTCTTCTTCTTCCAATCCATAAACCATATGAGTTTGAGCTTCTTGTACTTCATCTAATGGGAAGAATTCTGTTTCTTCTAATATTTCTGCTGTTCTTGCTAGTAGTGCTTGTAACCCATCTTTACGATAAGCAGAAATCGGGAAAATTTCAGGCATTTCTTGACCATCTGGTAAGTTTTCTTGTAAATCTTTTTTAAATTGTTCTAATAATTCTTCAGACTGTGGCTGATCCATTTTATTTGCAACAATAATCATTGGACGTTCTAGTAATCTTAAATGATAAGAACCTAATTCTTGCATAATCACTTGATAATCTTCGTAAGGATTTCTTCCTTCCATTGAAGCCATATCAATGACATGTAGTAATACTTTTGTACGTTCAATATGTTTTAAGAAATGGATTCCTAAACCAACACCCATATGAGCTCCTTCGATTAATCCAGGAAGGTCGGCTACAACAAATTGCTCACCGTTTGGAGCTTGTGTCATCCCTAATTGTGGATTTAAAGTTGTAAAATGATAATCTGCAATTTTTGGTTTTGCGCTAGAAATTACCGATAATAAAGTTGATTTTCCTACAGATGGAAATCCAACTAACCCAACATCTGCTAATACTTTTAATTCTAATTCAATTTCAAATTCTTCTCCTGGTTCTCCATTTTCAGCAATATCTGGAGCTGGATTTTTATGAGTAGCAAAGCGAATATTTCCACGGCCTCCACGACCACCCTTAGCTACTACTACTTCTTGATCTACTTCGACTAAGTCTGCAATCAATTCTTTTGTTTGAGCATTACGAACAATCGTTCCAGCAGGTACTTTAACAATTAAGTCATCTGCTCCACGACCATACATACTTTTACTCATCCCATTTTCACCAGGTTTTGCCTTAAAATGACGTTTGTGACGGAAATCTAATAAAGTTCTAAGTCCTGAATCGACTTTAAAAATGACACTACCGCCTCGTCCGCCATCTCCACCAGCAGGACCTCCATCTGGGACGTATTTTTCTCTTCTAAATGCTACCATACCGTTACCACCGTCTCCGGCTTTCACCCATATCGTCGCACGATCATAAAAAACTGCCATTAGGATTTACTCCTTTCTTATTTTAGTGACTATTTAACAATTAACTCTGTGAAGTCAGCAAACTCTAAAATCATTAGTGCTAATTCACGTAAGAAACGTAAACGATTTGTACGAATTTCTTCATTATCGACCATGACCATATTTTCATTAAAGAATTCATGAATTTTTGGAGTAATCGATGCAAATGCTGAAAATTTTTCTTGAGCTGAATAGTTCTCGAAGTCTTTTCTTAAAGTAGCAATTGATTCTACTAATTGACGTTCACTTTCTGTCTCAACTTTATCTAATGAGTATTCTGAAGAATGACGAGCTTCTGCAAATCCTTTTGAACTAATATTAATCACTCGGTTTAATGCTTCAGTAATATCTTTGATTGCCGCTTTAGATACTTCTTTTTCTAACACAGCTACAGCTTTCATTTGTTCTGGTACACTCTTAGAGTTAGAATTCAATACCGCTTCAATAATATCATGACGTTTTGTTACTGTAGTCATTCTTTGAGCAAGTCTTTCAAGAATAAATCCTAAAACGAATGCTTGTACATCTTCTTTTTTATCTTCTAAAAATTCAACATAATCTAAACCTAATAATAATTTTGCAAATTCTTCAATTTCTAAATGCCAATCAAAAGCTTCAACAATTTGCACTAATCCCATTACTTGACGACGTAATGCATAAGGGTCGTTTGAACCTGTTGGTAACATACCAGCAGCTGTAAAGCTTAAAAATGTATCTAATTTATCTGCAATCGCTAATAATGCTCCTGGTACTGATGAAGGTAATTCACCATCAGCACTAATTGGCATGTAATGTTCACGAATTGCTCTAGCTACTTCTGGAGTTTCTCCATAATTTTTCGCATAAATTTCACCCATAATTCCTTGTAATTCAGGGAATTCACCAACCATATTCGTTACTAAGTCAAATTTATAAATTTCAGCTGCACGTTGAGCTGTTTCAACATCTTGTGCATCTAAGTTTAATTCATTTGCAATACGCCCTACTAATAATTGAACACGATTCATTTTTTCAGTCATTGAACCAATTTTCGCATGGAAGTTTAATGTTTCTAATTTCTTCAAGAAAGCTGTCATTGGAACTTTTTTATCTTCTTCATAGAAGAATAAAGCATCTTCTAGACGAGCTGTTAATACTTTTTGATTTCCTTTTGCCACATTTTCAATCATGTAGTCATTTCCATTACGTGCAGAAATGAAATAAGGTTGTAATTCACCTTGTGCATTGTATACTACAAAATAACGTTGATGTTCTTTCATAGAAGTTACTAATACTGGTTCTGGAACGACTAAATATTTTTCATCAAATGTTCCAGCAAAAGCTGTTGGATATTCTAAAATAGAGCTTACTTCTTCTAATAATTCTTCATCAATTGGAACTATCCAAGCATTTTTAGCCGCTAACTCTTCAATTTGTTTACGAACTAATGCTTTTCTTTCATCTTGATTTACAATTACAAATTGTTCAGCTAAAGCTTGTTCATATTGCTCTGGAGTTGCAATCTCAGTATCTTTTCCTAAGAAACGATGTCCTCTTGAAACTCGTCCAGCTTTTACATCTAATACTTGAATTTCTTCAATGACTTCTTCTCCATATAAAGCAACAATCCAGTGAATTGGACGTAAATATTCAAACGTATGATCAGCCCAACGCATTGTAACTGGGAATTTCATATCGGTAATAACTGAAGATAATTTCTTAACAACTTCTTTTGTTGATTTACCTTGTAATAATTGTTTAACGTGGATATATTCTACATCTTTAATGGTTTCTACGTAAATATCGTCTGTTGTTAAACCTTTTCCACGAACAAATCCTTCAGCAGCTTTTGTCCATGCGCCATCTTTTTTTGCAATTGCTAGAGATGGACCTTTGAAAATTTCAACACGGTCTTCTTGCTCTTCTTCTAATCCATTTACACGAACTGCTAATCTTCTTGGTGTTGCAAAAGCTTCTACAGATTCAAATGATAAGTTTTCTTGTTTGAAAAATTCTTCCACACGAGTCGCTAATTGTTCTGAACTTGTACGAACATATTGCGCTGGTAATTCTTCTAAACCAATTTCTAATAATAATGATTTTGTCATAATTGTCCTCCTAATGTTACTAGCCTATCCTATTAGTCTTTCAATAATGGGAATCCTAAAGATTCTCTTTCAGCTACGAATGTTTTAGCAATGGTACGTGCCATTTTACGAATACGACCTAAAAATCCTGCACGGTCTGTCGCAGAAATAATGCCACGTGCATCCATTAAGTTAAAGGCATGAGAGCATTTTAATACACAGTCATAAGCTGGGTGAACAAGACCTTTTTCCATTAGGATTGTTGCTTCTTTTTCATATTCAGTAAATAATTGCATTAATAATTCAGGATTACTTTCTTCAAATGCATATTTAGAATGTTCAAATTCTGGTTGTTTGAAAATATCTCCATATTTTACATCGCCAGTCCACACTAAATCATATACACTTTCTACTTCTTGGATGTAAGAAGCTAAACGTTCTAAACCATAAGTAATTTCACTTGTTACTGGGTGACATTCTAATCCCCCTACTTGTTGGAAGTATGTAAATTGAGTGACTTCCATTCCATCTAACCATACTTCCCATCCAAGACCAGCACAGCCTAATGATGGATTTTCCCAGTTATCTTCAACGAAACGAATATCATGTTCTAATGGGTCAATCCCTAATGCAATTAAACTTCCGATATATAACTCTTGAATGTTTTCAGGAGATGGTTTCATCACAACTTGGAATTGATGATGTTGGAATAAACGGTTTGGATTTTCACCATAACGACCATCAGCTGGACGGCGAGATGGTTCTACATAAGCAGCATTCCATGGTTCTGGTCCAATCGCACGTAAAAAAGTATATGGACTCATTGTTCCAGCACCTTTTTCAGTATCATAAGCTTGTAATAATAAACAGCCTTGATTTGACCAATAATTTTGTAATGTTAAAATAATTTCTTGTACTGTTAATTTTTTTGACATAGTATTCCTACTTTCTATAATTTTTATGACAGGATAAAATTCATCTAGAATCTCTTATTGTAAAACGAAGTCTTTCCTCCTTTTTCCTATAAAAAAATCCCTATGTACACTAAAAAAGCATACATAGGGACGATTCATCGCGGTTCCACCCTAATTTCTTAGAAAACTCTAAGCTTCATTGTTGATTGACTCCAATGCGCCACTATTAATTCTCTATCAAACGGATTCCACCTAGCCCGCTCTCTCTATACATATCTAGAATTAAAGTCTCATTTTCAACATCATATTTACTGCATTAATATTACTGATTTTTCCTTCAAAAGTCAAGTTTCACCTTATTTATACGTATTAAATAGTTCATTAGCACATTGGATTTTTCATTTCTATTTTTTAGGGATGTTTATTAACCACACTCCATTACTATCTACAGTATAACCATCTGGAGTTACAGTATTTATTAATAGTTCACCATTTGAATTAGAGTAATACCATTGATTACCATCTTTAATCCATCCGATTTTCATTTCTCCAGAGGTAGCTAAATAATACCATTTATTATTTTCTCTCAACCAACCAGTTCTCATTTCTCCAGACTGGGATAGATAATACCATTGATTACTATCTTTTAACCAACCCGTTTTCATTTCTCCAGATTGAGATAGATAATACCATTGATTATTATCTTTTAACCAACC
>NZ_CAUQUN010000005.1:0-80162 GCF_963521425.1 uncultured Granulicatella sp.
GCCATTAACATAATTGGCCAATAAATCGTATGGAAACGAACGATTTCTTTTCCGATGAAATGCACATCTGCTGGCCAATAACGATTGAATAATGTCTCATCATCACTTCCATAGCCTAAAGCTGTAATATAGTTTGATAAAGCATCAATCCATACATAAATGACATGTTTTGGATCATTTGGTACTGGAATTCCCCAGTCAAATGATGTACGAGAAACGGCTAAATCTTCCAAACCTGGTTTAATGAAGTTATTAATCATTTCATTTTTACGAGATTCTGGTTGAATAAATTCTGGATGTTCTTCATAGTATTGTAATAAGCGATCTGCATATTTACTCATTCTGAAGAAATAAGATTCTTCCTTCACTAATTGGACTTCATGACCACTTGGAGCCACTCCGCCAATCATTTTCCCCTCTGCATCACGATAAACTTCGACTAATTGAGATTCTGTAAAGTATTCTTCATCACTAACAGAATACCAACCTTCGTATTCACCTAAATAAATATCGCCATTATCGATTAATTTTTGGAAAATTTTCTGTACAGATTTTTTATGACGAGGTTGAGTTGTACGAATAAAATCATCATAAGAAACATCTAATTTTTTCCATAAATCTTGGATACCAAAAATAATATTATCGACAAATTCAATCTCGCTCACACCTGCTTCTTGAGCTTTTTGTTGAATTTTTTGTCCGTGTTCATCTGTTCCTGTTAAAAAATAAGTATCAAAACCTTGTAATTTTTTATAACGAATCATTGCATCACTTGCTACAGTTGTATATGCATGTCCGATATGTAATTGTCCACTTGGGTAATAAATTGGTGTTGTTAAATAAAAAGTCTTCTTATCTTCCGCCATTTGGCAGTATCCCCCTTAAATCTATAGATAGTGTTATTTTACCATAACGATTCCTAGAATTAAACCACTAACTCTTTTATGAACAAGTCATTATTCTCAGTCTTTCTTTGGTGAAAATGCCCAAAATCTTTGCCCAATATAATTAAATCCAACAAATAAAACCATTCCTACCAATAACGCAACATTTCCTTGAACATTAGTAGAAATTCCTGATAGTACCCAAGCCACAAATGGCTTAGCTAATCCATAAGCAAGTCCATAACAAAGTGTAATATTTATGATAAATTTCCAAATTATATGCCAATCATGACCCTTTTGCCCAAATGTATATCGTTTGTTCAACAAATAACTCACGATACTTCCTACAATATAATTTGATGCACTGGAAACCCAATAACTCCACGCTAATACATTAAAACAAAAAAACATAATTGCTGTTCCTACTACCGTATTGACGATTCCTACCAGAATAAATTTTAGAAAAGTCACATCAAAAAATGATAATAAGATTTTTTTCAAAATTTTTTCCTCCTATAAAAAAGAGGGGTGCAAAGCACTCCCACTTTTTAATTTAATAATTATGTTTCTTAAATGAAACGAAAGATTATAATTCATCCTCTTCGTCATCATAATCGCTATCTAATTCATCATCATTAATAATTGATAAATCTTCATCTGCACTAACGTCTTCATCTATATCTTCGTCGGCACCTAATTCGCTTAAATCTGAACGATATGCATCTAATTCAGTTTCTTCTTCATCATCTACATCATCATCCAAATCAATAATATCGTCTTCATCTTCATCTTCTAACAAGCCATCTTCATCTTCTGGATCATCATCATTGTAGTCAATAAGGTCCTCTTCAGTACCGAAGGCATTAACTTTTTTACGTTTTTTACGACGTTTTTTCAAGTCTTCATCATCAATTGATGAAACAATCTCTTCATCAATTGAATCAATTGGATACCATGAACGTAATCCCCAACGATTTTCTCCAAGAGAAATAAAGCTTCCATCAATATTTAAATCTGTATAAAAACGAGCCATACGCGCTTCTAATTGCGCATCACTTAGCTCCATATATAATTGAATTTCTACTAACAATTGATTAAAGTCCATTACTTCTTGTTTTGTTTCCAAGATAGCATGAGCTACTTCAACCATTGATAATTCATTTTTATTGATTCCATCTAGTGCTTTTAATTCCAAAGGATACACTTCCTTTCCACATATTCTTTAACAGTATAGCACACAAAAGCTATAGAACGCTACTATTGCACAATGTTTTCTTTAAGAATTTCTACATTTACTGTAAACTCACCTAAATTTTCTCCTAATTGAGATAATTGGTATTCAAAAGAAATTTGTTTCCAATCTGATGAGACTTCAACATTCTTCGTTTGAATCTCAAATAAAATTTCTTGCCCTTGGGCTAATTGATAACGACCCTTCGTTTTCTTTTGATGTTGGAACAGTAATTGACTAGCTACTTCACCTTTACGGAATAATTGAATTTCTCTATTTGACACTAATAAATCAACTTTTGTCTGAGTTTCTCTTTCTTGATAAGATAACGCTAATTGCTTGTTTTCAACTTTCCATTCAATGGATTCAATCGGTGCTTCTAATTCCGTTTGTAAAGATTCTCCGGCTTGAATAATTTTTGTGTGAACTCGGATCATTTTGATACCTCCATTCATTCTTTATGAAAAAGAGAGAAGGAGTGAATAAGAAGTCGGAAATTCCGTTTTCTATTCACCCCCAGCGGTTATTTAACTTCACGCATCATAGAAAATCTCTTTCTGCTACGCTTCAGTCCTCTCAGTTATTAATATTTCGCTAATTCTTCTTGTAATAATTGGTTTACAACTCCAGGATTTGCTTTTCCTTTTGTTTGTTTCATAATTTGCCCCACTAAGAAGCCAACTGCACGATCTTTACCATTTTTGAAATCTTCAATCGATTGTGCATTATTAGCTAGCACATCTTGAATAATTGGTAATAATTTTGATGGATCACTTAACTGAATCATACCATGTTTTTCAACAACTTGACGAGCAGTTCCGCCCTCTTCAGCTAATAATAAGAATACTTTTTTCGCTAATTTCGAGCTGATTGTTCCATCTCCAATTAATTGAATCATTTCTGCTAAACTTTGTGGAGTTAATAAAAGATCTTGTAATTCTAATTTTTTACTATTTAAGTGAGCAGAAATATCTCCCATTAACCAGTTTGAAGCTAATTTTGGATCACTACCTGCTGCAACTGTTTCATCAAAGAAATCAGACATTTCTTTTGATAATGTTAAGACCATTGCATCATATTCTGGTAATCCAAACTCACGAATATAACGTTCACGACGAACGGTTGGCATTTCAGGAATTGATTGACGGACTTCTTCTACCCATTCATCTGAAATTTCTAAGTTTGGTAAGTCTGGTTCTGGGAAGTAACGGTAGTCACTTGAACCTTCTTTCACACGCATTAAAATTGTTTGTCCATTTGATTCATCAAAACGTCTTGTTTCTTGACCGATAACGCCACCACTACGTAATACTTGAGCTTGACGGACTTCTTCAAATGCTAAACCTTTACGAACATTATTAAACGAGTTTAAGTTTTTCAACTCTGTTTTTGTACCGAATTTTTCTTGACCATAAGGACGTAGAGAAATATTCGCATCACAACGCATTGATCCTTCTTCCATTTTCACATCAGATACGCCTGTAAACATAATAATTTGACGTAATGCTTCTAAGTAAGCATACGCTTCTTCAGGAGAACGCATATCCGCTTCAGATACAATCTCAATTAATGGAGTTCCTTGACGGTTTAAATCTACATATGAGAATCCATCTGTACCGTGAGTATTTTTACCGGCATCTTCTTCTAAATGAACACGTTCGATACGGATACGTTTTGTTTTTCCTTCTACTTCAATATCAATCCATCCATCATGACCAATTGGGTAATCAAATTGAGAAATTTGATATGCTTTTGGATTATCAGGATAGAAATAGTTTTTACGGTCAAATTTTGTATGTTGTGAAATTTCACAGTTTAATGCTAATGCAGCACGCATTCCAAATTCAATGGCACGTTTATTAATGACGGGAAGTACCCCTGGATAACCCCAGTCAATCACTGTTGTATTTGTATTTGGCTCTGCTCCAAAATGAGCTGGTGAAGGAGAGAAGATTTTTGAATCTGTTTTTAACTCTACGTGAACTTCTAGCCCAATAATTGTTTCAAAATTCATCTTATTTTCCTCCTTATACGTTTGCTTGTTTTAAGTAATAGTCATTTGCTTGTTCAAATGCAAATGCTGCTTGATAAATGGTTTGTTCTTGGAAGTAATTTCCGATTAATTGAATACCAATTGGTAAACCTTCGCTAGAGAATCCAGCAGGTACAGAAATCGCTGGAAGTCCTGCTAAGTTTACAGGAACTGTTAATAAGTCTGCCATATACATTTCAATTGGATCATCATTTCTTTCTCCAATTCCATAAGCAGTTGAAGTCGTTACAGGTCCTAAAATTAAATCATAGTTTGCAAATACATTCGCAAAATCTTGTTTAATTAATGTACGAACTTGTCCTGCTTTCTTGAAGTAAGCATCATAGTAACCAGAACTTAATGAGAATGTTCCTAACATAATACGACGTTTTACTTCCATACCGAATCCTTCAGTACGGCTCATAACATATAAATCTTCTAAAGTTTTCGCTTCAGCTGAACGGTGTCCATAACGAATTCCATCAAAACGTTGTAAGTTAGAAGATGCTTCTGAAGAAGCAATAATATAATAGGCAGGAATACCGTATTTAGAATGAGGTAAGCTTACTTCTTCTACCGTTGCTCCTAATGCACGATATTGTTCTGCAGCTTTTAAGACTGCTTTACGAATTTCAGGGTCAATTCCATCTCCTAAATATTCTACTGGCAAAGCAATTTTTAATCCTTTAATATTGCCATTAATTTGTTGGTAATAATTTGGAACAGGTACATTCACACTTGTAGAATCACGGTGATCATATCCACTAATTGCTTCTAATACTAATGCATTATCTTTAACCGTACGAGTTAATGGTCCAATTTGATCTAAGCTTGATGCAAAGGCAATTAATCCATAACGAGATACACGACCATAAGTTGGTTTCATACCAACAATTCCTGTAAAACTTGCAGGCTGACGAATCGAACCACCTGTATCAGAACCTAAAGTGGCTAACACTTCTCCAGCTGCTACAGCTGCTGCAGAACCACCTGAAGACCCTCCAGGAACTTTTGTTAAATCCCAAGGATTTCTAGTTTTCTTGAAATAAGAATTTTCTGTTGAACCACCCATGGCAAATTCATCCATGTTTAATTTTCCGACATTCACAGCTCCTGTTTTTTTCAACAAGTCCATCACATGCGCATCATAAATTGGATTGAAATCTTCCAACATACGACTTGCAGCTGTTGTGATTAAGTCGCGAGTTACAATATTATCTTTAATCCCGATTGGTAACCCTTGAAGAGAAAGAGTTGAATCATAACCTTTTTCATCAGCAGCTTTTGCTTGAGCCATTGCTTCTTCTTCATTTAGAGCTAGAAAAGCTCCAACTTTATCATCTACTGCTTGAATTTTTTCGAATGTTGCACTTGTTAATTCTTGAGAAGTAAATTTCTTCTGAACTAAACCTTCATGCAAGCTTACTAATGTTTGATTTTCTAATAAACTCATGCGTCTTACTCCTCTCCTTCACCCATAATTGCAGGTACTTGGATAAATCCATCCTCGCTTGTTTTTACATTTCTCATTAATAAATCACGATCTGTTCCTTTTACCGGCACATCTTCGCGTAAAACATTCACTAATGAATATCCGTGAGTTGTAACTTCTACTCCTGTTGTATCAACTTCTTTTAATTGTTCTACCATATCAATGATATCACTCATTTGCTCTGTGAAATGTAAAATCTCATGATCTGCAAATGATAATTTCGCTAATTTTGCAACGTGACGTACTTCTGATTCTTCAATTGCCATGACTGTTCCTCACTTTCAACTTTTCTTTCGTTCCTATTGTAAAAGGCACGTACCTTTTATGTCAATCTTTAATCAAAAACATGATACGTAAATACACCTTGAGCAGTATCTTGCATTAAGAATGCTTCCATCCCATTAATCGATGAGATACGAACTTCAACTGGTGTCGTTTTTGGTAAATATTTATTGGCAACATCTGTCACATGTTGTGCTAAAGCAATAATTTCTGACTCTCCATAAAATTGAGTCATAATATTAACAACCATTTTTTTAGGAGCATTTTCTTGATAATAAACTTTAGCTGTTACTCCTGATAAATTCGGGAAGAAGTTTTGAACTTCTGTTCTAAAGTTTTCAAAAGCAGATGATTCTTCTGTTGGATTGCCATCAACTAATGGTAATACAACTATTTTTTGATTCATATTTGTCCAATTTGTCACCTCAGTTCCTTCTACTGAGGTAGCTTCTAAAATATAGACTCCACCACCAATATCATCTTTTGGAGCTTGTTTAAAAATTCCAAACACTATTGGTACTGTCTTCAGAGCATCATTTTGACGTAAACGAGTCAACACTGTATTCGCAATTGATTTTGCTTGTTTTAACATCTCTTCATTCGAAATTTCTTGCTCCGCATCTTTATCTCCCGCAGTATAATAATCCACTGAATTCATTGCAAGACCAATACTGATTCCACCTAGCTCATAATTATTTTCTGTTTGAATCATAAAATCTTGTTCTAAAATTTGGGCTAAATAATATGGATTTCTTTTACTTGCATCTGTTTCACCATTATCTTCTGGATTTAGTCCATCAGGGTTTTTATCTGATTTACGGGCTACCCATTGATTCGTTGTTTTTGAATCAATGACTTGTCCTTCTCTAAAGAAATATTGATTCGTTGGAAAAACTGCACGTGATAATTCAATTAAACCTGATTCAAAATTCCTCAAGTTGAATCCAGTATTTAAACTTAAAGTTGCACCGCGAGTCTTACTTACTTGATACTTTCCATTTGTAATCAATGCTCTATAATATTGATTTGAAAGTTGGTTCGTTGTTGGCTGAGCAACTTTTGCACGTGAAGATTCTGATTCAACATTTTTTTGTGTTGCTTGATTAATATTCGCACACCCTGCTAATGACATCATTGTGACACTAGCGAGAGCGATAATTTTTTTCTTCATAACTATTCCTTTCCTTCAATCATTGTTCTAAATTGTTCTTCATCCCATATTAAAATCCCTAAAGATTCAGCTTTTGTTAACTTACTTCCTGCTTGAGAGCCTGCAATGACTAGGTCTGTTTTTTTAGAAACAGATCCTGTCACTTTTCCACCTAAAGACTCGATTGCTTCTTTTGCTTCTTGTCTTGTCATCTGCTCTAACGTTCCTGTTAATACAACTGTTTTTCCAGCAAATAGTGAGTTTTCTGAAATAACTGTCTTATCTTTTCCTAAATAACGCATATTAACGCCCGCTTCTTTTAATTCTTCTAACATTTCTTGAACCGTTTCTTGACTAAAATAAGCTAAAACGCTATGCGCAATTACTAATCCTAATCCTTCAATAGAAACTAATTCTTCCACAGTCGCGTTTTGAAGGTTTTCCATTGTTTCAAAATGCATTGCTAAATCTTTTGCCGCTTTTGATCCAACATTTCGAATACCTAGCCCCGTTAATAAACGCTCTAATGAGTTTTGTTTACTCATTTCAATTGCCTGTATAATTTTTTGCGCTGATTTTTCTTGAATTTTATCAAGTGTCACTAACTGTTCCATTGTTAAGTGATATAAATCTGCTACATCTTGGACCAATCCACTTTCAAATAATTGATGAATAATTCTTGTCCCTACTCCAGACATATTCATCGCATCTCTCGATACAAAATGAGTTAACCCTTCTTTTAAAAGAGCTGGACATTTTGGATTCATACAACGTAAAGCAACCTCTTCTTCTAAATGCACGAGAGGATTCGAACAAGAAGGACATTTTGCTGGAAACTCATACGGTTCTATCCCTTCGGGACGTTTTTCTAAAATCACTCGAGTGACTTCAGGAATAATATCACCGGCTTTATGAACGACAACCGTATCTCCAATTCGAATATCTCTTTCTCGTATTAAATCGACATTATGTAAGCTGGCACGTTTCACAGTAGTTCCCGCAAGAAATACCGCATCCATCACAGCTGTTGGGGTCACTACTCCCGTACGTCCCACTGTCCATTCAATATCTCGCACAATTGTCTGCGCTTCTTCAGCAGGGAATTTATAAGCGATTGCCCATTTTGGAGCTTTTACAGTGAACCCTATTTCTTCTTGTGCTTTAAAGTCATTTACCTTAATCACAATCCCATCAATTTCATAAGGCAAATTATTTCTTTCCACTGTCATTTTTTCAATAAATGCCCATACTTCATCAATCGAATGGCAAAGTACGCTTTCTTGATTCGTGACAAATCCTAATGCTTGCATTTTTTCTAGCAATTCTATTTGAGAATCCACTTCTAAAGCTTCAACACTAGGACTTTGATAGAGAAACACTGCTAAATTTCGACTAGCTGCTACTTTAGAATCTAATTGTCTTAAACTTCCTGCAGCTGCATTTCTAGGATTAGCAAATACTTCTAATCCTTCTTCTTCTCTTGATTGATTTAATTGTTGGAATGATTTTTTTGGCATATAACATTCCCCACGAACTTCAATCGACCATGGTTGATCTAACGAAAGAGGAACGGATTTAACCGTTCTAATATTATGCGTAATATCTTCCCCTATTACACCATCTCCTCTTGTAGCACCTAACACTAATTTTCCTTCTTGATAAGTTAGCGCTACAGATAAACCGTCAATTTTTAATTCGCAAACATAGTCAATCGCACGATTGGTTAATTTTTTAATACGATCATCAAATGCTTGTAAGTCTTCTTTTGAAAAAGCATTTGATAAACTCAACATAGGATTTTGATGAGTAACTTTTTCAAAACCTTCTAAAACAACACCTCCAACACGTTGAGTTGGAGAATCTGGAGTAATCAATTGTGGATACTCCGTTTCTAATCGTACTAGTTCATGATACGTTTCATCATACTCATGATCTGTAACTGTTGGACTATCTTGAACATAATATTCATGACTCCAACGATTTAATTGTTCTCTTAATTGTTGGATTTTTTGTTCTACTGAAGTATCCATTTACGACTCCTCTATTCTTTCAATTGGGGCAAAACTTGCTAACAAGCGTTTAATACCCATTCCTGCAAAAGCTACATCAATTTCTTGATTGGTACCTTCTCCTGTCACTTTTACAACTGTTCCAACATTCCATTTTTTATGCATCACTTTGTCGCCAACTTTCCATACAGCTGCGTCTTCGGTAGTAACGGTTTGTTTACGTACTGGTTGGATGCTTGAAGGCTGAACTGTTTTTGGTTGATACGCAGTTGCCTGAGATTTTGATCGATATTTATCAAACAACGAACTTGATGAAGAATTTTTTGAAACAAATGGAGAAGACTCTCTACTTGTATGGCCGTAGGATTGCTGTTGTTTCGAATCAAATAATTCTTCTCCGATTTCTAATACAAATCTCGATGGGCGGTTCGTTTGTGTACGGCCATATAATAATCTTGAATATGCATTTGTTAAAAATAATTTTTGTTCTGCACGAGTAATTCCTACATATGCTAAACGACGTTCTTCTTCTACATCATCATGTTCCATTATACTTCTTAAACTTGGGAAAATTCCTTCTTCTAAACCGATAATAAATACAACTGGAAACTCTAACCCTTTAGCAGCATGAAGCGTCATTAATGTCACCATACGACCATCCCCATCATCGCTATCCGCATCAGAAACTAAAGATAAGTCTGTTAAAAATTGTAATAATGGAGAATCTTCCGACTCTTCTTCTAAACGATCTTGTTCGAATTGTTTTGCAACTGAGATAAACTCTTGAATATTTTCAATTCTCGCATCAGCTTCCATTGTATGTTGTTGCTCTAAAGCAGAAAGATATCCTGTTTTCTCAATTACTTGTTCCACAAAGTCACTGATTGATAGAAATTCTTGCATTTTTCTCAAATCTTCAATCATTTCAGCAAATTTTTCTAAAGACTTTGCTGCTTTCCCAGATAGAGGAGAGATTGCTATTTGTGAACTGGCTTCTAATAAGGAGAATTGATGCATAGAAGCAAAATCATTTAATTTATCTAAAGAAGTTGCTCCGATTCCTCTTTTCGGACTATTGACAATTCTTCTAAAACTTAAATCATCTTGAGGATTTACAATTAAACGTAAATACGCTAATAAATCCTTAATTTCAAGTCTTTCGAAGAATCGTTGCCCTCCTACTAGTCGGAATGGAATATTTGATTTTAATAAATTTTCTTCCATGACACGAGATTGCGCATTTGTACGATATAAAATGGCAAAATCATCATAATGATAGCCATCTCTTAATAGACTTTGAATTTGTGACAATACATAACGTCCCTCATCTTGCTCCGATTGAGCACGGTAATACGTGATGGGTTGTCCCTCTTCGTTTTCAGTCCATAATTTCTTCACTTTACGATTAACATTATTCTCAATCACATGATTAGCTGCTTGTAAAATTGTTTTTGTAGAACGATAATTTTGTTCTAATAAAACAACTTTTGCGTTTTGATAATCTTTTTCAAATTCTAAAATATTACTCATATCAGCTCCACGCCAACCATAAATACTTTGGTCTGCATCCCCGACAACACAAATATTTTTGAATTTTTTTGCTAACATCGTTACTAATCGATATTGAGCATGGTTCGTATCTTGGTACTCATCCACATGAATATATTGGAATTTTTGTTGATAATAGTGCAATGTTTCAGGATATTTTTGGAATAATTGTACCGTCAACATAATTAAATCATCAAAGTCCAATGTCATACTTTTTGCTAGTTCTTTTTGATATTCACGGTAACATTTCGCAATGATTTGTTCCACATATCCCGTATATTTTTCACTAAATTCTTCTACATCTTCTAAATCATTTTTAGCTTGGCTAATACGATTTAAAATCATGCGATAATCATATTTTTCGCTATCAATATCTAATTTCTTTAAAATTCGCTTCATTGCCGTTTGTTGCTCACTTGGGTCGCAAATTGTAAAAGAACGTTGATAGCCTAATAATTCAATATCTCTTCTTAAAATACGCACACACATGGAGTGGAAAGTAGACACCCACATATCTTCAGCTTGTGGCCCAACTAATTGGCTTACTCGCTCTTTCATTTCACGTGCTGCTTTATTCGTAAAGGTAATCGCTAAAATATTCCAAGGATGAACCTCTTCTTCTGCTAAAATATACGCCATACGGTGTGTTAATACTCTTGTTTTCCCACTACCAGCACCTGCCATAATCAGTAAGGGTCCTTGAGTATGTTGAACCGCCTCTTTTTGACGTTCATTCATTCCTTCTAGTAATTTCGCCGAAATACTCACAAAGTCATCCTTTCTTCTCTTGTTACATTCTAATCGTGTAATCCACTTAATTCTAATTCATTGACTAAATCCACACTTGAAGCACCTGTTAACCGAATCACTCCAACTGCTTCTTTTGGATTTCCACCTTCAACTTGGAAATATTCAAATTCCCAATGAGGTTTAATTACTGTTAAAATATGCGCTTTTTCTAACATTTCTTGATAAATCGGAACAATTAATCCTTCCTCTATCAATCCACTTTCTAAAACGCCTAATCCTGTTGCTAATCGTAAAACAATTTCACTAAATGATTGAGGAATTTGTCGTGCGCTAAACTGATGTTGAAGAAGTGGTAATTGGTCCACTTTTTTGACATAAAAAATTCCATTTTTTGCCATTACTACTTGAATCGATACTAGAGTAGATCCCGAAATGGAACGCATTATTTTTGATGCAATCGTACGAAGCTCTCCAACCCATTCAGGATTCATTCGTTTAGACGCAATCGCATATTTTAATTTTCCATCTACATATACATCTTCCGTAATTGGTAAAATCGCAATATGGTCTTCATAATCTCGTAAAATCGTCATACTAAAATGACGTTGACCGGGAACAAATGCTGTCACCATACAAGATTGTTCCTCTACTAGTTGGAACACATGATCATCCATATCATGATCATAAATCATAATCCCCTTATGTTTTTTATCAAAACGATTCGTCTCTAACACAGCAGGAAATCCAATACTTGATAATAAACTTGGCAATTCTCCAATACTTGTAATCATTCCATAAGGAGCTACATTAATCGCATGTTCTTCTAAAAATAATTTTTCAACCATACGATTTTGAGAAATTTCTGCTAATTCAAATGATTGATAATAACGTGTTTTCCCACTTAAAGTAATAATGGTATCTATTTCAATTGCATTTGTTAAAACATAAATCGTATCGACTTGTACTGCAAATTCTGATAATGCTTGTCTGTCAGAATAACGAGCAATCACTTCTTTATCTGCTAATAAAGCACTAGGTTCATCTTCTTCACGAAAATGATAAATACGATATCCCAATCGTTTCGCCATTAAAATAATAGATGAAATTTGAGAATTTCCACCAATAATTCCAATAATACTTCCTGGTAATAATTGACTCATGTGTTTTCTACTCCTTTACAGATTTTTCATGAAGTTAATCATATTGTTCTAAATGATACGTTTCAATGACCGTAATAATTTTTTGTGCATAAGTTGGATCTGTAGCATATCCTGCTTTTTGAAGGGCGTGTGCTGCTTCTTTATAATTTTTCGCTTTTAAAACTGGTTCATATAATTTAGGATTCCAATCTACTCCATATGTCAACAATTTGGCATGTGCTTCTACAGATTCTGCCCAACTATTATAGACTCGAAAAGGAGCCATAATGGTAATCCATTGACCATTCACAAATTCACTTGTTTCTAATTGGACACTTGGTTCTGCAGCACCAGCTTTCATTCCATATAAATTATAGTAATCCTTTGATAATCCACTTTCTCCCCAATCAGACTCTAATATAGCCTGAGCTAAACTAATACTTGGTAAAACTTTATATAATTGATAAGCTTTTTGAGAAGACGGGACAAGCTTTTGAATAAATTGTTGGTGCGCAATCTCTGTAGGATCTTGCCTTGTTTCTTGAAACTGTAATGTACCCATAATAATGACACTACATATAGCTATAAACACCAAAATAATTCCAAGCGTTAATCTCTTAGCACCTAATTTCATATGCGATTTCCATTTCATTGATTTTCGTCTTCCCACAGCAACACCACTTTCTATACATAACTCTAATTTTATCATAAACCATAATTTTACGCTTGAATTTTCCTTGTTTTTTATAAAATTAATTACTTAATTTTTTATAACATAGCAATTATTTATACAGTTCTTTACTCGTTGTCGCTTTATGCATTTTATGATATGATATTCAAGAATTTTAACCAACGAGGTGAAACTGTGCCTAATCAACAACAAAATCCATTTCATATTGGACTCAGAACTTTTAAAACAGCAGTATCTGCATTTATCTGTATTTTACTTTTTAAAGTACTTCATCGAGGTTCTCCAATGTTAGCTGTGTTATCTGCAGTATTTAGTTTAAGAACGGATCATAAACAAACTTGGAAGTTTGGAATTGCTCGTTTCTTTGGAAACATGTCAGGTGGGGTATTAGCCATTCTTCTTCTTCAATCATATAGATATTTTACTCTACCAGATTATGCCGACTTACTATTAGTTCCTCTTGGAATTATTTTATTAATTTTATTTTGCAATCGATTCAATAAAACGGCTGTGATTAATTCTTCAGCGACTTTCTTAGTCATCTTTTATACGATTGAAGCAGCCGTTAATGTGGAATATGCGATTCAACGGGTATTAGACACTTTAATGGGAGCAGTCATTGCGATGATTGTCAATCGACTATTACCGAGCCCGCATTTAGAAGAAAAATAGAGCATCCCAAAGCGGAATGCTCTTTTTTATCAACTAATTTTTCTATAAATTTTCTATTTCGGATAATAATTAATTCCAATCCAGAACAACCCAAATACAAGCACTAAAATACCGTTACACAATAGATAACGAGCAAAATTTCGACGATTAATATTAGAATTATCAAAACTATAATATAACATCATCACAAAACCCACAATCGGAATTGCTACAAGAAGCCCATACCCAAAATATTCCCATGCACTTAATGGTCTATATTCAGGTGGTCCATCATAATAATTTTTATGCATTTTTTCTCCTCCATTTTGTATGTTCAAAGCTATTATATCTTCTATTAATGAAATTTCAAACAATTTTATAAACCTTTTAATTCACCTTCATCACCAAACCCTTAATGATAATCAAAAAAGGCACCCCATACGGAGTGCCTTCAATAAATAGTCGAACGAACTCGCACCGCCATCTCCTCTCTATTACTAGAAAGGCGTCATCCTTCTTGGACAATCAACCTATTTATTTAAACAACATTACTTTAGTAAATCACATATTCACGTTTTCTTTGGAAATATAATTTTGCATCTGCTTTTGGTGTGATTTTTGCTGAGAAAACTTCTTCTTTCTTATTCAAATCAAACACACGAAGTGCATTTTGACCTTGTTCAAGTCCGACATAGACTAATGTATCTTTGTTTAGCTCTTCTTCTGTAGAATATGGATCACGTTGAAGTGTTCCAATTTTTTCTAAAGATAAGTCCGCTGTAGCACGATACACTGTTTCCAACTCTGCTTGACGGTCTTTCGTTGCAATATATTCTGGACGCTCAACCACATGGTCTCTTCCTGATTTTCTACCACTTACTCTTGGATGAGTCGTTTCTACTGCATAAATTTGAGAACCTGAAATGAAGAAGCTTGCTGAATTTTTTAGTGAAGTAGTATCCAATTTACGGAATGTATTTGTAAATAAATCATATTGATAATACTCATCTTCCTCTGGTTTTTCAGAAGGTTTTGGTCCATCTTTTATAGGATGTACATTAAATACAATGGTTTCTGGATTATAAGAGTGATTTCCAAATGCAGCATTGAGCAACAACCCATCTTTTTCAAGTGTTAATTCTCCCACATCTTTCACAGTGCCTTCTTCAAAAGACAAACTAAACTTAAAGAATTTTCGTTTACTAGATTTTTTTTCTAAGAAAGGAACGATAACTCCTAACTCTTTTCCCTTACGTTGGAAGATTGGTTCTTCTCCCCAGCCAAATGATGAATCTAAATGAATCGGAATTTGTTTTTCAATGATTCGTTTATTTTCATCCGAGTACATCGCATAATTAAATGTAAAATCTCCAGTATTACTAAAATATGAAGTCCAATGAATATCATAAAATAGTGAAGAATTGTCTAATTGTAATACATGTCTATGACTGACAAGTAATGAACGTTCTAAAAGAGGAATACGACTTAATATCGCTTGTTCTCTCGCTTGCCCATTCCAAGTCCCTAATGTTTGAAATAGTTTTTCCACTTTCCCATCAACAATGGCTGATGTCGAAACACTATTACTGATTTTTCCTGCGCCTTCTTTTCCTACTTCAAAAACTGTCCCTTTTAAATATTGATTGGCTTCAGCTGAAGTTTCTATGGTGTAAGGAGCATCTGACATTGACGTCCAAACCATATTCCCAATTCCTAAAACTAGAAACCCAACAACAATTACGAGTAATCCCCATGCAAATTTAATTGATTTCATAATCTCACCCCCACTAAACACTGACTTTACGTTCTAATAAATAATAATCGACGAACCAATGAATACCCATAAATACGACAGCATACAAGATTGTCACAAAATATTGCTCCGTTTGAGTAAACGATAGGTTTACCATCACTTGAACATAACTTGCTAAAATACCACAACAAATAACAAAGTAACCCACTAAAGATGACACCATCAAAACCCAACCATATGCTTTCAATCCTTCTTCTAAAATTGCTAATTGGAAGAAGAAAACAATGACAACCATTAAAAATGCCATACACCATGCATAAGCAGTTCCATTTAACGGTAATAAATATTGTAACATTGAACCCGAATTCAAGAAGTCCGTATAATGAATATGGTTTGCTAAAACTGGAAATCTCCAAAGCAATAGCGCCTTATTCACTCCAAGAATGATAAATTGTGTTATTTGAAGTACTAAAATGTAAGACAAAATCGTTAAAAATTTTGCAAAATACACTTGCATTCGATTCCCTGGTAGTAAGAATAATCGATTAATAAAATTCCCCTTACTACGAAATTCTTTGACCCAAATATAAACCGAAGCAATAATAATAATGATAAAAGCTGCCATCAGTGCTAAATTCATTCCAAATCTTGATTGCACTAAATCCGTCACGCTTCTTGTATCTTCGACATTAAGATTTTTAGGATCTATTCTTAAAATACGCATCAGATGAACTAATACTTGAATGACAAAGAACACAATCATTAGAAATCCTAACATAAATTTACTTTTTCCCAACTCATACAACCATAAATTAAAAATCTTTTTCATGATTGATACACCTCCCTCATCACATCTACAATAGATTTACCTTCTTCTTCACGCACTTGTTCTGCATAAAATTCTTTAATCACTTTTCCTTCATCTAATAAGATAGCTTTATCAACAATATATTCAATATCTTCAATTTCATGAGACGTTAAAATAACTCCAATTCCTTCTAATAAATCTGAAGTAAATAATTGTACAATTTGTTCTCTTGAAAAAATATCAATTCCGGAAAATGGTTCATCCATTAATACGAAATCAACATCTAGGGATAAACCTAATAACAAGTTAACTTTTGCAACATTTCCTTTTGATAATTGTTGAATCACTTCATTCCCTTTGAATTTGAAGAAATGTAATAATTTTTTAGCTTTGTCATCATTCCAATTCGGATAAAAAGTTCTCATAAAAGCCATCGCTTCAAAAACCGTTTCACCTTTATTGACGACAATTTGATCACAAATGTACGCTAACTTCTTCGAGCGATCTCCTTTGATCACTTGTCCATCAATACTTACTTCCCCTTTTTTGATTGGAATTAACCCCATGATCATATTCATAATCGTTGTTTTCCCAATCCCATTCACTCCGATTAATACGGTAATTTCTCCACGTTCTGCTGTGAAAGAAATTCCATTTAACACCGTTTTGTTGCCAAATCTCTTATGTAAATGTTTCACTTCTAACATGCTACTCTCCCTCTCTTCTCTTCATCGCCTGTTCCAACTGTTCCATGACTTCCTCATTCGAAACATGTAATGGATAAATTGAATCTGCAAATATTTGTATCGCTTCTTGTAACATTTCTTGCTTTAATTGCCCAATTAATTGGGGATTATCGGTCACTCGACTCATGACATTATTTCCTGTAGAAATCAACCCCATCTCCTCCATTTCTCGAAATGCCCTTTGAACAGTGTTCGGATTGACTTGCAGTTGACTAGCAAATTCTCTTCGACTGGGCAATTCTTTTCCTAATTCCCATTCACCCGATACAATTTGCTTTTTAACATAGTCAATAATCTGTTCATATACCGGCAATCGTTTATCAAATTGGATCATAACATTTCATCCCCTCCTTGTACTATTGTGTTAATGCATTAATACACTTTGTTCCTTGACTGTATTATACGCTTAACACACTTGGTTCGTCAACTGTTTTTTGAAAACTTTTTTAGTTAATCCGAAAAATTCTTTTGATGGCTGTTTTTTTCGATAGATTTGTCAATCGAATAGCGATTTTCGCAAACAAAAAAACTTTAGATAGGAATTTCCCATCTAAAGTTTTCATTAGGCATTAGCCACGTAATTGACCATTTTGCCCTAAGTTTTCATGTTTGATTTCTTGAATAATAATGTGAATATGTTCTGTAGGAGCACCCATGTTTTTCGAAACAACTTCTGTCACTTCTTTGACAAGCGCTTCTTTTTGTTCACGTGTACGTCCTTCTAACATTTCAATATGAATAAACGGCATACTATCCCTCCTTATTTTAAGAATAGTATACGCCTATACTCGATATTTCTCAATGATCTGTTGCATGGTTTGATTACGAAACAGCACATATAAAATCACAGTATTCAACGGTAAACTGATGATATTTTTCAAAATTCGAAGTCCCATAAAGGCTGAAAAAGCTTTTTGCGTCATCATATAAATCCAAATCGAATTAAATCCTAAATTAATCACAACTGTAATAATGAGTACTGTCACAAAAATACGTGAAAGTGTTAATTCTTTACGATACAGGAAATATCCGTAAATTAATCCTCCTAAAACGGCTGTTAAAGTAAATCCAGGGAAAAAGGTACTCGCTTCCCCTCTTAGAAAATTCCCTAAAATATCTACAAAAAAGCCTACAACAGCTGCTCGATAAGGTCCTAAAATTACCCCAGCAAGTGCCGCTCCGATAAATCCAAATCCGATTTGTACGAGATTCCCCATTTTAATCGATGGAATCATCTCAATGATTAAACGCATGGCAATCATTAATGCGGTTACCGTTAATGTTCTTGTTAATTGTGTTTGTTTGTTCATATTAGCATCTCCTTTTAACTGTCATAAAGAGCTGCTCCATTTAATAAATGGTCTGTCATTAAATGCAGCGAATGCGAATACACTACCGCAAAGAATTTTCTTTTTCGTCCAATCGGCAACATCCCATCCGTTTGGCACTTAACGCAATATATTCTACTCTGATTTGTAGTGGTTCATCTCTTCGATTGACGAAACCTTTTCCATGCACTCCTTTCTACCAGGAAATAGCATACCTGTTTTTAAGAACAACGTCAATGAATCTGTCGTACTTCCGTTTGTTTCTATCTTTTCCAAAAGGGAATTGATGAATAAGGCGCTTTCAAGTATAATGAAAGTAATAGATAAGGATGTGAAAAGTATGAGTAATGAACGTTATTTAGTGATTGAATCGAATATGCGAAGTTTATCCTTCCATTTAGAATCTATTACAAAATCAAAATATGATAGCGACTGGCACAGCACTATCCATTCTCATCCATTTATGGAATTATTTTATGTATTAGATGGAAAGGGAGAATTTTTAATTGAAAACCGTCGTTTTCCTGTAAAAGCACAAGATTTTGTTATCATTAATCCTCAAGTAGATCATACAGAAGTTTCTTCTCCTGAAGAACCTCTTGAATATATTGTATTAGGAATTACTGGACTTTCTTTTTCTAACTTTTTTAATACGCAAACTAATGTTGAACAACCTTTTTCATTTTTTAACTTACGAGATGAACAAAAAGATATTTTAGTGTATTTAAACGCAATGGTAACAGAAGCAACCAACCACTCGATGAGCTATGAGTTAGTTTGTCATAATTTATTAGAAATATTACTGATTAAAATTCTTCGCAATAAATCTTTTGAAATTGATGTAAGCCCGATTAATAAAACGACAAAAGATATTAGTCTCATCAAACATTATTTAAAGACACATTACCAAGAACAAATCTCTTTACAAGACTTAGCAGATTTAACCCATTTAAGTCGATTTTATATTTCTCATAGTTTTAAAAATGAAATGGGACAAACTCCAATGGAATATTTAACCGATATTCGAATTGAGGAAAGTAAAGTACTCCTTTCTACAACGAATTATTCGATGTCACAAATTGCATCCATTGTAGGATTTTCAACTCAAGCTTATTTTTCAAAACAATTTAAACAAAAAATGGGCATGACACCACTCGCATACCGCAAATCTCAACTAGAATAAGGTGAAACAATGATTCGACACCCCAACCCAGAAGAAAGAAAACAAATCATTCCGCTCATCCAAACCATTATCGATGATATGGAATTGCCTATTTTAACAAAAATATCACTCAGCACTCTTCATGCGATGCTAGAAGAAGCAATGCTACACGAAGACTTCCGATATAGTCTAACCAATACACTTGTTTATATTGAAGACGGAACCGTTGAAGGAGCAATTTTTGGCTACCATGGACATCTAGAAGAAAAGATCGATGACCCATTTTATCAATTGTATGAAAAGCACAATATTCCTTCTTCCATTCGTCTCTATGAAGATTCTGAAACACAAGCCGGTGAATGGTATATTGATATTCTCTCTGTGCATGAAAATCATCGAAGAAAAGGAATTGGGATAAAATTACTACAGGAAGCTGAAGAATTAGCCAAACAACAAGGCGCTAGTGTCATTGCTTTGAATTGTGATGAGATGAATGTCAAAGCGTATCAGCTCTATCAAAAACTAGGCTATTCTGCAACTAGTACAAAAATCCTAAGCGGACATTCTTATTATCATATGACAAAAAAACTTGAGTGATGTTGAGTCACTCAAGTTTTTTCGTTTTTTTATAGGATGTTATTGCACACTTGCTTGACGTAAGTTCACCGTACGTCCAAATGGCAATACTTCAAAGCCTTTTACATTTTCAGCTAATAAATAGCTTTGAGAAGCTTGGTAAATTGGAGCTACTACTGCATCATTCATAATAATTTTTTCTGCAGCTAGCATTTGATTCCAACGATTTTCTGGTTGAGTCGCATAAGTAGATTTCACAGCATCTACTGCTTTATCATATTCAGGATTAGAGTATTTCCCAAAGTTAATACCGCCACCTGTAATATATTGCTCTAAGAAGTTCAATGGATCTTGATAATCTGGAGCCCAAGTTCCGTAAAAAATATCATAGTCGCTTGCACGTTGTAATTCTAAACGATTTTTCAATGGAACAGGTTGTAATTTAAATGTTACACCTGGTAAGTTCTTTTGAATTTGAGCTTGTAAATATTCCCCTACAAGTTTTGAAGTTCCTGTATCAGAAGTTAATAAAGTAACCGTTACTTCACTAACACCTAATTCTTTTTTCGCTAATTCCCATTCTTTTTGAGCTTCTTGTACATCAAACTTCAAGAAATCGCCTGATTCATCTACAAAATCTTTTCCAGTTGCTTCATTTGTTGCAAAACTTTTTGGAATTAATCCTGTTGAAGGAATTGATCCATCTTTTAAGACATTATTTGTTAATGCTTGTTTGTCATAAGCCATCGCAATGGCACGACGGAAGTGTTGATTTGCTGTTGTTGGTTTCAATGTATTAAAATTCATATATCCCATTGTTGCTTTTGGTTGCGCATGGAATGTTGATTGAGATTTATATTGATCCACAAATTGGTCACTAATCGTTGTATATTGAACTTGTTTTGAATCAAATAATTGAACAGAAGTTGCTACCTCTTTTGATACATTTACGGTTACTTCGTTTAAAGCAACATTACTTGCATCCCAATAATCAGCATTTTTCACTAATTTCCAAGTTAATTCTGAACCTGTCCATCCTTCTAATTTAAATGGTCCATTTACAACTACATTCGAAACATTTGAACCATATTGATCACCTAATTTTTGAGCTACCGCTTCAGATTGTGGTAAAAAACGTGAGCCTGTTAATAATTTTGGTAAATATGGAGCTGGATTTTCAAGTGTAATTTCTAATGTTTTATCATCAAGAGCCTTAACTCCTAATTCTTCCACTGGTAATTCTCCACTACGAATTTTTTTCGCATTTTTGAACACATCCGCTGATTGTGCTACATGTCCTTCTTGTGGATTCACTAATTTACGATAAGTAAAGACAAAATCTTGTGCTTTTACAGCAGATCCATCTGACCATTTTGCATCACGTAATGTAAATGTGTAAACTAAACCATCTTCACTCACTTTTGGATCTTGAGCAGCCATTCCTAATTCCACTTTATTATTCGCAGCTACACGATATAATCCTTCAAAAATTTGTCCCATCATATCTGAACTTGGAACATCATCATAATCGGCACTATCTAATGTTGTTAATTCCCCAAAGGTTGTCATTGTTAAGCGATTTGCAGCATTCGTAGAACTTGATGATGAATTGCTGCCACAAGCAGCCAAACCTACCGCCACTAATAAACTGGTCGCTAACATTTTGGTTGTTTTTTTCATAACAATTCTCCTTTTCATTTCATTCATCGTTTATAACGATAGAGCTATAGTAACAGATTTTATCCGATTCCCCAATTATTCTGCTCACGGTTTTGAAAATTTTCTGAAAATAAAAAAGGCTGTCTTTAAAGACAACCCTAATTTGTATTATTCATGATAAACGCTTTTTGTTTTATTTAAGAATGCGTAAGCTAATCCAACGATCACGCCACCACCGATTGTATTACCGATGAACGCTACTACCCAGTGACGAATTAAGTTGAACCAGTTCATAAATTCTAGAGATGGAGAAACTGCTGAGAATTTAACAATTGAGAATGAAGCAAAGTTTGCTACCACGTGTTCTTCTCCTAAAAATACGAACATGAAAATTGCTGAAATAATAATCCACATTTTAGCAGCATCATCTTTAATTAATAAGAATGCTAAGATTGCAACGTTAACAAAGATATTCGCTAAAACAGCTTCTAAAAGAACTTGTCCATTTCCTCTTAATGCTTTCCCTTTAACAAGACCAACGATGAAGTGTTGAACATCTATTGCATTAAAAGCTGAACTATACGCAAATGCTGCACCGATAATCATCGCTCCAATCAAGTTGAAGATTCCGCAGTATAATAAAATTGTTACAGCTTTTGATAGGCGAATATTTTTTTGATAAACTCCTGCTGTTAAATACATCATATTAGATGTTGCTAATTCAGAATTTAAGAATAAGATATAAACTAATCCCCAAGTAAAAATAAATGCAAAGAAAAATTTACTTAACGCTGGATTTAATCCTGCAATCACTTGTGCTGCTGCCGCTCCTGCTGCTGTACTCATTGTTAGAAAAGCTCCTGCAAACATTGAGCGTAATGCATAGCGTGCTTTACTTTCGTCAAACAACGCCTCTTTCTTCTGACAAGCTTTTGCTACTTTTTCTGAAAATTCATAACCTTGTGCCATATAGGTCATTTCCTCCTTTTAATTACTCTTCCTTTTTTGGAATAATACTTTGTCAGTATACCACTTTTTTCACAATGTGAGAAGATAAGATTTTATATTTTTTAATTTCTTCTTTGAATATAAATAACTTTACATTCTAACTTGCTTTCGCTATGATAATATAGGTTTAAATAAACACTCTAGGAGGATTTTATGAAAAAATTATTAGCATTAGCTTTATTAACCCTATCTTTAGGAGCATGCGCACAACCAGCTGCACCTGCAAAACAGTCAACTCAAGAAACAACAACTACAGCAAAAGTAGAACAAACCATTACTGTCAATGTTAAAAAAGACGGAGAACCAATTTCAGGTAGCCCATTTACATTAACTTTCAAAGATGGCGATAAATTATTAACAGTCATGAAAGAACAAATGCAAATCGTTGAAAAAGATGGTTTTATTTCTGCAATTAACGGAATCGAGCAAGACCCAGCAAGCCAAAAATATTGGTTATTTGATGTCAACGGAGAAATGAGCCAAGTCGGCTCTAACCAAGTTGATTTAAAACAAGGTGACGTTATCGATTGGAAATTAGAAGCCTTTAAACAATAATGAAAAATACTACTATTTTTTCTATTAGAAAAATTACACTCATCGCATTACTATCAACCTTAGCCTATGTTGGTAGACTCCTATTTGCCTGGATTCCAAATGTTCAACCGGTGACGGTGATTCTATTAATCATTACCCTAGAAATGGGATTAGTAGAAGGAATTCTAACAGCTAGTTTATCCATGATTTTGTCTAATATCTTTTTAGGAATGGGGCCATGGACCTTGTATCAAATTGCTAGTTTTGCGATTGTCATTCTTGTATTTTTTTGTTTGAAACCTTTCTGGAGACAAACTTGGAAACAACCCTTATTGAAATTAGCCTTTTTTACAATCATGGCTGGTTTAACGGGATATTTATACGGATTTGTCATTTCGATTTTTTCTGTATATTTTTATCACATCCCTAAATTTTGGGTATATTATTTACAAGGATTACCATTTGATACGCTACATGCATTGGGAAATATTGGTTTTTGGATAATCTTATCACCAATATTGCCACGTATTATTCAAAAATATCAAACTAAATTTCAGTAATACAAAAAGGAGATTGATGCCATTCAATCTCCTTCTTTTTTTATTTCTATTGGTTGACAACAATCACAAATTCTCTTTTTTCGATAATCTTTATGTCGTCTTACTGTAAATTCATCTGGAACTGGATCTTGTCCTCCTAAAATAAATGGATGACATCTCATAATTCTGCCAATTCCCATTATTACACCCTTAATAACGCCATGTTTTTCAATTGCTTGAATCATATACGTTGAACAAGTTGGTCGATAAATACAAGATGGTGGAAATAATGGTGAAATCCACTTTTGATATCCTCGAACCAATCCAATCATTATTCTTTTCACACAAAACACCTCTACCCTTGAATCCATTTAAAAAGGACTTGTACTCCTTCTGCTGCGATTAATGTATAAACATATAGTGTAACAGGTTTTGCCACTAAACAAATTGCTACAAACTTCTTAAACGTCATCTTCCCTAATCCTGCTACCATACATAAAAAATCATCAGGAAACCCTGGTAACACTAATGCCCAGAAAAAGAATCGTTCGAATTTCTTTCCATCATTTAAATAGCCAATATATTTATCATAAGTTTCTTGAGAAACAAATGCTTGAACGACTGTCTCTCCATACCGTCTCGCTAGCAAAAAATTAATCATAGATCCAATCATAATCCCAATAAAATTATAAATAAACCCATATAATGGACCAAACACAAGATGCCCTACTACACAAGTTAAGCCTCCCGGAATAATCGGATAAACAACTTGTACAATTTGAATGGATATAAAGAATAACACCCCATAAATCCCCCAATTACCAACCAACTGCTGGAATGCTCCTCCAACTTCAAAATAATGATGTTTCGCAATGATATATCCTAAATAAATCGTAAGGATAATTCCTGCTATCGTCAATACTTGAATTATTTTTCGGTTTAGTGCAATTGCATTTGTTTTGTTCATAATTTCCTCCAGTAATCTTCTTCCATTTGAATCATTTACAAGATTACTTTAACAAATCAAATATGAAAAATCCTTGATTTTTTCTAACAAAAACGGTAATAACCTTACATTACTGTCACAATGATTCCATCCAAGGTTTATGAATAGAAACATGATTCATTAATTCTTCTTGTCGTTTCAATTGTTCTAATCGAGCTAAACGTCTCTCTTCATAGCCACTACAAATAAATTTCTCTTCTGCCGTTTCCGGCTCAATCGCTGGAACTGCAAAATCTGTCTCCCCTTCTCGAGGTAAAGCTACAAACGTCCAAAAACTAGTTGCCGCCAAATAACGTTCACCTGTTAAAACATCTTCTCCTACCACTTTACAAAAAACTTCCATACTTTTCTTTCCAACACCAGAAATATAAGTTTCCACACAAACAGAATGTCCTAATGGTAAAGGTTTTAAATAATTCATTGCATCAACAGAAGCAGTCACTGCTAAACGACGACAATGACGAGATACTGTAATCGATGCACAATCATCAATAATTCGTGTTAAATTCCCTCCAAATAATGTTTGATGCATATTCACATCAAATGGAAAAATTCTTCTAGATTGAATCGCACGTGTTTGTGCGCAAGTTTTAATGGTTGTATTCATAATAACTCCTCTAATATTCGATAAGGTTATTGTACCATTCCTTTTCTTTTTTTCAAAAAGTATGGCTTTGATTTTATAGGTAACTAAGTTTTTATATTGTACACAAAAAAGAGAGAGCAACTTTCGTTACTCTCTCATACTCAAACTTCAATTCTTAGTCTAAGCCAATTTCTTGACGAACTACATCCGCGATACGCGTTACATAATCATGACATAGTTCATCTGTTGGTGCTTCTACCATAACACGTACTAATGGTTCTGTTCCACTTGGACGAACTAAAACACGACCATTTCCTGCCATTTCAGCTTCCACTGTATCGATAATTTCTTTAATCGCTGGAACTTCCATTGCTCCGTTTTTATCGCTCACTCGAATATTGACTAATTCTTGAGGATAAGTTGGTACTTCACTGGCTAATTCACTTAATTTCTTACCTGTTTGTTTCATAACATTCATTAATTGAATTCCTGATAACAATCCATCACCTGTTGTATTTAAATCTAAGAATACAATATGTCCTGATTGTTCTCCACCGAAGTTATAACCATTTTTACGCATTTCTTCTACAACATAGCGATCCCCTACAGCTGTTTGAAGAGCAACCATTCCTTCTTCTTCAACTGCTTTATGGAATCCTAAGTTACTCATGACTGTTGAAACAATTGTATCTTGATTCAATTGACCTACACTACGTAAGTATTTTCCGCAGATAAACATAATTTTATCGCCATCCACGATTTCTCCATTTTCATCAACAGCAATACAACGGTCTCCATCTCCATCGAAACTTAATCCTAAATCTGCACCATTTTCTTTCACAAATTCTGCTAAAGCTTCCGGATGTGTTGAACCCACTCCATCATTAATATTCACGCCATTTGGTTTATTTCCCATTGTGTAAAATTCTGTTTCTAAATCTGCAAATAAACGATTTAAAACTGCTGAAGTTGCTCCATTCGCACCATCTAACGCTACTTTCATATCTGTTAGAGGACCATCAATTGTTTGTTGTAAAAATTGACTATATTTCATTGTTCCTTCTAAATAATCATCCACAGTTCCTAATTCATCTGTAGAAGGACGTGGTAATGTATCTTCTGGACTATCTAATAAAGCTTCAATTTCTGCTTCTGTTTCATCAGATAATTTAAAACCATCTGCTCCAAAGAATTTAATTCCATTATCTTGTGCTGGATTGTGAGATGCAGAAATCATTACCCCTGCTACTGCTCCTTGCACACGTGTTAAATAAGAAACTCCTGGTGTTGGAATAACGCCTAATTGCATCACTTCAATTCCTACAGATAATAACCCTGCAATTAAAGCATGCTCTAATAATTGTCCTGAAATACGAGTATCTCTTCCGACTAAAACACGTGGATGCTTATCTCCACCGGCTTGTTGTAATAAGACATAGCCACCAAAACGTCCTAATTTAAACGCTAATTCTGGTGTTAATTCAGCATTCGCTACTCCTCTTACACCATCTGTTCCAAAATATTTGCCCATGTTCAATCTCCTTTAAAATTCAATCATTTTCTATTGTCTTGTTGTTTGTGTAGTTTCTGTTGTCTGTGTAGTTTCTGTAGTTTCTGTTGTCTGCGTAGTTTCTGGTGTTTCTGGTGTTGTAGATGTAACAACTACTTCAACAGAAATATTTTCTGGATTAATACTATCCACTCCAGTTGGAAGAGTTATCTTCACAACTTGTGTTGTTGTTTTTGTCACTTGACTGACATCTACGACTACTGGAATTGCTGTCAATCGACCCAACACTTCTTGAGCTCCTAAAATTGTAACCTCTTTGGTATCAGATTTCAACTGATAGGAATATTGCGTACCTGCACTTCCTGTTGTTGTTAATATAATAGGAACTTTTTTACTATTTGTTGTAATTGGTACTCTTACTTGAACTTGCTCTGGTTCTACCTTTAGTGCCAGAGGTTTTCCTGTTGCATCCAACGCTTGTACTGCAACGGAAGATGTATAATCTGCTTTCGTATTTTCTGGCACTGTAACATTTGCGATAACCTTCTCTACTTGGTTAATAAGTGATTCTGATCCAGAAATCGTTACTCTAGCAGGACTCACTAAAGCTTGTCCATTTTTATAAGCGCCTGGTAAATTCGCACGATTTACATTAACTGAAACTGGTAATTCTATTGTCGCTTTCTTTTCAATTATAATCTCAACTGTCTCTGGAGAAACCGTCCCTTTTACTCCTGAAGGTAACCCTGTTACTTGTAAAGTAATCATATGTTTTCCTGCTCCTAATTCATTTAAGTTAGGAGTTTTCACACGATACGAACCATTTCCTACAACCGTTAATAGAGAACTACTAGATCCTTCTACCCTTAAAGTAACAGCTTCCGGCAATCCAGTTACTGTATATAATTGACTATCCATATCAACATATACAGGAACGTTTCCAATTGTATTCGAAGTTGTCTGAATAGAAACAGCTGATGATTGTCTACTTGGACTTGATTCACTTGCGTATACAAATAAAGCCATCGTCAAAACAAAAGATATTAGTACTAAAAATGATTTTTTTGTCATCCACTTACTAATCATTGATTCGACCTCCTCTAAAGAAATCGATAATCATTGTTAAAATTGTCGAATCTTTTTGAGAAGTTTCTTTAGTAATTAAATGTTCACTTAAAACTTCTACAAATTCATCTGGAGTTAGCTCACGTAATAATTTTTCACGCAGTGCGACACTAACTTTCCCCGTTTCTTCTGAAATAACAATAATTAAAGCATCTGTTACTTCACTTAATCCGATAGCTGCACGATGTCTTGTTCCTAATTCTTTAGGAATAAATTTACTTTCAGATAATGGTAAATAACATGCCGCTGCTTCCACTTCATGACCTCGAATAATAACTGCCCCATCATGTAGGGGTGTATTCGGAATAAAAATTTGCGTCATTAATTGGTTTGAAATTCGTGATTGTAACGCAATACCCGTATTAATATATTCTTCTAAAGAATTCGATTGCTCAATACAAATTAATGCCCCTATTCTTCTTTTCGCCATATATTGTACAGAAATATTTAACTCTTCAATCATCCTTTGAGCTTGATTCGTTCCCGAAGCTCTCTTTGAAAAAAAGTTCGAACGACCAATATGTTCTAATCCTCTTCGAATTTCTGGTTGAAAGACGACAATGGCTCCAACAACTCCCCATTGAATCACTAAATTCATAATCCAATCAAGAGTAATTAATCCAAACATATAACTGATGAATTTAACTCCTGCAATGACTGCCAATCCCTTCATCAAATGTACAGCCCTTGTACCTTTCATGATGAGTAATAAATTATATAATAGATACCAAACAATCACAATATCGACAATATTACGAATGCTACTCCATGCACCTAGACTACTCCAATTAAATTGCATCACTCAACCCCCATTTCTATATCTTCTTTAGTTTATACCTTTTCTAAAAACATTACAACTGCCCCCAGCGTGAACTTATTTATATTTTATTCTTTGACAGTAAATTTCTCTCCGTGTTACACTACAATCAACTGATGAAGGGAGGATTTATCATGCAAAAAAGTTATTTTAATGGAGATATACTAACGTATATTTTTAGTTGCATTATTTCATTTTTTATTATCACATTTACCTTTGGATTAGGAACTCCTTGGGCAGTTTGCATTTTGTATAAATGGGAAATTGAACATACCGTTGTTGAAGGACGACGACTTGGATTTAATGGTACTGCGCTTGAATTATTTAGAAACTGGGTCAAATGGTTTTTCTTATGTATTATCACATTAGGAATCTATGGCTTCTGGGTCCATATTAAAATACTAGAATGGAAAGCTGAACATACTTATTTCTTAGATTAAAATAAAAAACCACTCCGCCTAACGTTACGGAGTGGTTTTGTTATGCCACATTCTTGTCTTTTTGCTGAACTCGTTTAGCGATATACGCCGTTAAAATTGGTGTTAAAATAGCCGTCACAATAACAGAAGCTGTAATTTGAGTTGTAGCAGTTGCTTCAATTGCTTTAAAGGAAGCATCTACCGCAGAAAGAGCAGCTGGTGTCGCAATAGCACTTGCAGCCGTACTAGAAATCGCAGCACCTGCAACCCCATTTCCTCCAGACAATTTATCTGCAGCAATCGCTGCAACCCCACCAATTAAGGTTGTAATCACACCTAATAAAATACCAGGTAATCCACCTTCAAGAATTTGTCCAAAATTCATATTTGCCCCTAAACAAAATCCTACAACAATTATAATCGCTGTAATTCCGTTTGAAAGAACTTTCTTCATATAAGGAAAGGCATTTCCTAAAATAATCCCAATAATGAGTGGTAAAATCGTTCCAATCAAGTTCCAAATGGAAATATTCGCTAATCCTGCGGTACTTAACACCGCCATTGTTACCATTGGACCAACACTTAAAGTAGTAATCCCAACAGCACCAGCATCAATTTCATCACCATATACTTCTACAATCCCAGCATACATCGCATTATTCGCTACTGAAATTGCTCCAATTACCGCTACTGCGCTCAATCCTAAGAAATTATCATTGAAAACTTTTGCCACTAATAATCCTAGAATAATGGATACAATAATTTTAGCGATAATAATAGACGCCCCACGAACAACAGCCTTCGGTGTATTTTTTAGGGAAATCGTTCCACCAATGACAAATAAGAACGCACCAACCAATGGCCCAGCACCTTTTACAATCGGTGTTGTAAATCCTCCAATTTGCAAGATTTGAGGGATAAATGTATTAATAAAACATCCAATAAACATAGGAACAATAATAGTATCCCCAGGAATTTTAATCTTTTTCATCACATTCACATACCTTTTTGAAATTTTTTTGAACGGAAGAAGAATCAACCATCTAACGTAATACCGCCATCGCAGTCGCCGATTTCCCCTGTAATAAAGCTTGCTAAATCACTGGCAAAGAATAGAATCATTTGAGCAATTTCAACAGGTTCAGCACGACGTCCTAATGGAATCATACTAATCACTTTTTGACTCTTTTCTTTATCTTCAGAAAGCACCGTTGTCATATCTGTTCTTGTAAATGATGGACATACCGCATTACAAGCAATATTGTATTTTCCTCCTTCTTTAGCAACTGCTTTTGTTAATCCATTCAAGCCTGCTTTAGAAGAAGCATACGCTGCAGTTCCTAGAAGACCTCCCCCTAATTTTGCAGCAACAGAAGAAACATTGACAATTCTACCTCCTTTATTTTCAATAAAGTGAGGGAAAATCGTACTAATCGTTGAGAAACATCCAGAAAGATTAATACGAATTGTTCTTTCCCATTCTTCATACGTCAATTGATCGAAAGGTTTTGCACTAATCACTCCTGCACAATTGACTAAAATATCTACTTTACGTTTAGATAGAATCTTATTTATACTTGCAACAATGGATTCATGATTTCCTAGATCCATATATTCAAAGATAGTATGGTCTGCTCCAAACTCGGCTACCGTTTTCGTAGCAGCAGCTTCATTAATATCTGCAATCACTACAAAACCTCCACCTTCAACAATTCCTCTTACTACTTCTTTTCCAATCCCATTTGCTCCACCTGTCACGATAGCAACTTTTCCTGAAAAATTCATAAAAATCACTTCCTTTGATTTATTGTTTACATTCTATTCCTGTGAAAAAATCTGATTGTTATCATTTGTTACTATTTTCACAGTTTTTTATAAATTTTATCAAATTTACGTACAACTAAAAAAACCTGTTGGATCCACCAACAGGTTACTAATTTGTTCAAATTAATCTAAATATCTTTCTGGTACTTTTAGAACAGCACAGATTTTCTTCAAATCTTCTTTAGATAGAACATTACTTTCATAAATGCTCTTACCACTGATTCGTTGAACATCTAATGCAATATGGGCTGCTTTATCAGCAGTTTCAATTAATCCGAAGCAATCTTGATAATCTACACCAGTAGAAAGAACTCCATGTTTGCTCCAAACAACTAAACGATGAGTTTCCAATTCTTTAGCTGTAGCAGAACCAATTTGTTGAGTTCCTGGTACTTCCCAAGGTAGAACAGCGATTCCATCAGGGAATACTACGATTGATTCAGTTAACACTGACCATAAATCTAATGATAAAGATTCAGTTGTTACATCATTTAATAAGCAGTAAGTTACAACATTTGTTGCATGATTATGAATCACTACTCTATGATTTGGATTTTGTTTTAATCTAGCCGCATGAGATAATACATGCATGAAGATTTCACTTGTAGGACGTTTTCCTGTAACAAAACCTGCAACTACTTGATAACCTTTATCTGTTAATTGAATAATACCAGTATCCGCATGTGGTTGAGAATGTAATGTTCTAAAATGGCTTCCAGAAGCAGTAATTAGGATATATTCTCCTCTCACATGTTCTGGAACATCTAAAACTTCCACTTCTTTTCTATTATCAGCATAGTACGTATATTCTGTACCAGCTAAGCTGCTTTCAAGATTTTCAGCTTCTTCAACTGTTAAACGATAACTAACATTTCCTCCGTTATATTCGTCCCAGCCTTTATTCCACATATCATATGTCACTTGACATAATCCTTCAATAAACTTAGGATACCCCATAATTATTCCCCTTCTTTAACTATAATATTTTTCAGCCGTACCTGAAAAAATTTTTTTGTTTATCCAACATAATAGTAACCGTTTTCTTGACTGTCGTCAACCGAATTTGTTTAATTTTTAATAATTTATGCGTGATTTATCTCAATCCGTTATTATTATAAAATTTTACTGAGATTAAGTATTTAATTAAACAAATTCTATAAACGAATCCCAATATCTATTCTACAAAAAGAACGGATCCCTATAATGAGATCCATTCTTTGATTTCTTCAAATTTTTCCCATTCAACCGAATTCAAATTTATTGATTCTTCTATTCTATCTATTTCTAAACTAATTCTTTGAATTTTCGTCTTATTTACGATTCTTTTTTAGTGCTACGGACTTTCTTAAATCTGCTTTCATCAAATTCCTTGAATAAATTTTGCTTATCTAAGTAAATAGCAACAGGTAAAATTAATACCGTTAACCAAATAATCTGGGAAATGATAGAATAGACAAATAGTATACCTAATACTAAAATAAGCAACTTCTTCATTCTATTCGCCTACTTCTAATGTTTCATTATATTTCTTTCTATCTTTTAATAGCCATACATAAAGAGCTAACCATACAACTCCTAATACAATAGCGATAACATCTCCATTAAATCCATTTGCTAAAATATAACGAATGTCTGGCCCTTCAAAAGTAGCCCATGAAATTAACCCACTTTGATTTAATGTTTTTGTTTCTTCTGCTAAACGGGTCATATATGGAGTGAAGTAAGTTGCTCCATATAAGAATAAAGGAGTAGAAATTAAACCATGAACTATCATTCTTAATACATTACCATTTGTTAATAATAGAGCTCCTACAACAAATGATAAATTAATAATACCTGCAAATGGTAATACAATATTATTTGGTAAAACGATAGATCCAACTAAAAGGAATGGAATTGTAAAGATAACTGCTACCCATAATTCATTACGTCCACCAAGTACTGGCCAGTCTAAACCAATATAAACTTCACGATCTTCAAATTTTTCACGCATAAAGTCAGATACTGCTTCTGAAATTGGTGATAAGGCTTGAGAGAATAATTTTGATACCATTGGGAATAAAGTTAAAGCTGTTGCGGCTTGAACTGAAAGAGTTAATGCATATTTAATACCATTACCAGATGCAGCCCCTAATGCAAACCCAATAATAGCCCCCATTACTCCATTTTCACCAAATACACCAATTTTTTCTTTTAATGTGTCCGCATCAAATTGTTTATTTAAAACAGGAATTTTTTTCAACAATTCATCAATTGGATGTAAAATTACTGCAATCAGACAAATAAAGTGAGGCACTGTAATCCCTGGCACTCCAGTTAAGCGTTCTACCTCTGGTGCAAATACATCTCCAAGTTTTAGTTCTAATACAATAATAATAGCTGCTGCAATAAATCCTAAGAAAATGTTATTTGTAAAGTACGTTACAATTACTGCTGTAAAAATTTTATTCCAAACATTCCATAAATCTACATTTAATGTTTTTGTTTGTTTAGTAACCAACATGATAAAGTTAATTGCTAATTGCAATGGGAACACTAAGAAAGCATACGGCCAAGCCCAACTAATTGCTGCAGCACCAGGCCAACCAATATCAACCGCTGGTAAACTTAATCCAGTATGAGTTGTTAAATCATTTGCTGCTGCTCCCATACTTGTCATTATAAAGTTTACAAGAATTCCCATACCTGTAAATGCAATCCCTAGAGTTAACGCTGCTGTGAAAGCTTCTCTGAACTTCATTTTCATTGCTAATCCAACAATTAACATTAAAAATGGAACAAATACTGCAGCTCCTAAATCCAAAATATATTGAATAATTACTTGCAAGGTTTCCATAATTTTTCCTCCTAACTATTTAAGAAATCTATAATTTTTTGTAACTCTTGTTTTTGACCCATTCCTGTTAAAAATGCAATTCCGTTAAATACTGGAACCCCATAGTCTTTTTTTGCTTTAACGATTGAAATATATCCATCTGCTGATTTTAAATGCATTTCTAATGCCTTCATATCTACAGCTTCAATCTCGCAAGGTACATTAGCTTCTTTTAATAATCTTTCAACTTTTGATGCTACTGTTTGAGAAGTAGCCACTCCTGATCCACATGCAACAATTAATTTTTTCATAACTCTTCCTCCATTTCTACTGTTACAAATAATTGATAAACTTCTTCTTCCGATTTTGCATTTTGCAATTTTGTAATAAATTCATCTTGTCCAAAAATATTCATTAGTTCAACTAACAAACCTGTTTGATTTTTTGGTTCAGAAATTCCTAATACAATTACAAAATTCACAGGAACCTCTTCATCCGATGTTCCCATCTGAATGAAAGTTATAGGTTTTGATAATTTAACAATGTAAATAAATGGTTTTTTTACATATTCACTATACGTATGTGGAATTGCTACTGCAGTTTTTTCTAATCTTAACCCTGTTGGAAACTCCTCCTCTCTTTCCACAATTGCAGATGCAAATCCATCTGTTACAAACCCTTTATCAAACAAAGTTTTAGACAATTTTTGAAGTAATTCTTGTTTGTCCTCACCCACTCCTTCTAAATTAATTAATTGTTTATTGACTAACTGTGATATAATTGTCATTTTTCTCACTCCTTATAATATTGATTCAAAGTTAGCTTCAGAAAATAATGCCGTTATAAAACTTTCATAATCTTCGCTCTCCCATAAATTTTGTATATAAGAAGAACTATCAATCTTAGAGTAAATAACTTTTAAAGCATCTTTATAAAATTCTAATTCCTTTTCTGCAATTGCAATTAACATAACTACTTTAACTAAATTTTGTCCCCAATAAATTGGCTTATCTAATGTCATCATTACTAATTCACTAGTATGCACCTCTTTGGGATTAGCATGAGGAAGTGCTATTCCTGTATAAGTACTTGTTATGCCTAAATTTTCTCTATGACGAATAGTCTTTTCAAAATTTATATTTTCTAAATTTTTCTCATTAGCCAATTGAATAATCTTTGATAAACACTTATCTACGCTGCCTACTTTTTCTCTAATATATATCGATTTACCAAGTAATTTTTTAATAAGTCGATTCGTATATTCTTCATCATTTTTCGTTAAAAAGTTATATTGTGTTTGCACCATTGTATTGGATAAAAATTTCTTCTGGATTTTTAGTAAATCTTCTTCTTTCATAATCGTTCCAACATGAATATATGGAAATGATATGTTTTCTAATTCCACTGAGCTAATTACTAAGTCATTTTCACTAACATCTAAAGAACTTGCTTTTGAATATTCAACTTTATGAATATGTTCGTACTGACCTGTTATTTTTCTAACTTGATTCAATAATAATTCTGATGTTGCTAGACTATGTGGGCATATCACGTAAATATTCATTGGTTTTTTTATCTTTTCTACTGATATTTCCAAATGTATGGTTAAAAGTGCCGCTTCATTATCTGTTAATTCAATATTGAAATGATTCTTAAAAACTTTTCCTGATAGCCAAACAAAGTTATACAAGACTCCATACTGGTATTTAATTTCTTCCATCAAATCACTTTTTAAATGAATTTTGTTTCGTAATCTCATAATCATTGCAGGAATATGATTAATTAACATTCCTCTTAAATACTCATCTTTCTCAAAATGAATACCTGCCAATTCACCAACTAATGATATAAATTCATCCACCGTTTTCTCGATTTGAACATTGGACTCTAAATAAGAATTTTCATAATTTCCAATAGTAATTAAACTTTGACAAAGAGATATAATTTCTTTTTCTTCAACTTCTTTTCCAGAAACTTCATTCAATAAATCTCTAGCTAATAAATACGTTTCAATAATTTTGGGATTATTACTATCTAAATCATTTTGTTGTTCCATAAAGTATCCATTTTTCCAACGAATATCGAAAATTACCAAATCCATTAATAAATAATGGCGATATTCATAACAAACTGAAAACTTATATTTTTCTAACAACTGATTCATAATTTGTATAATTTCTTGAACTCTATTCGGATTGATACATCCATAATTCGATAATCCTGTTAAATTAAAATGAATTAATCCACTTAATAACTTATTACGGAAGAATTTTCTAATATTGTCTTCCAAACCATCTAGTGAAATTTTTCCTTGATGTTTAATCAACTTAATTCCATTCTTATTCATTTCTTTTTCCAGTTCATGAATTTCTCTTCTTATAGTTGATTCACTCGTGAAATTTTCAATTGAACAATCTAAAATATCTATTTCATTTTTCAATATAAATGTAGATATAAGTTTACACTCTTCATTTTGTTTATTCGTTTTTTGTGAGGTTTGAAAAGTATTTTTTAACTGTTCTTTATATTTTTCATCTATTTCAATATAAATTCCCATACTAGGTTTTTTCTTTATCTCTGAAGAAAAAGCTTTTAGATATTGATTAATAACTGAAATATCATTGTAGATTGTTTTAGTGGAAACTAAATACTGTTGAGCTAATGCCTTTCCTGTCACAGGTTCATTTTCTTGAATTAACCGATTCAATAAATCTACCTGTCTATTATTCATTTAAATCACCCTCCAACCATTTCCACAATTTCATTTTAAACCGTTTGCAAAAAAATATTAAATCAACTTTTTTCCAGAACATTGTGGAAGTTTTATTTTTTAATTACAATTTTCCAAGCATAAAATGCTAGTTTTATTTCCTACCATTTTCCTACTTTATCCCATACAAATCAATGCCCCTATCAAATTTGTAAAACAAAAAGAAAAAGAAGCTAGCAATATTTTTCACTAGCTTCTTCCATTTCTAATTTTTCCTAAATTCTACTCTTCACCCACACCAGGTCGATATGCAATAACTCCTAGCACCATAAAGATTAACAGTGTAATCATTAAGAATACAACCTGCTCTTGAATCGTCCCTGCCATAGAAATCGTTTGACGTAATCCTGATACTGAATAACTCATCGGAAGCCATGGATTGATAGTTTTGAAGAAATTATTCGTCAATGCAAGAGGATAAGTCCCTGCACTTGAGGCTAATTGTAATAATAATAATATAAGTGAGAAGAATGCTCCCACACGAGAATTCCATGTCGTTAATGCCGTCACCATTGCCATAAATGTAACGCTCGCTAATACAATAAGGAATAATGTTTTCATTTCATGGACTGCTGTTAATCCAATGGCGTGTACTCCACCATAAACTAGTATTCCTGCTAATACCGCAATCATTCCATTAATTTCTATTCGAGCTTTGAACCAAGCCCAACGGGTTTCTGGATGTCTTCCAGATGGAAGTTTTGCAAAGATCATATTCGTTGATAATGCTGCAACAAATAAAGCAACAGAAATCATATATGGAGCCATCGCAATTCCGTTGACTGCTACGGCATCATAATCTGTTTTCGATAATGCCAATGGGTTTGATAAAGTTTTCGCATTTGTTTCTTCTGTAGCAGCTAATGCTAATTGTTCATTGGCATCCATTAATCCACTACTTAATGTAGTGACTCCACCATATAAAGTTTCCAATCCAGTTGAAAGAGTATGTCCTCCATCAGCAAGTTTTTCTGAACCTTCTGCAATTTTTTGTGATCCATCTGTTAATTTATAAGAACCTAAAAGGAGTTGTTCAGATTTTTGATTTAACTGATTTGTTCCTGATTGTAAGGTAGTAATTCCAGATACTAATTCTGAAGATTTTTGATTCAACTGATTACTTCCAGAAGAGATTTTTTCAATGCCTGTAACTAGTTCAGGAGCTTTTTGCGCCAATTGTCCGACTCCAGAAGTTAAAGTTGAAGATTTTTCGGCCAATTGAGAAGAACCTGATGCTAACTGGCTGACACTACCGTTTAAAGTACTGTTTTTAGAGCTTAAAGCATTGGCTCCTTGTGCAACTTTATCCACTCCACTTGTATAAGCACCTACACCACTTTGAATCGCTTGGCTAGCTGGAACTAGTTGTTGACTTACTGCCGATTGTAGTGTTCCAATTCCTCCTGATAATTGTGTTAATGAAGTAGAAGCTAATGGCAATACTTGTCCTGCTGCGGATTGTAATTTAGCGATACTTTCCGCTTGAGATTTTGCATTTCCCAAATTCCCTTTTAATACTTGAATCGTCGATAAAATTTCTTTTGCAGATTGCACAGTTGTATTTGCTTGATTTGATACAGCTGCTGTTAATTCTGCTTGCTGTTCACCCCTTAAAGTGCTATACGCTTTTGTTGATTGAATAGCTGTTAATGCAGCTTGTTTAGAAGCTTGACTATTTACTATTACACTTTGTGCTGAAGCTGCGATTGTAGATAAAGCATTGGTTACCTCACCCATTAAAGCTGTACTTTCATTTACATTTGTTGCTTGAATCGCTTGATTTAATTGATCTAACCCAGCTGCCAATTGAGAAATTTGACTACTTTTTTGTGCAGATGCCTCTAATTGACTCGATAATTGCTGAATTCCTTGATTCAATTGTTGAACTCCATTTCGCAATTTGTCTGATTGACCTGCCAATTGAGTTGCACCTGAAGATAAACTATCCACTCCAGATGTATATGCTTGAACTCCACTAGATAATTGATTCAACCCTGAGTCTAGTTTCGCCACTCCACCAGCATATGCTTGAACCCCATCATTTAATTGTTGGATTCCGGAAGCTAATTCTGGAGTTTTAGAAGATAATTGATTTAAGCCATTATCTAATTGAGAAACAGCTCCTGTATATGTTAGTAATCCATTATGGAATGTCGCTACACCTGCATCAATTTTTTTCACAGCATCTGTATAAGTCGTTAATCCGCTTGTAAATTGCTCTGCACCATTTGAAAAAGTGACACTTGATTGAGCTAAAGTTTGTAAATTAGTCGCTAATTGTTGGCTTCCATCTTTTAATTGACTGGATCCATCAGCAAGAGTCTGACTTCCTTGCGAAGCTTGTTCCATTCCATCTTTTAAATCACCCATTTTTTCAAATAAAGCTTTTGTATAAGTTTCTGTCACATTTTTCGCAACAGTTTGCTTTAATTGAACCATCGCTGAATCGCTCATTTTACTAGCAATAAAACTATGCCCACTAGAAGTTTGATAATCAATATTCATTTGTTCCGGATGATTCGTTAAAATTGACGAAGCTTTTTGGGATAAATCACTAGGTAAGGTCACAACCATATAATAAGTACCATTTTCTAACCCTTCCTTCCCTTCTTCTTCTGTTACAAAATGAAACTCCAACGCATCATTATCTTTCAAATTCGAGACCATATCTTCGCCAATATTCATTGACTCTCCATTATAAGAAGCAGCCTCATCTTTATTCACAACTGCCACTGGTAATTCAGATAATTTTCCATATGGATCCCACATAGAAGATAAAAATATAATGTTATACAAAGCAGGAATCAACGCGATTCCTACCATCACAATGATAAAAGTTGGTTTTTTCAAAATAGCTTTCCATTCTCTAAACATATAACCCCTCTTTTCTGTACATACTGTCTAATTTTTGATAAAATAGATTATACATCAATAAAAACAGATAGCAAGTTCTAAAAATCGTTTTTGGACACCGTGTATAAAAATGTACATAAAGGAGATATTATGACAGAGAGTAATAAAAGACAAAAAACAAAACAAGCGATTGAAAATGCCATGGTACAATTGTTAGCAGAACAACCTTTCGACCAAATTAGTACTGTAAAATTAGCAGAAACAGCTGGAATTAGTCGTTCCAGTTTTTATACCCATTACAAAGATAAATACGATATGATTGATCTGTACCAAAGTAGACTATTCCATACACTAGAATATATTTTTAGCAAGTATGCCAACGATAAACAACAAGCTATTTTTGAAGTATTTGAATATTTACAATCTGAACCCCTTTTAGCCGCGTTATTATCCGAAAATGGTACAAAAGAAATTCAAAATTATCTTCGAAATAAACTGCTTATTCTTGTAAAGACAGATATCGAAAAAAGAATTTCTACCAATTCTTTAAATATAATAGAATTAGAATATTATAGTGTCTATCTCTCCAACGCATTATTCGGGGTTTGTCAAAAATGGATTGCCCGAGGAAAAAAAGAAAGTCCTCAAGAAATTACAGACTTTTTATCTCCACTCTCTAATGCTATCAGTGAATATTTCCCATCAAAAAAGGCATAAATCATACGCTCATGATTTATGCCTTTTTTGATATTTTAAAAACAAGAAGAAAAAAATTTTTGTAGTGAAAATTAACTATGAGCCTCGCATGCGAGGCTGCTGGCGACCTCACAAACAAAAAGATTTTTTTCTTGCCTTTTTTTAACGTTTCAAAAGATTAACTTTCACTAAATATTCTCTAGCAACTTCTTCAGCAGGTCTTCCATTTGCCCCTACTTCAAAGTTCATTTGGCTCATTTCTTCTTCAGAAATTTTTCCTGCTAATTGATTTAAGATTCCTTCTAATTCAGGATGTTTTTTCAACAATTCTTGTTTCATTAGAGGCGCGCCTTGATAAGGTGGGAATAATTGTTTATCATCCTCTAAAACTTTTAACTGATAACGTGAAATTTCTGCATCTGTTGAATAAGCATCTGTAACTTGAATATCACCAGATTGAATGGCCTGGTAACGTAATGCAGGTTCCATTGTAGCTACATCCAATTGTAAGCCATACATACTTTGCAATCCTTTGTTTCCGTCTTCACGGTCATTAAATTCTAGTGTAAATCCAGCTTTTAATGGATGGTTTACTTTTTTCAAATCAGAAATTTTTGTTAAATTCTCAGATTCTGCTAATGATTTTGGTACGGCAACTGCATAAGTGTTTTGATACGCCATTGGTTTTAAAAATACAAAACCATCTTGTTCTAAAATTCCTTTACGAGCTACTTCGTACACTTCTTCAGGTTCATGACTTACTTTTGGTTTATTTTTCAATAAACTTTCTGTAATCGTTCCTGAAAATTCTGGATAAATATCAATATCCCCTTTTTTCAATGCCTCATATAAGAAGTTCGTTTTTCCGAAGTTTGGTTTCACTTCGACTTTTAAGTTTGTTTGATCTTCGATTAGTAATTTATACATATTCATCAAAATCTCAGGTTCTGGTCCTAATTTTCCTGCGATAACTAGTTTATCTGATGTTTGCATTTTAGCAATGGTTGGAGCATAAGAAGTTCCTAAGCCAATAATTAAGACTACAAAGGCTGCCAAAATCGTTCTTAATTTTGCAGTTTCCATCCATTTCAATAAGAAATTAAATAAAATCGCTAAAATCGCAGCAGAAATAGCTCCAATTAAGATTAAACTTGAATTATTTCGGTCAATTCCTAATAAAATAAAGCTTCCTAATCCCCCAGCACCAATTAATGCTGCTAAAGTTGCTGTCCCAATAATAAACACTGCTGCGGTACGAATCCCTGACATAATTACAGGCATCGCTATAGCAATTTCAAATTTTTTAAGACGCTCGAATTTTGTCATTCCGAACGCAATTCCTGCTTCAACTAGACTTTCATCAATTCCTTGAAGTCCTGTAATTGTATTTTGCAAAATTGGAAATAAAGCATATAACACTAATGTTGTTAAAGCTGGTAATGTTCCAATCCCCATTAATGGAATAAATAATCCAATTAACGCTAAAGATGGTAATGTTTGAATAATTCCTGCAATTTGTAATAAAAATCCAGAAATCTTTTTCGATGGACTCACTAAAACTGCAATAGGAATAGCAATGACTACTGCTAATAATAACGCTAATAAAGAAAGTTGAAGGTGTTGTCCAAGAGCTAACATCCACTCACTATTTCTCTCTTGAAATGTTCGAATGAATTCATTCATGATATTCTCCCCCTTTGAATAATTCTTTGACAAACTCATTAGCCGGTTGCGTTTGAATTTCGTGAGGAGTAGCTACTTGTACAATTTCTCCATCTTTTAATACAGCAATTCTATCTGCTAATTTTACGGCTTCATCTGTATCATGTGTGACAAATAATGTTGTCATTTTAAATTCTTGATGTAATTGCTTCGTTAAATCTTGTAATTGTTTACGGCTAATGGCATCTAATGCTGAAAAAGGTTCATCCATTAATAAAATTTTTGGAGTCGCAATAATAGCCCGAACAATTCCTACTCGTTGTTGTTCTCCTCCAGATAATTCTCTTGGATAACGATGCGCATAATCTTCAAAAGAAAGCCCTACTTTTTCTAATAATTCTTTTGATTGCGCTTGAATTTGTTCTTTTTTCCAACCTTTCATTTCAGGAATTAAAGCAATATTTTCTGCTACTGTTAAATTTGGAAAAAGCGCAATCTGTTGTAAAACATATCCTGTTTCTAAGCGTAATTCTCTTTGATGATGATCTTTAATACGTTTTTGATTCAAGTAAATATTTCCATCTGTTGGTTCGATTAATTGGTTAATCATTTTCATCATCGTTGTCTTCCCTGATCCTGATGGCCCTACTAACACCATAAATTCTCCGTCTTCAATGCGCAAATTGACATCTTTTAAGACAGATTTTTCATCGTAGCGTAATGCTACATTTTTATATTCAATCATTTTAACTTCTCCTTTTATCAAAGGCAGATTGCATCAACAAACGCCTCCTCTAATTTTACTCCCGTTCTCCATCTTTTAAATTTTGTAGAATCCTATTTAGATAGTTCTCTACTTGTACGATTTCTTCTTCCTTAAATCCTGCATAGAAGATTTCTCCTAATTCTCGGCTAACTTTTTCTCCAATTTCTTTTTGAGATTTTCCTAATTCCGTTAAATTCACATATTTTCTACGTTTATCTTTCGGACAATCTTGCATACAAACTAAGCCTTGTTCTTCTAATTTTTTTAGCATACTTGTTAATGTGTTGTTCGCTAAACCTGTTCTACAGCTCAATTCTGTACATGTAATATACCCTTCAGTATCATTCCATAAAACAGACATTATTTTTCCTTGTTCACTTCTAAAAAGAGCATCCGGTTCTTTACTCAATAGTTTTTGATAAAGTCTCCCATTCAATAAACGAATATGGTGAATTAAATATCCCCCATTCTTTTTACACTCCATAAAAACAACTCCTTGAATTTTGTTTCTATGTAGAACTATATCCCCTTTTATCCACTTTGTCAATTACTTCTATATAGAATTTTTAAAAATAAAATAAAAAAAGAGCGTTCTTTCTCGAACACTCCTCTTTGAATCATTAATCTACTTTTTTCATTTCTTCAAACATTTCATCATTGACATAACAACCTAGAGCTGGATTTTCAGATGGGTTAATCACTACATCGAAAGCTTTTGTTACTTGAGATAAAGTCTGAATCATTCCACTCCAGCTTTCATCATAAATTTGTCTCAATCTCTTCCAATCTGTATAGAAAACCATTGCTTCTTTTTCATCTTTTCCTGGTAAAATCGCAACATTTAATTTTTCTCCAGATTGTAAGTCAATTTGAGCATTTGGATCTGCATTTTCTAATTTAATTGGTGTTAAGAATTTTGCTTTTGGTAATTCTAAGCATAAGAAACGATAGTATAAACCGTGCATAATTTTTTGTTCTTCTGTCTGCGGAAATCCTAATTGGCCTAATAACAAGATCCATCTCATCGCATCAGGGTTTGTAACCGGAATATCTTCTTCTGCTACTCCTGTATAATCAGGTGCTGCAATAATTCCTTCTGCCGCAAGAGAGGTTTGTTCTGTTACAAGATGAACCCCTGTCGCTCCGTTTTGGTAGAAAGTTTCTAAGAAGAAATTCTCAATTCCTTTTCCATCTTCTCCTTTTTGAATACGACGTAATTCAAAAATTTCTGTATCTGCAAATCGAGAAGCAAGTCTTTCTTCATACGCTACTGGAGCAATAAAAATCATTGGAGAACTACAAATGAAGCCACCTTCTTCTCTTTGTTGTGTTTGAGAGAATAAATAAGGTTCTTTTGTTTTTTTAGAATAAACCGTTACTAACTCATCTGCTTGTAATAATTTATCTCGTACAGCAATCATTAATTGTTCAATCTTGCCGACATTTGCAGTATGCTCTTCAGGTGTTTCTTGTGAAGCATTCATATGACAGTATAGTAAAAATACACGCGCGATTTCTGATAAATCCGCTAAACTTAAGGTCTCAATATCTCTTTGTGTTAAAACACCTTCTTGACGACCAACAAAGACATTTCCTAATGTATTTACAAAAGTTTTATAGATTTCTTCCTTGTCGGCACCTTCTTCATGTAACACAGTTCCTTTTTTAATCCCTAAAGGCATTGCATCTTCTAACCAAAGAGCCACTGGTTCATCTGTTACTTCAAACACTTTTTCTCGCTGAGCATTTTCCATTGCATAAATCGCAGAAGTTCTTACAGTTCCATTGTCATCTCCAAGATTTGTCAACCAAACAAAATCCCCTACTTTTAGCGTTCCTTCCAGATTCCCTGTTACTACTAAATCTAGAGAATCATCGCTAATTTTATAGACATCTTCTACCCCTAGTTTGAATGTTGGTTTGTCTTGAGCTGTTTCTTCTGTTTCTTGTTTTTTAAATAAATCTTTTAATCCCATTTTCTTTCCTCCGTTAATTCTTTTCTCCGACTAATATCCATAAATGTACCGTAATAGTTTCTAAAGGATGATTTTTACTATAGTCTTGATCTTCAATACTCGCTCCCCAATATAAAGGAGTCATTTGTAATAAGTGTCGATACATTTCTTTTGTAAGTGTCACTTGATAAGAAACTTCTTTTATCTTCATAGATGGATATTCTTGTTTAAATCGTTCTACAATATCCTCATTAGAATAGTGTTGTTTTTCTTTATTACTTTTATATAATTGTTGTCTTAATTCAATTAAATAATTACTTCCAGGAATAATTTTAATTAATTTTCCTTCTGGTGCTAATACACGGTTGAACTCCTTATAATTCGAAGGAGTTAACATATTGATTAACGCTCCACAGGATTCATCCCCGAAAGGTAACTGCGCTAAATCTGCCACAATCCACAAAGCTTTTTGAGCATGATGATGACTAGCAGCAAGAATTCCTTCTTTAGCAATATCCATTCCTACTAAGGGAATCGATTCTAAAAATGACGATAAATAAGCAAGCGGACTTCCTTCTCCACAGCCAATATCAACAATTAGTTGATTCTCCTGTTTTGGAATGAGTGTCAAAACTTCGTCTAATAAAGGATTGAAAAATCCACTTTGAGCTAACTCATAGCGATGCATAAATAACTCTGCATCATAATCCTCATTCGCTTTTTGTTTCATCAAATGGAGAGTCCCTTTTTTATTAATATCGAAACGATGACGGTTCGTACAAACCATACTATACCCATCTAACGCTTCAATAGCTGCATGACAATAGGGACATGCAAATAAATGTTGATGTTTTTGTATAAAGTCTCGACTCCAGTCGATTTTCTTTTGCATCATGCACACTCCTGCTCCATTTATTCTCAATTGTCAGTATACCATAAAATTGATTTTCTGTTTGATTTTCTTTCTCTATAAAATTACCAGTTTTTTATTTTGACATTTTTTCATGCAATGATACAATAGAATAGAATCGTAATTATGCCGATTTAATTACATGAATGGAGGAAATCATGATGAGTAATAAAATTCCAGTAACCATTGTCAGCGGATTTTTAGGAGCAGGTAAAACAACGCTCATTAACAAAGTATTAAAAGAAAAACACGGCGAACATATTGCTGTAGTTATTAATGAATTTGGAGAAATTGGTGTTGACCATCAATTTGTATTAGATGTAGAAGAAGAAATTTATCAAATGGATAATGGCTGCTTATGTTGTACTCTTCGTACAGATATTGCAGACATGTTAAAATCTATTTTAATGGTCAAAGAACAAAACGGGATTAAAGTAGACCGTGTATTATTTGAAACAACTGGTTTAGCAGATCCTGCACCAATTGCTCAAACATTTATCAATGTACCATTTTTAAATGAACATTTTATTTTAGACGCTGTTTTAACAGTTGTCGATTCAAAAAATTTCTTATATCAAACAACTCATCAAACTGAACCAGCAAAACAAGTTGGTTTTGCAGACAAAATCTTTATGTCTAAACATAGTTTAGTAGACGACACTATTTATGCAAAAGTCATTAACGAAGTTCGTTCTATCAATCCTTTTGCAGAAATTCAAGATTTAGATGCTCGTCCAGTAGAAATGAAAGATATGTTTGGTCTTGAATTATTCTATGCTTCTGAAAAGAAAATTTTAGAAATGCAAGAAAATTCTGAAGAAGAATATTGCGAAGCTTGTGGACATACTCATGCGCATGGCGAACACGATCACCATCATCACGATGAAGAACACTGTGAAGAATGTGGACACTCTCACGCCCATGGGGAACACGATCACGATCATGATCACCACCATCATGATGAAGAGCATCACCACCACCACCATGATCATCACCATCATGGACATCATCATCACAAGCATCACCACCACAGTGGTATTAATTCATTTGTTATTGAAACAGAGAAACCTCTTGTTTTAGCTCATATTAACGAATGGTTAAATGAATTAGTTTATATTTACGGACCTGAATTATATCGTTATAAAGGGATTTTAAGCGTAGAAGGTTTAGATTATCAAATCATTTTCCAAGGGGTTCAAATGAGTTTTGATATTTCTCGTGGACGTGATTGGAACGATACAGAGCGTAAGTCGACTTTAGTATTTATCGGTAAAAACTTACCAGAAGATACATTAAGAGAAAGCTTCGTTGCTTGTACAAATAAATAAATTCTTAAAACAATATACGTAAAATAAAACAGAAAAACTTTTATCACTGTAGCAAGGTCGCCAGCAGCCTCGCTTTGCGAGTCTCATGGCTAAACTTCGAGCCTTGGTCTCGAAGTTCCCCTGTAATATAAGCCTCAGGCTTATATTACTTTTGCTACGGTGATCGTTTTTCTGTTTTATTTTTTCCTTCTCTGACAAAATATATTTTTTCACAAATCTTCTTACTTTCTTATTGGAGTCTTCATATTATTTTCAAAATTTCACTCTATACTTTAGTCATTCCCAAATAAGAAATATTATCCTCCCAAGTTAAATATTTCAAAATCCTTTTTTCCACCGACCATTGTGTCGGTGGTTTTTTAATATTCTTGGAGAATCACCATCATCTCATCCTTTAAAGAATTTTCCCAAAGGTTCAATGATTCCATTTTAAAATAGATTGTCGCTAAAAAACTTTTGTACATTGCTAAACGTTGATAACTTTCACGGCTTCCATCTAATTCTTCAAATCTTTGCTTTTTAATCCACTCACACAAAAGTTTTTGAGAAAGATTTCCAGACTCTATTCCAAAAAAGATTGCTAATCCTAATCTTCTTTCTTCTTCATCTATAAATGGTTGTTTACTCTTTTGAAAAATATCACTAATGACTTCTAATACTTCTAGTACATATTCTTGGGTACAAGCCGGATGAGAAATAATGGTTCCTAATAAATCTGCTCCATGAGCAAATGCGTGTACCCATCCCAACTTTTCATCATATCCCGTTCTGTCTTTTTCTCTTTTTAAATAACAAATTCCATGTTGAATCCAACTCGTTCTCTCAGAAGTTGTTAAACAAGAGTCATATCCACTTGTTTTATCCCCGTCTACTTGTAATATCATTCCCATTACAAGTGCTGAGAAAGAGCGATACGCTGTAGCGATACCAACTTCTTCCATTCTATACTCTAAAGGATTTGTGACAGTCATTTTTTCAATAAGCCAACGTAATTGTTCTTTTGTCATTAATTGTTCAAAAATAACTTGTCCAAATAAACAAAAAACTAAGTCATCTCGAATTTCTGGATTAGGATTTCCTATATTCTCCCATAACCATTCTAATTCTTCTTGTGTTAACGCTAGATTATTGACTTGTTTTATTTTTAACTGAGAAATCATTTCTTGTTCTAACATGATAGTCACCTTTCTACTTATAAAGCCATTTTACAAAGCTTTCCTCTTACTAGGTATATTTTAACATAAAATAAGAAGGCTAAGCATTTCTGCCTAGCCTTCTTTTTACGCTTTTTATCGCATACTTTTTGGTTTTGATAATATTTCACTTGCGACAATTGCTTTTTTCCATTGCAAGTGATGTTTCAATACTCGGTTTTTTGTTGTATAGTTTGTTGCACTTTTTACGGCTTCTACCACTAATTCACCTTTTGAACCCATATGTTGAACTTCTTCTTCCTGTAATTGGATTGCTTCCATTTCTTCTACAAAAGATCGAAGATGTTCTAATAATTCTTCCGGCAAATTCGGATTATTTAAATATAATCGTTTTAATTTTTCAGTATGAATTAATAGGGCACTTCTTCTCATCGTATCAATTTCTTCGGAAGAAATAATCGACACTCTTTGAATGAGTTCCTTATCAAATACGGATAAAGAATAATCCTCTGGTGAAAATTGTCGAAAGACTTGTACAATTTTTAAAAATTGTTGTCTCATTTTCTCTGTATGAGATAATGTCGCTTTTGTTTCCGGCATTTCTTCCACAACAACATCTACCACTTTTTGATTTTTGGGATGATGACGTTTAGGCGAAACGGATTTTTCTTGAAAAGAATGATTCAACCAATCGTGCAGTTGGTTAAATCCCTTTTCTTTACTTTTCATTTTTAAATTAAGATAACTACCAGCAGACATGATCACGAGGATCAATATATACAAGAGAAAGAGTACAATATTCATGATTCACTCTCAACAGAAGATTTGCTAATCGCTTCTCTCATATCTGTATCAGATTGAATATTTTTCAATTGATAGTAGTCCATGACTCCAAGTTTTCCATTACGAAGAGCTTCTGCCATCGCTAATGGAATTTGCGATTCAGCTTCTACAACTTTTGCACGCATGCGTTGTACTTCTGCTAACATTTCTTGTTCTTGCGCTACGGCAAGAGAACGACGTTCTTCAGCTTTAGCTTGTGCAATTTTCTTATCAGCTTCTGCTTGTTCTGCTTGTAATTTTGCTCCGATATTTCTACCAACATCAACATCCGCGATATCAATGGATAGAATTTCATACGCTGTACCTGCATCCAATCCTTTTCTCAAAATCGTTTGGGAAATAGAATCCGGATTTTCTAAGACTAATTTATGATGAGCTGCTGAACCAACTGTAGTAACAATTCCTTCCCCAACACGGGCAATAATTGTTTCTTCACCAGCACCACCAACTAATCGTTCAATATTAGCACGTACCGTTACTTTTGCTTTTGCTTGAACTTCAATCCCATCCATCGCAACCCCTGCAATAACCGGAGTTTCAATCACTTTTGGATTAACAGACACTTGAACGGCTTCAAACACATTTCGACCTGCTAAATCAATGGCAGCTGCTTGTTCAAATTCTAAGTCAATATTCGCACGTTGCGCTGCAATTAACGCATCAATGACTACATTGACATTCCCACCTGCTAAATAATGGGCTTCTAATTCATTAATATCGATTTTTAATCCTGCTTTTGTTGCTTTAATCATCGGACGCACAATATATTGAGGAGCTACTCGACGTAATCTCATCCCCACTAATGTGCCTACTCCAATTTTTACATCAGAAAAATACGCTGTGATCCATAACCCAATCGGCACAAATCTAAAAAATAACATAACTACTGTTAAAATTAGAAATAGTATCACAATGAGCCCAATGACTCCTGTTGGATTATTGAATAAACCTTTTTCTAACATCTTACTCCCTCCTTCTCATTATTGTTCTCCAAAACTTGTACGACGATTTTACTTCCTTCTACTTTTACAACTTGTATCATTGTATCTTCTGGAATAACAAATCCCGTACTGACAACATCAACGATTTCTCCGTCTAGTTCAACCTTTCCGCTTGGACGTAATATCGTTAATGTTTTCCCTGTTTTATTGACTAAATCGTCATATACTTTTGAGGTTGAATAGCCTTTTGATTTTTTTAGAGAAGAAAGTAATACTAACCCTTCCTTATGAGAAAAATGATTTCCTCTTTTTACCAATAAAACTAACAAGGCTATTGCCAACAATAGTGACATTAAAATTAAAACGACTAAATCCATGACAGCCTGGTTTGCCCAGTACATCCCTCCTAATACGAATACTGTCCCTAACACTCCTAAAGCCCCAATTCCTGGAATTAATACTTCAAATCCTAAAAATAGAAACCCAAATACAAATAGGATAATGACGAAAAAGTTCCAGTATGGATGAAGGAAAGTATAGGTTGCAAAACTTATTACTGTTATCACACTACCGAGTAGGTTCCATTTGGAGAACACAGAAATGAAAACACCAATAACAGCTACTAACAGTAATAATAAGTCTAGATACAAAAGACCACCCCCATTCGTTGCCATCATTATAGCACTTTCCTTTTTAAATACAACTGAATAATTATTATGAAATGCTTAAATTTAAAGAATGAAAACTATTTCTAAAATTACGAAGGATAGTCTTCCATTTGAGCAAATTCTTTCGCTTGTTGCAGTTGTTTTTCAAACAATTCTAGATCAATAAATCTCGCTTGACGAGCAAATTCCTTATCTCCTACAAAAACAATCGCAACCGGAACTGTTAGTACTTGATACTGACTTGCCACTTCAGGATGCTGCGTTACATTTATGACTTCTAACGCTACTCCTTCTTGTTCTGTCACTTCTTCTACTCGTGGCTGTAACGCATGACAAACTCCACAAGTTTCGCTTCCTAAATAGATTACTTTAATATTTTTCATAAACTCACCTCCCATATAGTGTAACATTTTTAGAAAAAATTTCTTGTAAAATGCATTTCTGAATAGAAAATACTTAACAAACCTAGCTTCCATCTGTATAATGAAAAATGTCTTATAGATATTTTTAGAAAGTGAGTGAGAAAATGGGACGTAAATGGGCTAACATCGTAGAAAAGAAAACTAAACTCGATGCTAACAACAGTAAAATTTATGCAAAATTCGGAATTGAGATCTATGTAGCAGCAAAACAAGGCGAACCAGATCCACATTCTAACCAAAAATTAAAATTCGTAATTGACCGAGCTAAAACATATAATGTACCTCGTCATATTATCGAACGTGCGATCGAAAAAGCTAAAGGTGGCGGCGATGGCGATTACCAAGAATTACGTTATGAAGGATTCGGTCCTAACGGTTCTATGATTATCGTAGATGCACTAACAAATAACGTAAACCGTACTGCTGCAGACGTTCGTGCTGCTTATAGCAAAAATGGCGGAAACATGGGTGCACCTGGTTCTGTAACTTATTTATTCGACCATACAGCAATCTTCGGTATCGCAAACAAAGATGCAGACGAATTATTAGAACAATTAATGGAAGCAGAAGTAGACGTTCGTGACGTTGTACAAGAAGACGACCAAGCAATCGTTTATGCTGAACCAAACGACTTCAACACAGTTCGTACAGCATTAGAAGGATTAGGAATTTCTGAATTCACAGTATCTGAAATCGAAATGATTCCTCAATCAGAAGTAACATTAACAGGCGATGACTTACGTTTATTTGAACGTATGATTAACGCTTTAGAAGATAATGAAGACGTTCAAAAAGTTTACCACAATGTAAACTTAGAAGACTAATTATTGTTGATTTTTACGAAATATGACAAAAAGTCTGTCCTAGGAGAGGTTCTCCTGCGACAGACTTTTTTGGTTTGAGATTATTTAAAAATTATCTTTATTGTTTTTTCTTTTAACGAAAACCCCACCTATTAAACTTAGGAATCCTAACCATGTTGGAAGTAACTCTGCTTGCCCTGTTTTTGGTAGTTCATTTGAATGGATTTCTTCAGTATTATTTTGTGTTGTTTCTTGTTGAGATACTATTGTTTCTTCAGAGGATTGCTCTACTTCTACCGAAGGAGAAGAAGGCATTCCATTCCCTTCTGGTACATTCGTATGAGACTCACTAGTCATTTCTTTATAATAGTGTGTTGTAATTCCATCTTCTTCATGAGTCGATTCATATTGATATTGTTTACTATCTTTGGTAATCATCCCTTGTTTTGGACCAAAATGACTTACCTCAGTTGGAACAAGTTCTTCATTGGATCCAATAATAATATGACGAGTAATTAATAGGGGAGCTACGGGATGAATCGCTAGTTCGCCCTTTTCACTCACGACACCTTCAGGTAACGCTGGCTGGACTTCCGGTTCACCTTTCTCGCTCACAATTCCTTCTGGTAATTCCGGCTGTACTTCTGGTTCACCTTTTTCACTAGAGTATTCTACAAAGTCATAAATAATTGTTTTTTCATTTTCATCAACCGTACCTATTTCAGGCGCTGAAGTAGCACGATGTTCTTTATAGAAATAAGTCTTCCCATCTTTTCGAAGCAGTGTTCCCACTTTTGGAGCAACAGACGTATATTCCTCACCGAGAGAAGCATCTTGTTTTAAGACTTTCCCTTCAGCTATTTCAGTAGTTGTTCCTTCTAACATATATTTTTCAAATACATTTCCACCAGTTGCTAGTTTATAAACATAGGTAATTTCAGTAGTTCCCGATCCTACGTTTCCTTTTTCTGCAGGGGAACCCTCTTTCAATCCTACTAGTTTATATTTTTTACCATCTTTTATGATTTCGGGTAGTTTTACTATTGTAGCATCATAGAGAACTTCTTTGTTTGTTGTCGTTTGTGTTCCTACTATTACTTTATTATTGCCCTTATCTAGGTAATATTTAGCTTCTGTAGATGATATCACTGCATCTTTAACAACATCTGCAGTTTCTTTAATAGAAGTTCCATCCGCTAATTCATACTTAACAATGACTCTACCCTTATTTTCAGTCGTTTCTGTTTCTTCCTTAGCGTAGATGTTTTTAACATTAGTTAATTGGTCACTAACGTGGTAGGCACGAGTTGGTTGATATAAATTGTAATAATGAATTTCACTATAAATAGGAGCAGAAACTGACGCATGTTCATCATATTTAGTAGGTGCAGTAATTCTATATCGAACTCCATCTTTTTCATATTCTTTATATAATTGACCTAATCCATATTGAAATCTAGTATCATCACCAGAATATTTAAAATCTGAGTATCCCAATATATAAGCTAAATAAGTTTTCGCTGGTTGATTAGAATCATCATCTTCACTAGGATAATAAGAATCTGTACTCTTATCTCCTAATTTAAAATCAATATTTACTTCAAACACATTTTTTACAAAAGTTGCATTTGTTGGAACTCGGTCGACATACTGAATTGCTTTATGATTCTCTTTAAACTTTGTAACATTTGCTTTTTCACTCTCATAGTTAGCAGTTTCCTTAAACTCTTCAATATTTCCAACAAATTTTGGTTCCACTTTATCTCGAGAATTTTTCCATCCTACTGTGATTTCCTTTTCACCAAACATTTCTTTTAACTTAGCAATATATGTTGTCACATCGTGATACTCTACAAATTGCCCGTTTTCTCTTATATAACCATTAAACTCTTGATGTACAGAATAAGTTGGACGGTTCTTTTTATCAACTACAGCTTTATTTGCTAATGTAATCTTATAGATTTCTTCCCATGTCTTTTCTTTTGCAGGATTCATGACATCTTCGTCTTTTAAATCTCTTAATCTATCATCTAAAAGATTATTTAACCCCTCTTCTAATTGATTCTCATTAAAAAATGCACCAGCTGTATAAGCTGCTTTTTCGGTTGCTGTTGAAACAGAGTCTTTTAACGCTACCTCATTTTTTTCAACAACTAATATAGTATCTCCTTCCTTAATTCCACCATCAGTTGTTATATTTTCTTTTGTAAAATCTTTAGCATCATTTTCACCTTGTTTAAATGTTTCAACAGCCCAAGAATCATTGGCTGTAGTTGGTTTTGTGGCTAAAACATACTTCCCATATTTTCCTTCATCAGTTTCAGAAACTAACCAAACTCGACTACCTTCTTTAATATTGTTATAGCGAATACTTCCGTCTTCATTATGTAAGTTGCCAGGATTTGCATGTACTGTAATATCATTAAACGTTGTTTCCTTAGTAGTTCCTTCATGTTTATCTACTACTGTATCAATCTTATGATATTTTTCTCCATTCTTTTCTAAAACTTTATCAGCTTCTTTGATTTTAGTTAAGACATCATTATTTAAATTCGCTACATTTCCTTCATAACGTTTTCCAAAAAGTCCGCGTATTTTATAGTTCATTGTACTACTAGCAGTTTTTTTATCACCAACAGAGATTTCTACATCCGATTCTTCTTTTAGAACTTCACCTTCTTTTGTGACATAAGAAATTCTTGAATCCTTAAAGTTATCTTCTCCTTGTTTTTTGATATTTTCCTTTTCAACTCTGTCTAAATTATATTTGGCTCTATCTTCATTTACACGGTGATTTATTTCATACCCACCTTCTGTACCTGCTCCATTGTAACTCAATCCACTAAACACATGCATTTTCGGCATTGTATAGCTACCAGCACTATTACTCAAAGTTTCCATTTCCACATTATCTTTTGCAGGGGTAACCGTACTTTCCTTAGGCGTGTTTGCTTCAGCCAATACCGGACTAGCTCCAACAATCATCATCCCTAACAAAACAGAAGCAGCACCAATCCCTTTATATTTACGTAATGAATATTTTTGTATTTTTTCTGAACCTATTTTTTTCATAGAATCCTCTTTTCCAATTCTTCATTGTTAAATAAAATTTATACTGTATCCTGTTAATCATAGCATTCTAATTTTTAGTTATCAAACAGTTATATAATTAATTCACAAATATATTTTTTACTTTTAAAAAGAATTTTTCCTAAAAAATTAATATTAAATTAGTATTATAAATAATTATCATGATTTGTTTATTAATAAATATTTTTTTGAAACCTCTTCTATTGAGTAATCTTTCACAAAAGAAATCGTATGATTCACTATAATTTCATTTTCTGATTCATATAAATTTTTAACAATATTTGCTAATTCATCCGGTGAATCAAACAAGCAAACATCTGGATTTTTAGCTGCATAATATTGATGCGCAATTTCTACATTAGATAATAACGGAATTAAACCAAAACTCATTGCTTCAACACAAGCATTCGCAAATAATTCCTTTTGAGAAGTAGAGATATACCCATCATGTTTCCAATACGGCACTTCATCTACATAACCAACAATATGAATATTAATAGGTAAATTCTCATACTTCTCTTTTAATTGATTCAAATCTCCCCCATAGAGAGAAACTTCGACGGGAACTCCCTCTTTCTCCAATTGCCTAAAGGTTTCAATAATCCATCCTACTCTTTTTACTTCTGTCATATTCCCAACATAACAATAAGAACGAGGATTACTTCTTTTTGTAACTACAGATTCATTTTGAGGAGCATAAATTGGTGGCATAAACCATGTATGATAGCCTAAATCTTGTAAAATATCTGATAAAACTTCAGAAGCTACTAAGTATCGTGTTTTTCTTCTCAAATTATGTGCGGGATCTTTCAATACATTATTATGAATATATTCAAAATATTTTCGATTCGTATTTTCTACAAATCGCCATAATTTTGGTGTCACAACGTTATGTTGATCTCGAATCAGAAAGTCATTCTTATCGGTAAGCTTGATTAATACTTGAATCAATAAATCTTCGTACATTAACCATTCTCCGTCTTTATAATATAAGTAATTATCCTCCATCATATAAATAGGAGTCGGTTCTTCTTTCGGTTTATAATACCTGGCTCTCATCGCTGTCGTTCCATCTCGATTAAGCCATTCTAATTCCTCTTTTTTATTTTTCTTTAAAAATAATCCTGAAGTAAAATATAATGTTTCTTCTTCTAATTCCATACTTGCTACAAAGCCATTCATAACGGTCATTTTCCCATTTGGATATTTTTCGATAATATCAGAAGGGCGAACACTTAATTCATCATGTCCAATATCTGACTGATAATGAGAGATTGATATCAATTCATTACGTTGAAATCCTATTTTTTCATATCCAGCTTTCCAATCTGGTCGAACTTGAGGATGCGTTAAAATATAGAGATGTCCCCATCCTAAATATTCAGCTATTTTCTTTCTTGATAATTGAGAGGACTCAAATCCATATTTTTTGACAGTTTCTTTCCAAAGTCCTGGATGTATCGTAACCATTTTAACCATAAATGACTCCTCGATTCTCTTATTCTAATCTACTTTTAAATCGCACCTATTTACTCATATATTACCATAAACAAAATGAAATTGATGCCATAAAAAGAGGACTATCAACATATAGCCCTCTAACTTTTGTGTTCTATTTACTTTTCCAATTTTGATAATTTAGGGCTCAATTTCTCCTGTAATCATTCATCGAGAAAGTTTTCTTTAGGAGAATAACAATCTCAACTTTTGAAAAACATTTATAAAGCCCTTACAAAAATTAATTATACATCAATTTTTTCTAAAATATAAGTCTATTTTTTTCTGAATTTATATTTTAGAATATGGATAAGATAAGGAAAACTAGATACCTAATGTGAATGGAGATGAATAAAAATGAGTAAGTTTTTATTTGGTAATTATTTATTTTACGGTACTGTTTTTGGCGTAGGAACAGTACTACTTATATATTATTTCTTACCTGACTTTTTCTTGTTATTTGTTCATCTCTCGACTATTTGTTTTTATCTAGGATTACTGTATGCTTTCCTTAAATTCGTGTTCAAAAAAATTAAAAATAGAACTTAAAATATTACTCATCATGCCAACTTAAATGGTGTTGGTGTTATTTTAGATTTGAATTGATAGTCAAAATTTGCTTATTACCCAAGGTGATTATAAATGATAACAGTATTTGTATTTGTTATAGGTTTGATTTCAGTGACAATAAGTATTGTATTAGTATATAAAAAGAAGATTCAAGAATTTAATCCAATGAGTTTTTTAATATTTGTATTAATATTAATATTTATTTTAGCTGTAGTTTCAATGCAACATTGAAGTAACTCTTGAATAAATTTTACTTAATAGATGTAATATGAATGTTTGGAGGGATTGATATGAAGTTTTATGAAATAATCATCTATATTACTTTTATATTTTTAGCCTTATTAGTTTGGTTTACCAATATTCTCGATTCATTTCCATTTCTTAAACCAGTAATTGTTATATTTTGTATTGCTAGTTTTTACTACAATGTTATATTCCCAAGAAACAAAGACATGGATATAAAATAATGAAGGAATAATTGAAGCGACCTCAAAAAATTAAACTTTTTGGGGTCGCTTCATCTTTTTTATTTTTCCAATTTAGATAATTTATGATTCAATCGCAATGCGTTTAGCACAACTGATACGGAACTGAAACTCATCGCTGCTCCTGCAATCATTGGACTTAATAGTGGACCTCCAAAGAAATGTAAGACGCCCATTGCTACTGGAATTCCAATTACATTATAAATAAATGCCCAGAATAAATTTTCTTTAATCGTCATCATTGTCATTTTGCTTAATTGAATCGTTTTAGCCACTAATCTTAAATCATCTTGCATCATGACCATATCGGCAGTTTCAATGGCAACATCTACTCCAGATCCAATCGCAATTCCGACTGTTGCTTTAGCAAGTGCAGGTGCATCATTAATGCCGTCTCCTACCATGGCTACTTGATAGCCTTCGTCTAATAATTGTTGGACAACACTTGCTTTTTCATTTGGTAATACTTGACTATATACTGTCTCAATTCCTACTTCATTCGCAATTGCTTTGGCTGTTTTTTCATGATCTCCTGTTACCATTCTAACTTGAAGCCCTAATGCTTTCATTTGTTGGATTGCTTCTTTACTAGTTGCTTTAATCGTATCCGCAACTACAATAATTCCGGCTACTTGTTTTTGAATGGCTACGAACATCGCTGTTTGCCCCTGAGAAGCGACTCCATCAATCACTGTATTATAATCATCTACCGCAATTCCTTGATTTTGTAATAATAAATGATTTCCTAGTAACACTTCTTTTCCATCTACAGTTCCTTGAATTCCCATACCAGAAATAGATTGGAATTGTTCAATTGGTAAAACGTCAAACTCTCGTTTTTCAGCTTCTTCCACGATGGCTTTTCCTAATGGATGTTCAGAATGTTTTTCAATTGATGCTGCTATGTTTAGTACTTCTTCTTTTGAATAATCGTTGAATACTTGAATATCGACTACTTTAGGTTTACCGTTTGTAATCGTTCCTGTTTTATCTAGTAAAACAACACCTACATGTCCAGCTTCTTCTAAAGCCGCACTACTCTTAATTAAAATCCCTCTTTTAGCACCGAAACCTGTTCCTACCATAATGGCAGTTGGAGTGGCTAATCCTAACGCACATGGACATGCAATGACTAACACAGAAATCATCACGGTTACGACAAATTCAAAAGATTCTCCACCAATCAATCCCCAATATAGACCTGCTAAGAGAGATAATCCCATTACGATTGGAACAAAAATTCCGGCTACACGGTCTGCAATAGCAGCAATTGGAGCTTTAGATCCTTGGGCTTCTTCTACTAAACGAATAATTTGAGATAATGTTGTATCTTTCCCAACTTGGCTCACTTCTACTTGGAATGAACCAGTTGTATTCAACGTAGCACCAACCACTTTGCTTCCTTCTTTTTTGAATACTGGTACACTTTCACCTGTAATCATGGATTCATCAACAAAGCTCTCTCCAGAAAGAATGACACCATCAACAGGAATTTTTTCACCTGGTCGAACGAAGACTACTTCGCCAACTTGTAATTCCTCTACTGGAACCTCAACTTCTTTTCCATCACGAATGACTGTTGCCACTTTTGGAGATAAAGCAACTAACGATTGAATCGCCTGAGAAGTTCTTCCTTTTGTTAAAGTTTCAAAATATTTTCCTACGGTAATAAAAGCTAAAATCACTGCTGCAGATTCTACATAGAGATGCATCACATAATGATGCTCTCCACCAAAAATACGAATGGTACTCCATACACTATATAAAATGGCAGCACTCGTTCCCAGTGCGACTAATGAATCCATATTCGGATGCTTTCTAATCAATGCCTTAAATCCATTCACAAAATAACTACGACCCACCCATAAAATAGGAGTTACTAAAATCAATTGCGTTACAGAAAATACAATTGGATGTTCCATCGGTTGTAAGATTTGTGGGAGAGGAAGTCCAATCATTTCACCCATCGCAATATAAAGTAATACAATGGCAAACACACCTGATACCCATGCTCTTACTTTAAGTGATTGCAATTGTTTTTCTTTTTTAATTGCTGTTTTTTCTAACACATCTTCTTCATCATTTATCAATATAGCCTGATATCCAGCTAGAGAAACAGTTTCAATAATTTTTTGTACATCTGCTTCCTTTGGATTAAATTGCACCATCATTTTTTCAGTTGCTAAATTCACATTGGCTTCTTTAACGCCTGGAAGATCTCGGACAACTTTTTCAACCGTACTGACACAACCTGCACATTGTAATCCTTCTAATGCAAATTCTTCTTTCTTCATGATTAACAACTCCTTCTTACTATTATGCTAATTCAGCTTGATATCCTGCTTTTGATACAGCTTCTATAATTTTTTGTTCCTCTACTTTATCTTGTAGAAATTCTACAGTCAGCTTTTTAGCTTCGAAATCAACACTTGCTTTTTCAACACCTGAAACAGCACTTACTGCATTTTCAACAGCTTTCGCACAACCTGAACATTTTAATCCTTCTACTTTAAATTCTTTTATCATTTTAAAAACCGCCTTTCTTAAATTTACATTTGTAAACTTCATAAATTTATTATACCTCTTATTTTAAAAAAGTCAACAGAAAAAAAGGAAGACTAAAAAGTCTTCCCTAGAAATGTTATTCTACTAATTCAGGACGAACGTTAATTACTCGTCCTTCTTTTTTCCATTGACGGAATTCTGCTGCTGCTGTGAATAAAACATCTGTTGATGAATTTAAGGCAGTTTCACAAGAATCTTGGATTACCCCAATAATAAATCCAACCCCAACAACTTGCATCGCAATATCATTTGAAATTCCGAATAAACTACATGCAACAGGAATTAATAATAATGATCCACCTGTTACCCCAGAAGCACCGCATGCTGCTACTGTTGATAATACACTTAGCACTAAAGCTGTTAAGAAGTCTACTTGAATTCCTAAAGTATTAACGGCTGCTAGTGATAATACTGTAATTGTAATTGCTGCACCCGCCATATTAACCGTTGCCCCTAGAGGAATAGATACTGAATAGCTATCTTCATCTAATCCTAAATCTCTACATAATTCCATGTTTACTGGAATATTTGCTGCTGAACTACGAGTAAAGAATGCTGTAATTCCACTATCTTTCAAGCAACGGAATACTAATGGATATGGATTTTCTTTAATCATAAAGAATACAATAATCGGATTCATTATTAATGCTACAAAGAACATACTTCCAACTAGCACTAAAATTAACTCACCATAATTCGCAAATACCCCTACTCCATTTTCTGAAACAGTTGTATAAACTAATCCCATAATCCCAAATGGAGCAAAACTAATGACTACTTTAACAACATGACTTGTTGCATCTGCCACTTGTTGTAAAAATGATTTTGTAGTTTCATCTGCTTTACGAAACGCAAAACCAAATACAACTGCCCAAGATAAAATACCAATATAGTTCCCACTCATTAAAGCATTCACTGGATTATCTACTAATTTTAAAATTAATGTTTGTAATACAGAAGCGATTCCTTCTGGTGCTTTAATTTCTGACACTGTATCTGTTAATGTTAATGTAATTGGAAATGCAAAACTAACAAGAACTCCCACTAATGCTGCTGCAAAAGTTCCAAACAAATATAATATAACAATTGATTTCATATTTGTTTCATGTCCTTCTTTATGTTGTGCTAAAGCACTTAACACAATAAAGAATACTAATAATGGTGCGATTGCTTTTAACGCACTTACGAATACTGTTCCGATAGTTCCTACCGCTGCTGCTTGAGGAACGAAAATTCCTAATAAAATACCGATAATCATACCAATAACGATTCGGTTAATCAAACTTAATTGATTCCAAAAATTTAATACTTGTTTCATCTTATTGCCCCTATTCTATTTATATAGCGACAATCATACACAAACAAACCCTATTCTGTCAATAAAAATCCACGAATTAGATACATTTGTATCTGTATAGAAAACACTTCTTTTTCACTGCTTTTGAGAGGAAGAAATATAAAATTTTTAATGATATGACTTTTCTACGCCATTTTGAAGATTTTGGCTATGAAAAATTAGCGATGGCGAGATTAATCTACGCCATTTTTGACGTTTTGGCGTAGAAAAACTAAAATTGGCGAGATTAGCCTCTATAAACACAAAAAACTACCGAGCCCATTTACTCGATAGTTACTATATATTATTCTTCTATTTCTTCTTCGTTTTCTTCTTGTTCGTACGCTTCTACTTCTTCTGGAGTTAGTAAGTGTACATGAATACGACGAATTCTTCCATTTTCTACTAAAGTTGGTTTTAATAGAACATTTTCTTGACGAACTTCTACTACTTCGTCATCTTCAGGAAAATACCCTAATTCTTCTAAAATAATTCCCGCCATCGTATCCACTTCATCTGAATCAATCGTTGTTTGGAATATTTGATTGAATTTTTCTAATGTCATTCCCGCATCAATTAAGAAATTCTTCTCATCAATTTCACGGTAACTCATTTCTTCCACATCATACTCATCTTCAATTTCTCCGACGATTTCTTCAATTAAGTCTTCCAATGTCACAACACCTTCAACTCCACCATATTCGTCTTTTAAAATCGCCATATGTTGACGTGTTTTTCTAAATTCTACTAATAAATCATCTACGAAAATTGTTGAAGGAACAAATAATGGCTGATGCGCTAAATCCATTAATTGGATTTGATCAAAACCTTGTTCTTTTGCTGCTCTTAAAACGTCTTTAGAATGTAAAACTCCAATGACATTATCTTTATCTTCTTCATAAATTGGGAAACGTGAATAAGAACTACTTAAAATGATTTCGATATTTTCTGCTAAATCATCTTCCACATCAAGCATTAATGTGTCCGTTCTTGGTACCATCACTTCTCTAGCTAATTTTGAATCAAGAGATAAGACCCCTTGAAGCATGGTGAATTCTTCTTTATCGATTGCACCATCATTGCGACTATTCGCTAGAAGAAAATTCATTTCACTACGTGTTAATTTTTCTTGTTCATTATTAAATTCAATCGGTGTCATTCGTTTTAAAATGCCTGTTGAAACGGTTAAAATCCAAACAAATGGTTTAGATATCTTTTTGACAAATAAAATAATTCCTGCCGTATGTAAGGCAATCGGTTCTGCCAATTGTAAGGCAACTTGTTTTGGATATAATTCCCCAAACACTAATGTTAAATACGATAAGATTACGGTCACAATTAGTATTGCTAGCGTTTCTGCACCCGGTACATTTTCCAATAATGGTTGAATACGCGAAGCAAAACTGGTTGCGGCAGAAGCACTCGAGAAGAACCCTGCTAAAGTAATCGCTACTTGAATAGTTGCTAAAAATTCATCCGAATTTTCTAATAAACGTATTACTCGTTGCGCCTTTTTATCTCCTTCACTCGCTTTTTGACTCATCTTTCCTTGATTGACCGATACAAAGGCAATCTCCGCCGCTGCAAAAAATGCATTTATGGCAGTTAATAGTACAATAATTAAAATCTGGATTCCCAGCGAACTCCCATCAGAATCTGCTGTCATCATTCAGTTATCCCCTTTACTTTGTTAATTTTTTAAAAATATACAAATATCATACTCACTTTTGTGTGAAAATGCAAGATATGTCCATTATATAGAGATTTTTGCTCCCTATTTTAATAAATTTCTCGTTACTTTTTAATCAAAAAGTGGTATTATCAATAATGAAAACGTGTCTATATTTTACAAAACACGAAAATTGATTTCAAGAAAGGGGCATGTCTATGCTATTAAAATCACTTGTTATTCCTAAAAAGAGTTTAACGGTTGTTAAAGAATCTTGTACTCTTGAAGAAGCGATTGTTATTTTAGAAAACTCTGGATATCGTTGCGTTCCAGTTTTAGATGAAACAGAAACTTTCTTCCGTGGAAATATTTATAAAATGCACATCTATCGTCATAAAGCAAATGGAGGCGATATGAGCTTACCGGTTACTCATTTAATTAAAAACACTACGAAATTTATTAATATTACGAGTTCGTTCTTCAAAGTGTTCTTTACGATTAAGGAATTACCTTATATTGCTGTGTTAGATGATTCGCAACGTTTTTATGGTATTTTAACGCATAGTAGTTTATTAAATATGCTTCAAGAGTCTTGGAGTGTGAATAATGGTTCTTTTGTTTTAACAATTATTTCTGGTGGAGAAAAGGGATCATTAGCTCAAATTTCTAAGATTATTAATCAATATGCTTCTATTGCCAATGTTATGACATTAGATACAGAGAAAGATCGTTCGCTTCGTCGTCTGTTAATTACTCTTCCAGCAGGAGTTTCAAACGAAACATTGAATCAAATTGTTGCAGCCCTAGAGAAAAAAGATTTCTCAATTGCTGAAGTGGAAGATTTGAACGACTACTAGACGGTTAGACAATTAGACAAAAATAAAAACAGAAAAAGTCTACGCTTGAGTAGCTAGGGACGCTAGTAGCCTCGCTTTGCGAGTCTCTTAGCTAAAAATTGAGCCTCGGTCTCAATTTTTCCCGTACTATAAGCCCGTGCGGCTTATAGTACCAAAGCTACAGCGCTCCAACTTTTTCTGTTTTTATTTTTTGTGTGCCTTTGAGTTATCTCAACTTTAAAAATTATTTTCTTCAGTATATCTGACTCCCATCATAACCATAGTTCCTCTCATGTCCTGTAAAAACGACTTACATCGTGCCTTTACATTTTTGACACTTATCTTTTTGAAAGTACGCTGAATGAGTTATTTTAGTCAAACAATCTAGAAACCTTTAATTAGTATTTTACTCAAATAGGAGTTATTTATCGTAAAAGATCATTCCATGTAAATAAATCAGAAAAAGATGGAGCTTTGTAGCTTGAGTAATATAAGCCTTCTCGGCTTATATTACAGGAAAAAACGAGACCTTAGGCTCGTTTTTTAGCCATGAGATTCGCAAAGCGAAGCTGCTGGCGTCCTTAGCTACCAAAGCGTAATCTTTTTCTGCTTTATTTTTTCGCACTCTCCTTCACCTTATTTCCAAAGTGAATGAAAATGAAAATACTAATAGCCGTAGCATTGGTGATATAAGCCAGATTGGCTTATATCACTGAGAAATTCGAGACCTAGGCTCGAATTTTAGCCATGAGATTCGCAAAGCGAAGCTGCTGACGTCCATTTGCTACAGCTATTTTTAGTTGTTTTCTATTTCTATTTTTTATTTTTAATCAACAGACTTCAAAGCCTCTAACATATCAACCTTTTTCAACATATGGTTCACTAATATCCCTAGCACTGCTAAAATCAAAACGATAAAAATACACGGCCAAATATAAACATCGATGCCAACTTGCGGATTAAACCGTACAAACGCAGGCGCCACCGCTTCAATAATCACACGATGCAATACTTTTCCCAACAACAGTCCCACTCCAATTCCAATCAAAGAAAGAACCATCGTTTCACGATAAATATATAAAGTCACCTCTCGATTCAAAAAACCTAACACCTTAATGGTCGACAATTCCCGAATCCGCTCCGCCACATTAATCGTTGTTAAATTGTATAAAATAACAATAGCTAACAGAACCGACACAATCGTTAATAAAATCATCACTCGACTCAATGAACCAACAATTGTTTCAATCCGATGAATCATAGAAGTATTTTGAACAACGGCCTTCACTCCATCTTGAGCTAATAATTGAGCAGACATTTTACGTACACTATCCGCATCTTTTTCTTTAAAACTAACAAAGCTTGCGTTTTTTGTTGGAGTCTCTTGAGCCAGTGTTTCATAAACCGTTGGTGACATGATCATAAAGTGCCCTGCATACATTTCAATAATGCCTGATACAACCATCTCTTTCGTCACACCGTCTTTAATTGGTAAACGAACCGTTTCCCCTTCATGAACATTCAATAATTGGGCTAATTTTTTCGACAAGAACACTCCATCATTCGTAAGAGATTTCTGTTGCTTCGTTTTCGCATCATACAACTGTAAATAACGACTTAACTCTGCCTCTTCTCCTACTAATAGTGTTAGAGATTGTTCCTCATGTACTCCAGCAATTTTAGTAGCAATCGTTTCACTATGTACATCACTATAATGCTCAATTTCTTTTGTTGCTAATAACTGATTCAACGCTTCTTGTTCTTTTTGCGTCATTACAGGTTCTTTGACAACAATGGCATCATACGTAATAATTTCCCCAAATTGACGATGAGAAATTCCTGATAAAGAAGACAAAATTCCTCTTCCTGCAAATAATAAAGCTACCGAACCAGCTACCCCAAATATTGTCATCAACATTCGTTGTTTATAACGGAAAATATTTCGTGCTGTTACCTTTTGAGTAAAACTAAATCTCTTCCAAATAAACGGTATATACTCCAACCAAACTTTAGAACCCATACTTGGGGCTTTTGGTAATAGTAAACTTGCCGAACTTTCTTTTAATTCTCGATATGCGATCCATACTGGTGGAATAACACTACACCCAATCGAACATAGTAAGGCTACAATCGTAATTCGCAAATTAAACAATAGCGAAATCGAAGGAAGAATCGTTTCTTTTAGTAAAGTGACCCCTAATACACTTGGTAAAAAGTAAGTTCCTAATCCTATTCCTATCACCGTTCCAATCATTCCCGCACTAAAGCCATAAAAAGCAAATTTTTTCATCACATCAAAGGTACTATAGCCTAGCGCTTTTAAAATGCCGGCATTCATTCGTTCTTCATTTACAAAACGAGTCATCGTTGTCACCGTCACAAGTGCTGCTACAGCATATAATACAACCGGGAATAAATTCGCTACAGAAATAATTCCATCTGCAGTAGACTTCATATTTAAATAACCTTCACTGCCTAGCATGGTCGAGCGAGTATAAACAGAATAACGAGGTTTCGTTAGCTTAGAAGCTTTGACTTTTGCATCTTCTAACTCCGTTTCAGCCTGACTAATTTTTTCTTCAGCTTTTTCTTTCTCCTCTGAATATTGATCTTGTTTTTCAATAAGTTCTTGTTTGGCTTTTGCTATAGCTTCCTCACCAGCAGAAATTTGTCTCTTTCCTTCTGCTAACGCTCTTTGCCCAGTTTCCAGCGTATCTTGTTTTGCCTGAATAGTTGCTAAGCCCTCTTGGTATTGTTTCAATCCCTCTTGATAACTAGCCCAACCACTCTCGTATTGGGTTAATCCTTGTTCATAAGCGGTCGTTCCCGCATCCAATTCTTGTTTTTGTTGAAGGATTTTTTCTTGCATAGCAGATAGTGCTGTTTGAGCAATTCCTTTTTCTTTTTGGAATTCAAATTGTTTTTCTGCTTCCGCTAATTTCTTTTTTCCTTCTTGCAAGGCACTATTTTGTTGCTCCAAAGTTTGTTTAGAATTTTCTAACTGCTCTCGATTGGCTTCCAGTAACTCAAACTGACTTTGTAAACTTTGTTTCGCTTGTTGAATTTCTTGATTCCCTCTATTTAGAGAGTTCTGATTTTGGGCAAGTTCCTTTTGGCTTTGAACTAATTTCCCTTCTTGATTGGCAACTTGTTGTTTCCCATCTTCTAGCTTCGTCTTACCTTCTTCTAGTTGATTTTGAGCTTTGGAAATTTGTTCTTCTCCCTCTTGAATTTTTCCATCTGCTTCTTCTTTTAAATCATTCAACCTTACTGTTCCATTATCAGATAATTTTTCTTCAATAGATTGTTGAATACCAATCACTTCATCTACATATTCTTGACTAAATGTTTTCAAACTGCGTAAATTCAGATAACGTAAACGGGCAATCGTATAAACAGAGCTATCAAAACTTTCTTGTGGAACAATGGCAAATCCTGACAAGTCTCCACTTCCTGCGGTAGAGACTCCTTTACTATTTTTCGATAAAATTTCACTCGAATGAGCAAATCCCACAATTTTAAACTCGTGCTGTTTTAATAATGACGGAGATTTCACTTCATTTAAACTGATGGAATCCCCGATTTGATAACGATTGGATAACTGTTCATCTAATACTACTTCATCAAGATTACTTGGATAAGATCCACTCACTAATTCTACTTCCGATTGCTGAGTAGTTTTAGAAAATACTCGAATCGCTTTCGGGCTATCTTCTATCACGGTATCTACAAAATATCCAAATTCAACTTCGGCATTTTCTTCTTGTAATTCTTCTTGGTCTTTTGGACTTAATCCATAATCTGCCAATACAAAAATATCGGCTGTATGATAGTTTTCCAAATATTGATGAACCGTCTCTTGAATATCCGGACCCGAAACTTTTAATCCCACTAATGCAAATGAACCGAGCATCATTAAACATAAGATTGATAAAAATCTTCCCTTCGATTCCTTCAATGAAGAAAGAATCGCTTTATTCAATATTTTCTTTTTCACGATTCTTCTCCTCTCAATATTCCAATTCCTCAATCGCTTGCGGAGATTCATTTAATACGATACTTTTCACCCTAGCATCATGCATATGAATCACACGATTCGCTAATGGTGCTAATGCCGTATTATGCGTAACGATAATAACAGTCGCTCCATAATCTCTCGACATTTCTTGTAAAATCTTCAATACTTGCTTGCCTGTTTGATAATCTAATGCCCCTGTTGGCTCATCACAGAGTAAAATCTTCGGCTTTTTCGCAATCGCTCTAGCAATCGATACCCTTTGTTGTTCTCCACCCGATAATTGTGCAGGAAAATTATGAAGACGATGTCCTAATCCTACTGCTTCCAATGCTTCTTCTGAATCCCAAGCATCCTTCACAATTTCAGCAGCTAATTCTACATTTTCTTTTGCCGTTAAATTTGGCACTAAATTATAAAATTGAAAAACAAATCCTACATCATCCCTACGATAATACGTTAATTGCTTTTCATCAAAGTTTGAAATATTGACACCATCAATCCATACTTCTCCCTCATCATTTGTATCCATCCCTCCTAAAATATTTAAGACGGTGGATTTTCCTGCTCCGGATGCTCCAAGAATAATCACGAATTCTCCTTTTTCGATGTCAAAATTCACATCATGATTGGCAATTATTTCTGTTTCTCCTACTTGATATCGTTTAAAACTATTTTTCACTTGTATATATGTCATCACTTTTCCCTCTAATCATTAAAGAAATCATGCGTTGATTGTTGTTTTTATTTACTATATAATAACATAAATTTCAATGTTTCATTACAATCGGTATGTTGATTTAAAAAGAAATAGCCTATTAAAAAGGAGAACTTATGAAAAAAGAAATTATGAAAGACCCATTTTTCTTATCACAAAAAGCAATCCCTGCTAATCCTATTACGGATAAACAAGTCATTATTGACTTACAAGATACTTTACGTGCCAATCGTGATCGTTGTGTCGGCTTAGCTGCGAATATGATTGGAAGTCATAAAGCCATTATTATTGTTGCTGCTGGTCCATTTGACATCGTAATGGTAAATCCAGTTATTACTAAAAAATCTCAACCGTACCAAACGGAAGAAGGTTGCCTCTCTCATACAGGAATGAAGATCACCACTCGCTATCAAAAAATCGAAGTTCGCTATCAAGATACTATGGGGAAACCTCACACAGGGACATTTACAGAGTTTACGGCTCAAGTCATTCAACATGAGATTGATCATTTACAAGGAATATTAATTTAAGCTTTCGAAGCTAAACATAAAACGAGCACCTCCTAAATTAGAAATGCTCGTTTTTCTATTCTTACTTTCTATTAACGGACTACCGAACTTGCCATTCTTGCAACAGTATGTCTCATTCCTCGAATCGCAACGGATAAAGCAAAGATATTATTCACATCGGCTAAACCGCCATAACCAGCATCTCCAATATGTTGAATATCTACCCCGCAAATTTTATTGCGAATAGCGATTTGTTCAATAACTTCCTTAGAAGAACCTTCTTGACTAGTTCCAATGGCAGATAACACAAGTGTTTCATGTTCATGAGCAAATTGGACAATATCAATCAATGCTTCTTCTGTAAATCCAGGAACTGTTCCTACTGCTGGAACCAATAAAATATCCGCTCCCGCTTCAATCAGTTCCTTTGCAATTGTTCGATTCATTACTGGTTCTTTTGAGCCTGCTCCATGCATTTTTCCAGCAATAATGACTCCTGTAAAATATTTTTTCGCTTTTTGAATCGCTTGAGCAATCGCTTGATTCGTCACTCCTGTACCAGGATTTCCTGTTAAACAAATAAAGTCTAATCCTAATGCTTCTGCTGACTTCAATGTTTCTTTCGAGCAAATTCTTCCTGCTGGAATGACTAGTCGAGTTTCTAACATTTCTGCTTCTAAATCGACTGGTTCTAAGTTTGCACCAATTGGACGTCCACATAATTCTTTTAATCGTTCAATTGGATTGGTGCTACCTTCTACTCCATATAATTTTGGATTTAAACAATCAAATCCATTTAAAAGCATTAAGTCTCCCCCAAAAGCACTTGCAATTTCCGCATGTGTTAACTCCGGAATAATTGGACGATGACGAATGGCCATTTCACAACATACCGTTCTACCCTCACCTGCCTGAATAGCTAGTTTTAATTCTTCTGCAGAAAATTTTCTAAAATCACTTGCCACACAGTTTAAAATTCGTTTTCCCATTATAAAGTCCCCTTTATTTTAAAATAATAACTGCTTCTTTCATACTTTCTAAATGACACAAATCATAGTCTCCGCTATCAGAATAGTGATAAGAAACTTCTCCATTCGTTGTCGTTGGATCCACTGCCCAAGCTTTAAAACTTCCATGAAGTTGTTCTAATCCTGTTTTTTCTAGAATTTCTGTTAAATTGTTAAGAGAAACGCCACATCCCCCTAAAAATTCGATTTGTTTTCCATATTGTTTTTGCCATTTAGCTAAATTCTCCAAGCCAGACATAATATTTTTTCCTTGTCCACTTGTTAAAATACGAGTACAACCTAATTCGATTAATGTTTCTAGTGTTTCTTCCGGATTTTTTACACAATCAAAGGCACGGTGAACTACGCTATCTGCTCCGTATTCTTTACATAGCTCAATCATTTTCTTTGTCGCATCCCAATCCATGTTCCCTTCTGGAGTTAAGAAACCAAAAGCTAAACCTTTTGCGCCTGCTTCTAAGAAAATTTTCGCATCTTCAAACATCACTTCTTTTTCCAATTCGTTATAACAAAAACCAGCTCCTCTTGGTCGAACCATACAAATAATAGGAATATCAATTTTTTTAACAGCCTGAGTTAAAACAGCTAATGATGGGCTTAATCCTCCTAAATGTAATGCACTATTTAATTCAATTCGATTGGCTCCTGCAGCTTGAGCATTGATACAATCCTCAATACCTCCTGCACAAATTTCTAAAATTGTCATCCTTTCCCTCCTTCTAATGATATTGTTATGAAACTTAATTCATACAATGCTAATCCATAAATAATAGTATTCACTTTTAAATCTTCGATTCCTATCCACTCGTTTGGAAGATGAGCGATATCTCTTTGCCCTGGAAAACTTGGTCCATAAGCAATAATATTTGGAATGATTTTGGCATAAGTTCCACCCGTTGTTGTTACAGGTGTTGCATTGCCATCGACGACTTCTTGATAGACTTTTTGTAAAGTTTGCACATATTTTGAATCTTTATCATACAAAACTGGCTTCCATGAACTCATTTCTTCTAAACGACTTCCTTCTGGAATCTGTTTTCGAATATCCGATAATAATTGCTCTTTTGTCACAGAGGCAGGATAACACATCGTCCACTCCACAAAGTGTCTTCCTTCCTCTATTCCGACAGTATATCCTCTCAATTGCATCATTCCAAAATCTTCATCAGAATAGTTGATTCCTAATTCTACTCCTTGATGAGCTGTATGAAGTAAGTACTGATTAATAAAATCATATAATTCTGAAATCTGTTCTAAAGAAGTACTCAAGCGAACTTTCAATCGTCCTCTTTCTCCATAAACAACTGGCCATTTACAGTCTGGAGTCCATCCAAAAGTAGGTGGCTGTTCTTTTGTTAAATAATGTTTTACACAGCCAAATCCCGTTTCCTCATTTGTTCCAAATACAATTCGAATCGGACGGTCAAACTGAACTCCCTTTTCCTTCAATACATATAAGGCAAATAAATTCGACAAAATCGGTCCTTTATTATCTAACACTCCACGTCCAAAAATCTTCCCATCTCGCTTCGTTGCTTTTAACGCTGGACTTTCCCATCCTGTTCCTAATGGCATGACATCGACATGTCCAAAAATGCCATAATATTCCCCATCTGCTCGAGTATCTCCATATTGTGCATAGCCAATTTTATTGTCTAAATTTTTCGTTTCAAATCCTAATTCATCAGCGAGTGCTAATACTTCTAATAGAGCTTGTTTGGGGCCTTGTCCATAAGGAGCTTCTGGTAATGATTCTCCCCGAACACTTTCAATGGCGACTAATCGCTCGATAGCTTTATGCAATTCAGGTTGAATGTCTTCCAACGCTTTGACTAAATCCTCTCTTATTCCCATTTACTTCACCTCGAGTGGTTTCATCCGTTCTCTTAAATACTCATCCAACCATTCTTGAGTGGCTTTTTCATGAAGCATTGTGCCATCTTCTTGTGGATGTACTCGGTAAACCGTTAATGCTTCTTTTTCTGTTGCTACTACAAAAGAGAAATTAGCAATATTTGTCGCTGCTCCCCATTCTCCTTTGTGATTCATCGCTACAACTGATAAATCTCCAGCATTTCCTCTTCGTTGGATTAATTTTTGAGATAAATTCTTCACAGCTGTTTCACAGGCTTGTTGAGGGTGTATTCCTTGTTCCATTAATCGAACAATTTCGTAGGAAATAATTCCCTTCATCAAATCTTCCCCTAAACCTGTAGCAGTTGCTCCACCAACTGTGCTATCCACATATAAACCAGAACCAATAAATGGAGAATCTCCTACACGTCCTCTTTTTTTCATAAATAGTCCACTTGTCGAAGTACCGGCAACCATTTTCCCGGTTGTATCTAAGCTAACCATTCCAACGGTATCATGACCTGCATAAGGAACTAAAGATTCCGTTTGTAAATCTTTGACACGATTATGATAATGAATTTTTGCGCGATTAGTTAACATATTTTTCCGTTCAAATCCTTGCTTTTGTGCATAAGCTTGAGCTCCAATTCCAACTAAAACATTATTCACCGATTGCAAGCTCAATTGACGAGCCACTGAAATAGGGTTCGCCACATCTTGAATGGCACATACCGCTCCAAAATCAAGAGTTGTACCATCCATATAGGCTGCATCTAATTCCACTTCCATCACTTCATTAGGAAGTCCTCCATAACCAACTGATTTATAATAAGGAAAGTCTTCAACTGCTTTAATCGCTAATTCAATCGCATCTCCAGAAGATGCCTGTTGTTCTAATGTCTGCACAGCCTCTTGGACCCCTTCTAGCGCCATTCTCCAAGTGGCAATCATTCCCCACATAGTCACTCCTCCATTCCATATTGATAATTATATTCTAATATTTGATGGTATTTTTCCATCGTTAAATCTTCGCAAATCGCACACATTAATCGAAGAGTTGCATCAATATCTCCTAAATGCACAATACTTTGATGCGTATGCATATAACGAATTGGAATTGATAAAGTTGTCGCTAAAATTCCCGTTTCAGACTTATAAATATTGCCAGCATCTGTTCCACCCTTTGTAAAACAACCAATTTGATAAGGAATTTGATGTTTCTTACAAAGATTTTCCAAATAAATAAGCAACCCTCGATTCGTCACTGTCATATTATCAATGGCAGTCAGCGAAACACCTTTTCCTAATTTCGTATGATTTTGATTAGCTGGAGTATCTCCTGCTAATGTTGTATCAACCGCAAAAGCCACTAAAGGCTTTTCTTGGAAAGCTGTCGTACGTGCACCCCTTAATCCAACTTCTTCTTGAATCGTTGTTGCTAATGTCACTCTTTTAGACATATTTTGATGTTCTAAAGCTTTCATAAGCCAAATTCCTAAAGAAACACTCACTCGATTATCGAGCGCTTTTCCAATCATATATTCCTGATTCAATCCAATCGTTTGGCAACTACTCACTAAACTCACGACATCTCCTACTTCAATACCCATTTCTTGAATAGACTCTCGACTATCAACACCCAAATCGACAAATAAATTTTCCATTGCAACAACTTTTTTACGAGCTTCTGGAGAAATCGCATGCGTTTGAGGCCCACCAATAATTCCCGTCCATTGTCGACCATCACTCGTTGTAATGGTCACTAATTGTTGTAATAGAGTATGCGCCCACATATTTCCGACAGGTTGAATCGATACATATCCTCTCTCATTAATCGAAGAAACAACAAATCCCACTTCATCCATATGAGTGGCAAACATAATGGAAAGGTCTCCCTCTCCTAACGAAAATAATCCTGAGCCTAATTTATCTTGTTCTTTCGTACAAAAAGGAAGTTGTTCTGACACAAATTGTAAAATTTTCTCTTCATGTCCTGACACACCTACAAGATTACTCAATGTCTTTAATAATTCTATTTGATGATTTTCTAACATCGCTTCACCAACTTTCTTGGAAAGCAAGTTGCTGAACTTTTTGTAAAGTTAGATTTTCTAAAAATACTTGAAGCGTATGAATGACAGGTTTCAAATCTTCCTTATTCAATAATTGGATAAATTCTCCTTCTTCTTTTAACGGAATCACAACAACAACCGTTGGGGTTCCTACTAGAGATTTATGAATAAATGATCCATCCGTCCCTTTTTCTTGGACATTTGCCTTCACTTCGTATCCTAAACTTTGAGCAACTGTTTTGATTTCTTTCACTAACGAAACATTCGGTAATAATGTTTTATCAAAATAGCGAATATAAACTGTTTGTTCTGCATAACCTCTAACGGGTGCTACATCTAATACAATCGATACATCAGGTAATATCGTATTTGTAGCAGTAATCGCTCCTCTATATCCCACAATCGATTGAGCAATTCCTCCAATACTAAGTGTATACGGTAGAGAGGATATTGTTTCCATCAACTGATAGGCAGCATAAACTCCCGCTCGATTAGATATATTTTTACTTAAAATCATTTGTTCCGTTTCAATAACTGGAATTTCTAATACAAAAGTATCTCCTACTTGAACCCCAAACTCTTCCACTTCTTGTAGCGATTTAGCGCCTATATGAATCCAATAGTGCTCTTGTTTTTGTAGGACATACCCATAGACTCGTTGATGATGTCGTGTTAACAGACAAACTTGTTGGTGAAGAAAATCTTTTGGTAAAACATCACCAATCGTAACAAAAGACAATAATCCACTCTCATGAATATCGTCAATCATTCCTCCACATTCATCAATATTGGAACTAATCATCACTTTAAAAGGACTATTCTCTACTTGTCTCTCTCCAAAAATCGAACCTAATTTATCTTTTTTCAAGTCTAAATTCAATTGTTGATATTCCCCAGACAAATATTGATGGACTTCATACTCGTCTCCAGAAACTCCAGGTAGACTACATAAGGTACTTAACTCCACTTCACTCGCTTCCTCTCTAACGATAAATCCGATTTGAATCTTGTTGATCATGCGCAATAATGAGTGCAATGTCTTTCAACGCATCATTCAAACCAACTGCACCTTTTTTAGGCATTTCAATCATTGTCGTATGTTCCTTGAATTGTTGAATAATCTCTTCATTTTCTTTTGAACAAGCTACATACGTTTTACACTCCGTTTGGTGTTCAATAAAAGAGGCTACATTTGCTGCCATCTCTGTAAATGTTTCATCATTAAAGCATGGACCCGCAAATAACACTTCTGCTTTTGTTTTCAAAATCAAATTATGAATTTTATGAAGCACTTCTTCCTTATGATTCGCAAAATAATCTGGACCGCAATAGACAGTCGCTAATACTTGTAAATTTTCTTTTAAAAAGTAATCTTTATACATTAAGTAGGAGCCAATTCCTCCTTTTTCTAACCCAAGAGGAGTATCTGCTCTTTCCTTTCCACCATAACCCGCTTGTATTTGATTCAAAAATAATATCACTCGCATATGCTTTCTCCCTTCAAAAAAAGTGGGAATAACAACAGAATTTCATTCATTTCTGTTGTCTTCCCACCTCCACACGTTCAACTTTTCTATTTGTTTATTACTTTTTATAAATCATCAAAACTTAAATCATCTAATGATAATTCATCTAATTCATCGCTTATTGACTTAGCAGCTTGATGTTCTTCATGAAGATATTGTTTATCAATCACTCTAAAGAATGGATAGTAAATAGCCATACCAATGATAATTAATACGATTTGGAACAATCCTGCTACAATACTTCCTGTGGCTAACCATCCAGAGAAGAAGAATGGTGTTGTCCAAGGAAGTGCTGCCCCTGTAGTATATGGAATCAATCCTATAAGAGTTGCAATAGTCGCTAAAATTGTATTCACTAATGGTGTTAAAATAAATGGAATAACGATTAATGGATTTAATACAACTGGTAATCCAAAAATAATCATTTCGTTAATCCCAAAAATACCAGGAACAATGGCTAAACGTCCTAATTTTTTCATACGTTCTGATTTTCCAAAGAATACCATTAAGAAAACAAGTGACAATGTACTACCGCCACCACCAAAGTTTCCAAAGAAATCTCCGAATGGACCTGTAAAGATATTAGGAAGTGTTGCTCCTTGTTTAAAGGCTTCTAAGTTTTCTGCTGTTAAAGCTAAATGAATTGGATTAAATACCGTATTCGTTACAGCAGGCCCATTAATACCAAAGAACCAGAATAAAGTAGATAAGAACTGATAAATTGGTTCAAAAATCAAGCTTTGTCCGAATCCCATTAATGGTGCTTGTAAAATTTTATAAATAAAGTTATGAGCGTATTGATAATCTGTTGCTGAGAATACTAAATACACTACAAAGAAGAAGAACATTGCAAATGCACTTGGAATTAATGCTGCAAATGATTGAGTAACAGCTGGCGGAACACCGTCAGGCATTTTAATAACCCAACCTTTGTTTTTAACCGTTACAAAAATTTTTACAGAAATAATAGCTGTTAACATCGCCAAAAACATTCCAGCTGACCCCAAATGTCCTAATGCAAACCCATTAAAAGCTTTACCATTCGCTGCATTTACGAAATCAGAATGAACTTTTGGTGTAATAATAAGGAAACAAACTAGAGCAACAGCCCCACCCGCAATTGGATCACTTTCTAATTGACGAGCATAAGCGTAACCAATCCCTACAGCTCCTAATAGTCCTAAAACACTAAATGTTGAATCAATGACAGCATCCATTTTACTTGGCCAACCTTGACCAAAAAATTGAGCTAAGAAATCAACATACCCGGGTATTGGAAAATTCGCAATGACAAGGAAAATAGAAGCCACAATAATTAATGGTGTGGATACTAAGAAACCATCACGAATTGCAATTAAGACTTTATTATTGCCTAATTTTTCCGCGGAACTTCCCATTATTCTTTCTAACGAAGCAAACATAACAATTCCTCCTATTTTTTATTTTTGATGAGTTGAATCGCGCGTTTCAAAATACGTTCCCCATTAACATTCCCATAATCTTCCAAATTAATGACTTCAACAGGAATACCAGTAGGCTCATATTTTTCACGAGCAGCATTATATTTGAATTTCACTTGAGGACCTAAAAGAATCACATCAGGATGAAATTCTTGAACTACAGAATCTAACTGAACATCAGGAAATGCTTTGACTTCAATTGGCAATTGATGTTGATTTGCAACTTCTTGCATCTTACTTGCCACTAAACTTGTAGACATTCCTGCATTACAAAATAAATACACACGTTTCATACATATACCCCCAATTATTTTGTTATGTTTTTATGCTTTTTCAATTTTTTCCAATCGTTGATATAAGGCTAAAATCTCTTCGCTAGTAACTTGTAAGATTTCTGCACTCATCATTTGATCTTCTGAATGTAATAAAAGCAACGAAAAAGGCACCTTATTTCCTGAACTATCTTTTTGTAATAATTCAAAGTGGATTTCATGTCCTTTTAATCGTTGCTGTTGACCTTCCTCAATCAGAGATTGAGCTTCTTCGAAATTTCCTTTTTTTGCAGCTACTATTGCTTCCATAAAAGCTGAACGAGCCGCTCCTAATGCACTAATCATTTTAAAGCATACTAATTCTATTTCATTCATAATTGCTCCTCCTTTCACAATCCTTTTAAAAACGCTTTCTTCCTTAATTTATTATAAACCGTCCTCAAAAAAAATCCTAGTCTTTTATCTTAAAATCTTCAATTATTCTATTTGTTCACAAAATATGAACAAAAAAACTCTCAGAACGACAGTGCTTCCATCATTCTGAGAGTATTGTTAACTAATTTTCTTTTCATAAGGAGACTTCACAAATTGAATTGCTTTTAAAATCGCCATAATTGGATTTACCAAAACTAATACATATTGTATCATTCCGAGTAATCGCATAAATAAAATCATTGGACTAGATAAATGAAGAATCCATCCTAAACTTAATACTTCTGCCATATAACGATATGACAAAAAAAAGATTGGTGTTAACATAATCGAAAACATCATTTCTCCTAATAAAATCAATGGAGAATTTTTCCACGTATTCCCATTCCATTGTTCTGCAACCATAATCAATAAAGCCATTAGAAAAACAAATAAAACGACTTCACCATCCTTAGATAATAGTGAACTTCCTTGATTCATTGCAAATACAGTTATTACACTCGTTAGTACTATCATTCCCATTATAAACTTCCAATAATAGGTACTAAACTTTTTCATCACCTTTGCTCCTTTCTCTAACTCCCACCTTTACGACTATCATCACTAACTAGACATTTTAAATCAAGAGTATCTGAGAAAATTTAATAAAAATTTAGGAAATAAAAAAGACAGCCGAAGCTGTCTATCCTACTGGGGTAGCTGGATTCGAACCAACGAATGACGGAGTCAAAGTCCGTTGCCTTACCGCTTGGCTATACCCCAATGGTGGAGGGGGGCAGATTCGAACTGCCGAACCCTAAGGAGCGGATTTACAGTCCGCCGCGTTTAGCCACTTCGCTACCCCTCCAGCTGTTATTAAAATAACGTACTCATATATAGTACACTAGACCCTAACTTTTTGCAATACCTTTTTTTAAAAAATATTTATTTTTATATAAGCGTAAAGTTTCAGAGTAACTTCTAGTTAAGTATCAAAACTAGAAGTTAGTATGAGACAAAAACACAAAACACAAACATTTAACGTTATCCGATTGCACTGAAATTGAATTAGGTATTACACAAGGTTCTTCATTTTGATTAGATTATCAAGAGTATGACTACTTTTAATCTCCTATAGATCCAGTGAATTGAGTAATTAAAAAAATATGTTCATACATTTTTACCTTATCTAGATGATTCACATCTTTAAATCCACCTAAAACCAAAAGTGGTACAAATCCAAAACACTGTGTATAATCAAGCGAACCATATTTTTCAATTGCCTCATGATAAAGCGGTAAGTCAAAATAATCATCTATAAAACTTTTATCAGGTAAAAACTTGATAAAAAGTGATAAATTTTCTAAAAAAATATCAAATGTACCTTCTTTATATTTAATAATCCCCAAAAATTCGTTCTTCTCCCAAGTTATAACATCCCCAAAAGCTGTCACAAAAATTGGAATAGAAGTACCCCCTCTGAAGTAAGTTTCCTGAACCAGTTCAAGATACTCATCTGGATTAATGACCTTCAGATAACCGTCTAAAAAAGTCCCCAAACCGCATTCTTCCCAGATTTGAACTAGCTCTTCTGGGACTTGGTCTTTGTACTTTTTAATTACTTCTTGAGGCATGACCGACACTCTTGTAAAATCTTTTAACATATATACTCCTAATTTAATAAGTTAAGTGAACATATAGATAGGTATTTTGTAATTGTTCTGTCATCATCTTGTCTCCTACAGTTGCTCACCTTTCACTTCCTCAAACCATTTTTCAAATTCTAGTCATGGAAGCAACTCTTCATCCTTCTCATAACGTCCTTCATAGCTATAGCGACTGTCAAGGCTGTTTTTCTGTGAATCATAAATCAACCATATTTCATTTGGGTGTTCACGATTGTATTCTTGGCAAACATCAAGCATTTTTTGTATATCTTCAAGACCAAAGCGTTGTACTGCTACGATCATATTTTTTGACGTGTCTACTTTTCTATTAATAATTTCATTCACTGCATACATTTTTGTCAAAATTCCATTAATTTTATAAAAAACATCAAAAGAAAGTAATGCTTCTTCAGAAATACAATAAATATATACTTTTTCTACTTGATTTTGGACATATTCCATTGCTAGCGAAATCATACTAGCCTGAACTTCCATAAATTTATCTTCAAATTATAAAACCTTATAGTACCCCTTGGTATAACCGCAAGGAATGTAGCCTGCTTGGTATAAAGCATTCAAATCATCATAAAATGTTGACTCAGCTTGGGGGAACCTCTTTCTGTAACAGCTCTTCTAACATTTGGATCATTATTTTGTAGCCAGTCTTTCAACTTACTACTTCTCATATGATAATTTACAAATGTCTTTCCAGCCACTCGATCTTTTTAAAATCCTTA
>NZ_CAUQUN010000006.1:0-77713 GCF_963521425.1 uncultured Granulicatella sp.
TAAACCATCATGTGGTGAGGACAGTTCATTGGACGTAATACTAATAATTCGCCATCTCCCATATCCATTGGAGGGAACATATCTTCTTGATAGTGTGCCCAGTGACCTGAAGTTTTGTATAAACCTACATCAGCCATTACTGGAGTGTACACATGTTGATATCCAAGAGAAATTTCTTTATCTACAATATAACGTTCAATTGTACGACGAATTGTAGCACCTTTTGGTAACCAGAATGGTAATCCTGAACCTACTTCTTGGCTAATCATAAATAAGTCTAATTCTTTTCCTAATTTACGATGGTCACGTTCTTTAGCTTCTTCACGCATTTTCAAGAATTCTTTTAAGTCTGCTTTATCAAAGAATGCTGTTCCGTATACACGTTGCATCATCTTGTTATCAGAATTCCCTCTCCAGTATGCTCCTGCAAGAGATAATAATTTGAATACTTGAATACGTCCTGTTGAAGGTACGTGAATTCCACGACATAAGTCTACGAAATCTTCTTGTTGATAAATAGAAATTGTTTCATCTTCTGGTAAACCATTAATTAATTCTACTTTATATGGATCATTTGCAAAGATTTCTAACGCTTCTGCACGGCTTACTTCACGGCGTACGATTGGATAGTTTTCTTTTACAATTTTCATCATTTCAGCTTCAACTTCTGGAAGAGCATCTTCTGTTAATTGGTTTGGCATATCTGTATCATAATAAAATCCTGTTTCAATGGCTGGCCCTACCCCAAAGTGAATTCCTGGGTATAAACGAGTTAACGCATGTGCTAATAAGTGCGCAGTTGAGTGACGTAAAATTCCCAATGCATCTTCATGGTCTGGTGTTACGATTTCAATACTTGCATCTTCTGTTAATACTCGATCTAAATCAACTAATTCTCCATTTACTTTACCTGCAAGTGCTTTTTTAGCTAAGCTCTTGCTAATTGATTCAGCGATATCTTTCACTGAAATTCCTTGTTCAAATTCTTTTACAGCTCCATCTGGAAATGTAACTTTAATCATTGACATTGTTCTCCTTCTTTCCTTTCAAAAATGTTTTAAAAAACAAAAAAACCATAGTTTGCATACTCATACAAACTATGGGACGTTATTTCTACGTGGTTCCACCCAAATTCATTCGTTTTAAACGAATCTCTTAAACGGACTAACGCTCCGCTACGCCTTGCCATACTTCATTCAAACAAGGATTCAAAAGTGGTAAAACTATCTCGGATGAAGTGTTCCACCAACCCACTTCTCTCTATTAGATAACCAGATAACAGTTTCTTGTCTTTTTCATCATTTTCAAAATATTTAATTCATTAGTTATTCTACCACTATTTTCATAAAAATCAAGACATTTGTTTCTTTTTAAAATTTATGAATAGCGACGGTTTTCTCCAGCTAAGAAAATTTCTTTCGATAGGAAGCGTACACGTTCAATCAAACGTTTCGCCTTTAATAATTCTACATCTCCACGATTAGAGACACTTAAATGTTCTTGCAATTCTTCAATCGTTAAATTAGATGAAAAGAAGGTTGGTAATTGTTGCATCATACGATATTCTAATACAATCATTAAAATTTCATCTCTAAACCAAGCAGAATTTGATTCAGCTCCAATATCGTCTAACATTAAGATTGGTGAAGTTTTTAAAAATTCAACCTTTTCTTCTAAACAATTAGCACCAATCGCACTTTTTAATTCACTCGATAAACTTGGAACATGCACTAAAGTTGTTTCAAATCCGAGTTGAGCTAATTCATTTGCAATAGCTGCTAAGAAATACGTTTTTCCAACTCCAAAGGAACCAACTAAATAAATCGCACGATGAAACTCATTTGGTTTTGCAGATAATTCATTGATAAATTGCAATGAAGCTTGAAAAGTTTCTTGACGCTCTTTTGTAATATCTAAGGAATTTAATGTTACCTGTAATAAATTTTTAGGCATATTAATGGCATGAATTCGATTCGTTAAATCTTGCTGCTGTTGTTTTTGGATAAACTCTTGAGTTGGACGATACACGACTTCGACAAAACCTTGGTTCACCCTTAATAAGGGTTCCATCCCTTTAATGTATGTTTCTACTCCTTGAATACGAGCATCACGTTGTTGAATATATTCCAATAGGGCAGAATAGCTTTTCACTAAATTTTCTTGCGGAATTTCATCTTGATGTTCTTGTAAAAATTGTTGAACTTCTTTGTCTTGTAAAACTTCTGCTACAATTTTTTGATATTGTTGTTGAAATGCTGTAGTAGCCGTTTTATTTCCAAATAAATCTTGCATTCCTTCCATCTCTATTCTCCCTTCACTTGTTCAGAATTCCCACTTGTTTTCAATTGAGAAAGCTGAGCTTTTAATAATTGAAGATTTTCATCATCCAATGGACTTTCTTTTGTTTCATTTGGTTTCATCGCCCAGTCAGGAACAGAAGCCACTCTTCCTTTCGGAGCATTTCCATAATATTTTTTACCTGAGTATGATTGTACTTGTCGGTTTTCAATTTTTTCTTTACGACTAGCTTTAAATTCTTTATCTCTTTGACGAACTGCTTGAATCGCTTGTTCAGCTGTTTGAATCCCTTTTTGACTCCAGTCATTCGCAATCGTATCCATTAAATTTTTATTAATCGTTGGATTATTTTTAACAACTAATACGTAATGAATTAAAATATTAATCACTTCAGATGGAATCGTTCCTACTTGAACTAAATCTAAAATAATCCGTTGTTCTCCATTTGAAACATAACCATTTCTTTGTTGCTTAATACTTGTCATAAAGTCAAAAGGTGTCATTTCTTTTGCTAATGTAATTAATCGTTGAATCGCCTGAGGTAAATGAGTAGACGTTGAAGTTGTTTCTTGTTGTTCTTCTACAACAACTTCTGAAACTACAGGCATACTTTCTTCTTTCGGAACAACTGAAGTTACAGTAGCCTCCTCTTGTTTAGATACTGCTAAATGCTGATTAGCATTAATAATAATCGAATACAATTCCTTTTCATCAATTTCACCCGTAGATAAATCCGCAGCATAAATCACATATTGCGCAATTTCTCTTTCCGTTAATCCATAATATATTTGGAAACTATTTAACATTTGCTTCACTTCATCTGTTAAAGCCTGTTCATGAACAAATTGACTCTTTAGCAAGTCTGTTAATAATTCCCAGTCAATATTTGAATTCATAACTAATGATTCTTGTTGCTTCACATCTTTAATCATTTGTTTTTCTTGAGCGATATTTCTCTTGTACTGTGACATATTAAAAGGTAATTGGAATCCTTCTTGGAAAGTACTTGTAACATCTTCCCCATAAGCAGCCTTTTCCTTTACACTAAAACGTTTTTGTAAGATTTCAAAACGTTGATGACCTACTTGATTCACTAAAAGTGTTGATAATAAAGCATCTTTGAAAAATAAATTTGGACTCGCTGGTGCTTGTAATTCAAATGTATATTGAGCACTAATCGATTCTTCATCTTCATAGCGGTAGGTTTTTAATAAGCCAACTGATTCTAAACGAATTCTTGCTTGATAAAAATCTGGAATTCCCATATTCACTAAGGCTAATAAATCAGCCAATCGAATGACATCACTTTGATAGGAATTCGGAGAAAGCTCACTAAATAAGACTAAATATAAAGTTGAGGCTTGAACCCCTAAAAATGGTACATATAATTGCGTCACAAATTGTAATTCACGTTGTGTCAGCCAAACTTGCTGTGTCACTTGAATACAATCACGTGGATTCAACTGACTCCACTTTATTGATTTCTCGTCCATTTGATCCTCCTATTATGATTTACTATCTTTACGATCCATTTCAAAAGACATTCTTTCTAATTCTTTTAAGAACATTTTTCTATCTGTAAATTGACGGTATACACTTGCAAAACGAATATAGGCAATATCATCAATTTTTGCAAGGTAGTCCATGACCATCTCTCCAATTAACATACTTGAGATTTCATTTTCTCCTTCTTGATTAATCGTATGTTCTACTTCATTCACAATTTGTTCTAATTGACTTAATGGAATCGGACGTTTTTCAGCAGAACGAACTAATCCATTTAATAATTTTTCACGATTAAACGCCTCGCGATTTCCATTTCTTTTAATGACTAAAATCGGCGCTTTTTCTAATCTTTCAAAAGTTGTGAATCGATAACCACATTCATCACATTCTCTTCTTCTTCGAATTGAACGACCATCGTCTGCTGGACGGCTATCAATCACTCGTGAACCATTAAATTTACATCTTGGACATTGCATGACGATGTCCCCTTTCTTCAAGTTTTTTCTTATTGTAGTATATCATTTTTCGTTTCTACTAGCCACTGTTCAACTTGCTGATATAACTGTTGAATTGTACCTTGATTATCCAATAATACTGTCGCTCTGTTTCGTTTTTCCTCAATAGATAATTGAGAATCGATTCGAGACAGCGCTTCTTGTTTTGTATATTGATTTCTTCTCATTAATCGTTCTAATTGTAGTTCTCTTGGAACATAAACAACGATAATTTCTTCGCATAATTCCTCATAATGCTTTTCAAATAATAGGGGCAAATCTAAAACAATCATGCTCTCTCCATTTTGACGATACTCTTCGATTTCCTCTAAAATCATGATTTTAATGAGAGGCTGTAATAGGTCATCTAGTTTTTGACGGTTTTCTGCATTTGAAAAAATTAATGCACCTAATTTTTGACGATTTAAGCTTCCATCTTCTTCAAATACATCACTACCGTAAGCTTTTCTAATTTCTATAGCGCCTTGACTATTGGGTTCGACTACTTTACGAGCAACTTCATCTGCATCAATGACAGGAATTTCCAATTGTTTTAAGTAAGAAGATACCGTAGATTTCCCAGAAGAAATCCCACCTGTTAATCCAACAATTTTCACAAAAAACCTCCTTGTAGCTCTTTTGTTCTATGTTAGATGAAAACAAAGAGGGATGCAATAAAAAACTATGTAAGGGAAACAAAAAAGGAATTTCCCCGTAGCAGCAATAAGCCTCGCTTTGCAAGTACCGACCCCCAAAAGTTAGACCAAAAATCTAACTTTTGGGGGCCACTACACCTGTTAAGGTGTATATGTGCGCCTTTGTAAACAAGAAACTATTATTCGATGTCCATTTCTACCTCTTGGTTTTCTGTAATTTCTACTTCTGTTTCTTCTCTTTTCTCTATGATTTTATATTTTGATATCGGCTTCCTCTTTACGAATTAGAGATATAATTAGCTGATAAAATTCATCTTTGCTTAAGTTCTTGCTTTCTGTAAAGATATTTTCAAAGACTGCTCCTTTTTCATATATTCTTTTATCTCTCTTTTTTCTTTCTTCCTGTTTCTGCTGACTGGTTAGTTTTTTTCTTTTGTTTTGTAATTGCTTTATTTCTTCATCTACCATTAAGATTTTTTCTTCTATGTTTTTCATTTTGTCTTTCCCTCTCTTTCTTATTTTGAGCAAAGAAAAAAACAGTAAACCTTTTCCGATTTACTGTTTCTCTGTTATTTTTATTAAGTTGCTAGTTCAACAAACAATTAGAATTTATTGCTTTGTTACTTTAGAAAAGAATAACAAATAAACCCCAAATATAAATTTAATTATTGCATCAATATAGGCAAATAGTACCAAAGAGACACCAGAAAAAATATACCCCATGATAATATTAATAGTGCACATAATTCCTAATAAAACCATTGATTTTCCATGTACAAAATAGAATGGAAAAAAATGCAATGCTGTGGCTAATAATGCTCCCAACCATATCAATCTCCAATTCTCCGTAGCAAAAAATGGACCTCCTAAAAAAATCATTAATATAAACAGTAATATTATTGAGTATTGAGAAACCTTATTTTGAAATTTAGTCGATGATCCAGTGGATAGTTTTTTTAGTAAGTTTTTATTCATATTAATTGAAAAAAAGCAAACTACATAACCTATACTAAACACTTGCATATTTATAATTTGTTGTCCACCTATTAAGGTAGCAACAGCGATAACTATGGCAACCGCAATTAACCATAAACCGCCAGATTTTTTATAATTAAATTCTAACTTTTTATTTTTTTCATATCCTAACATTTGCCGAAAAACCTCTCTTAATCTTAATTTATTTATCTATTTCACTTAATATTTTAGAATTTTTCTACTACCAGATTTCATACTCATTCGCTACTATTCCCCCGTAAAGTTTCAAAGTAACTTCTAGTTAAGTATCAAAACTAGAACTTAGATTGAGAATTTACCAGAGATTTCTATTTAAAACTTATTAATGCGACGAATGCGCTGCACGCTAAACGCCATTACGATATATAAAACAGTAAATAAAGCAATCATCCCTAAATGAAATGCATAACTAGAAAACTCTGTTGAAGAATTGCTCGCTGCTGAAGTCACATAATAAACTGGGAAGAATTTAGCAATGTTGACTCCATAGGAACTTACCAATTCTAAAGGAACAAAAATTCCGGATAAAAATGCCAGCCCCGTTCCCAATATTGTACTTGCAGCTGAATAAGCATATTGATTCTCGCCAATCACTACTGCACAAAGGAATGACAAAGCATAAGCTGAAATTGCCGAAGCTGTACTCAATAATAAAATCTTCAATGCTTGAGAACTTGCATAAAATTCAGGAGCTAAAATCCCTACAAAAACTAGATTAATGCCAACAATTAAACATACTATCGTTAACCCTGCTAAAAATTGTTCCAACATCACTCGACGCTCATCTTTCATTGCAATCGCAATTCTCTTAGCAACTTCTTTCCCCTTCATTTTAGAAAAAATCGTACCAAATAAATAAATGAACACTGAAAAATAGATAAATGGACTATAGGCAAAATAATTTACACCAAATTTTTCTTTAGAGTATTGACTGGATACGGCTTCTTTTTTAGACAGAAGTGTTACTGTTACTTCTTGATCTATAATCTTTTCAATTCTTTCTGGATTAAAATTCCCTTCTTTTTTCAAAGCAACTGCATATCGAAGATAAGAATTTACATACTCACGAATTAAATGTCCCGATAATGAATTGGAGATTTCCATTTCAACAACTTCTTGTTCTTTTTCTAATTTTGATTGAGCATCACTTGGAATCCATAATCCTGCATCTACATCTCCTGCATAGATGGCTTCTTTCATACTCGTATCACTTTTTGTCGTTTTTTGTACTTCATGTTTCTTTTGAAGTGTTTGAATCAATTGATTGATTATTTCGTTAGATCCATTTGATTCATCTTTAATCATGATTTTAACGGGAACATCTTCAAAATGCTTCCTTTCATCTATCCCAGAAGTTTGAAGTAAAGCCATCCCCATAAAAATTACTAAATAAATAATGCCATATATTTTGTAACGATTCGCAAGTTTTAAAAAATACTTATAAACTGTCATAACGTGTTCTCCTTAATCTCCATAATGCAAAGACCATTAATAGAAGTGTATAAATTCCAAGTAATCCAAAAATACGAGTCATTTGTGTTCCCTCGTTTAAACGGTTTAATTGATAAAATCCAGACATAATCAAAGCTACCGGATTATACTGATTTACCCATGGAAGATGGCTATTCATAAATACTCGTATACTACTTCCCATTAATCCTGCAATAGCGGATGCAATCATATTGGTCATTAATGCTACTATAATTCGTCCTTGTATACTCAACTGTTGAAGAGTTCCTATTAAAATTCCAAAGGATAATCCAAAAATATTTCCTATAAGCATTAATAAAATACTACCTGTCCAATTCGTAAATAACTGTAATTTTAAAATTTGAGTCATATACACTAATAAAAGGGCATTCGAAAGCACATTTAACGTTAATCCTGTAGCAAAACTGTAAATCAGAAATTTCCATTTACTAAATGAACTTCCCATAACTCTTCGTCCCACTTCAGATAAATTACCATTCATATACGCTACACAAACAACTCCACTAAAGATAGAATACATTGCAAAACTTGCTAGACTTGAATAGAACATCATCGTTCCTTCACTAACATCACTCTTTGTTTCTTGTATCCAACTTTTTTTAAAATCAATGGTAGAGGCACTTTTTCCAAGAGATTGAACTTGTTTTATTTGAGTGACTACATTTTTCAAAACACTTTGAGGAACACCTGATTCTTTTGCCACTACAATATCTAAATTATTTTCAACAAATCCATCTGCTTTTTCTTCAAGCGTTAACTGCTTTCCCTCTTCTGCTGATGCTACATCAATAATTTCAAAATTTTCACCTGCTTGTTCAAATACAAAATGAAAAGGATGATCCTTAGTTATCGCTACCCGAACGGGATTTAATTCCTGATGAATCACACCAGAAAGTGATAAATAAAAGAAAGTCGTTAAAATCACTGGATAACATAATACCCAAAATGAAAATGCAAAATCTTTTACCGTATTTTTAAATAAATACTTAAATAACTTTAGAAATGTCATCATCTATCACGAAGTCCTTTCCCAGTATATGCTAGAAATACATCATCTAAACTTGGTTGTTCACTATATAAACGAACATAATTTAACTGCAATTCTTCAATCGTATTGGCTACATGCATTAAATGATTATTCCCTTTTTTAAAATGAAACTTCAACTGTTGCTTTTGTTCTTCCATTACTAAAATTTGAGGAATTTGTCTTAATCGCTCTAATTGTTCACTTGTTGGAATCGTTGTTAATTCTACTTGAATAATTTCTGACGTAGTAATCGATGCTTTTAATTCTTGAGACGTTCCAGAGATAATACTCTTTCCTTTATCCATAATCACAATACGATCACTTAATCCATCCACTTCATCTAAATAATGAGTGGTATAAATAATGGTACTACCTTTTTCATTTAATTGACGAATTCCATCTAAAATAAACGAACGACTTTGAGTATCAACTGCAACAGTTGGTTCATCAAAGAAAATTAAAGAAGGTTTATGCACAATGCCACAAGCAATATTTAATCGACGTTTCAATCCACCGCTTAATTTTTTCGGAAGAAATTTACGAAAATCTTGTAATTCTGTAAATTCAATCGCTTCTTTTACATATTGTTTTCGCAATGTTGAATCTGAAATGTATAGTCCACAAAAGAAATCAATATTTTCTTCCACTGTTAAATTTTCTAAATAAGCTAACTCTTGTGGCACAATTCCAATTTGCCCTCTAGCTTTAGCAGATAATGGAAATTGACTTTCTCCTAATACGGTAATCTCTCCACTATCAAATGTTAAAAATCCTAACATACAATTGATTAAAGTTGTTTTTCCACATCCATTTGGACCAAGAAGCGCTAATAACTCCCCTTTTTGAATCTCAATGTCAAAGTGATTTAACGCCATTAAATCTTTATATCGTTTTACTAAACCTTTTACTACAATACTTGTTTCCATATTTTCACCTATCCTTTCATCACAATCTTAGTATATAAAATGTCTTCACTCTTACCTAGTGTCAAATATCATCATCTTCATATGACATTTGTCATATTTTTATAGAATTTTGTGACTTTTGCAGTTATACTACAATAAAAAGCAGATTGGAGGGATATTCTTGCGTACATTCATTGAAAAATCATTATTTTTTATTCTCATCAGTATTTTTTTAGCACAGGAAAATATTGAACTGTTGACAATTTTTCTAGGATTTTGTATGTATATCCTCTCTCTTTCCCCTTATGTCAGTTCAAAATTCATTTCATCAATTGCATTAGGGATTTCTGGAATACTTTGTATTCTATTTCCGCAAACTGGACTTTATAGTGTACTGTTCATCATGCATGCTGTTCACTTATATGGTTTAGTGGGAATTTTTTCAGGAATAATTTTATTTTTACAGCCTAATTTATTTACCTTTATCCTCGGTATCATTGGTAGTTATATTATTTTACAAACTCAAAAGGATGAAGCTTTTCAAAAGAAAAATTATCAAATACAAAATGATTTAGAACTAGAACGTTTAAAATTAGTCCAACGTCAACAATCAAGCTCTGAAGAAGTTTTAAAACAAATGGAAATTGCTACGTTAAAAGAAAGAAATCGCATTTCTCATGCATTGCACGATCAACTAGGACATACTTTGAGTGCTTCTATTATGCAATTAGAAGCTCTACAAATTATTACAACTGAACCCGTTGTGGAAGAAAAATTGGCACATTTATCGAGCATTTTACAACAAGAAATGGATGATATTCGATTAACCATTCATCAAATGTATGATGACTCATTCTCACTTTCGCAAAGAATGGATACACTCCTTCAACCTGTAACGGAAAAAGCACAAGTGAATTTTACGAACACTATTTCAGATAGTATTCCGATTACTATAAAATATGATATTTTAACGATTTGTAAGGAAATGACGACAAACTTTATGAAACATTCCAATGGAACACAACTTCAATTATTCCTTTTGGAACAAAAAACAACCTACACCATTGATTATAAAGATAATGGTGACCGTCCAACTAACACTCCCTCAGGTATGGGACTAACAATGATGAAGGAATTAGTGGAAAAACATAATGGAGATTTTACACTTCAAACAAAAAATGGATACGAAATTTTTATTCGTATTCCAAAACAGGAGGCCTCTCATGATTAAGACGATTCTTATTGATGATGATTATTTAGTATTACAAGCATTAGAAACCATCCTATCTGCCCAATCTCATATTGAAGTCGTTGGAATGGGAAGCAATGGATCTGAAGCGATTCAACTATACGAACAACATCAGCCTGATTTAGTGTTAATGGACATTCGAATGGAACCTACTTCTGGGATTGAGGCAGCTAAACATATTTTACAAGCTTATCCTGAAGCAAAAATTTTATTTTTAACGACCTTTCAAGATGATGAATATATTACAAAAGCATTAGCAATTGGCTGTAAAGGATATTTATTAAAACAACATATTAAAGGCATCATCCCTGCCATCGAAGCAGTTATGAATCATCAAATTGTATACGATTCAACAATCGATATGCCGGTTAAAAAATTGGTTCAAAGAAAAGCTAGTAAACTCTTGAACGAAAGAGAAAATGAATTACTCTATTTAGTAGCAGAAGGATACAATAATAAAGAAATCGCAGAAAAAATGTACTTAAGCGAAGGCACTATAAGAAACTACCTCTCCTTACTTTTAGAAAAATTAAACTTAAGAGACAGAACCCAATTAGCCATTTATTACTATAAAGATTTGGTAGAATGAACTATTAATGACAAAACAAAGACACCACAAAGTGGTGTCTTTTTAATCTACCAATATAAAAAAAGGAATTTCCATCTAGCAACCATGAGACCGCAGGTCTGCTGGCATCCTTTACTACATCTTGGAAATTCCATTTCTAACTCCAATACGTCTCCCATTTTATGATAGCAAACAAAAAGGAATTTCGCCGTAGCAGCAGTGATTGAAACGGCACAGCCGTTCCAATCACAGGAAATTTTGAGACCTTAGGCTCAAAATTTAGCAATGAGACTCGCTTGGCGAGGCTGCTTGCGTCCTTGCTACAATTCAGAAATTCCATTAAAAAATATTTTTATTATAAACGATTGTTCAACTCTTCTGCTAGTTCTTCAAATCCTGGTTTACCTAATAAAGCAAACATATTTTTCTTATACGCTTCAACACCAGGTTGGTCAAATGGATTCACACCATTTAAGTAACCAGAAATACCTACAGCGATTTCGAAGAAGTAAATTAAATGACCTAAAGTATAAGCTGACATATCAGGAATTGTTACAACAAAGTTTGGCACTTGACCATCCGTATGCGCTAATAAAGTACCTTGGAAAGCTTTTGTATTTACAAAATCCATTGTTTTACCTTGTAAATAACCTAAACCATCTAAATCTTCCTCAGTTTCAGGAATTGTTACAGTTTCATTAGGAGTACCCACTTTAATAACAGTTTCGAAGATATTACGTTGACCTTCTTGGATGTATTGACCTAATGAGTGTAAGTCAGTTGAGAAGTTCGCACTTGAAGGATAAATACCTTTCAAGTCTTTCCCTTCAGATTCACCGAATAATTGTTTCCACCATTCTGAGAAGTATTGTAAAGTTGGCTCGTAGTTAATTAATAATTCAGTCACTTTACCTTTACGGTATAACACATTTCTAGCTACCGCATATTGATAAGCTTCGTTTTCTTTTAAGTTTGCTGAGCTATAAGCCACACGAGCATCTTCAGCCCCTTGCATTAATGCATCTACATCTGCACCAGTTACAGCAATTGGTAATAAACCTACAGCTGTTAATACAGTGAAACGACCACCTACATCATCTGGAATTACAAATGTTTGATAACCTTCAACATCTGCTTCTGATTTTAATGCTCCACGAGCACGATCAGTTGTTGCATAAATACGTTTAACTGCTTCTTCTTTACCATATTTTTTAATTAATAAATCTTTAAACACACGGAACGCAATTGCTGGTTCTGTAGTTGTACCTGATTTAGAAATAACGTTTACTGAGAAATCACGATCTCCAATTAACTCAATTAAACCATGTAAGTAAGTTGAGCTAATGCTGTTTCCTGCGAATAACACTTGCGGTGTTTTACGTTGTTCTGCTGGTAAATAGTTATAAAATGCATGATTTAAGAAATCAATAGCTGCACGAGCTCCTAAATATGAACCACCGATACCAATCACAACTAATACTTCAGAATCTTCTTGAATTTTTTTAGCTGCTTCTTTGATACGAGCAAATTCTTCTTTATCATAGTCACGAGGTAAGTTAATCCAACCAGTGAAATCTGCACCTGCTCCTAATCCCTCTCTTAAATCTTTGTCAACTGCTGTTACAGTTGATTGTAATTGATCGATTTCTTCTTGATTAAAGAAACCTAATGCTTTGGAATAATCAAATGAAATATGTCCCATGATGAACCTCCTAAAAATTTCTTCTTCTATTATATCAATTTTTCTATAAAATGAGTACTACTATGCTTTATTTTCTTTCGGCTTTACAAATTTTTCTTGCGCCTCTTCAATCCAATACGGCAATTGATGCGCTAAAGATGAAAATCCAATTGGTGGAGTAAAGCGTTTCTTATTTCGCTTAATTCTCGTTGGTGTAGAAGGTACATCTAGTTTTTCTAATGCACGAATCGATAAACTAATTTTATCGGTAAATTCATCTACATCAATCACTTTTGCAGTGACTTCTTCTCCAATTTTTACAAAATTATGCACATTATCCATATATCCATGCTTACATTCAGAAATATGAATTAATCCTTGTGTCTCTTCATCTAAAGCTAGAAAAATTCCATAAGGCTGAACTCCTGTCACTTTAGCAGTAATCACATCTCCAATGCGATACGTCTGTGTCATGTTCAACCCCTAGCCTTTCACTACTGTCGTTGATTCAATCACAACATCTTCCAATGGACGATCTTGACCATTGCGTTTCACGGATTCAATTTTTAATACGACATCCATTCCTTCAACAACACGACCAAAAACAGTATGACGATGATCTAACCATGGTGTTCCACCATTTTTTGCATAAGCTTCAACGATTTTTTCTGGCCATCCCATCTCTTTTAATTGTGTTAACATTTGAGCAGGAACATGTTTCGCTGTTACGATGAAAAATTGTGAACCATTTGTATTTGGCCCAGCATTTGCCATTGAAAGAGCTCCATAAAGATTAAATAATTCTTTTGAAAATTCATCTTCAAATTTTGGACCCCAAATCGATTCACCACCCATACCAGTACCAGTTGGGTCTCCACCTTGAATCATAAAATCTTCAATGACACGATGGAAAATGACTCCATCGTAATATCCATTTTTCGCATGTGTTACAAAGTTTTTAACAGTCTTTGGTGCACGCTTTTTAAATAATTCTAAAGTAATATCCCCCATATTTGTATGTAAAATTACAACAGGGTTTCCTTTTAATTGTCTTCTTAATTGTGGAAATATAACCATTTTCCCCTTATTCTTCCCTTCTTTTCTAAGTTTTATACTGCTTCAATTAAACCATAAAATGCCTTTTTTATCAATTTATGGACGAAGTTTCAACCTACTCATCTCCGACAGAAGCAACAATTTGTGCCCAATAGCGATCCACTAATAAATCTTTTTCTGGTTTTGCTTTTTCTAATTGTTTTTCTGCAATTTTTAATAGTTCATCCGATACTGGAATAAAATGAGAAATTTGCTTTCCATTTACAATATAAATTCCTACTCCTGCTTCTTGTTGATTACTAAAAAGAATACGATCAAATACGATGTTTTTTTGCAACATTCGATCGACGCAGTAATATTTTACAATTTCAATAATACGATCGTCATACCCTTCTTCAGTAATGCATAACTTTTCAAAAAATTCATCACAACTTCCCACATAACGAACAGCATATCCACTATCTAAGAAATCTTGATTTGTTGTTTGATCATCGATTAAGACTTGTTGCAATTCCTTTTGCATTTCTTCTTCTTTTGGATAAAAATGGATCAAAATTTTCTTATCCATATCCTGATAATTCAAAATATATGGAATAAAGTATTTTTGCCCACAATGTGGACAAGTACATTGAAATACTGTTTGATTGATTAATTTTTCTTTTAATTCTGGAGTTTCAGTCACATTCACATTTTGATAAATCGTATAGTCAAAAGTCTTTTGACATGTTTCACAGTGAATTGGGACTTGATTTACTTCTGTCATGAATATACCTTCTTTCGAATTCTACTGTGCCTAGTATACCACGCTCGTCAAAAACTTTCCCCTTTTATTTACTGTTTTTCCTTTCCTTATTTGGTATAACGTTTAAGAATATGGTATAGTATAAAAGACTAATTAGGAAAGAGTGTATATATATGACTATTTTTGAAAATTATCCTTTAATAGCAGCATTATCATCAATATTATTTGCACAATTTGTTAAATTTCCAATTGCCTTTTTCACTCGAAAAAAAGGAGCACATTTATCCCTTATGACAAGTACAGGTGGAATGCCGAGTTCTCACTCTGCTGCTGTTACTTCACTCATTACAGCTCTTGGATTGGAATATGGATTTGCTTCTCCACTTGTAGCAATTGCCACAACATTTGGTGTAATTGTCATGTTTGATGCGATGGCGGTTAGACGCCAAAGTGGTGAACAAGGAATTTTATTATCACAATTATTTGAAGAACAATTAAGAGATGAATCTACAAAATTATCAGAGATTGAAATTGATGATGATGAACCAATTCAATTATTTAATACAGAAGAAAATAAAAAATTAATTATTAAGAAATATCTTGGTCATAAACCAGTAGAAGTATTTGGTGGTGCAATGACAGGAATCGTGATTGCAATCCTATTACGCTTCTTATATTTCTAAGAATGGAGAATAAAATGACAACAACAGAAATCGTAGATATTGCCATTATTGGCGGTGGACCCGTTGGATTATTTACAGCTTTTTATGCAGGACTTCGTCAAGCTAGTGTAAAAATTATCGAAAGCCTTCCTCAACTTGGAGGACAACCTGGAATGTTATATCCTGAAAAAATGGTTTACGATATTCCTGCTTATCCTGAAATTTTAGCTGGAGATTTAGTAGAAAACTTAATCAAGCAATTAGATAGATTTGAGGTTACACAAATTTGCCTAGAAGAAGAAGCGCTACAAATTGAAAAATTCGAAGACTACTATGAAATTACAACCTCTAAACAAAAACACTTTGCAAGAACCATTATTATTGCTTGCGGAAACGGAGCTTTCCGTCCTCGTAAATTAGAACTAGAAGGTGCAGAAAATTACGAAAATCATCAACTGCACTACTTCGTAACTAATTTAGAACAATTTAGAGATAAAAAGATTGCTATTTGTGGTGGTGGAGATTCAGCTGTTGACTGGGCACTAGCGTTAGAAAATATCGCTAAAAAAGTTAGCATCATTCACCGTCGCCCACAATTCAGAGCACACGAACATAGCGTTGAATTACTTCAAAATTCTTCCGTTGAAATCTTCACACCATTTATTCCAGAACGCTTAAATGGTGATGGAAATACACTTCAATCTGTTACGTTTAAACAAGCTCGTGGAGAAGAAGAAATTGAATTAGAAGTGGATGACTTCATTGTCAGCTATGGTATTTCCTCTTCTATCGGCTCCATTAAAGAGTGGGGATTAGAACTTCAAAGAAATGCGATTATCACAAATAGTAAAATGGAAACAAACCTTCCAGGTATATTTGCTGTTGGTGACATTGCCACATACGAAGGAAAAGTTCAAATTATCGCAACAGGATTTGGTGAAGCTCCGATTGCTGTTAACCAAGCAATGGCATACATTCATCCTGAGAAAAGAATCCAAACCATTCATAGTTCTTCTCTTTTCTAGGAATATATGTTATAATGATGTATTCGTTTCCACTTTTAAATTCTGGAAACGTGGAAGGAGAGTTTTTTATGAAAAATACAAAAGAATTACATGAATATGCACTATCACTTCTTCACGAACGTGGAGTTGAGTTAGAAGAAATTGCAAAATTAGTTCATTTCTTACAAGAACCATATTTTCCTAATTTAACGCTTGAACACTGCTACAATAATGTTGAATTTGTTCTAAAAAAACGTGAAGTACAAAACGCCATTATTACAGGAATTGAGTTAGATAAATTAGCAGAAAAAAATCAACTATCTCAACCATTAAATGATATTCTTACAAAAGATGAAGGTTTATATGGTGTAGATGAGATTCTTGCTTTATCTATCGTGAATGTATATGGTTCTATCGGATTTACAAACTATGGTTATATCGATAAAGTAAAACCAGGAATTTTAGAATTATTAAATGATAAATCAAGTGGCTACTGCCACACATTCTTAGATGACATCGTAGGTGCTATCGCAGCAGCAGCAGCAAGTCGTGTAGCCCACGGATATCCAGAATCCCAAGAAGCAGAATTAGATTAATTTAATAAAATAACAAGGACTGCATGAAATTCGTAAAATCGAATTTCATGCAGTCCTTTTCAACCTCAGCGAAGTCTAGTTTTCGTCTTCTTCAAGTTCTTCGAGACGCTTTTTCATAATTTTCTTAATTTCATAAGTATCAACTTCATACTGTATACATTCACACTCTTCAGCAAAAGCTTCTAAAATCGCCTCATATTCCTCTTCATCAAATTCTACTGCAAATACAGGACGACCATCTTGTACACCAACAAAAGCTCTGTCTTGATCATCTATAAATACTAAATGATCAAATTCTTTATCAAAATCATACTCAAGCTCCATATATGATTTCAGCAATTCGACTGCTACATCATTTAAACCCGCTTCAAAAATGATCATCTTTTCCACTGCTGAACCATAGTTCGGTTCAAAACGAATACGATACTCTTGTTCATCTAATGCACGAACTTCAAGAACAAAATCTTTTTCTTCTTCTGACGTAATTCCTAATCCATGTGACACTTGCATGAGTTTAACACCATTATCATATTCATTGTCACTATAATAAATACGATATTTCTTTTCCTGATTATCGATTACAAATCCCTCTTGATCTTTTAACACAGTATATTCTTCTCGACAATAAAGACATTCAAATTCAAAAATAGACGCATCTAAAAGATAAGGAATCAATTCCTGTTGTCTTGGTAATTCAATTTTTTGATATTCACGTATACCAAAATGTCGTCTGCAATACAAACATCTAACTTCTCTATCTACAAATAATTTTTCCGTCATCTCTTCACCTATTTACTCTATATTCATCCAAATTGTAGCGTCATCATCATCTACATACGTTGTCCACGCTACTCCAAAGGAAGCCTTCTTCGCTTCTGGTGGATAATAAACAACACCATTCGAATCCACTTCAATCTCATAGTGTTCTGGATCTACCTTTTCAGCCCACATTCCGACTGCTAGCTGATTCCACTGCCACTGTGCTCCTAATAAATCAATTCCCTCATAAGATTTAATATAGCGCATTTCCTCGAAATCCATCGAAGTTTTTAATACAACCGTTTTGCCTGCTAACACCTCTAATTGAGCTGGTCTTAAACGATACGAACCATTGACTAAATTTTCTTTCCATACTCTTAATTTCGTAAATTCGTAATGCATTGGAATGAGTTCTCCATCTGCTTCCAGCCAAAATTCCCCAATCGTTGTTTTTAAAATATGCACAGGATTAACTGTTTTATTTTTGCTTCCGAAAATCGTTTTTTCTCTTAATTCATTTTCTCTAGAATTATAAATAATCTGTTCTCTTGGAATGGACAACTGATAATCGCTCACAGCTTCTTGATGGGAAGAAACAACATTTGTGATATATTTCAATTCTTCTATTGGAAAATCTGCTGCCTCTTCATCTCCATAAAAAACTTTTTCAACGAAAGCCTCTACTTCTTGGAAATATTCTCCAACAGGAACCGTTACATAATCGCCCACTTCTACTTCTAAATTTTTATGACATAAATACACATATTGTTTTCGGCTACCTTCAAAGCTCACACGGCAATATTTATATTCTCCATCTTGATGAGTCGGCTCAATTTTTTCTTTTGAATCAACGCTAAATTCACGGCAAGATTCTAAGAAGTCTAGTAATTTTAAAATTTCTTCTTCAAATAAACTAATCTCATAATATTCTGTTAAATATCTTCCACCTTTGATAAAAGGGCGAACTCGAATTCCTAATAAACTAACATCTGATTCATATTCTTTAGGAGAAAAATATAAAGCAATATCCTCTTCTTCAAATGATAAATGCCAAGGCTCTACTTCTTCATTTTCTTTTATTTTTCTTAAAGATTCAATCCACTGATCTACTTCTCTTACACGGAGAAATTCTCCATTGACTTTTAAAGATACAAAAGCATTTTCAATCGAACATTTTCCATTTACCCATTGATTAGGAGTAGCTTCTTTTCCAATTGTATTTCCATCAAACTCAAATGACAATGTTGTACCTAGAAATAATTTTTCTTTAAAACGAACTTTATTTCTCATATAATTCCTCCCTGTTCTTCTCTTGTATCTTATCATTTTTCAATTTTATTCGCTATTAATATAGGTGGATATTGCCATCCTACATTTCATATGATAAACTGTTGTTAAGTTATAAATTAACGACGGAGGTGTATCATGTTTTCAGCAAATCGTCTAAAAGAAATCCGTACTCAACAAGGGTATTCTCAATCTTTTATCGCAAAACAACTAGAAATTAGTCGAGTAGCTTACCATCATTGGGAAAATGGAAAAACAATTCCAAATCAAAAAAATTTAATCGCACTAGCAGACATTTTCAATGTAGAAGTCAGTTATTTTGAATCGGAATATACTATTGTAACGAACTATTTACAACTACATTCAAACAATCAAAAAAAAGCAGAACACTATGTAGAGCAATTGCTTCATCAGCAACAAAACCAAAAAACACTCTATCCGATTACCGTATTAGCAGAAGTAAAACTTTCTGCCGGATTAGGAAAAGGAATTTTTGATGAATATGAAACAGAAATTGTCTACTCTCCAACAGAGCAACGAGGGTATGATATTGCTGCATGGATTCAAGGAGATTCGATGAGTCCCGCTTATCAAAATGGTGAAGTTGCTCTTATTCAAGCCAATGGATTTGACTATGATGGAGCAGTCTATGCGCTAACATGGAACGAGGCAGTTTATATTAAGAAATTATATCGAGACGAACAAGGCTTTAGAATGGTTTCTTTAAATCCGAATTACCCAGAGCAATTCATTCCTTATGAAGAAAATCCACAAGTAGTTGGACTCGTCGTAAATCACTTTATGCCGGTATCTGCTTCCTAGAGGTTTAAAATGACCGTTATTGATTATGCAAGAGAACCACATAGTGATATTGCCTTTATTGATATGAAATCATTCTATGCTAGTGTGGAGTGTGTAGACCGTGGATTGAATCCATTAACAACTTGTCTTTGTGTCATGAGTCGTGCAGATAATGCTAATGGACTGATTCTTGCTTCTTCCCCTATTTTTAAGAAGGTTTTTGGAAAAGCAAATGTCAGTCGCTCTTATGATTTACCTTTTCATATTCAAACAAGAAAATTCAATCTAGCTGCTGCCAAAAGACAAGGTTTGCCCATCCATCAAAATTTTATACGTTATGTAGAAAATTGGGCGCAAAAAACATTAATTGTACCCCCGAGAATGGATCGCTATATTGAAAAAAATATGGAAATTCAAAAGATTTTTCAAAAATTTGCTGCACCGACAGATATTCTTCCTTATTCCATTGATGAAGCTTTTATTGATTTAACTTCTTCCTTGAATTATTTTATCTCACATCATCAATTCACTAAAAAGGAAAAATTAGATGTTCTTTCTTCCAAAATCCAACAAGAAATATGGAGAAAAACAGGCATTATTTCAACTATTGGAATGAGCAATGCAAATCCTCTTCTCGCTAAACTAGCTCTAGATAATGAAGCTAAAAAAACAAAAACAATGCGGGCAAACTGGTCCTATGAAGATGTGGAAACAAAGGTATGGGCTATTCCCTCCTTAACCGATTTCTGGGGAATTGGAAGCAGAACAGAAAAAAGATTACATAAACTAGGCATTCATAGTGTTAAAGAATTAGCTGAGAGTAATCCAGATGATTTACAAAAAGAATTTGGTATCATAGGAGTTCAACTTTGGTTTCATGCCAATGGGGTTGACGAGAGTAATATCCATCAACCGTATAAAGTACAGTCCAAAGGAATTGGTAATTCACAAATTTTACCACGAGATTATATTCATCAAGAAGATGTAGAAATTGTCTTATCAGAAATGGCGGAACAAGTAGCCATTCGCTTAAGAAGACGACATAAAAAAACAAAGCTCATTTCTATTTATATTGGTTTTTCAAAATATGAAATGAAATCCTCACTTCATTGCCAAGAAGCCATTGAACCAAGCAATCAAACAGCCATCTTAACAAAGGCTGTCTTACAATTATTTCGCAAAAAATATCACAGCGGTGCTGTTCGACAAATTGGAGTACGCTATAGTGACTTAGTAGATGAGAAATATTCCATCCTTTCATTATTCGATGATCCTATCCTAATGGAGAAAGAAGAAAAATTACAACAAGCCATTGATGGCATTCGAGATGAATTTGGATTTTTATCCATTCAAAAAGGAACTTCCCTATTAGAAAGTTCGAGAAATATTGCTCGTAGCAAACTCATTGGAGGACATTCTGCCGGAGGATTGGAGGGATTACAATGATTGATCGTTCTTACTTACCCTTTCGTTCTGCTCGCTTATATCAAGATCGAAAAATGGCAAAGTGGATGGGATTTTTCCTTTCTGAACATACAAGTGCATTAGAAGATGATGCCATTCCTATACCGACTCATTCACAACTCAGTTTAGAAGAAAAATATTTATTATTAGGGCAATTACAGTTATATTCTTTAAAAGCTCATATTTCTATTCTTGAAAAAAAACAATTAGTACACTATACAGGCACATTAGAAAACCTCGCTGCTACGGAATGTTTATTAAAACTCAATAATGGGTATCAAAGAATTTTTATTGAGAATATTGTCTCTATTCAACAAGTAGAGGAGGAACAGGATGAATCAGCAAGATTATTATCGTAATGAACTGCAAATGAATTATTTTAGTGAAGAATACCTTCGTTTTGAAGAAGATTTTTATCGCTATTCTTCTCTAACAATTCCTCTGACTTTTTTAATCGATGATGTATTATTATCCATGTCAAAATCAAATCGTCCTTATTTTAAACTGAATGGAAAAAATGCATTGGATCATCAGGATCATTATTTTCTCTTTACGATTGAAGAAGAAGCGACTCAACCATCAATTCGACTCTATCGCTACCGTTGCGTTGCTCATTCACTAGAGCAATTAAAACAACAGTATCTTTCACAACAACAAAAACCAGCTCTCTCCTAATTTAGGAGGGAGCTGGTTTTATTGTGTAGCACAAGCCATGACATTCGCAAAGCGAAGCTGCTAGAGTCCTTGCTACTATACTAGAAAGTCATTTAAAAAATTATTCTTCTTCGCCGTTAAGCGCTTCTGGATAAAATTCACGGACAATTGTCGCACAACGATGACATAATGTTGGAGCATCTTCTAATGTTCCGACTTCTACTTTCACCGCACGGCAACGTTGACAAGTTTCCCCTTGTGCATGTTCCACTACAACTGAAACACCTTCACCATGAACCGCATTTTCAGGAGTTGTAGTTCCTACAGGAGCAACTTCTAATTGACTAACGATGAACAATTGAGCAACATCCGTTTGTAAGCTATCTAATAAATCAGCTACTTCTTGAGTTGGATATAGTGTTACTTTTGCTTCAAAGTTTTTACCAATTAATTTTTCATTACGAGCTTCTTCTAATGCTTTAAGAGCTGTATTACGAACTTTAAAGAATTCAGCCCAACGAGCTAAAATAGCTTCTTCGCCTTCATAATGAGTTACTTCAGGGAATTCTGCTAATTGAACATAAGCTTCCTCTTCTTTTAAGTATTTCCATACTTCTTCTGTTGTATGCACTAAAATTGGACTCAATAATTTTGTTAATTTCACTAAGATATCATACAATACTGTTTGCATTGCACGACGTTCAAAGCCATTTTCTTGATCAATATACACAACATCTTTAGCAAAGTCTAAATAGAATTGTGATAAGTCAACTGTACAGAAGTTAATAACCCCTTGATAAACCGTTGAGAATTGATAGTTATCATATGCTTTACGAATACTATCTACTAATTGATTGAATCGAACTAACATATATTGATCGACTGTACGTAAATCTTCAAATGCAACTGCATGAGCTTTAGGATCAAAATCAGTTGTATTAGCTAACATAAATCTCATTGTATTACGGATTTTACGATAAACTTCTGATACTTGGTTTAAAATCTCATCACTAATACGAACGTCTGACTCATAGTCAACAGAACTTACCCATAAACGAATAATATCTGCCCCTTTAGTCTTCATTTCTTTAGCTGGAGAAATAACGTTTCCTAGTGATTTACTCATTTTCTTGCCTTCTCCATCCATTACGAATCCTTGAGAAAGAACTGATTTATAAGGAGCTTTTTTATGAACCGCCACACTTGTTGTTAAACTTGAGTTAAACCATCCACGGTATTGGTCACTACCTTCTAAATACATATCTGCTGGGAATGATAATTCTTCACGAGTTCCTAAAACACCAGCATGAGAACTACCTGAGTCGAACCATACATCCATGATATCTAATTCTTTTGTAAAGATACCATTTGGAGAATCTGGATGAGTAAAGCCTTCTGGTAATAAGTCTTTTGCATCCCATTCAAACCATACATCTGAACCATATTTTTCAAAAATTTGAGCAACATGTTCTGTTGTTTCAGGTGTAATAATTGGTTCACCATTTTCAGCATAAAATACAGGTAATGGAACTCCCCATACACGTTGACGAGAAATAACCCAGTCGCCACGGTCACGAACCATGTTATAAATACGAACTTGACCAGATGGATGATACCATTTAACGTCGTTTTCAATCACATCTAAGATTTCTTGACGGAATGCATCAATTGAAGCAAACCATTGAGGTGTCGCACGGAAAATAACTGGTTTTTTCGTACGCCAGTCATGTGGATAACTGTGTACGAAATAACTTAAGTTTAATAATGCACCTTTTTCAGTTAATAAATCTGTAATCACTTTATTCGCATCTGCATAAAACATACCTTCAAATCCAGGTGCTTCATCTGTATAACAACCTTGGCTATCAACTGGAGATAATACTGCTAAATTATATTTACGAGAATAATAGAAGTCGTCTTCCCCGTGTCCAGGAGCTGTATGTACTAAACCAGTACCAGCATCTAATGTTACATAATCCCCATTCATTACTAATGATTCACGTTCATAGAATGGATGCCAAGCAGTCATATATTCTAAAGCACTACCTGGGAATTCTTGTAAAATTTCTACATTATCCCATGATAATGTAGTTGTTAATGATTCTACTAAATCTTTAGCAACAACGAATGTACCTGCGGAAGTTTTCACTTGTGCATACACATAATCTGGATGTACGAAAATTCCTAAGTTTGCAGGAAGTGTCCATGGAGTTGTTGTCCAAATAACAAATGAAGTATCTTCACCCAATAAGCCTTTCCCATCTTTTACTTTGAATGCTACATAAATAGAAGCACTTTCTACGTCTTTATATTCGATTTCTGCTTCCGCTAATGAAGATTCACTAGATGGTGACCAATAAATTGGTTTTAATCCTTTATAAATATAGCCATTTTCAGCCATTTTACCAAATACACGAATTTGTTCAGCTTCGAATTCAGGTTTTAATGTTACATATGGATTATCCCATGTACCAGTTACACCTAAACGTTTGAACACTGTTCTTTGATTGTCGATTTGACGCCAAGCATATTCTGCACATAATTTACGGAATTCTGCTACGGACATTTTTTTACGATCAACACCTTCAGCATTTGCTAAAGCTTGTTCAATTGGTAAACCGTGAGTATCCCAACCTGGAACAAATGGAGCACGGAATCCGCTCATTGATTTACTACGTACGATAAAGTCTTTTGAAATTTTATTTAACGCATGTCCCATATGAACATCCCCATTGGCATATGGAGGGCCATCATGTAATACGAAAGAAGGTTTGCCTTCATTTTTTAACTGACGTTGTGCATAAAGGTTTGCTTCTTCCCATTCTTGTTGATAATCGATTTCTTTTGTAGGTAAATTCCCACGCATTGGAAATTCTGTTTTTCCAATTTGCAATGTTTCTTTCATTTTCATTGCTTTTCCCCCTTTGTCAATAAAATAAAAAATCCCCTGCAAAAGCAGGGGCGAAAGTTTCGCGGTACCACCCAAATTCTTGAAAAGTATTCAGCACTTTTCAACTTGGTAAATTGTTAACGCTATTTAGGCGATATTTCTTACTACTATTTCGGAAATATATCTCAGAGATGATTCTCTATCTTTGAGGGACATGCTAAACTCTCACCAATCATTAGCTCGCTACTTGTATCAAAAATAGAACGTTCTCGTCCATGAATATAAGAATAATACGCTATTTTTCTAAAAAAAGCAAGTACTATCCATTTTGGAAAATGACTTTTTACAATGGTATAAAACATGAGATTCGCTTCGGCGAAGCTGCTGGCGTCCCTTTGCTACAGTATAAAAAGTCAATTTCTTTTCGTACTCTCATAAATACACACCCAAATAGAAATGACTTTTTACAGTGGCATAAATCATAAAAGCCAAAATAATGGCTTTTATGATAGGAAATTTTGAGACCCAAGGCTCAAAATTTAGCCATGAGATTCGCTTCAGCGAAGCTGCTGGCGTCCTTTGCCACAGTTTAAAAAGTCAATTTCTATCCTCTAACAGCCTCTTCACTCGCTCTTACATATTTACGAACTGTACTCTTATGGAAGAATAACGAGATAAATGCAACTGGAATTGCTACAAAATATTTAATAATTTCTACGATCAATGTAATAATTAAAAATGAAAGCAGATGTGATCCAAAATCTTTCTTCATTTTCATCTTATAGCCGCCAAATAGTCCACGTTTGACTTTCCCAGTACTATAATCCATTGCTTCAGAAGCAGCATATCCAGCACGAATTCCACCATATGGTGTAAAGAACCATCCTAAAATTCCGCCTTTGAAACGACGATAGTCAATATACCAACAATAAGTATAGTTCGAAAGTAGGACATAAATAGGCCAGAAGATTTTTCCCCATAATCCTAACTCATTAAAAGAAGTAATATAATTGAATAGTGAAATCACTAAATATCCAGTTAAATAAAAACTTAAGTCTTGCTTTGGTGTATCAAAATAGCCACCGTATCCTGAATAAGGAATCACTTGAGGATCTAGTTTTGGTTCCTCTTTTGGATATTCTGAAGAAGGTTTGGTTTGAAAGACTATATTCTTTCTCCATTCATTTGAAGTTGGATCAACATAATCTGAAGAATTCGATTGTCCTTTTTTAGGAGGAGCTACATAGTCATCTCTTTTTGGAGGAGCTATATAGTCCTTATTTTCATTATCAGAATCTTTTTTTCTTTTTGGTGGTGCTACATAATCTGTCATCTTATGCCTCCCTCATTTTTTCTAAATCTTCACTTGTAATTGTATTAAAATCACTTGACTCATCTTTTGTCACACGGCGAGACATATGTGCCAATAATTTTTGGTTAAAGTTACGAATCCAACGTCCATTACTATGGTCATCAGTTACAGCATAAGCTTCCTTCACAACTGCTCTATAACTGTCTGCATCATATTGATACCCTTGACCTTGTAAAATAAATTCACCAATCTGTGCGATTTCATCTGGACTATAGTCTTCAAAATCAAATGTCGTTGGAACACGACTCTTCAATCCTGAATTAGTTTCTAAAAACTCTGCCATTTCTTTATGATATCCTGCAAAAATGACTACCATATCACGTCGATAATCTTCCATAAATTTCAAGATTTCATCAATTGCTTCTTGTCCAAAATTATCATTAGGTCCATGTTTTAAAGAATAAGCTTCATCAATAAATAGAACTCCACCAAGGGCAGCCTGTAAATGTTCTCTTGTCTTGATAGCTGTTTGACCTTGGTAACCACCAATTAAATCTCCACGAGACACTTCGATTAATTTATTCGTAGCAATTAAGCCTTTTTGATATAGTAATTCACCAAGAATTCTAGCAACTGTTGTTTTACCTGTACCTGGGTTTCCTAAGAATAATGAATGTAGAGTCGTAGTAGAAGTTGCAAATCCTTCTTGTTCACGTTTACGGTTCATTTCCGCTTGAGCAATAAAGTCTTCAACTTGCTCTTTTACTTTATGAAGACCAATTAATTGATGCAATTCTTCCCATGCATCTTTCTTCGTACCATTATCTTGATACTTACCAATCTCTAGAACAGCATCAATATCTGCATTTGTAATAAGTGAAATATCTTCACTTTTCTCAGCAATAACACGAGCAATTAATTGTTTAATAATCTTTTCGTTAAAATTACGAATCCAACGTGCATTACTACGATCTAATGAACGATTATATTCCAAGGTCACTTTACGTGTGTAGTACTCCACATCTGCAATTTCATAGCTATTTTTTTGTAGACCTTTAATCCCCATTTGAACAATTTGTTCTGGAGTATAGTCTTCAAAATCTAATCGGTTAGGAACACGTGAAGTTAAACCTGGATTAATTTGTAAAAATTGCTCCATTTCTTTCGTATATCCCGCAAAAATAATCATAATCTCATTTTTGTGGTCTTCCATATATTTAAGAATCGTAGTAATGGCTTCTTTACCTGTATCATTGGTACTTTTCTTATCTAAAGAATAAGCTTCATCGATAAATAGAACCCCACCACGTGCTTCTTCTAATTTTGCTAATGTTTGAGTTGTTGTCTGGTTCACATATCCAGATAATAAATCTGATTCAGAAACTTCCACAAATTTAAACGTATCTCCAAACAATGCTCCACGTTCAAATAAGATTTTACCCATTAAACGTGCAACGGTTGTTTTACCTGTACCTGGATTTCCCATAAACATAGAATGCAATACTAATTGTTGAGGTGGTTCTCCTCTTAAAACACGTTGTTTATTATAATCAACCATTCCAATTAATGTATCAATTTCTTTTTTCACAGCTTCTAAACCAACTAGGCTTTGTAATTCTTCATAACTGTCTAATTCTTTAGGAGCATTTTCATCTCCTTCTGCTCCAATTGCTTTGGTATGACGAACAGATGCATGTAAAATAGAGTCTTCATCTGTATCAATATTTAATTCACTCGAACTACCTTGTGCATACATTAATTCTTGAACATGAATTAATGACGATTCCAATCCTTTTATATTCACCTCAAGAGATTTTTCGAATAATAGTTGTTTAGCGAAAATAGTCGAACAATAGTACAGTCTTAATGGAATACTAGACTTATTTTCACACTGGAATGTAATGATTCCGTCAGCAAAGCAATACGTATTTGGACCTAAATCAAAGTTATCGATAATTTTACAATTATTTAAACGACTAATTGTCGCTCTCAAATCCATTGATTGAACCGTTACATTCGTCAATGTTACGCCACTTTTCATTTCAGAATAAATTCCTTGTCCTCTATCTACTTTACCAATAATTCCTGTTTCTAATTGGAATGAAGAATTCGTTAGCCAAATCATTGGATAAGATTTCAGCATATTTCCACCATAAAATTGGCAATTATTAGCTTCTAATCGTGAATCTTTTTTTAAAGAAACGGCATTCCCTGAGTAGTTCTCACAAATAGTATTCGTGTATTTCAATTGTGAACCTTCACAAAAAGTTCTCCATTGGAAAAAGCAATCATTCGCCGTTACAGAACAATTTTTCAGGAAAATAGTTTGATCACTTTCATCACTAACAAAATGTGTTTTACAATTTTCAAATGTAATAAAAGAATCATCTTTTGCAAAGATTAAATAATTTTCATTATGATCTTCCGTACATTCAAAGACACAATTTTTAAAAGTGACAGAGCAATTTTCGTTAATTTTCATTATTGTTGTATTTTTAACATTCGTAAACCAAATGTTTTCAAATACTACGGAAGCTCCACAGTCAAGAGCAATATAGCCTTGAAATTTATTCGTGAAGAATGACTCTCCATTTTCTTCGTCTAATAATCCTAGAAAAGTAAGATTTTTTGTAATTTCATATGGAACATCCGTTGAAAATCTCAAGAAATAATCTTTTTGGATTTCCAATACATCGCCTACTTTAGCAGCTTCTATGGCATCATTAAACTCCCATGTATTATCATCATATCCTACTTGATATGTCGGCATTTACTCACCTTCTTTTTTTGTTTCAATCATCATTATTTTACCTGTTTTTCTTCTTTATTGTCAATTTATTATCAGCTATTTTCAGGCTTTTATTTTAGAAATTTAGAAATAAGTACAAATAAAAAAAAGACCCCAGAGGTCTTAAGAAAAAGAAAAGGACTCCTTATAGTAGTATGTTAGCCATGAGACCGCAGGTCTGCTGGCGTCCTTTACTACTATACAAAGAAGTCCTCTTCTAATACGTCTCTTCATTTCCTTACATAAAAATGGAGAAGGACTTTTCACCGTAGTATTGGTACTAGAAGCCATGTTGGCTTCTAGTACTGGAAAATTCGAGACCTAGGCTCGAATTTTAGGAATGAGACACCGTAGGTGGCTGCTTCCGTCCATTACTACAACAGAAAAGTCCTTCGTAATTAAATCTCTGGGTAAATATCTTCCACTGTTTTCGCAGGGTCAATTACAATGTATAAGTGACCATGTTTTCCAATAGCTGAACTTTGGTATTTATTGTCATTACCATCTTCATCCACTGGGCTATATGGGAAGTATACACGATCTGTTGAAACAATCACGTCTGATTTTGGATGATCGCTATCTAAATATAAAATATCCATTAATTCGATATCACTATATTTTTTTACACGTTCGAACATTCCTAATTCTAATCCACCTAAGTTAATGTCTTCAGACATTACGTGGTCTGCTTCAGGAAACACTTCAATACGTAATGATTCACATGGATGAATTTCTTGGAACTCACTTCCATTAATACGACCAAACGATGTTGTAACTTGTTTGATCCATAAATCTCCAATTAAACGACGGTTAATCGTCCATGTTTCTCCGTTACGGAATACAAAACGTAATCCTGACATTACTTTTTTCATAAAAGTCTCTCCTTTTTATGTATGTTCTCACCCACATAAACAGTGAAAACACTTTTTTATTCTTTACTCTTCGAATTTTACCATTGAACACAAATATTTTCAATGATTATTCACTTTCCACTTCCAAAGTGAGTTAAAATATATAATTCTAAAATTTCTGCATCATTTTGAATACTTTGCTCTAAAATCATTTTTTCAACCGTTTTTAATACTCGTCCAATAATAGGACCTTTTTTATCTAATTTTAAAATACGAATAATATCATGACCATTCAATTGAATATCATTCATCGAACAAATCGGTAAAGACTGATACGTTGCTTCTAAGCCTTCCATAGAAGTACTGTTACCTCGAGCAATCAATAATTGCTCCACTTCACAGCCAACTTCATATGGACAAGCGTATGCTAAAAAGAAATTCCACTCTTCCTTTTTACGCGCACGATAAGTTTTATATCCAACTAATACATCTCGAATTTGTTCATTAGATGATTTCCATGATTTTAATAAATGAGTCACTTCTTTATCACTCAAATTTAGTTCATCTACGAATAAAATCCAAGCTTGTAAGACGCTCATTTCTTTTAAAGGAAATTCTGCTAATTTCAAAAGAATATTCTCTTTTCCATCAAATAATGGACAAGCTTGATATAAGCCCGTTTCAACAAATAATTTCAATGCATCTTTACGATAAGAACTTTGAATCATCTTTTCAAATTCTACTTTCATTCGTTCCACGGCTACTTTAGATAAATTCATTTTTAAAAGAGAAATCGCATTCTTCGTTTCCTCTTCAATTTGAAATCCTAACTGACCGACAAAACGTACTGCACGAAACATTCGTAATGCATCTTCATTAAAACGTTCTTTTGCATCTCCAACACAACGTATACATTGACGTTCTAAATCACCAATCCCATCGAAAAAATCCATCAATTGGTCATCAATTCCAATCGCTAATGCATTAATCGTGAAATCACGACGTTTTAAATCTTCTTCTAGCGAGCGAACAAAGGTTACCTTATCTGGATGTCTAAAATCCTCATAACCTTCTTCTGTTCGAAAAGTTGTTACTTCATAACCTTCTTTATGATGGATAACCATAACTGTTCCATGTTCAATCCCTACATCTACTGTATGCGAAAAGATTTCTTTAACTTCTTGTGGTGTAGCACTTGTAGCAATATCTACATCTGAAATAGGCTTATGAAGGAGCATATCTCTTACTGAACCACCTACAAAATAGGCTTCATATCCTGCATCAACTAATTGTTGCATCACAGGTAATGCTTCTAAAAATAATGGTTCTTTCTGAATCGACATTCACTCGCCTCTCTTTCTCTTACTTTTCTAGTTCTTTCAATTGTTCCGTTAATTTAATAAATAACTCTTGATTTCCTTTTTCCAATGCTTGATCAATTTGCGTTAAAATTTCTTGTTTTAACACACTTAATTGAATTTCTGTTAATGCTTGATGAACTTCTTCATTCGAAGAACTTTCTTCTTCATAAAAAGGATTCTTTTCTAGTATACCAAATTTTACCATGGTTAAGTAAGAATCTTCAAATTCCATTTCAATATAACATTCTTCTTTCCAATTCAATCGAATATCATGAAATGCTTGCTCTGGATTATTAAAACGTGAACCAGATTTATAAAAATAAAACGATTCATCAGGTACTTTATCAGTCGAAAACCACATCCCTTTTGGGGTACAATCTACTCGTTCTACAAAATGAATTTGCTTTAGTAGTAATTCGTGATTTAATAAATAATTTAAAATCCATAACGCTTCTCTTCTTTTTAAAGCATGATTGGATACAAACCATGAAATAAAATTTTTCTTATCCTCTAAACTCGGTTGAAACATCTTTTTCACTCCTTATGCTTCAAAATATTGCTGCAATTCTTGTAAATCTTCATTTAATGGTTCAAGATTTTGACCATGTTCTAACCATTCTTTAGCTTCTGTAGTTCTACCTTCTTCACGAAGGAATCTTACATAATCAATGATAAATTCTACTGAATCTTCTAATTCAACACTTGCTTTTTGATAAAACTCTAAAGCTTCTTCAAATTCTTCAAGTCCTTCTTTAGCTCTTGCCATTAAATAAAAAATTTGACCATTTTCCAATCCTTGTTCAATTTCATTCGCTAAAATATCTTGTACTTCTTCAAACTCTTCTTGATATAACAATATTTCTGTATAAGCTTGCATAATCTCAAATGATTCAGGAGATAATTCATAAGCTTGTTTTAAGGCTTCTTGTCCTTTTTCCATTTGTCCAATCGATAAATAAGACACTCCTAAACTGAAAAAAGGATCTTTTTCAAATGGATAAGTTTCTATCATTTTAGATAAGCTCATAATCGCCTTTAAATACTCATGCTTAAACATTTGAATATGACTTAATCCTAGTAAGGCTTCATAATTTTCTTCATCACGAGATAGTACTTCTTGATATAATTTTTCTGCGTGGTCATAATTTCCTTCTTGGACATCATGTTTTGCAATACTGATTAATAATTCATTAGAAGCTGATTCTAATCCTTCATCTGATACTAGTTCTTGTAAAGGTTCTGCATTCCCAATTTCTAAAGAAGCTTCCACTAATAATTCTCTTGCACGATTTTCTTCTCCGGTTTCATCATGGGAATTTTTTAAAAATCTTTCTAAATACTGAACGCTTCTCTCCATCGATCCAGACTCAAATAATAAAGTACCTAAATAAAAATCTAAAATAACTTCTTCTGGAGCTAACTCTTTTGCGAGTAATAATTTTCTTTCAGCAACATCATAATACCCTTGCGCTTTATATAACTCTGATAAAATCACCAAAACACTTGGGTAGTTTGGATTATCTTCAGGAATATCATATAAAACAGATAATGCTTGGTCATACTCACCTTGATTGACTAAAATTTCTGCTAATAAAATGGTCCAAGCGGATTCTTCAGGTTCAAATTGTGTTAATAATAAATAAGCTTGTCTAGCTTCATCAAAAAAACCACTACTTGCACTAAATGCAGCTAACTCTATTAATTCTTCTATTTCATCTTCTGTTACTTCATTCATAAATTGATGAAAAAGTGAATATACTTTTTCTAATTCTTGTTCTTCTAAAGCATTTTGAATTTGTTCAACAATTGATTTCATATTCTCTCCATTTCTATAGACAACAAAAAAGATGCTATATTGATTTAACTCTAATATAGCACCTTTATGAAATAGTTTCTATGAAAATGTCATAATAAACTGATTAGTTTTTTACAGCATCTTTCAAAGCTTTACCTGCTTTGAATGCAGGAACTTTGCTAGCTTCGATTTGGATTTCTTCACCTGATTGAGGGTTACGTCCTTTACGAGCAGCACGTTCACGTACTTCAAAGTTACCAAATCCGATAACTTGTACTTTTTCACCTGCTTGTAATGCTTCTTGAATTGTTTCGAATAATGCATCAACTGCTGCTGAAACATCTTTCTTTGTTAATTGCGTTTTTTTAGCTACGCGATCTACTAATTCTGCTTTATTTGCCATGTTAGATTCACCTCCATCACATAAGAAAATAATTCAGTAGTTATTGAGTGGTCCAATAACTCTGGAAACCTTACTGTTGATTTCTAGACAAGTATACCATTTGATTGGCGGACTTTCAACGAATTATACACGATTTTATCATTTTCTTTGTCGAATAATCATATGAATTGGAGTTCCTTCGAAACCAAAGGCAGAACGAATACGATTTTCTAAGAAACGTTCATATGAAAAGTGCATTAATTCTACATCATTTACAAAAACAACAAAAGTTGGTGGTTGAATTGCCACTTGTGTCATGTAATAAATCTTCAATCGATTTCCTTTATCTGTAGGTGTTGGATTCATTGCAATAGCATCCATTAATACATCATTTAAAATCGATGATGAAATACGTTTAGAACGAACTTCATGAATCTCTTTTAATAATGGAGCAATTTTTACCAATCTTTGTTTTGTTTTAGCTGAAACGAATAAAATTGGTGCATAAGATAAGTATAGAAACTCTTTACGAATATTTTGTTCGAATTCTTTAAACGTAGAATTATCTTTTTCTAAAGTATCCCATTTATTCACTAAAATGATAACACCTTTACCAGCTTCATGGGCATAACCCGCAATTTTCTTATCTTGTTCTTGAATACCTTCTTCCGCATTCAAGACAACACAAACAATGTCACTACGTTCAATTGCTCTTAATGCACGTAAAACACTATATTTCTCAGTGGATTCGAATACACGTCCTTTTTTACGAATACCAGCTGTATCAATCATTTTAAAGATAGTACCTTCTTCATCCGTAAAACTTGTATCAATCGCATCACGTGTTGTACCTGCAACATTTGATACAATAACACGTTCTTCTCCTAGCATTGCATTAACTAAACTTGATTTTCCAACATTTGGACGACCAATAAAACTAAAACGAATCACATCTGTATCATCTTCTTGATCATCATGTTCAGGAAATGCTTTTACAGCTGCATCTAATAAATCTCCAAGACCTAAACCATGACTTCCTGAAATTGGGAATGGTTCACCAAAACCTAATGCATAAAAATCAAAAATATCTGATCTTAATTCTGGATTATCTACCTTATTTACAGCTAATAATACCGGTTTATTAGTACGATATAACATTTTAGCGATATGTTCATCTGTTGATGTTACACCTTCTTTAACACTTGTTAAGAAAATAATCACATCTGCTTCTTCCATAGCAATTTCAGCTTGCATACGAATATTCGACATAAATGGTTCATCAGTAATATCAATACCACCTGTATCAATAATATGAAATTGATGTCCTAACCATTCACCTTCAGAATAAATTCTATCTCTCGTTACTCCAGCAATATCTTCTACAATCGAAATTCTTTCACCAACAACTCGGTTGAAAATTGTAGATTTACCAACATTTGGACGACCTACAATCGCAATAACTGGTGTTGACATCAAAATTCCTCCTTTCTCAAAAAATGAGGCTGGGAGTTTTTCCCAACCTCACCCTAATTTAATATTTTCTATTAGTCTTCAACAACTAATTCAGATAATTGTTCACCTAAACGATCTGCTAATGAAAATGTTACATCTTCTTCTGGTAAGACATATTCTTCTTCAACAACTTCTTCCACTTCAGGTTTTTCAACAACTGGAGCTTCCTCTAATGCTTTAATACTTAATGAAATGCGTTTTTCCGCTTCATTTACTTCTAATACTTTAACTGATACTTCTTGTCCCACTTGAAGAACTTCTTGAGGAGTTGCAATATGTTTATGAGCAATTTGAGAAATATGAACTAACCCTTCTACTCCAGGGAATAATTCAACAAATGCTCCAAACGCTGCAAAACGTTTAACAGTTCCTACTAATGTAGAGTCAACTGCTGCACGTTCAGTAATATTATCCCAAGGTCCTGCAACAGTTTCTTTAATAGATAATGAAACACGACCTTTTTCAGCATCTAAGCCGATTACTTTTGCTTCTACAGTTTGACCAACTGCTAAGAAATCACTTGGTTTTGAAACATGTTCATGAGAAATTTGAGAAACATGAACTAATCCATCAATTCCTCCTAAATCAATGAAAGCACCAAAGTTTGTTAAACGAGCAACTTTACCTGTAACAATTGCTCCTTCATAAACAGCTTCTAAAGCAGAAGCACGTTTTGCTGCTTTTTCATTAGCAACAATTTCTTTACGTGATAAAATTAAACGATTATCTGCTGGTAAAATCTCAACGATATCAAATAATAATGTTTGTCCCTTAAATTGTTTTAAATCTGAAACGAAGTGGTCAGAAATCATTGAAGCTGGAACAAACGCACGAACACCCGCATCTACAACTAATCCACCTTTAACCACATCTTTTACAGTACCTTCAACTTGTTCATGATTATCTGCTTTTGCTTGAAGTTCTTCCCAAACTTTACGAGCATCCACTCGACGTTTTGAAAGTAAGAAACTACCATTTTCTTTATCTTTAATTGGTTTAATGACTACTAAATCTAATACATCTCCCACTTTTACGACATCTTCAACTTTTTCAAATGGAGTTGCTGATAATTCATTAAAAGGAATAACACCTTCAACACCTCCACCAATAATACCAACAATAGCTTGTTTATCTTGTAAAACTAGCACTTCTCCTTGAACTAAGTCTCCAACTTGAATATCTTTTACAATATCCAGTGCATCTTGCATTGTTTGTAATTCTGACATTTGACTTCCTCCTATTACGCAACCATTCATTCGAACGAAAAAATAATTCTAAAAATTAATTTTTCTCCTTTTTACATCATATCACTATTTCTATCACAATTCTAGTAATATCGTTTTAAAAAGGCTATCTTATTGGTACTTTTGAATTAATGCTGTTACTGTTTTTACAACATCTTCAATTGACATTGTTGTTGTATCAATTTCAATAGCATCTTCCGCTTTTCTAAGTGGTGATTCTTTACGTGTAGAATCAATATAATCACGTCTACGAATATCTTCCACTAATTCCTCATAAGACATCTCAATACCTTTTTCTTGATTTTCAATGAATCGACGTTTTGCACGTTCCTCTACACTTGCAACTAGGAAAATTTTAATTTCAGCTTGTGGAAGTACAACAGTACCAATATCTCTACCATCCATAATAATGGAATGATTTTCTGCAATTTCTTGTTGAAGATGAACTAATCTAGTACGAACTTCTTTTATTGCTGAAACAGCAGAAACATTTCTAGTTACTTCTACACTTCTAATTTCATCTGTAACATCTTCCTTATTCATAAATACGATTTGCTTTCCGTCTTTCATTGAAAAACGAATGTCAATATTTTGAACTAACTCATAAATAGCATCATAGTCTTCTAATGAAATGTGGTTACGTAAAACTGCTAAAGTTACCACACGATACATTGCACCTGTATCTAAATATAAAAAGTGATTTTCTTTCGCAATTAATTTTGAAATGGTACTTTTTCCAGACGAAGCAGGGCCATCAATTGCAACTTGCATAGTATATTTCTCCTTTAATTTCTTAATATTCGGTTCTATAACAACCTAAAAGGCTGGACTTGCTGCCCAGCCTTTAGCTGTTATTATCTTTGTTGTAATACTTTTAATTGCATTCCGGGTGAAATGTTATTACTAGATAATCCATTAATAGATTTTAAAGTTGCGACATCCATCCCATGATTAACCGCAATTCTATATAATGTTTCACCTGGTTGAACAGTATATGTTCCATAAGAGCCATTTTGAGACGTTTGAGTTTCAGTAGTTGTTTGTTCCCTTTGTTGTTGTCTTGCAGCATCTGATGGAGCTACTGTTGTAGATGTTACACTAGTTTCATTAGCCTTTGTTTCTGTAGATTTTACCTCAACTGTGTTTTTTTCAGATGTTGTTGTTTCCACAACTTTAGTTAACATCACTTCATCTGCTGTACGAGGTTTCACCTCAGCTTTAGAACTTGACCAATAGAACCACATCATAAATAACAATGGAGATACTACCACCACAATAAATACAAATAATAACACACTTAATAATGGTGCCACTGCTTTACCATTGGAATTACGAGCACTACGTGAATACTGCTGTACTTTATGCGTATCTTCACCAAATTGGCGATCCCATGGTTGTTCTTCTTTTGGGTTACTTTCATTATTTAAATTATCACTCATTAAAAATCCTCCTAAATTCAACCACTGTCGTCATTAGACTTTATTCATCTAAAACTATAGCACATTTTTATAATAATATGCAATCTTTTCAATCTATAGATAATATTTTAGCACATTTTTTGTCATTGTCATTTCTTTTTTTTAAAATTTTAAATGTTTTGAAATATTTTTTGAAATATGAGAAACTTAAAATAACAATTATATTTTTTGGAAACAGAGGTATTCATATGCATTCAAAAAAAATACAACCAACTTACGGTAAAGTTGATTGTGAAAGTTGTATTGCCTGTGGCATTTGCCAACTAAAAGCTAGTAAACTATTTGAATACGATAACGATGGAATAGCATTCATGAAACACGATCATAATACTGGAAGCCACCCAATTCCTGAACATGAAATAGAAGCTTTTAAAGAAGCATATACACACTGTCCAACAGGAGCTATTAAACGAAAAAATTCTCCATTTTAGTCTATTCTTTCAAAAAATAATTTTTAAATATTTAGGCAGCAGATACTTCTAGATATCTGCTGCCTTTTTTTGTTATAAAAGATTTTTTTACGATAATACACGCATCAAGAACTCTTTTGTTCTTTCTTTTTGCGGATTTGTAAAGATTTGCTCAGCAGTTCCCTCTTCAGCAATAACCCCTTTATCCATAAAGATAACGCGATCACTAACGTCCCTAGCAAATTCCATTTCGTGTGTCACAATAATCATTGTTAATCCAGTATGGGCTAAACTCTTCATTGTTTCTAAAACTTCATTTACCATTTCTGGGTCTAATGCTGAAGTTGGTTCATCAAATAATAATACATCTGGTTGCATTGATAAAGCTCTAGCAATCGCTACACGTTGTTTTTGTCCACCAGATAATTGACGAGGACGAGCATTTAAGTAAGCACTCATACCAACTTTTTCTAAGAAACTTTTCGCAATTTCTTCTGCTTCTTCTTTTGATTTTTTCAATACTTTAATAGGACCCACTGTACAGTTTTCTAAAACATTTAAGTTATTAAACAAATTAAATTGTTGGAAAACCATTCCTAAATGCGTACGATATTCATAAATATTTGTATCTTCATCTAAAATATTTTTTCCGTTATATAAAATTTCACCAGAAGTTGGTTTTTCTAATAAATTCACACAACGTAATAAAGTAGATTTACCTGAACCTGAAGAACCAATAATCGTTACTACTTCACCAGATTGTACAGAAAATGAAATATCTTTAAGGACTTCATGAGTCCCGAATACTTTATTTAAATGTTTAATCGTTACTACTTCTTGACTCATGATTCTTATCCTTTCCCTTTCGTTTTTTCGTATACAGATGCCATTGAATTAGAATTTAATGGATCTGAATGAATAATTTCATAGTTATCTGGACCATCCATTTTACGTTCAATATAACGTAAAATTTGTGTTAAAACAGTTGTCATAATGAAGTATAAAATCAATGTTACAAAGAATGTTTCAAAGTAACGGAAGTTTGCTCCTGCAACTGTTTTTGTTGCAAAGTATAATTCTGAAACAGAGATTACGTTTAATACTGAGGTATCTTTAATGTTAATAACAAACTCATTTCCTGTAGCAGGTAAAATATTACGAATAACTTGAGGGAAAATTACATTCATCATTGTTTGAGTGTGTGTCATCCCAATCGCTTGAGCAGCTTCAAATTGTCCTTTATCGATAGAAATAATTCCTCCACGAACAATTTCAGACATATAAGCCCCTGTATTAATTGATACAATGAAAATAGCAGCAAATGTACGATCCATATCAATGCCAAATGCTAAGGCTGATCCATAATAAATAACCATTGCTTGTACAATCATCGGAGTTCCTCTAAAGAACTCAGTATATGCTGTCAATAAAGCATTAGCAATTTTTAAAGTAATTCTTTTAGAACCTTTTTCTGGCATCGGAATTGTTTTCACTAAACCAATAAGCAATCCGATTCCTGTTCCAATAATTGTCCCAATAATAGAAATGTATAAGGTTACCCAAGCTCCATTTAGAAACATTGGCCAATTATCTTGTATAATTTTGATAATCCATTCAATATTCATCTTTTGTCCTCTTTCTTTTTTAGTTATGTATCTAGAAGAGAAATCTCTTCTAGTTAATTTTAATTAAAATATGTTAGTTTGTAAAATATGTTAGTTTGCAGCAGGTTGATTTTTGATAGCTTCATCCATAATTTGTTGACGTTCAGCATCAGAAATTTCTGATAAAGCTTTGTTAATAGCATCTTTTAATGGACTATTTTTTTTCAAACCAACAGCTGTATCTGTATCTTCATCACTTGCTTGGAATCCATCTGTTAATTTAATCATTACAAAATCTGAATTTGCAGCTTGAGCAGAAACACCTTCTGGTAATTCAGAAACATACGCATCAATTGTTCCAGCTTGTAATGCTACACGCATTGCAGGGAAGTTATCCATTGCAGGTTGTTTTGCAACTCCTGGAATTTGGTCAATCACACTATAGTGGAAAGTGTTTAATTGTCCAGTTACTTTAGCACCAGAGAAATCAGCTAATGTTTTAGCTTGTTCGAATTTGCTACCTTTTTTAACAATCATTACTAATTGTGATTTGTAATAGTTATCAGAAAAATCAATTGCTTCTTTTCTTTCAGCAGTTGGGCTCATACCAGCAATGATTGCATCTAGTTTACCAGAAACAACGCCTGGTGTTAAGCCATCCCACTCAGTTTTTACAATAACTAATTCTTTATTTAATTTTTTAGCAACACGTTTTGCAATTTCAACATCATAACCGCCCGCATAGTCATTTGAACCTTGGATTTTTACTCCGCCATTAGCATCTGTTTGTTGTGTCCAGTTAAATGGAGGATATCCCGCTTCCATCCCAACCACTAATTGGTTGCTTGACGATTTACTGCCACATGCTGCTAACCCTAAACCGATTGCTACAGTTAATAACCCTTTTAATAAATTTTTTTTCATAAAAATCCTCTCCTCTTGGTTATAAACTTCAGAACTCAAATAAAAAAGAGAGATCACGAACAAAAGGTTCGCAATCTCCCCTGAATAGACTCTTATCCTAAAAAAGTGTACAGAAAAAATTAGCATAAACTGCTTTTGCCCGGTAATTGATTGCACTTCACACTGGTCTGGGCAGAGAGTGTGACAGTGACTGACCTATTATGACCAGCCCCCAACATAGCATCGCTACATTTCGGCGAAATCCCCTTTCCGTAATCACGTACTTTTGTCATCCGCGCCTCAAGTTCAATAACCATTTATTAAATTTGTAAAGTCATTGTAACAAAATGAAAATATGATGTCAACTATTTTCATTAAATTTTCATTATTAATTTTGTGTTGGAGAAGTACTACTTAATAATTGCTCATAAGCAAATTCAAATTTTTGTACATCTCCTGCCCCCATAAAGATAATGACTGCATCTTTATAAACTAATAATGGTGAAACATTTTCAAGTTTTAAAACAGTTGCTCCTCCTTCTACTAAAGCTACTAAATCTTCAATAGAGACATTTCCCGATTTTTCACGAACAGATGCAAAAATATCACATAAATATACATCATCTGCTAAGGATAATGCTTTAGCAAACTCATCTAATAATGCAATTGTTCTTGTAAATGTATGTGGTTGGAATACCGCTACAATTTTCTTCGTTGGATATTTTTGTCTTGCTGCATCTAATGTTGCTCGAATTTCTGATGGATGATGTGCATAATCATCAATAACTGTAATTTCTTTAATTTTTTTTTCTGAGAAACGACGTTTAACTCCACCAAAGGTTTTTAAATTAGAAGCTAATTCTTCTGGATTAAAATCATTTAAATAATAGAAAGTAATAATCGCTAATGCATTTAAAATATTATGTGTTCCAAATGTTGGAATATCAAATTTACCATAAAATTTACCATGGATATAAACATCAAAATGACTACCTTCTGTATCTTTTTCAATATTTTCTGCCACAACATCATTATCTTTAGCAATTCCATAATAAGTTATTGGTGTTGTCGCATCCAATTTATGTAATCTTTCATCATCTCCACAGGCAATAATACCTTTTTTCACTTGACGACCAAATGATTCAAATGCACTTTGTACATCATCAATATCCGTATAATAATCAGGATGATCAAAATCAATATTTGTCATAATTGCGTAATCTGGTTTATAGGCCATAAAATGACGTTTATATTCACATGCTTCTAATACAAAGTATTCAGACTCTTCTACCCCATGTCCTGTACCGTCACCAATTAAATAGCTTGTTGGTTCCATTGCACTTAAAACATGTGCTAATAAACCTGTTGTACTTGTTTTTCCATGCGAACCAGTAATAGCAACACTTTTATAGCCTTTTAATAATTCTCCAAGAAATTTATGATATCGAATCACTTCGATTCCTTTTTCACGTGCAGCTACTAATTCTTCATGGCTATCTGGAAATGCATTCCCAGCAATGACAATTTGTCCTTCTTGAATATTTTCTGCATTAAAAGGAAACATTTTAATGCCCGCATCTTCTAAACCTTTTTGTGTAAAGAAATAATTCTCCAAGTCTGAACCTTGAACAGAATATCCTTCTCCATGTAATACTAGGGCTAAAGCACTCATTCCAGAGCCTTTTATACCCGTAAAATGATAAATTTTACTTTTATCCATGATTAATTCCACTTCCTATGTTTACTTTTTACTATATGGTAAAGTATCTTTCCCTTGCTCTTGTTCCATTATCCATGATAGTGAACGATTCATTGCTCTTCTCTGCTTACCAGGCAAAGGTTTTAACTCTGGAGCTAATACTTCCATTGATTGAGTATCTGGTACAGTCTTCAATAATGTTTCTTGTACCATTTGACTGGAAGATAAAGAAGTATTTACTCTTTTTGGTAATGATGTTTGTTTTTCAATTTTTTGAGATTTTCTCTCAACTTCTACTTCTTCTACTGTTACTAAAGGTGTTTCTTCACTTGAAAATATAAGTAATTCTTCCGCATCTCTTTTTAATTGATTTTCTAATTCTTCATATACAACTTGCTTTTTTACCGTTTTAACAGGAGTCATCCCTTTTAAAATTGATGGAACCGTTGAAGGTGTAAAACGAGTACGAGTTGGTTTTTCTTGTAAAAAACTACGCCATTTATCTCGATTGTTTCCTCTTTGACTACTTTCTTTAAAAGATTGTAAAATTCCTTCTTTTTTTTCAGGATTCATTTTTTCTTCTAATGCTGAACGAGTTGGATGAGAAAAAGGGAGATAATGTTCTACAACGGTTTCTTCTTTTTTCTCTTCTTGTTCAGAATCAAATACTACCTCTTCTTTTGGGTACAAATAATTTGGAAAATCAACCCATTTTGTTTGGAAATTTTTCTTATTTGGTAAATGTTGATTACTAATCTCTCTCATCGAACGATGGTTATCTGACAAAAATACCACTCCTCTTCGATAATTTAACCTTTAAATGGCTCTCCAATAACAGCATCATCATTTAACACTAAAATCCCTTTTTTAGTAGGCGCATTTTCTAAGCCTAATTCACGAGCTGAACATAACATTCCGTGACTTTCTACCCCACGTAATTCTCCAGACCAAATAATACTTCCATTTGGCATTACAGTTCCTGGAGTGGCTACTACAACTTTTTGTCCTGCTTTCACATTTGGAGCTCCACATACAATTTGTAAAACTGTATCTTGGCTGACACGTGTTTGCGTAACATGTAAATGATTTGAGTCTTCATGCGGTACACAAGTTTCCACATATCCAACTACTAAAGTATCTTTTGGAGATAAATCTAATGAAGCTCCATCAAATCCAGCTTCTTGGATTAATGTTTTAACTGTTTCTTGCTCTTCTGTAGATAAAAATTGTTGCCCTGCTTTTTCAAAATGAATATGGTTTGAAATTCCTGCAATATTATAGCCAATCACTGTATTCGTTTTTTCATCTAATACACGTGTTACTCCATTTTTTGTTTCAATTGCAACATCATAACGACTTGCCGCTCCTGATGTTAATAATAATGTATCTGAAATACCTTCTTGATTATAAAAACTTAACCACATAATACTCTCCTTCAATTTATTTTTTTAATTAATTTGTTCTACCATCTAAAATAGTATCAACTGTGCTACGATCTAATGCGCGAATCGTTTGAATAACCATTTCACGTGCTGCTTCATAGTCTTTAATTGAGAACATTGTTTGATGCGTATGAATATAACGAGCACATACCCCAATCACCGTACTTGGAACGCCTTGATTCATTAAGTGAGCTTTTCCAGCATCTGTTCCACCTTGCGAAACAAAGTATTGGAATGGAATATTATGAGTTAAAGCAGTATCTTCTAAAAACTCCTTCATACGAGGTAATGTAATCAAACCTGGATCTAATATTCTTAATAAAAATCCTTGATCTAAATGTCCAAATGTATCTTTTGAACCAGTTAAATCATCTGCCGCAGAACAATCTACTGCAAAGAATAAATCTGGATTGAATTTTGTAACACTTGGTCCTGTCCCACGTAATCCAACTTCTTCTTGAACATTTGCTCCAGCAATTAATGTGTTTGGTAAAACTTCATTTTTCAATTCACGTAAAGCTTCTAACACTACTGTACAACCATAACGATTATCCCATGATTTTGCAATCATTCGTTTTCTATTCGCTGTCCAAATCGTTTCAACTATTGGAACAATCGTATCCCCAGGACGAACTCCATATTCTTCTGCTTCTTCTTTTGAAGTAAATCCAGCATCAAATAAAATATCTGTTACTTTCACTGCTGCTTGTTGTCCACCAGCTGCACGTAATAAATGTGGAGGAATAGAGCTAGAAATAACAGGATAATCTCCTCTACGAGTTTGCAATGTAAAACGTTGCGCTGAAACGACATATGGATTCCAACCACCAAGTGGGCTAACTTTTAATAAACCTGTTGCAGTGATATTTGTCACCATAAAACCAACTTCATCCATATGTGCAGCAATCATAATTTTAGGTGCATTCGCATCTTTATGTTCACGAACCCCAAAAATGCCACCTAAACCATCTTGCTCAATACGATCTACTAATGGCTCCATTTCTTTTCTCATAAATTCACGAACATTTTTTTCATGTCCACTTGTTGATTGTAATTCTGTTAAAGTTTTAATTAAACTTTCTGTTTTCTTTTCCATTGTTCTTGCCTCCATAAGAATAAAAAGCTCTAATGTACCGTTCCCAGTCCTTTCAGAGCTCCTTTTTACGTCACTCTTTTTATGAGAATTTCTCCCAAATTAGGCTGACGCTATTTTATATAAATCTAAAACTGCACCTGTTTTGGCATCAGCAAAAAATTCGTATTGCACTAATTCTTCTTGTTCTTTACGAGTAATGCCACCATAGTATACATATCCACTAAAATCTTCTTGTTCAATATACACTGGTTCCATTTCAATCCATGAACCTTCGATTGTACCAACAACTGTAAATAAACGGCGAACATTTCCTACAATAATATCCCCATTTACTAGTTTCTTCTCATAAAATTTAGAAACGAGCCATGCACCAACAAAAGCACCGGCTGCAAGGAATACTCCTGCTGTAAAAGATGATTTATTTTTTGACATTTTACTCACTCCTCTATTTTACTTTATAGGGATGACGTTCTTTTGGAAAAATTGCTTCTACTCGATAAATAGGATGTCCTTTAGCAGAAAACTTTTCTTCATATTCGGTCATCACATTGCCTTCAAACTCTACTTGGTGTAAATCTAACCAAACTTGCTTTAAAATCATGCCAAATTGAGAAAATGAAGCTAAACTATATTCAAATAATCCTCGATTATCTGTTTTAAAATGAATTTCTCCTTCTAAAGGTAATACTTGTTCATATGCTTTTAGAAAATCAGCATGAGTCAAGCGTCTTTTAGCATGACGTTTCTTAGGCCATGGATCTGAGAAATTTAAGTAAATTCGATCAACTTCACCATCTTCAAAATAATCTGTGACTGTTCCGCCATCAATATGTAATAACTGTAAATTTGGAACTTGGGCAGCTAAAGCTTTTTCTAATGCAACAACAATAACACTTGTTTGAATTTCAATCCCAATATAATTAATTTCAGGATTTTTCTTAGCCATTTCACTAACGAATTGTCCTTTTCCAGATCCAATTTCAATATGAATCGGATGATCATTTCCAAATCTTTCTTTCCAACGTCCTTTCCATTCTTCTGGATTTTGAATGACCATTTCTGGATGAGCTAATAAAGTATCTTTAGCCCATGGTTTATTTCTTAAACGCAATCTTTTTACTCCTCTTCTTTCATCAATCGATGATTATAAATTGATTTTACAACTAAAATCTTTTCATTCATTTCATAATAACGACCTTCAAAATGACTTTTCTTAATAAAGTTTAAACAATTCATCAAAGCATACCATTCAATTCGTTGATAAATATTCGTTGATAAATTTAAACCATAAGCATCTAACCATTCACCCCATTGATGAACAGGAATGTATTGAGTTAAAATCATCGTTAAATCCGATACAGGATCAGCTAAACGAACCATTTCCCAATCAATTAAATATAATTTATCATTAGCCAATAAAAAATTACGACGATCTAAATCACCGTGACAAACTGTTTTTCCTGCTTCTAATACAAGAGGCAATGTTTCTTTTAAATAATTTAACACTTCGGATAAGAAACGATGACTTTGTAAACCTGACTGTAAATTTACTAAATAATCTTCAATGAAATGCTGAGCAGTATATTCTTCTCCCTGAATTTTTTGAAGCATTAATAGTAAATTAGGAGACTGATGGATTTCTTTTAATAAATCAATCACTTCCATCGAATTCATTTCTTCAGTTGTTAAGGATCGACCATTTAACCACTCTTGAGCTGTTAGAACATCTCCATTTCCAGCTCTCTTGGTCCACATTAGTTTAGGGGCAATTCCCTCTCCTGACAATGCAGCTAAAAATGGCGAAGAATTTCTTTTCAAAAAGACTCTCTCCTGTGCTCTCACTGCCATATAGGCTTGTCCGGTATCTCCCCCAATAGGATGTAATTCCCATCCTGCATCCATGTTTTGTTCCATATTTCTATCCCTACCGACCATTTCTTGAGTTTATTCGTTATCTTTCATTTTATGCTGTCCCAATGTTTCCGTCAAGCTTCATGGTTAAAATCTATCTTCTTTTCTTTTTACGATTTAAACGTGGTTTTAAATAACCATATAAAAATGTAGCAGATAATACGGGATACCATAAAAGTCCTATTAATACGACAGCATTTCTCGAGACCAAAGCTGTTAATAAGCTAATCATTACACTTGCTCCAATGACTAACTGTAAAACAACCCCAATAAAATCATCCATCATTTCCTTTGTATCATATAAGGAATGAATATAAATCGAATGAGCTTTTGGATGTTTATATAAGGAAGCAAATTGGAAACAAATCACTAACATCATCATCGATTGAATTACCATTATCCAATACCAAACAGAACTAGCAAATGATAATAAAATTGTTGCTATAATCATTTGAAGTAACACCGAAGTATAATTAGAACTTCTTAATGCTGTTCGAACTAATAAATAACGATACGGATGAATACGATTTGGTGTTAGTTTTCCCACGAAAATATCTAATGATTGATTGCGTTTTGCTTGATGTTTCTTTAAAAACGGTACATCTACAAACAAAGCAATCACTCTAAAAATTCTTTGTTGACGCACTTGCTCTTTTTGAATCATTTCATTCCAGTCAAAATTCACCGTTTTAGCAGATGCAAAACGATAAAGTCCAATTGAAAGAACTGCCAAGACTTGTGTCAACGATAAAGAGAACACTTTTGGAATAAAAGAAAGAATTCCAAATAAACAAATACTGTTCACCAAATAGAGTGCCACATTATAGTAGGAATTTTTTGGTAACTTCCCTTCAAAAATTGATTTTTGAATCATAAAATGGAACCCTTTTAGAGATAATAGCGTTCCAAAAATGACAAAAAATGGAATCATTCCGTTCCCAAATGCCTGCATAAAAATCGGCAACACAAAAATCGTTGCAATAAAATTCATCACTAATGGAAAAATCCAACTATAACGAATCGCACGTTTAAAATACGGTTTAAAATCTTCACCAATCACACTTAAAAAGTGTAAATCAGCCTCTTCTACATAAGTTGCAATTTCACCAAATAAAGGAAAAATAGCTAATAACAAACTAATCAATAATATCAAAGGCCATTCTAAAATACGAATTGTTTTTAACCATGTAGAATATTGAAATAATAGAAAACCAAATAAGAAAAAGACAACAATCATAAAATGATCATTCATCATATATTTGGCATATTTCATTACTTTTTTCTGATAAGTCTTGAAACGACTTCCCCACAATTGATCACTATTCATGATAATCACCTGTATTCATTGTTAATGCAAAATACACGTCTTCTAATGAATTTTCATCAATTTGAACTTCGCTTTTTAATGTTTCTAAATCTCCTTGTGCTTGAACTAATCCATCATGTAATACAATGAAACGATCACAATATTTTTCGGCAGTATCTAGCACATGTGTAGACATTAAGATGGCTGCACCAGATTCTTTTTTCTCTCTTAATACAGTTAATAATGTACGAATTCCTAAAGGATCTAATCCTAAAAATGGTTCATCTACCACATATAATGGAACATCTAACATTAATGCACAAATAATGAGTACTTTTTGCTTCATTCCTTTTGAAAAATAAGCTGGGAACCAATCTAATTGTTTCGTTAAACGAAACTGCTCTACTAATTTCATCGCTCTGTGCATCGTTTCAGGCGTATCTTGTTGATAAGCTCGAGCTGTTAATTCAATATGTTCTCTAAAAGTTAATTCTTCATATAACACGGGTGTTTCCGGAATGACTGCAATCAATTTACGATAATCTCTCACACTTTCCTCAATGGTATGCCCTTGTATAGAAATCTTTCCTGAAAATGGTTGAATAAAATTTGTAATACATTTAATCGTTGTACTTTTCCCTGCCCCATTTAATCCAATGAGTCCACAAATTTCCCCTGATTGTACTTCAAAAGAAACTCCTTTAATAACAGGAACTTGAGTATAACCAGCTGTTATATTATCTACTTTTAATGTCATAACTTTCTCCAATCCTACACAATTTAGCATTATTATATCAAAAAAACAGTCTAGTTCCTAGAATCTTTCATTTCAAGAAAAACTTCGCGATTTCATTGCATTCCTTCACTACTCGTGGTACGATTTGCCTATACAATTTAAGGAGGTTTTTATCATGTCAGATTGTATTTTTGATAAAATTATTTCTAAAGAAATTCCAGCACATATTGTTTATGAAGATGAGGTAGTCATTGCCTTTTTAGACTTAGGACAAGTAACCCCAGGTCATACATTAGTCGTGCCAAAAAAACACGTGAAAGATATTTTTGAATATGATGAGGAATTAGCTGCAGCTGTATTTAGCAGAATTCCTAAAATTGCTCGTGCTTTAAAAGCAATGAACCCAGATGTAAAAGGGGTAAATATTTTAAATAATAATGGAGAAGTTGCTTTTCAAAGTGTATTCCACTCTCATATCCATTTAATTCCTCGTTATAAACACGAAGAAGGTTTCGGATTAAAATGGGAAACTCATGACTATTCTCATGAGGAATTAGCAAATATCGCACAAAATATTGCCAAACATGTGGAGGGATAAATATGAAAGTTATTTATGTATTAGATAAAGATAATGGTGTTCTTTTTAATCATCGTCGTCAATCAAAAGATGCTTTTTTAGTTGAAAACATCGTAAGCAAAGTAAAACAGGAAAATGGAACTTTATATGTATCAGATTATTCTAAAGAATTGTTTGAAGGTACAGATATTTCTATCCAGTCATTAGCTGAATTCAATCTTTATGGAGCAAAAGAAAATGATTTTGTTTTTATTGAAAATGAAGATATTCAACTTGACGATTATAAAGGTAAAGTAGATTTTTATTTATATAAATGGACTCGTGTGTATCCAAGTGATAAAAAATTAGATTTACCTTTTAATCAAACTACAATCGTTAAAAAGGAAAAATTCGATGGTCGTTCACATGATAAAATTTACTTAGAAATTTGGAGAAGAAAATAAATGAAAAAATTCATAAAAGGATTACTCTTCGGAAGTATTGTTGGTAGCACAGTGGCTCTATTAACCACTAAACATAATGGTAAAAAAAATCGTGAAAAATTATATAAGAATATCGTCAGCTTATCTGAAGATATTTCAACTTTAAGTAATGGAATTCCTATTCTTCAAAAGGGAACACAACAATTACAATATCGAATTATTCCACAAGTAAAAGAGCTATCTGAAGAAATAATGGAAGATGTACAAAATTTTAAACATATGAGCCAACCTCGTATCAAAAGAATTCAATCACATCTATCATTGTTAAATAAACATATTCAAGAAGCAAAAAAAGAGAACGTATGATTCGATTATTTGCTAGTGATATGGATGGAACAATTTTACAAGATCATTCTACCATTCATCCAGATAATGTAAAAATGGTCCACTATTTACAAGAAAAGAATATTCCATTTGTCATTTGCTCAGGAAGAGATTTTTACCAAGCTTCGCTTTGCTTAGAACCTACAAATATTCAATGCCCCGTCATAGGATTAAATGGAGCAGTTATTTATAAAGAGGACGGCACTATTTTAAAAGAAGTTACTCTTTCTCATGAAGATACACGTAAACTGATTCAAAAAATTGAAAAACATCATAACAATTGGGATATGATGACTTCAAAAGGCTTATTCTCCTTACATTTTGCAGAAAAATTTGCAAAAAGAGTAGCTACTTTTAAAGCCAATCATCCAGATTTTACTCCAGAACAATTTGAAGTTGAACTCGATAAATTAAGAAAACTTTTTGATGCAACAGACGTTTCTAATGTAGAAGAAGTGTTAGAAGATCCATCCATTAAAATTTATAAAGTCTTAACTTCTAATTATGAAACTGAAGATTCATTAATGGAAATTAAATCTTATGTCGAGCAAGAACTTCCTAATCTAGTTGTTACTTCGTCTTTTAAAACGAATATTGAAATCACCCACAAAGATGCTCAAAAAGGAATAGCTCTTCAATACTACGCAGATACTTTAGGAATTTCAATGGACGAAGTTTTTGCGATTGGTGATAACTCCAATGATGTTTCTATGTTAAAACTTGCTGGTTATAGTGTAGCGATGGGAAATGCTAATCAAGAAGCTATGAACACTGCTAAATATCAAACCGATGATAACAAACATGGTGGCGTTGCTAAAGCGATTCAAAACTGTTTAGATCAACAAAAATAACGAATTACCTCCTTTATGGGGGTAATTTTTTTGTATAATCTCCTTCTTAATAGTAGGAGGTGATTTTATGGAAACAGATATTCTTCAACCGTTCATTGCTTTAATTAGCAATATGGGGTTTCCAATTGCAATGAGTATTTACTTACTTCATCGTATGGAACAACGGTTAGATACAATGATTCATTTGTTAACGGAACTCAATCATCATTTAAAGAAAGAATGACTCTTTCACAGGTCTCATGTCAGAAAATATAACATGACATGAGACCTGTTTTTTGTTTTTTAGATTAAAATTTAGTAAAATAGACGCACATAAATTTTTAACAATATGGAGGTCTTTATGAAAATACAAAAGAACATTAAGAAAAAGAGCTTCTGGATTAGCTTATTAGGAATTTTATTTTTCCTTCTTTCTACTCCAATCGAAGCTGCTACAAAAAAATATACGATTGCGACAGATACTACTTTTGCCCCATTTGAATTCCAAGATACTTCTGGTAATTATGTTGGAATTGATATGGATTTAATGAAAGCTATCGCAAAAGAAGAAAATTTTGAAATTGAAATTAAAGCTTTAGGATTTAACGCTGCTGTTCAAGCTTTAGAAGCTGGACAAGTTGATGCAGTTATCGCAGGAATGAGTATAACTGATGAAAGAAAACAAAAATTTGACTTCACTGATTCATACTTCGATAGCGGTATTGGAATGGCAGTAAGTACTTCAAGCAACATTAGTACTTATGAAGAACTACGCGGTAAAAATGTCGCTGTAAAAATTGGTACGCAAGGAGCTAGTTTTGCTTCTTCTATTAAAGATCAATACGGATTTACAATCTCAACATTTGAAGATTCAGCAAATATGTATCAAGATGTAGTCAGTGGAAATAGTGTGGCAGCTTTTGAAGATTATCCAGTATTAGGATATGCCATTCGCAGCAATCACTTACCAATGACATTAACTTCTTATAAAGAACAAATCACTCAATATGGAGTTGCGGTATTAAAAAATCAAAACACTGAATTTTTAGAAGCTTTCAACCGTGGATTAGCTACTTTAAAATCTAATGGTGAATACGATAAAATCATTAATAAATATATTGGAACAGATGATTCAACAACTACATCTACTGAAGATACAAGTTTATTTGGATTATTAAAAACAAATGCTCCTACACTATTAAATGGTTTATGGAATACTATTTGGATTACATTTGTTTCTCTGGCAATTGCAACTATTATCGGAGTTCTTTTAGGACTAATGAGAACAAGCCGCATTGCTATATTAGAAACAATCGCAACTATCTACATTGACTTTATGCGTGGTATTCCACTAATTGTTTTAACATTCTTTATTTATTTTGGAATTCCTCAAGCATTAAATATTCGTTTAGATGCAACAGTTGCAGCTATTACAACATTAGGATTGAATGCTGCTGCTTATATCGCTGAAATTGTTCGTGGTGGTATTAATGCAATCGATAAAGGACAAAGCGAGGCAGCAATGAGTTTAGGCTTACCCTATTATAAATCAATGCAAAAAATTATTTTACCACAAGCGATTCGTTTAATGGTTCCATCATTTATTAACCAATTTGTTATTACTTTGAAAGACACTTCAATTTTATCCATCATAGGACTTGTAGAATTGACACAAACTGGTAAAATAATTATTGCAAGAAACTTACAATCAAGTTCAATGTGGTTTATTGTTGGTATGATGTACTTAATCGTTATTACTCTATTAACGAAAATTTCAGCACGTTTAGAAAGGAAGGCATAAGATGGCAATTATCGAAGTAAAAGGCCTTAAAAAAAATTACGGTGAATTAGAAGTCTTAAAATCGATTGATTTAGAAATTGAAGAAGGACAAGTCGTTTGTATTATCGGTCCTTCTGGATCAGGTAAATCAACATTTTTACGTTGCTTAAATCGTCTAGAAAAAACAACTGAAGGTAAAGTTATTGTAGATGGTTATGATTTAACCGATAAAAATACTGACTTGAACTTTGTTCGTCAAGAAATTGGAATGGTATTCCAACACTTTAACTTATTCCCTCATTTAACCATTAAAGAGAATATTACATTAGCTCCTGTTGAATTAGGACGTGAAACAAAAGAAGATGCAGAAAAACATGCCTTAGAATTATTAGGAATGGTTGGACTAGAAGATAAAGCAGATGTCTATCCAAAAACATTATCTGGTGGTCAAAAACAACGTGTAGCCATTGCACGTGCTTTAGCGATGAAACCAAAAATGTTATTATTCGATGAGCCAACTTCCGCTCTTGACCCAGAAATGGTTGGGGATGTATTAGAAGTAATGCAACAATTAGCAAAAGATGGGATGACAATGGTCGTAGTAACTCACGAAATGGGATTTGCCCGCGAAGTAAGTAACCGTGTTATTTTCATGGATGGTGGATATGTTGTTGAAGATGGCACACCAGAACAAGTCTTCACAAATCCTCAACATAATCGTACAAGAAACTTTTTAAATAAAGTTTTACATTAATACGAAAAAGACTTTTGGAATTCCAAAAGTCTTTTTATTAGATATAAGAAAGGAGAAATTCATGAATAATAAAGATATTATCCATTCCATTCAAAAAGAAATGCAAATTTTTTTCACGCAAGAACATACTGGGCATGATTGGTATCATATTGAACGAGTATGGAAAAATGCTAAAAAAATTGCTGTCCATTACCCTGAAGCTAATCATCTACAGATTGAGTTAGCTGCTCTACTTCATGATCGATATGATCATAAAATTGTCGATAATGTAGAAGAAGCAAAAGATGAAGTAAGAGAGTTATTAGTAAAATATGGATTAACAAAAGAGTTAATTGAAAATATTCTCTACTCTATTGATACAGTTGGATTTCGTAATGGGAAAAATCCACTTCAACCGATTACCATTGAGGATAAAATCGTTCAAGATTCCGATCGACTAGATGCTATTGGTGCCATTGCGATTGCTCGTACTTTTGTTTATTCAGGAGCAAACCAACGTCCAATTTATACAGGAGAACCTCAAGATGTGTTAGAAAAAGCTCATGATCTTGAAGATACCGCCATTGGACATTTTTATGAAAAATTATTAACTTTATCTGACACTTTACATACTCCTGAAGCTCGTGTAATCGCAAAAGGTCGACATGAATTTATGAAAGATTATTTAACCCAATTTTTCTCAGAATGGGAAGGATTAAAGTAAAAGTAAAGTTATTCGTGAATAGGAAGACAAAACATTTTTACTGTAACTGGGACGCCAGCAGCTTCGCTTTCGCGAATCTCATGGCTAAAATTTGAGCCTTGGTCTCAAATTTTCCCGTAATATAAGCCACTACTCTTGTGACTTATATTACTGCTACAGTAAAAATGTTTTTTCTTTCTATTCACTCTCTTTTATTTGAGAAGCGTATGGATCTTTAATGTTTCTATAAAATTTGTTTTATAATCATGGAACCAATTCTCATATTTTGAACCTTCTTATCTACAGCAATGGCAATTACTTTAAGAATAGGTAGACTATATTCTATCGCTTGGTTATTATCACAACCTTTTTTTAGAATAAAACATACGTTCTAGTCACTGCTTTTGAATTATCCTAAAAAGTACGTAAAAATATAAATAAACTTTTCTTACTAGCATTTATACCGAATAAAAGAAAAAATTACAAGTTAAGGTGAATAGAAACAGAAAAATTTTCATAGTAGCAGTAATATAAGCCACTAGTTCAGTGGCTTATATTACAAGGAAAAATTGAGACCAAGGCTCAATTTTTAGCCATGAGACCGACAGGTCTGCTGGCGTCCGGCTACCATGAAAATTTTTCTGTTTCTATTCACTTTACGTCCATCCAAAAAAAAGACTTTCCCTAGTAGCATTTTTACATTAGATTCGCATTTGCGAAGCTACTGGCGTCCAATGCTATTTTAAGAAAAGTCTTTCGAATATCTTTTACAGTAATTCGATACGCTTTATAAAGTCTTTATTACTTTTTGTTTCTCTTAATTGCTTCACAATTTGTTCGCTTGTTTCTAGCCCGTCACCCTTCATTGTATTACGAACTTTCCAAACTGCTTCTAAAACATTAGGTTCCAATAAAATTTCCTCTTTACGAGTACCCGAACGTTTCACATCAATCGCAGGAAATACACGTCTTTCTGCTAATTCACGAGATAAATGCACTTCCGCATTTCCTGTACCTTTAAACTCCTCATAAATCACATCATCCATACGGCTACCCGTTTCAATTAAAGCTGTTGCTAAAATTGTTAAACTGCCACCATCTTCAATATTTCTTGCAGAACCAAAAAATCTCTTAGGACGATAAAAAGCAGCGGGGTCAATACCTCCACTTAATGTACGTCCAGAAGGTGGAATTGTTAAGTTATACGCACGTGCTAAACGAGTAATACTATCTAGCAAGACAATCACATCACGTCCATCTTCTACTAAACGCAATGCACGCTCTAAAACTAATTCACTCACTTTAATATGGTGTTCCGGTGTTTGATCAAAAGTCGAAAATACAACTTCAGCATCTACAGTACGCTCAATATCCGTTACTTCTTCTGGCCGTTCATCAATTAGTAAAATAATTAATTCCGCATTAGGATAGTTTGTTGTAATTCCATTTGCAATTTCTTTTAATAAACTTGTTTTACCAGCTTTCGGAGGTGCCACAATTAATCCACGCTGTCCAAATCCAATTGGGCAAATTAAATCTAGCATTCTAGAAGCAATTCTACCCGTAGTCGTTTCTAATTGCATTTGTTTTTCAGGATAAAGTGGTGTTAAGCCTGGAAAATGATCCCTTTCTTTTGCTTCTTCAGGATCTTTTCCATTAACAGCTCCAACTTGCATTAATCCATTAAACTTTTCACCCGTACGCGGAGGACGAGCAGGCCCTGCTACTAAGTCACCATTTCTTAAGGCAAATTTACGAATTTGTGAAGAAGAAATATAAATATCTTCTTGACTAGTAGAATAGTTAATTGGACGAAGGAAACCAAATCCTTCTGCATTATTAATATCTAATACTCCTTCTACTTGGAAGAACCCAGTCGCTTCTTCTTGAGCTCTCATAATTGCTAGAGCTAATTCTTTTTTATTCATTTGCCCATAATAAGGAATTTTATAATGCTTCGCAAAAGCATACATTTCTTTTAAAGTCTTTTGTTGTAAGACTGGTAAAGTTACTGTTTCAATTGTTTCTGACATTTTAATCCTCTTCAATCATTTGAATATCGGCACCTAATTGTTGTAGATTTTCTACAATATGAGAATATCCTCTTAAAATATGTTCAATATTGCTAATTTTTGTTGTACCTTGAGCCATTAAACCTGCAATGACTAACGCTGCACCAGCTCTTAAATCACTTGCGGCAACTTCACAACCAGTTAAAGGTGTTGGACCCGTAATTGAAATGACATCATTTTCTACACGTCCTAACGCTCCCATACGATTTAATTCAGGGATATGATTGACACGTTTTGGATAAATTGTATCAATAATTTTTGCTTCTCCAGTCGCTTTCATTAGTAATGGCGTAATTGGCTGTTGTAAATCAGTTGCAAAACCAGGATAAGGTAATGTTTTAATACTTACTGCTTTTAAATCTTTAGAAGGAGCTACATAAATATCTTCTTCTCCAATTGTCATTTTCACGCCCATTTCTTCCATTTTCGCAAGCAAGCCTTCAATATGTTCAAAAATGACATTTTTAACAGTTATTCCTTCACCTACTGCTGCTGCAATTGATAAATATGTACCTGCTTCAATTCTATCTGGAATAATCGTATGTCGACATCCGTGTAATTCATCTACACCTTCAATACGAATCATACTAGTACCAGCACCTTTAATATTGGCACCCATTTTATTTAATAAATTAACGACATCAATAATCTCAGGTTCTCTTGCAGCATTTTCAATAATCGTTTTACCTTTTGCACGAACAGCAGCTAGTAAAACATTAATCGTTGCTCCTACTGATACAACGTCCATATAAATACGAGTTCCTGTTAAGCCTTGTCCATTTGTGGATAAATAAATAGCTCCCATTTCATTTCGAACATCTGCTCCTAATGATTTGAATCCTTTAATATGTTGATCAATTGGTCTTGGTCCTAAAAAACATCCTCCAGGAAGTCCAACAACCCCTTCACCAAATTTTGCAAGAGTTGCTCCCATAAAATAATAAGAAGCTCTCATACTTTGAATTTTTCCACTTGGCATTGGAATGGATAACATATTTGTTGGATCAATCGTCAATACTCCTTCTTCAAAAGTAGTATGAACATTAAAATCGCTCAAAATTTCAATTAATGCAGCGACATCTTGAATATCTGGAACACCTTCTAATATAACTGGTTCTGATGACAAAATAGCTGCAGGAATTAAAGCTACAGTACTATTTTTAGCACCACTTATTGTTACTTCCCCAGTAAGTGGTTTTCCTCCATTAATAACTAATTTTCTCATTGATTCAAATCCTCTCATATCATCTTCTTCTCTATTATAACATGCCTTTCTAAAAAGGCATACTTAAAACTATATTTATCATTGTTAACTAACAGTAAATGTAAAGTTGACAATATTACAGAATCTTTATACAATTTGAATCAAGTAAAGGGGGATTTTTTATGAAAACAAAAGAAGCTGTTTTACTCTACCTTCAAGAACACACTGGTGAACCAATTTCAGGAGAAAAAATGGCACTGGCTTTAAGTAAATCTCGAACTTCAATCTGGAAAGCCATCCAATCACTAAAAAAAGAAGGTTATACTATCGATTCTTCTACGAATAAAGGTTATACATTATCTGAAAATAACGATGTATTATCTGAACAACAAGTCAATCAAGAACTGATTCAACAGCATCATCCAATCGATTGGGTCATTCAAACAATGGAAAGTACTACTTCAACGAATGATTTAGCAAAACTTTACGCAAATCAAAACTCAACCACTCCTGCTATTTTTATTAGTGAAGAACAAACAGCTGGTAGAGGACGTTTAGGAAGAAAATTTGTTTCTCCATCTAAAACAGGTTTATACATGAGCCTTTGTCTATTTCCAACTACGGCTTTAGAAGACTTGTCTCTCATTACTTGTGCAACAGCTGTTGCATGTGTCGAGACAATTGAGCAATTAACAGGGAAATCTCTCAATATCAAATGGGTTAATGATTTATTTTATCAGAATAAAAAAGTTGGAGGAATTTTGACAGAGGTCATTAGTGATTTTGAGTCTCAACAAGTTCAAGCATTGATTGTTGGAATGGGAATCAATCTTATTGAAGCTTCTCAGTCCTTCCCTGAAGAATTACACTCTATTGTAGGAAGTATTTTTTCTTCTAGAAAGGAATATGAAGCACTTTCTTTTAATCGAAATCATTTTATTGCGACATTTTTAGAAAAATGGGCATTTTATTATCAAAATCTTTCAAATAGAGACTTTATCACTTCTTATAAGGAACACTCTAATATCATTGGAAAATCTATCAAAGTGATGGAAGGAAACCAAGTTTATCACGCTTATGCAAAAGATATTGATGAAAATGGACATTTAATCATTGAAAAAGAAGATAAAACTTTGCACTCATTATCGTATGGTGAGGTTAGTATTCGTACGATATAATTTATAGGTTTGTCAATAGTTATATAGGTCGCAAGCAGCCACCTTTGGTATCTCATTGCTTAAATTCGAGCCTTAGTCTCGAATTTTCCTTATAAAAGAATCAGCTACGCTAATTCTTTTATTTTTATAACTATTGAAAACCTATGGTTGGAGCATTCTTTTACTTTTTTATCGTTCATGTAAGGTTATTGATACAAAAATGGCAGAAGCCACACTATTGGCTCCTGCCATAAGGATTTATGTCCTTTGCTACTTCAGAGAAGTCTTATTTTTTTCGCTCTCTCATAAATTTCCGTCCGAGTAAAATGGACTTTCGCAGTAGCAAAAATGGAAGAAGCCATACTATTGGCTTCTTCCATAAGGAAATTTCGAGACCTAGGCTCGAAATTTAGGCATGAGACTCGCACAAGCGAGGCTGCTGCCGTCCTTTGCTACTTTAGATAAGTCCTATTTTAACTCATCTGTCAATTCGTATAATTGATCCACTAATTTTCCTACATAAGCAATGGCTTCTTTTAATGGTTGTTCTGTTGAAACATCACATCCGGCATGACGTGCTAAGTCTTTTGCAGAAAGGCTACCACCTAATGCTAATGTATCTTTCCAAATTTGAGCTTGAGAAGGATCTTCCTCAATCTTATTCGCAATTGCTGTACCTATTGTTAAACCAGCAGAATAAGTATATGGATATAATCCCATATAATAGTGAGGTTGACGCATCCAAGTTAATTCTGCCCCTTCATTGACTACAAGACTATCCCCGAAGAACTCTTCCATTACTTCACGTTTCACTTTAGATAACACATCTGCATTTAACATCTCATTATTATCTACCATTTTATAAATACGATCTTGGAATACTGCTTCTAAATAGTGAGTTACCATATTATGGAAATAAGTACGGCTAATCATATTACTAATCACCCAACGTTTGAAACGAGCATCTGTACTATTTTTCAATAAATAATTTGATACAATCACTTCGTTACAAGTTGATGGAGCTTCTACAAAGTATAATGAACATTCATTATTAAACATTGTTAACTCTTCTCCAACACGTTTAAAGTGGTAAGCATGTCCTAATTCATGGGCTAATACAAATACTTCATTCATTTTTCCAGTCCATGATAATAAAATATAGCTAGCTACTTTTGGAACAGTCGCACAAAAGCCACCTGTGCTCTTACCAATATTTTGAGGGAAGTCAGTCCAACGTTTGTCGTAACTTTCATCAATCATATCTTTATAATCTTCCCCTAAAATTCCAAGAGCTTTCTTTAAATAATCTCTAGATTCTTCAATAGACATATCCACTTCAAAATCAGGATCTAAATTAATTTTACAATCCGCAAATTGCATATCTTGAATATTATGTTCTCTTGCTAATAAACGAATATAACGTTGAATATGAGGCGCTAAGTCCGTCATTAATGTACGAATTTGACGATCATATAACTCACGATCACCATCTTGTAAATCTAATAAATAATCAATAACACTTTCATACCCACGCATTGTAGCAATCATTTTTTCTTTTTTAATCGTTGAAATATATTCATTTGCAACTGTATTTTTATAACGATTTAATGTTTTATAAAAACTTTTCGCTGCATTACGACGAACTTCTGTATGATTATCCATCTCATGCAAGTTTTCATATAAAACAAAACTATTTTCATACGTTTTTCCATCAGCTTCAAATGAGTCAAATTCCATATCTTCATGTTTTGTCACTTCATATAATTGATAGAAGCTTGGTAAGCTAGACATATTTGATAAAACTTGTTCTGCATCTTTTGATAAAGTATGTGCTTTAACACGAATAATTTTCTCAATAAAGTATGCTAAATCTGGACGTTTTTCTGCTACAAATTGACGTAATAAACTTTCATCTAGTCCTACGATTTCAGTATCATAGAAACTCATATTTTGTGCCCAAGCACTAGCTAATTGCTCAAATAATGTCGCATTTTCAACTACTGTATCATTGAAACGGTCTACAGTCATTGGTAATTCTGCATAATGAGATAAACGGTAAAATGTTTCATATAATGCTTCATATTCTTCGGTAGCAGCAGTTAATACTTCTAAATCTGCTAGTTTATCTTCATATTTTTCTTTAAAACTCTTTAATTGAGCTTCTGTTTCCTTTAATGTTGTACGATATGCTTCATCACTAGGATATAATAAACTCATATCCCATGTAATCGATTGATCAACTTCACTACGTTTTACTAATTTTACATCACTCATGTGTTTCCCTCCATGCATTCTTTTGTATTGCTATTATAGCATATTATTCTTCATTCTCTACAGTATTCATCATTAAACTATCTTCCATTAATCCATTCATCACTTCTGTAATTAAAGCCGTATGAATTGCCTGCGTACACTCCTTCTTATTCCACCCTTGAACCACTAAATTAGATAAGAGTAATTCATTAATATGATATGAAACAGTAGCAGATGTAATCCCTAATTGTTCCGCAATTTTTTTAACACTCTTTGTTCCTTTAGCGATTTCGCAAAAAATTTGATATCTTGTTTTATCTCCTAAATTCTTGAAAACATTAATTCGTTCTTGTTGTTTATCCAATCTTGTTTGAATCACATGTTGAATGACTTCTAATGATTTTGCTCCTAATAATAAAATTTCAGAATCTTCAAAATAGAAGTCAGATAATAATAAAGTTGGAACGACTGAAATTTTATCTGAAGTCCAATCAATTTCCTCTATTTCCTTTGTACCTGTAAAAGCCTCTGATAAAATCTTTGGATGCTCATGAATAGCAGCTTCAAATTCCACATATGATTTCTCTAAAATCGGTAAATATTCTGCATAAACTTTTTTAAAAATCGGTTTAATTGTTTCATGTAAGACAATAAAATCTTCGACAAATTTTTTGGGATGCGACATAATCGTAAAATTATTCCAACGTGAAGTATCATCAATCGGTAGATTTTTTAAGAAATCTAAAAATGCGAATTGATTTCCTAATAATTCCTCCACTTTATTTTCAACTGCTGCCTCTTCTTCATCTTGTTTTACAATATTAGTCATTAATTGCTGTTTAATGACTCCTTCATCCATTGATTGTAAAAATTCAGCGTATTCCTCAAAAGATTGATAATCAAGTAACGTTTTTAAATTAATAAAAAACAGTCGTAAAATATCATCTTTATAGAAATACAAAATGTCATCCTTATACATTTCTAAAGGAATACTCATCTGTCTCATTTCTTCCACAATACCTTCTAATTGCTCTTCTAAAGGTGAAGATGGACGTTCTTCTTCTCTTTCCTTTTTCAACATTAAAATTGGATACAACAGCTGATTGACAAACTCCATTTGCTCTTGTTTAAATTGCATTTTGCGCCTCCTTACTAGAATCTTGATACATTCGATTCGCTACTATTAAGAATACCACTAATCCCACAATAGAAACAGCTAAACACACTGTTGCATTAAAATTATCTAAAATGATTCCAAAAACTAATTGTCCAATTGGAACAGAAATCGTAGCTAACATCCCCATTGTTGTCCCAATTCTTCCTAAGAATTGTTCTGGAACCATTTTAGCACCTAAGGTTGACAATTGAATATTAATGTATGTCGCTAAAATAGAAACTACAATAAATCCAACAAGGATACCAGCTATCGACATCCATTGATTTAATGAAAAAATATCTCGAGCCATTGTTCCACACATTACCACGAATAATCCAACAATAAATCCACCTGTATATTTCAATAATAGATGAACAGGTTCTTTACTCTCTTTGATTAATCGATACGCAATTAGTGGAGAAATCATACTTACTACCGCTACAAACGATTGAAACATACTAAATTCTTCATTGGTAAATTGTAATGTTACCCTTATAAAGTAAGTAATTACAATTCCAAAAATAGGTGACATTAAAAAATTTATAAATAACGCTAGCAATACGACAATGATTAAATTCGGAATTTCAAATGCTATTTGAATACCTTCTTTGAAATCTGTCCAAAAACTATTCACAACAGATGAATCATCCATTTGTTTTTGAACTTTACGCTCAGGAATTTTCATGAACGCATAACCAATCATTGTTAAAAATAAAATACTACCTGAAATAAATAATGAACCTGTAATGGCAAAAGTCGAATAAATAAATGCTGCTACAAATGGTGTAATAATATTTACAATTCCATTATCTACTTGCATCCAAGTATTCGCTAGAGCTAATTGACTTTCTTCAACAATTGCTGGCAAAACACTCATCATTGGACCTGATTGAAAAACTTCTACTAATTCTAAAATAATGACCAAAACATAAATAGCAACTAAAGATAAATTACTTGCTAAATAAGTACCCACTCCAAATATTACTAAAGTAATAACCGTCATTAATGTTGTATAAACTAATCCTTTTTGTCTATCCACTCGATCTCCCCACACTCCCGCTATTGGAGAAAATAACAAACGTGGGAAAATAATAATCGATAAAATACTAGCAAAAGCTGTTGCAGAACCCGTCTTATCTAACACATAGAGTGACAAAGCATATTGAATAATATTACTGGCTGCTCCAGCAAATGTACTACTAAACCATAACTTTCTAAAATTCGCATTATTTAATATGATATTCATAAAATTCTAACCTCACTTTCTAACAAAAAATAGAAATTCATCTAACTTAATAAGAAGTTTACTACTTGCAATAAAAAAAGTCAACAAAAATTAGATAAAAATCTAATTTTTGTTGACGATTTGTTTATAAAACTATTGTCCAACCTTTTTCCACAATTGATCTGTCCATTCTTGAACTTTAAACCACAATTGCTTTCCTTTTTCTTCTGCTTTTTGAATCCATTTATCCATATTAACTGGTGAATTATTCTTTTGATTTGTATTAGCAGGTTCTACTCCAAACGGAGTTTTTTTGGATGATGTCCTTAATAAACCATACATTTCTAGTTGGAATAAAGGCCCTACACCCTGATTACTTGATACAGCTAACGAATATTTTGCAGAATCATCATATCCCATCCAAGTTGCAACAACCATATCTGGAGTGTATCCTATCATCCATTGATCTCTAGCTCCATCTTCTCCATTAACAGTTTCAGTTGTACCTGTTTTACCAGCAATTGTATAACCTGCAGGTACAGCATTCGCTCCACCACCACCAGGCGCATACACGGTTAATAACATACTTGTCATTTTATTAGCAACTGTTTCACTCGTCACCTTATTGGTTTGAGGGATTGTATTATCAACAATAACCGCACCAGTGGCATCTACGATTTTTGTAACAAATCTTCCTTTTGCACGGACTCCTTTATTAGCAAACGTAGTATAAGCAGAAGCCATTTCCATTGGTGAAACCCCTTTTGTTAATCCTCCTAAAGCAATACCTAAATATTCATCTTCTGAAACTGTTGAAATTCCAAATTGATGAACTTTTTCAATTCCTTTTTTCAATCCTAATTGATCCAATAACCAAACAGCAGGAGCATTCCAACTTAAACTTAGAGCCTCAGTCATTGTTACCGTACCTTTATTTTGATGGTTCCAGTTTTCTGGAGTATATTTTTCAGGACCATACGAACGTTTTTCATCTATTAATGTTGAATTAGGTTCATATCCTTCTTCCAATGCAAGAGTATAAACAGCTAAAGGTTTAAACGTTGAGCCTGGTTGTACTTTCATTTGTGTAGCTCGGTTAAACCCTCTAAAAGTATGTTTACCAGTACCATCGATTCTTCCTCCAACTACTGCTAACACATTTCCCGTTTGAGGTTCCATTGCGATAGAGGCAGCTTGGGCTTTTGTTCCATCATTATATGAGGGATATAATTGTGTATTACCAAATGTTTCTTCCATATCTGCCTGTAATTTCTGATTTAGACCAGTATAAATTCTATACCCTTTATTAAATAAGTCCTCTTCCTTAATCCCATAATTTTGAGTGATTTCATTAATGACTGCATCGAAGTAATAAGGATAACGATATCTGGAATTAGCTACATAATTGTCAACTAGTGAAATTTCAGACTCACTCGCTATATTGGCATCTTGTTCACTAATTTTTCCGTTATTCACCATTAGTTTTAAAACCGTTGCCCGTCGATTCACTGTAGCATCATAATTGTCAATCGGATTATAATAACTTGGTGCTTTTAAAGCCCCTGCTAAAATAGCAGATTCACTTAATGACAAATTAGCAGCACTTTTTCCAAAATAACGCCTTGCTGCATTTTCAATTCCATAAGCTCCATTTCCAAAATAAGCATTATTCAAATACATTTCAAAAATTTGATCTTTGGTATAATGTTTTTCGATTTCCAAACTTAAAAATAATTCTTTTGCTTTTCTCAATAAAGTTTGATCTAGCGTTAAAAATGTATTTTTTGCTAATTGCTGAGTTAATGTACTTCCTCCACCTACAATATTCCCTCGATGAATAATAACTCCTGCAAATGCACGTAAAATCCCAACTAAATCAAATCCCTTATGATTATAGAAACGTTTATCTTCTGTCGATAAAACTGCATCTTTCATATAAGTTGAAATTTCGTTCAAAGGTACATACTCTGCCTTTGAAATATTTAACGCTCCAGCTTCTTGACCATCTTCATCGTATATTACAGTTTCTTGAATCATACCTGCTCTTAATCCACTCACGTCTGCAGTTTTTGCTCCGTAAACTAAATAGGCTAAAAAGAATGCTGTAAATGTTAAGAATAAAGTCAAAAATAATTTTGTTAAATGGTATTTATTCCAAAATTCTCTAAAATTTTTAAACCAAGGATGATTCCATATTTTTTTATACCATTTTTCTGTTGAACTAATTTCTTTCTCCATTTTATCATGACGAGAAGGAATTCTTTGAGGTTCTAATGGTTGATTTTCATTCATAAAATTTCTCTCATTTCTATTTATTTCGATATGATACACCTTATGTATACATAAGGTGTAAATCTATCCTATCACGAATGAAATTTAGTGACAAATAATAGAGCAATTTTTTACAATTTATTAAATAATAAAAAAGACTTCCCAAAGGAGCAATCTTAACAGTAGCCTATTGGCTACTGTAACTAGGAAACTCGCTTTTGCGAGGCTACTTGCGTCCTATACTGCAATAACAAGAAGTCTAATTCTTATACGCACCCTCATAAATATCTGTTAAAACAGAATAGACTTCCCATAGTAGTATGCGTAACAGCAGCCACACTTGTGGCTACTGTTACTAGGAAATTTTGAGACCGAGGCTCAAAATTTAGCCAAGAGACCCATAGGGGCTACTGGCGTCCTATACTACTATACAGGGAAGTCTAATTCGCACTCGTTACAGGGGAATGATAGTATCCGTTTCTTCCGTCGGATCCTGAGTTGAAACAATCTCAATCATCAACCCATGAGGCAAACAAATACTTGTTTGTCCCACTCTTGAAATCCAACCTGTTTTAACGGCAATTTGATCAGGACTATTATCTTCCTTATCTCTAATTCTAGTCCCATCTACTTCAATAATATTATATTGCTCATCACTTGGGAAATAAATAAATTCCTCTCGTGGAGTATCTTCTTTTAATTCAAATCGTTGCACTTCTTCACCATTAATCGTAACAACAGCATAAATCTTTGCTTCTTCAGTTGAAGTCGTCATCTGTTGTACTGCAAAAATAGCATTAGGTAAAAATGATAAAATAAATAAGGCAATTACAATAATAATGTCATAAGGCTTCACTAAATGTTGATACTTCTTAAATTTCTCTTTCATAAATCCTCCATTAAAATTATTAACCCTTCTATTTTACAAAAAAATACGATTTTACACAATAAAAAAGGTAAAGAAAAAGACTTCTCATAGTAGATTAGGCATGAAACCGAAGGTTTGCTGCCGTCCTTTACTACTATATAGAGAAGTCTATTTATGTTTCTTAACCTAGACGTTGACGAGCATCCGCTGCACGTTGGAACGCTTGTCCAATGTAGTTGATACATAACATCATTACTAAGATTAAAATTGTTGCAGGTAACCATACCCACATTTTGTTTTCAATAATATCTTGCGTTTTAGCTGCAGAAATTAATGTTCCTAAAGAAGGAGTTGTATATGGTAAACCGAAACCTAAGTATGTTAAACCAGTTTCAATACCGATATTTCCTGCTAAACGTAAAATTAAGTTAACAATGATTAATGAACTAATGTTAGGTAAAATCTCGCGGAACATAATTTGTAAGTCACTAGATCCTAAAGTTTTAGACGCATTTACGTAATCTAAACTAGCTTCTTGTAACGTACGTGTTCTGAATAAACGAGCTGAACCAACCCAGTAGAACAATGTCATAATTAAGATAAAGTGGAATAATGTATAGTTTGGAATAACTGTTACGAATACGATAATAATCATTAATGTTGGTAAAATCATGATGAAATCAACAATACGCATTAATGTAGTATCAACCCATTTACCATAGTATCCAGAAATTAAACCAACGATAATCCCGATAATACAAGTTAAAATTGTAATAGTGAAACCAATTGTTACAGAGTTACGAGCCCCGATGACTAACATCGCGAATACATCACGACCACCTTCATCGGAACCTAATAAATAACCGTTCACACCTGGTGCTTTATAACGTTGTAAAATATTTACTTTCAAAGCAGTTGCTTCATTAATGAAGAACGGACCAATGTAAATAAATAAGAAAATTAAAGTTAAGATAATTAATGCTGCAAGAGCAATTTTATCTTTTAAAAATTCTCGCACAATAACCTGGAACCCAGTAGGTGGGGTAGATACGGTGCTTTCTTTTGTTACATCTTTTTTATCTTGCGCCATTTGCTACTCCTCCTTTTCTATTGTACGCGAACCCTAGGGTCAACGATACTCATAATAATATCAGATAATAATGTACCTAATAGTGTTGCTGTACCAAATAATAATAACAACGCTAAGATAACAGAATAGTCACGAGATGAAATTGAACTTACGAATAAGTTCCCCATTCCTGGATATGAGAAGATGTTTTCAATAAACACTGAACCACCGATTAAACCTGTGAATTCATATCCTAAGAAGGCAGCGATTGGTAAAATTGAGTTACGGAAAATGTGACGGTTAAATACCACTTTTTCAGGAACCCCTTTTGCACGAGCTGTACGAACATAGTCTTGACTCTTCGCATCAATTACCCCAGTTCTTAAATATTGAACTGTACCAGTTGTTGATAAAATCGCCATTGTTAATGCGGGTAATAATAAGTGGTGGAATCGATTAATTAAATAACCAATAGATCCTGGTGATACACCTGAATCAACTGAACCACGAGTTGGGAACCAACCTAATGTATAACCAAATAACCATAATAGGATTAAGGCAAATACGAATGTTGGAATAGAATAAGTAATGAAGTTATAAACAACGATTAACTTATCTGCCCATGAGTTTTGATAACGTCCTGCAATCATCCCTAAAGGTAATGCAATTAAATACGTTAAAATTAATGTTAATAATGATAACCAAACTGTATTACCAATACGTTCACCAATTAATTTAGTAACAGCATATTTATAAGTATAACTTTGTCCAAAGTCTCCTTGCAATGCTTTACCCATCCAACGAACATATTGAATATACCATGGATCATAGAATCCAGCTTTCACACGTAAAGCTTCAATCGTATTTGGGTCTGTTTCAGGAGTAATTAAACCAGTAAATGGATCCCCTGGCATCATCTTAGCAATTAAGAATGCTAATAAACTTAAAATTAAAATTTGTGGCAACATTAGTAGCACACGACGTAATATAGTTTTCCACATAGTCTAGTTACCTCCCTTTGCTGACGGATTCAACGCAACAAAATGCGAATCTGACAATTGTTGTAAATCGAATACACGACCATTTTCGTCATAGTACATTGTTTGATTTTCTTGATAGAATTTCTCAGCTTCAATACGACGTTGTTTGTTCGCTTCACGGTTTACTGGGTCAATAACTGGAATTGCTGATAATAAACGTTTTGTATAAATATGTTGAGGATCAGCATAAATATCATTTGCTTTTCCTGTTTCAACGAAACGTCCACGATACATGATGAATAATTCATCACACATGTGTTTTACAACCCCAAGGTCATGAGAGATGAATAAATAACTTAAGTTAAATTCATCTTGAATACGTTTCATGTAGTTTAATACTTGCGCTTGTACTGATAAGTCCAAAGCAGATACTGGTTCATCGGCAATAATTAATCGTGGATTACTTGCTAATGCACGAGCTACCCCAATACGTTGACGTTGTCCACCAGAGAATTGGTGAGGGTATTTTAATAATGCTTCTTCGGATAAACCAATGATTTCCATTAATTCAATAACTTTGCGACGTTCTTCTTCTGGAGATAAACGGTCAAAGTTACGTAATGGCTCAGCCACGATATCTAAAATACGTTTTTTAGGATTAAAACTTGATAATGAATCTTGGAAAATCATTTGTACATTACGATTGTAATCAGAAGTACGACGACGAGCTTTATTGGTCACATCTTGTCCTTCATATAATACTTTACCGCTTGTAACTGGCTCTAAACCAATAATTGCTTTACCGATTGTTGATTTACCAGAACCTGATTCACCTACAAGTCCGTAAGTTTTTCCTTCTTCAATTTCCAATGTAACGCCATCAACAGCATAAACATGATCCGTTACTCGGTTAAAGAAGCCACTTCTAATTGGATAGTGAACTTTTAAATCTTCAATTCTAACAAAACCCATTATGCTTCCTCCCCTTCAAAATGGAAATTTTTGTAACATGTACAACGAACAAAATGGCCTTGACCAACTTCGTGTAATGTTGGATTTTCTTCATGTTCTTCTGCAGAAATCCATGGAATACGAGGAGCAAAACGGCATCCTGTACGTGGTAAGCTTGGTAATGGAGGAACTGTACCTTCAATTACGTGTAACTCTTGTCCTTCTGAACCAGCTTGAGGAATTGATTGTAATAATGAACGAGTATATGGATGTTTAGGATTTGTAAATAATTCCTCTACAGGAGCAATCTCTACGAATTGTCCAGCATACATCACGGCTACACGGTCAGCAGTTTCCGCAACTACCCCAAGGTCGTGCGTAATTAAAATAATTCCTGATTGTGTTTCTGCTTGAATTTCATTTAATAAATCTAAGATTTGTGCTTGAATCGTTACGTCAAGCGCAGTTGTCGGTTCGTCAGCGATAATAATTGGTGGTTTACATGATAATGCAATTGCAATTACAACACGTTGACGCATCCCACCTGATAATTCATGTGGGTATTGTTTAAATGTACGTTGTGGATTTGGAATTCCTACTTGTGCAAGTAATTCTAATACACGTTCTGTACGTTGTTTTTCATCTAAATCTGTATGATATAATAACGCTTCATCAATTTGAGCACCAATGGTCATTAATGGGTTTAATGAAGCCAATGGATCTTGGAAAATCATACCAATGTCATTTCCACGAATTTTATTATATAAAGTTTCATTTAAATTCACTAAGTTTACATCATTATAAATGATGTCCCCAGTGATTTTAGTATTTAATTTATTGTGTAAACCCATAATAGTTGTTGCTAATGTAGATTTACCACATCCAGATTCCCCTACAATTGCTAAAATTTCATTTTTCTCCAATGATAATGAAACACCATCAACTGCATCATAAAAATCATCTTTAATACGAAATCCAACATGTAAATCGTTGATTTCTAATAATGGTTTATCGATAGCCAAATCTTCGTCCTCCTTTGTCTGAATCGAATGGTTAACATTTTAACCTTCGTATGTCTGTCATACTTTATTTCAAATTCAATAATTTTCTTTTAAACATTATTGATATTATACGTATTTTTAAACGAAAATGCAAATTGTATGACAATTCCATTTTTTAAAATAACGTATGCTTATTTTACCACGATTCTTTTAAAATTCCTATGTTTTTCTATAGATTTTTTTAATAATTTCCTCATTTTCTTAATAAATTTGAAACTAAAAAGTGTACGTTATTTTATTTTCTCTTGAATTATTTTTTTTCTTATTTCTAGTTATAGTTATTTCATATAATTGTAAAAAGAAAAAGGACTTTTAAAGTAGCTAGCATCTATTACTACTTTATTAAAGTCCTATTATTTATATGCTTCACCTTAAGATACTCTCAAAATAGAAAGGACTTTTAAAGTAGTAAGCGTGAAGTTAGACAAAAATGGCTAACTTCACAAGGAAACGTCCTTTACTACTTTATTAAAAGTCATCCTATTTTACTGGATTATCCGCAACTAATTCCATTTCATTAATCGCATTTTTTGGATTATTCGAAGCGATATCCGTACTATAATATTTCACACGTTTATTCACAGCAGTAATTTGATCCCCAATTAAAGTTGGGAATACATACGCTTGATCATGCACATATTTTTGCCACTCTTTATAAAACTCAATATTTTTAGCATCATCAAATGCAGCTTCAGAATTTATCTTATTAAAGATATCTGTTTGTTCCTTACTTACAAAACGTGTAAAGTTAAACTTCGCATCTTCGCCATATAACCCTGTTGGATCTGGGTCAAAACCTGTATTCCATCCTGCAGTATACATATCAATTTCTGGATCATTTGCTTCTACTTTATCATAGAAACTATTCACTTCCATTGTACGTCCATTCACTAATTGAACATTTAATCCAACTTCTTTCCACCATAATAAATATTGTTGAATTAAGGATTCATTCGCATCATCACGAGTACGAGCAATAAAATTAATGGTTAATTTAGAACCATCTTTATTTTCACGGATTCCATCCCCATCTACATCTTTATAACCTGCATCATCTAACATTTTCTTAGCTTTTTCTGGATTATAAGCAAAGCCTTCTTGATCTTTATTATATACATCTTTAAAGAATGGAATAATTAAAGAATTCGTTCCACGTTGTAATCCATTGTATAAACTCTTTCCTGCTTGGTCGATATCTAATGCATAAGCAATGGCTTGACGTAAAACTGGGTCAGACATTTTTGCATTTGGATTCATCACATTTTTACTAATTGAGTCATCCCATTTTCCTAATTGAAATGCAATATATTCATAAGCAGAATCTTCGCTACCTAATAAAGTCACATTCGTTAAATCTTTATAAGTATCAAATTGAGCTCTTGGCATTGAAGCAATATCATATTTTCCTGCCTTCATTTCAGAAACAATACTATCTGGAGAGACAAGTTCTGCTACTACCTTATCTAATTTTGGTCTTCCTTTATAATAGTATTCATTTGCTTTATAAGTTACTGATTCACCAGGAACGATTGATTCGATAGTGAATGCACCTAATCCTACTACTTTTGTTCCACGAACATAATCACTTTGTTCCCAATCTTTTACAGGAATGGTTGAAAAAATATGCTTCGGCATAATATAAGGACTGATTGGTCCACCTGCTAGCTTCATAGATGGTGTCATTTCTTTATAATGAATTTTTACTGAATAATCATCAATTTTTTCTAGTCCAGAAATACTAGACGATTCACCATTATGAAACTCTTCCATTCCTTCGATATTTTTGTAATTCGCATCATAACGAATCCCTGTATAATCTTTATAACCAATTCCTTCATAAGTAAAAATATAGTCATCAATGGTAACTGGTTGTCCATCAGACCATTTATAATCTTTAGAATTCAATGTTACCTTCACAGTTTTTCCCGGAACATCAAATTCAAGTGATGCTAAACCAGAGTTCACTAGCTTACGATTTTCGTCATGTTCAAACATTGTTCCATCAACATAACCTGCTAGTGCAGTATCTGTTGAATCTGAAGCTAATTCATCAATAAAAAGTCCATTAAAAGGAGATGCACTTACGATGGCATATTTTAATGTTCCGCCTTTTATTGGTGTTCCTTCATGAGTAACTTCCTTTGCAAATGTTCTATCCTTTGCGTTTGAGTCATTCGCCCCATCTGTAGAGTTTTTTGGAGAACATGCACCTAAAACAGCAACTACTGCAAGTGAGGATAAGATTGCCTTGCTTTGTTTTTTCATGATTTTCCACCCTTTTTGGTTTATTTTTATCACTATTATTTTAGCACACTCCCTTTTTGTTTCAAGCGCTTACAATTAATTCTTCCCAAATTCTAATTAACTCTTCATCTCTTCATATGAAAATCTCATATGAAATGCTTGTACAAAAATAGCCATGACAATATCATTCTGTAACTAAACTATGAGACTCGCACAAGCGAGGCTGCTAGCGTCGTAATCTACAACAGAAACTAACATGGCTCGCCCCTAACAAAAAAACTCGACTCAATCTTTTTCATTGAGTCGAGAAAAAACGTGGGCTTATTTTACAGGTTCATTTGCAGTTAATTGCAATTTAATCATAGAAGATTCATCGTGGTTTGAACCGATTTTTTTATCGTAGTATTTCACACGTTTGTTAACAGCAGTTACACTTTCACCAGTAAGTGTTGGGAAAATAAACGCTTGATCGTGTACATATTTTTGCCATTCTTTATAGAATTGAATATTTTTAGCATCATCAAATGCTTCATTTGAAGAAATTTTCTCAATTAGAGCATTTCCTTCAGCACTTGTGTAACGTTGCATATTGAATTTAGCATCTTCACCGAATAATCCTGATGGGTTTGGATCATAACCTGTTGCCCATCCAGCAGCAAACATATCAATTTCAGGGTCATCTGCTTCAACTTTATCATAGAAGTTGTTCACTTCTAATGTACGTCCAGTATATAACTGAACATCTAATCCAACTTCTTTCCACCATAATAGATATTGTTGAATTAATGATTCATTTGCATCGTCACGAGTACGAGCAGCAAAGTTGATTTTTAGTTTAGAACCATCTTTATTTTCACGTAATCCATCACCATCTACATCTTTATAACCAGCATCATCTAATAATTTCTTAGCTTTTTCTGGGTTATAATCAAATCCTTCTTGATCTTTGTTATAAATATCTTGGAAGAATGGAATGATAATTGAGTTTGTTCCATGTTGTAATCCATTATATAAGTTTTTACCAGCTGTATCTGGATCAATCGCATAAGCAATCGCTTGACGTAAAGCTACATCACTCATTTTAGCATTTGGATCTACAATATTTTTACCTTGTTCTTTATCCCATTTACCAAGTTTAAATCCAATATATTCATATTGTGATTGTAATGAACTTACGAAAGTTACATTTGTTAAATCTTTAAATGAATCATATTGAGCTGATGGCATACTTGCAATATCATATTTACCAGCTTTCATTTCTGAAACAATGCTATCTGGAGATACAACTTCCATTACAACTTTATCAAGGTTTGAACGACCTTTATAATAATTAGTGTTTGGTACAAATGTTACTGATTCACCAGGCACCATTGTTTCAATTGTATACGCCCCTAGACCAACGTTAGATTTACCACGAACTGCATCACTTTGTTCCCATTCAGCTACAGGAATTTTAGAGAATACATGTTTTGGCATAACATAACTACTTACTGAACCACCTGCTAATTGCATTGAAGGTGTCATTTCTTTATAGTGAATTTTCACTGTGTAGTCATCTAATTTTTCTAAACCAGAGATGCTTGAAGCTTTACCTTTGTGGTATTCATCCATTCCTTCAATGTTTTTGAAATCTCCATCATAACGTACACCAGTATAGTCTTTGTGACCAATTCCTTCATAAGTGAAAATATAGTCATCGATTGTAAATTTTTCTCCATCTGACCATTTATAGTCTTGAGAGTTTAATTTAACAGTTGCTGTTTTTCCTTCTACATCAAATGAAATAGAAGCTAATCCTGAGTTCACTAATTTACGATTATCATCATATTCAAACATTGATTCGTCAATCATTCCTGCTACAGATGAATCTGTTGTATCAGAAGCTAATTCATCAATGAATAGTCCATTAATGGGTGAAGCTGAAACAATCGCATATTTTAATGTTCCACCTTTAATTGGTTCACCATCATGAGTTACTTCAGAAACAAATTTTGTTTTGTCTGCTCCCTCAGTTGTTGTTTTAGTTGTTGTTGTTTTTGAACCGCAAGCTGCTAATGTTAAAGCTACTGCAGCAGTTGGTAACCAAAGCCATTTTCTTTTCATCATTTTCATCTCTCCTTAATAAAATCTTCTTTAAAAATTCATTTTTTAATTAAGATGTTATTATATTAACATAAAATTTGGATTTTGCAAGCATTTTTTAATCTTTTTTTAATTTATTTTCATTTTATCTCATTTTTAACTTAAAAAGACTTTTCTCATGGGAATATCCATGGGAAAAGTCTTCATAAAAATTTTACTATTTAACTTGAGTATCTGATACTACTTCTATTTGATACAATGCTGATTTTGAATTGCTTGTTCCAATCTTTGTATCATAATATTTCACACGTTTATTAACGGCAGTTACTAAGTCCCCTACTAATGTTGGGAAGATAAATGCTTCATCATGAACGTATTGTTGCCATTCTTTATAGAATTCAACATTTTTAGCATCATCAAATGCTTCTGTTGAACTAATGTTATTCATAATACTATTTCCTTTTTCACTTACAAAGCGAGCAAAGTTAAATTTAGCAGTTTCACCAAATAAGTTTGATGGATTTGGGTCAAATCCTGTTCCCCAACCAGCTGCAAACATATCAATTTCTGGATCATCTGTTTGAACTTTTTCATAGAAGTTATTCGATTCAATAGTACGTCCAGTATATAATTGAACATCTAATCCAATTTCTTTCCACCATAATAAGTATTGTTGAATTAATGATTCATTTGCATCATCACGAGTACGTGCTGCAAATGTAATACTTAATGGAGAACCATCTTTATTTTCACGAATTCCATCACCATCAACATCTTTATATCCAGCTTCTTCTAACATTTGTTTTGCTTTTTCTGGATTATATTTAAATCCTTCTTGTTCTGCATTATATACATCTTTGAAGAATGGAATAATAATCGAATTTGTTCCACGTTGTAAGCCATGATATAAACTTTCACCAACTGTATCCATATCTAATGCATAAGCAATTGCTTGACGTAATACTGGGTCACTCATTTTCGCATTTGGATCAGTAATATTTTTACCACTTGCTTTATCAAATTTTCCTAAGTGGAAAGCTACGTATTCAAATGAAGATTTAAATGTACTTACTAAGTTCACATTTGTTAAATCTTTATAAGATTCATATTGAGCATTTGGCATCTCAGCGATATCATATTTACCTGCTTTCATTTCTGAAACGATATTATCTGGAGATACAATTTCCATTACTACTTTATCTAATTTTGCACGACCTTTGTAGTAATGTTCATTAGGAACTAATGTTACAGATTCGCCAGGAATAATCGATTCTAACTTAAATGCACCTAAACCAACGAATTTAGTTCCACGTACATATTCACTCTTATCCCATTCTGCAACTGGAATAGTAGAGAAAATATGTTTTGGCATAATATACGCACTTAATGCTCCACCTGCTAATTTCATAGAAGGACGCATTTCCTTGAAGTGGATTTTTACAGAGTAGTCATCGATTTTTTCCAATCCTGATACTGAATCTGCTTTGCCTTCATGGAATTCTTTCATTCCTACTACATTTTCATATTTACTATTATAACGAGAACCTGTGTAATCTTTATGACCAATTGATTGATAAGTGAAGATATAGTCATCAATCGTTACAGGTTGACCGTCTGACCATTTATAATCTTTAGAATTTAATGTAACAGTGACTGCTTTACCTTCAATATCAAAATCAAGACTTGCTAAACCAGTATTTGTTAACTGTCTATTCTCATCAAATTCAAAAATGCTTGCGTCAATTTGTGAACTAATTGTTGAATCTAATGAATCTTGTGCTAATTCATCAATAAATACACCTTTAAAACCAGAAGATGCTACTAAAGCATATTTTAATGTTCCACCTTTAATAGCTTCTGCATCATTGACTGATTCTGTTGCAAACTTTGTTTGTGTTCCTAGAGGTGTTTTAGTAGCTGTTGTTTCTTTATTAGAACTACATGCTGCTAAAGCTAATACTGTTGCTGCTGTTGTTACATATAACCAATTCTTTTTCTTCATCTCATTCCTCCAAATATTTCTTATTCCACATAAAGTTCTCATCTCCTTATGTCGAAATCATTCTATCATAAATTAAAAATAAAGCAAATTTTTTAATCTTTTTCTCTTTATTTACTCATAATTACATAAAATTCTAATAAAATGTCTCTATGTCGTGGAAAAAGAACTCCCTCAAAGTGGCACAGTTTGTTCCACTTTGAGGGAAATCATATTTATATACGTATTAGTATTAAACAAGGCAAACACATAGACTTCCCGCAGTAGCTAAGCTATGAGATTCGCTTTTGCGAGGCTGCTTGCGTCCTCCTCTACTTACAGGAAGTCATATTAATTTTATTTAACCCAAACACCATCACGATTAACTCTATAACCATCTGGTGTCACTGTATTTGTTAATAATGCTCCAGATTTATTCAAGTAATACCAAGAACTCTTCACTTGAACCCATCCTGTTTCCATTGCTCCTGTATTACTTAAATAATACCATTGATTAGATACTTTTATCCATCCTATTTCCATTGCTCCTGTACTACTTAAATAATACCATTGGTTTGATACTTTTACCCATCCTGTTTCCATCGCTCCTGTACTACTTAAATAATACCATTGATTAGATACTTTTACCCATCCTGTTTCCATCGCTCCTGTATTATCTAAATAATACCATTGATTAGATACTTTTACCCATCCTGTTTCCATCGCTCCTGTATTATCTAAATAATACCATTGATTCTTATAATGAAGCCACTCATTTCTAGCATATTTACCATCTTGTTTTAAGTAGTACCATGAAGCATAATGAAGGTCATAAATCCATTCATTTTTTGCCATCGTACCATCTTTTTTCAAGTAATAGTCGTCTTTCCATGTGTTTTTAGCAGCTTGTCCATCTTGTTGGAAATAGAACCATTTTTGATGTTTCTCATCATAAATCCATTTATTAATTAAAGCACTCTTTGGTAAACTTTGGAGTACCTCTGGCTCGCCTTTTTCTATTACAACACCTTCTGGTAATTCTGGTCGTACTTCTGGTTCACCTTTTTCTGTTATCACAC